>CALYAM010000001.1 GCA_944393565.1 uncultured Clostridia bacterium
TTGGAGGATGGGTAAAAATAAATGATACAACACATAGACGAACTTGCTCATGTGGTGCAATTGAACAAGCAGCCCACACTTGGGGAAATTGGGTTCAAACAACTCCGGCAACTTGTACGGCGGCAGGAGTGCAAACGGCTACGTGTACGGCATGTGCGGCTTCAAAAACACAATCAGCACCGGCAGCAACCGGACATTCATTTGGAGGATGGGTAAAAATAAATGATACAACACATAGACGAACTTGCTCATGTGGTGCAATTGAACAAGCAGCCCACGCTTGGGGAAATTGGGTTCAAACAACTCCGGCAACTTGTGAGGCGGCAGGAGTGCAAACGGCTACGTGTACGACATGTGGTGGCTCAAAAACACAATCAGCACCGGCAGCAATTGGGCATAACTGGAATGTTACTTTCATTGATCAAAATATTAATGGGAACCATACACGAACATGTAGAAATTGCCAGCAACAAATAACTGAAAGACATAATGCAGTATGGTATATTGAGCCAAAAAGCAAAGTTTGTTGGGGATGTGGAGAAATGTGGTTTTACTAAAACTAACTAAATAAATATATGCACACAATTTATATAGAGTACCCATTAGGTATTAAGCAAATTAATACCTAATGGGTACTTTTAATTTAATTAAAAATATTTGCCAAAAACAATTGAAAATTTTTTTTGGCAAATATTGCTTGCTATTTTCTTGATATTATTGTATTATTATATAAGTAAAAAATACAACCAAAAAGGGGGATAATCCGTATGAAAAAAATACTACTAGGGGTAACAATTATATTTATGATATTAGAAACCACTGTGGTATATGCAACAGCAACAAATACAGTAAATAATGAAGTAAATATGATAGGAGAAATTTCACAAATGAAAGAAAAAACCCAACGAGAGCTAGATGATTACATAGAACGTTATGGGAGTGAATCTTACGGATTGACAGCGTTCATATTAAAGAAAGTACAAATTTATAGCATACCATTTTGCTTTTTAGGTGTTGCACTTTCTGCAATTTACCAATATGTTATAGGTATTCGTAAACTAGATACAAGAGATAAAGGCTTTTACTCTTTAGTAGGTTTTGTAACTATATTTGTTATATGCCAAGTATTACCACTTGTATTTGCTATTGTAGTAAAAGGTTGGAGGGGTTAAACAAATGAAAGTATTATTTGCAGTTAATAATGAAAATGTGTCTGAAGCAATTGTAAAGAAATACCAAAAAGACTATAAGGAAATAATATCATATAAAAATGTTTATTATTTTAATGCAATAATAAAAGAAATGCAAAAAGACAAATCATATGATAGAATTGTTATAAGTGAAGATTTAGAACCATTTGCAAATAATAACTATGACACAATAGATAAATTTTTATTTGAAAAATTAGATAGTATTAGTGATGAAGCAACAGATAATGGAGAAAAAGAGGCACAAATTATATTAATATGTAGCGACAGACGCTCTAAATCAGATGCACTGTTAGTAAAACTTTTTGGAATTGGAATTTATAGTGCTTTAATAGGAAAAGATAGAAGTGTTGAAGAAGTATGCAAATTAATAAGCAATCCGAGAACTAAAAAGGAAGCAAAGCTATATTACAAAATTGACTCAGAAGAAGTAAATTATCAAGCAGAAAATGATACAGATGTTAATGAAAATGAAATACAAAGCATATTAAAACATTATAAATCCATAGGCAAAAATGAAGAAAAATATGTGGAAAGTTTTAATAATATTGCTTCGCAATATACGGATGCACAACTAAGAATAATTATCAAATTTTTGCCATTAAATGTAAAAGCAGTATTAGAAGCAAAGTCGCCTAAGTATCAACAAGTTGTTATGTTTGGGGACAAACAATACAAGAAAAATAACACTTCTAATATAGAAAAAAGATATACACCTAAGCAAGAAAAGCAAAGAAAGATTCAAAGCGAAAACAGTTTAAAAATTGAAGCAATAGAAAAAAGAATAAGTAATCCTTTAACAGGAAAACCTATTATTATTCCGTCTGTTGTAAAAAAAGAAAAAACAGTAGAGGTGGAAAGACAGCTAAAAGAACTAGAAGAAAATAGAAATAAAAGCGATGTAGTTACAGAAGTGGCAAAACCTGAAGAAACCCAAATAGAACAAGAAACACAGCAACTAGATGAAATACCACAAGCAGAGCCAAGAAAAAGTAGAGGAAGACCAAAAAAAGTTGTACCTGAAATAGAGGAAAGTGATATACCTGCAAAGAAAAGGGGAAGGCCAAAAAAAATAGAAAAAGATGTAAACCTATTTGAAATAGAAAATGAAGAAAATCAAGAAGAAAAAACAGATATAAACTTATTTGCTATAGGAGAAGAAAAAACAAATGACAATTTATCAAATGAAGACATAACTTTACCAGGGTTAGATGAGGAAGATAAAGAGACAGAAAACAAACAAAACATTCAATATTACGAACCTAATACTTATAACACAAACAATTATGAAAACAATCAAATAGAAAAAACAGATACAAACTATGGCAACCAAATAGATTATGATCTGGAAAGATTATTAACAAGTGATAGAAAAATAGTTGCTTTTGTTGGTACAAGCAAAAATGGCACATCGTTTATTGTTAATTCCTTAGGAGCTCTGTTTTCATCAATGGGAATAAATACAGCAATATTGGATACAACAGAAAACAGAAACTCATTTTATATATATACAAAAAATGATGAAGAACTTAGAAAGAAAGCATATACATCTATACCGAAGTTAAAAGAAGGAACAGCAGATGGGATTCGTGCAGATAAAAATTTAAGTATATATACATCACTCCCAGGAGAGATGTATGAAAAAGACAATATTGCTACAATATTAAAAACACTTGCATCTAGCCATAATTTAACATTAATTGATTGTGATTTTAATACTCCAACAGAATATTTTAGTAAAGCACAAGAAATATATCTTGTACAAAGTATGGATGTTCTTACAATTCAGCCATTAACTGCATTTTTAAGAGATTTAAAAAACAAAGGAGCACTAAATCCTGAAAAACTGAGAATTATAATAAACAAAGCAACAAAAATACGTGGATTAAATGAAAAGGTGCTAATTGGAGGAATGGCATATTATAATTCGCCATCAATGTCTTTTATGACTGAGCTGTTTAATAAGGATGCAATCAAGTTTTGTGATATTCCTCTTGATGTAAACACATATAATGCTTATCTTGAATCAATAGTATTGTGTGACATTTTACTTAACAAGTATTCAAAAATGTTTATGATAAAATTAAAAGAACTGGCTGCAATGGTATACCCACTATTAAACAAACAAACATACAGACCAAGGGAAATTAAACAGAGCATACCCAATACGCACTTTTCTCCAGGAATAAGCAGTACATTAGAGCAAATGAATAAAATGAAAAATAGATATTAAAAAATGAAATTTTGGAGGTGATATAAACTTGGAATTAATTGGAATTATTATTCTAGTATTTATTGTAATAATGTTGTTATTATATAATATTTCAATTCATAAAAAGGTACAAACATTTAGCAATATTAATCAAAAAATAAATAGTCTAAATGTCCTTCAAGATTTCATGAATGCAATAGGAGAAAATACTTCAGTAGAAGAAAAACTTAGAAATATTAATGACATTTTATTAGAAAAATATGATATAAAATATTCTACAATTGTTGTATTTGACGGAGCAGAGTATGTAATAAAAGCCACAAACGTAGATGAAAAGCATTGGGAAACACTAAAAAACTTACATACACAACCAATCTTTAAAGATAGTATTGCAACAGCTACCACCAAATATATAACAATAGATAAAGACAGTGACAGACTTCCATACCAAGAGATGGAATTCGCAAGAGCAAAATCTGCAATGTTTTTACCGCTATATATTGATAATGTGTATATAGGCTATTGGATTATAGAGAATGGGCAAATGCATGCGTTTGATAGTGTAGATACAACAATTATAGAAGTTATTAAAGAAAATATAGTATCAGTATTAAAAACAGTGATGTATCAAAATACAATAGAAAACATAGTTAGAAAAGACAAATTTACAGGTTTAAATTCAGCAGAATATTTGTATGGAAAAGCAAAACACTTAATTGATAAATATACAACATCTACTGTGTGTATGTTTAGAATAGCAAACTTAGAGGAAATAAATGAAAACTATAGTAGAAAAACTGGAAATGACATAGTAATAAAAGTAAGTAATTTGGTTAAAACAAGTATTTCATCAGAATATATATTCGTAAGATATATGGGGCCAAAATTTGTGATTGTTTTTTCAGGAGTTGAGCCAGAAGCTGTTGTTGAGTTTCTTAAAGATATAAAACAAAGTTTAGAGAATATACAAATACCATTTGAGCAACCTAAAAAAAACAAGTCTAAAAAAGAAATTACAGTATCGCCAAGAATAAATTTTGCCATTTCAACGTATTATAAAGGTACTGGAATGGAAGGTGTTACAAAGAAATTAGAAGAATACATAGATGGCGCAGGTAAAACAGAATCAAAAATTAGTTACATATAGGAGGTAAAAGATGGTTGACGACAAAACTATGAACTTTAGAGTAGAAAAAGACAACAATGTAAAGACAAGAGAAATATTAAAACAAGTATATCAAGCATTAGTAGAAAAAGGGTATAATCCAATAAACCAAATTGTTGGCTATATATTATCAGGAGATCCAACTTATATAACAAGCCATAATGATGCAAGAAATTTAATTAGACTTATTGAAAGAGATGAACTATTAGAAAAATTAGTAAAAAATTATATAGGACTAGATGAATAAATGAGAATTTTGGGAATTGATTATGGGGACGTAAGAGTTGGAATAGCATTGACAGACCCACTAGGTATTACAGCCCAGGGGGTAGAAACAATTCACTACAATGGAAAGGACAAAGAACTGTTAAAAAGAATAGATGAAATCATACAGCAATATGGAGTAAGTAAAATAGTACTAGGAATGCCAATTAATTTAAAGGGAGAAGAAACTGTAAGAGCACAGAAGACAAAGATGTTTTTGCATAAATTAAAATGCAAATATCCAAAAATAGAAATTATAGCAGTTGATGAAAGATTAACAACAGTGCAGGCACATAAAACAATGAATGAATTGGAAATAAAAAACGGCAAAAAGAAAGACATTGTAGATACTTTATCAGCTGTATATATACTAGAAACGTATATCAACAAAAAAATAGATAGCAATTATTAAAAGATATTAAAGTTGTAGTAATACAAAATTTATATAAATATGAAAGGAGAAAACTATGGATAACGAAACAAATAATGTTCCAGAAATGGATGAAGAATTAGACAACATTATAACATTAAACGATGAGGATGGAAAGGAAGTTCAATTTGAATTTTTAGACATGGTAGAACTAGATTCAGAAGAATATGTTGTCTTACTTCCAGTTGTAGAAGAAGGGGAAGAAGATGATGGAGAAGTAGTTATTTTAAAAGTAGAGGATTCAGAATCTGAAGAAGAAGAATCATACGTTAGCGTAGACGATGAAGAAGTATTAGCAAAAGTTTTTGAAATATTTAAAGAAAAATTTAAGGATGAATTTAATTTTATTGACGAAGAAGAATAAAAAGCACATCTTGTTTTAATAAAAAAGTTTTGACACAGGAAGAAGTAAGCCATAATATAAAAGAAATAAAGAGGCAAACACAAATAAAAGCAATATGCAAATGAAAATAAAGAAAAGCACAAAAGGCAAAGAGAAGAAAACCCGCGTAGCTGTACACACACAATTAAATTTAACCAATAAAGCAAATAAAAAAGAGGTAGAAAAAGGCTACCTATCTTGTCATGAAACAAACCATGTATGAGATGGGTAGTTTTTGTGTACAAAAAAGATAAAGAAAAAATAAAAAAGCAAAAAGCCCAAAAGGAGAGGAGCCAAAAATGGAACAGAAAAACAAAAGCAAAGGAAGGAAAGGAATAACTCTAGTAAGTTTAGTAATAACAATAATAGTGCTATTGATACTGGCAGGAGTGGCAATAAACTTAGCAATGGATGAAGAAGTACTAATAGGGAAAGCAGAAGAGGCAGTAGAAAGTTGGAACAGAGCAGTAGCAGAAGAAAATAATGCAATAAAAAATATATTCATGATAACAAATGAAGTAGAAGGAGAGGAAACAGAAGGAGAAGTAAAAGAAGTGCCAATACCAAACGGGTATATAGCATCAGAAATAAGTACAGAAGATGATGTAGCAGAAGGATTGGTAATATATGAGATACCAGAAGGAACAGAAGTAAACTGGCTAGAGGATGAAGAAGATGGAACAAACAAAAGTACAATAACAATAGGTGGAAATACAACAAATTTACAAGAAACAGTAAATCAATATGTATGGATACCAGTAGAAGAAATAAATGATATGGTAATGTGTGAAAATAATAATAAGTTAGCAGATGAAAATGGAAATAAAATATGTAATATAGAATTAGTAAAAGAAGGAGGAAGTGAAGAGGAAATACTAAAATGTACTAACCCAGCACATACAAAAACAGCAACCAATTTATTAGGAAGATTGTATACAAGTACAGAAAGTTATGATACAGATGAAGCTGGGAACACAATTTATTCTTATACAATAAACTTTGAACAAACAGACCAGACGTATAATGAAAATAATTATCGTGAACCAAGTACAATAAGTAGCGACAAAGATAATAGCTTAGGGCTAGAGCAATTAAAAAATGACTTTACAGTAATGGCAAAGAGTGTGGCAAAAAATGGAGGATTTTATATAGGCAGATATGAAGTAGGAGCAGGAGGAAGCAGCAAAAAAGGACAAGCAGTGTTAACAGCAGCAAGTACTGGAGAAGGAAGCGGAGATACAGCATATTTAGGTGCAAACATGTGGTACGGTTTATATAATACAATAAGAGATGTAGAAGCAAATAGACAAATGATATGGGGATGCCAGTATGACCAGGTAATAAAATTTTTAAAAGAAGGAGAAGAAGACCCTGAGAATGGGCATAGCAATAGAAACTTAACTAAAAACCATGCATTATCAGGACAAAATGAATTAGATTGTATGAGAAATATATATGACCTTGAAGGTAACCATTCTGAATGGACAGCAGAAGCAAATTCTGCCAACAGTCGAGTTTTTAGAGGAAATAACTATGGTGCTGTACTTCTTTATAATAATTTTTACCCAGCAAGTTTCCGTCAAGGTGATGACAGCTACGGCTATCCGACATATGCTTACGGTAATGATTCTTCTCGACCAACACTTTATTTGTAAAGCTAAGAAACCCAGAAGGACACGGTGCTTATAAAATGAACATTAAAAACGTATCTATAATACAGTGTGTGAAATAAAAAAGTAGCATACTGTATTTTTGCATATAGAGATAACACAAAAATTATTCTTCCAAGTATTGCTTTTTGTATTATAATATGTTAAACTTATTTCGCATTTATTATATATGGCCCGTTGGTCAAGCGGTTAAGACGCAGCCCTCTCAAGGCTGAATCATGGGTTCGATTCCCGTACGGGTCACCAAAAAAAGATGGGAGTATTTACTCCCATCTTTTAAGTCAGTTATCATAACTAATGTTTGGATTGTAGCGATTAACATAACCACTGCAGCCCTCGTCAGTTACGATATAGAGGTAGTCGCCTTCTTCAAAGAGTACTAGAGCCTCTTCGTTGTAACGTTTTCCTCCAGCAGCACTTCCGAGATCTCTTTCACATAGGCCTGCTTTGTAAGCAAGTGGCACGCCACCGCTTCCAAGATAAATCTTGTACAGGGCATACCCAATGTAACCAGTCTCAACGTAGCCACATTGTCCATTTTGTGTCGATACCTTGCAGTAATCTCCTTCTTGAGAAAGCAATGTTAGTTCTTCTCCAAAATAGATGTCCGCAATCTTATCTCTTCCCTTTTCATTGTTTAGAGAAACCCTTGGCCGAAGTAGGTAAAGAGATGTGATGTTTTCGCTGTCTAGAACAAATTCGTTATCTGTCCATTGTACAAGCGAGCCATCTTCAGCAAATGCAACTCCTCCCACCATGAGCACAATTGAAAAAACTACCGCCAAAATCCGCTTCATGAGTGTTTACCTCCTTTTTGAAATAACTCTTGGTATAAATTAATTATACGATTTTTTATCTTTTATGTCAAATTCACTTTTGTTTATTACCATATTCTACACATAATTTTAGTATTTCATACATTCTTGTTTTATTTCCTGATAAATATAAGTAACCTATTAGACCTTCTAATGCAGTTGCATATTGATAATCACTTATTGTAGTATTTTGTGGCAAATGATGGTTTTCAGTATTTCTTGTTCTTCGTATTATTTCCAGTTCTTCTTGTGTTAAATTTTCTTTTAATTTTTCTAAAATGTTAGCTTGCGATTTTGCTTTTACATAGTGAATTGTCTCTAAATGTAGTTTATGTGGTTTTAATTTAGTTATTTTTACTAAATATGTTCTTACATATAGTTCATAAACACTATCACCTATGTATGCCCAAACTAATGGTGATATAGTGTTTAATTCGCTTTCTGTTTTTAGTACTTCTTCCTCCAATTAATTTCCTCCTGTTTATATTTTTTCTAAAGTAATATTTCCTATTTTACCGTTTCTAAAATCATCTAAAATTATTTTTGCAGTTTTTGTCTGGTCTATTATGCCACCAGACATTACTGCTCCTCGCTTTTTCCCAATAAGCTCTATTAGTTCTATGAATTTTGTTTCTGCTTGTGTGTTCTGTGAAAAAATATTATCTACTTCTTCATCTGTTATTTTATATCTTTTCTGTAATAGTATTTTGTAGTTGTTATATAAAAATTCAATTAGAAAATAAGCAATTTCATATTCATCTAAAATTTCGTCTTTTATCGTGCCTGTGTACGCTAAATATAATGATTGCACTTTACTTGAGAATTTAGGCCATAACACACCTGGTGTATCTAGTAAATCTATATTGCCTTCTAGCCTTACCCATTGTTTTTGTTTTGTAATACCTGGCTTATTACCTACTTTCATAGTATTTTTCTTTGATATACTATTTATAAATGAAGATTTGCCTACATTGGGTATTCCAAGAACCATAATTCTTATGCTTTTTCCTATTATGCCTTTTTTGATATTTTTATCTAATTCTGATTGCATTAAGCTTTTTATGGTTATTATTACGTCTTTTATATTTATTCCTATTTTTGAATTAGCAATGATTGTTGGAAAACCTTGATTACGAAAATATTTTTGCCATTTTCTTGTTTCTATTTCATCTGCTAAATCACTTTTATTTAAGATTATTATTTTTTTCTTTTTTTGTATTAAATTTTCTATATCTGGGTTCTGACTTGCTTTTGGGCATCTTGCATCTAATATTTCTATTACTATATCTACTATTTTCAGGTCTTCTATAATTTGATTTTTTGCTTTTGCCATATGACCTGGATAATAGTTAAGATTTATGCTCTCATTTTTTTGCATATTACTCAAATCCTTCCAGTTTACATAGTCCTATAATTGTTTTTATCTGCTCTTTCATCTAATTTTCTATCATATGTTTCATCTTTGTAATACCAATCTGTTTTTTTGCTTTTTGCATTATTGGTCCTGTTTTTATTAAACAAAACATCAAATAACACTGATGTTGATAGTATTATAGCAAGGCATGATGACATTAAGCTTAAATATTGTTCTCCTATCAAATTTCCTTCTACTAAATCAGTTATTTGTGCGTATACATTTGCTCCAAAGTATAATAAATATGATGAGAAATAAATAAGTGCTCCTATTATATTTCTTTTTAATATAAGAATAATTGCAAAGAGTGATATAAATAGCAATATTACTTCATAGGTCAAATTTATTGGTTCTATTCCTATGTCTATTTTTAATGTAGCGCAAAATGCAACTACAAGTCTAAATAGCCAAAACATTATTGCAAATATAGTTATTAAATAACTTGCTAAACTCTTCATTTGCTTTCCTCCTAAAATAAAATATATTTTTAGTTTATCATATTCTTAGAGCACATGCAACATGGATTATAAGAAAGACACTTATTTGTGAAAACACAATAATGAACAAGATGTGTTAAAAAATCGAAAGGTGAAAATATTATTAAAAAAATATTGACAAAAACATATGTTTGTTATAAAATAATGCAAACAATAGTTCAGGAGATGAGAAAATGATAACAACATTACATATAAAAAACATAGGAATTATAGATGATATATGCATAAATCTAAATGAGGGACTAAATGTATTAACAGGAGAAACAGGAGCTCGGAAAAACTCTTATTATTGATTCACTAGCAATACTTGCTGGAGCAAGATTTTCAAAAGAAATGATAAGACATGGAGAAGATATTTCCTTTGTAGAATTATGCTTAAATATACCAGACCATAAAGAAAATATTGATGGAAACATTATAGTTTCAAGAGAAATCTACTCAAATGGAAGAAATTTATGCAAAATTAATGGAAGAATGGTAACAGTAAATGAGTTAAAAGAATTTATGAGAAAAATAATAGATATTCATGGGCAACATGATAATCAAACACTAATGGATGTGAGTGAACATATTCAATTGCTGGATGCATTTTGTGGTAATAAATTGCAAATATTGAAAGAAAAATATGAAGAACTATATAACAAATATCAGGAAACAAAAAGATTAATAAGGGAAAACTATGGAGACGAAAAAGAAAAACAAAGAAAATTGGATTTGCTGAAATATCAAGAAAATGAAATAAAAAACTCGAAACTAAAACCATCAGAAGAGGAAGAATTAGAAATAAAAAAGCAAAAAGCAACTAATACACAAAAAATACTGCAATGTATAGAAAACACAAATAATCAAATAGAAGGACATGCAATTGATGCAATCAGCAATGCAATAAAAGCGATGGAAAAAATAGAAGAATTTGATTTAAACTATGCCAAAATTCTAAGTGAATTAAAAAATGCTTATTATGATTTACAAGAAACAGGAAGAGACATAGCAAATGCATATGAATCATTTTCATACGATGAAATAAACTTAGAAGAAATTGAAAACAGGTTAGATTTAATATATTCATTAAAAAGAAAGTATGGAAACACAATAGAAGAGATTATAAATTATGGGAAGAGTGTAGAAGAAGAAATTAAAAAAATAGAAAATTTAGATGAATATGTACTAAAATTAAAGCAAAAGCAAAATCAATTAGAAGAGGAAATGAGAAAAATAGCATTACAAATGCATAACATACGTGAAAATGAGGGAAAAAATCTTGCAAATAGAACAAACCAAGGATTAAAAGAGTTAGAAATGAAGAACGCAAATTTTACTGTAAATATAACTTTAGAGGAGGGGAAATTTCAAAAAAACGGACTAGATAGTGTAGAATTTTTAATATCAACGAATATTGGAGAAGAATCAAAATCTCTTGTAAAAATTGCATCAGGAGGAGAAATGTCTAGAATTATGCTTGCAATAAAAACAGCACTTGCAGAAGTTGACAAAGTACCAGTGCTTGTGTTTGATGAAATAGATACAGGAATAAGTGGAATTGTTGCAAATAGGGTTGCTGAAAAATTAAAGAAAATTGCAAAATGTCACCAAGTATTATGTGTTACACATTTAGCAAGCATTGCAGCCAAAGGAACATATAATTATTATATAGGAAAACAAGTGGTAGAAAATACAACTAAAACTGAAATAAAAAGGCTAAATGAAGAGGAAACAATACAAGAAATAGCTAGAATAGCAAGTGGGATATTATCTGAAGTTGCGATAAAACATGCGCGCGAACTTAGAAAAAGCATTTCTCCAATGCCATAAAAGCAAATGGAGAAATGCTATATTACTAACGTACATTTTGTTCCCTATTATTTTTTATTTGATTCATTTGAGAAGCATACCAATTTTCAACTTTCTGCTCTCTACCTGGAATAAACTCCCACCAGCTATAATCATACCAATAAGGGGAACCAGAACCAAAAGAATAATTGCTTAAAGCAAAATCTTTAGCAGTAATGTCTTTAGGCAAAAATTCAGATGTTTCTTCATCTTTGGCTAAAATCTTATATGGGATTAAATGTTTATTAGCATCAAACGCAGCTCCAATTCTATTATGCCCATCAACAACAAAATAATTTCCATCCACTAAAACTGCATCAATAGGCTTCTCAGGGGAAAAACCATCTTTTTCAATGTTTTCCTTAATGCTATTGTAATTAGAATTTTCTGATTGACGAACATTTTGAGTTGGAAAGAAATAACCAGGGTTTGCCCACAACTTAGCATATGAAATATTATTTTTAGACAAGGCCAAACAATTTTCTATAGTAGTTATTATTTCTGATATAGGAACACCTGTTGTGTTAATTACTAAATTATAATTGTCTGGATTATTCAAATCTACACCATAAGCTTTCTTATAACGTCTAACTTCAATATCTGTTCTTTCAGCCACTTTTTTGGTTGCTTCTTCAATGCTTGAATATTGTTCTTCGTTTCCTTTGGAAGCATCCAACATAGCTCTTCTACCCGCTTCATCTTTATCAACTGTAAAACGAATAGAAAACGATTCAGGAATAAAATTCCAAGCCATCCTAGAATCGATTAAGTAAACTGTATTATCTCTTGGATTTTCTTTTATTCTTTTACCAGTTTCTTTTAAAAGACTGTCTAACTTTTGATCTATTTCAGGTCTTTTTTCAGATTGCCTATTAAATTCAGTAACATCAAAACCTTCTTTTCTAGCTAAATCTCTTAGTAAATCACCAATAGATAGAAAAACAACATTAACTCCCAAAGAACTGTAATAATCTTTTAAATGAGAGATAACAGTGGTCTTGCCACTTCTTGGTTGACCGGGAAATTGTTATAATGGAATGATTAATATTTTCCATATATATTCACAATCCTTTCCTTAGGCTAAAAACCTAAAAATTAAATATAAGATAACAATTATAGTATACCATATTATGTAAAAATAAGCAAATTTTGAAATATTAGTTTACAAAACCTACCTTCTGATATATAATATAGGCCATAAATAAGGAAAGAGTAAACTAATCTATGAAAAATTAAATAGATAGTGTAAAATGAGAGAGGGGCAGTAAAAATGAGCAAAGAAGAAAACAACTATTCAGAAGAACAGGAGATAGATACAAATCACCTAATAAAAATAAGAAGAGAAAAATTACAAGAATTGCAAGAAACTGGTAAAGATCCATTTATAATTACGAAATATCAACGTACTCATACGAGCAAAGAAATAATAGAAAATTTTGAACAATTAGAACAAAAGGATGTAGCAATAGCAGGAAGAATTATGTCTAAAAGGATTATGGGTAAAGCATCGTTTTGCCATATTCAAGATATGCAAGGAAAATTACAAAGCTATGTAAGCACAAACGACTTAGGAGAAGAAAATTATAAGGCATTTAAAACGTATGACATAGGGGATATAATTGGAATAAAGGGGTTTGTATTTAAAACAAAAACAGGAGAAGTTTCAATACATGCAAAGGAAATAACATTACTTTCAAAATCATTAAAGCCATTACCAGAAAAATTTCATGGCTTAAAAGATATGGATCTACGATATCGCCAAAGATATATAGACTTAATAGTAAACCCAGAAGTAAAAGAAACATTTATATTAAGAAGCAAAATTATTAGTGAGATTAGAAACATATTAGAAGAAAAAGGCTATTTAGAAGTTGAAACACCAATACTAAATACAATATCTGGAGGGGCAACAGCTAGACCATTTATCACCCATCATAACACTTTGGATATAGATATGTACTTAAGGATTGCACTAGAGCTAAATTTAAAAAGATTAATAGTTGGAGGGTTTGATAAAGTCTACGAACTTGGCAGGGTATTTAGAAACGAAGGAATGGATATTAGACATAATCCAGAATTTACAATGCTAGAGCTTTACGCTGCATACCAAGATTACAATGATATGATGAACATTACAGAAGAAATATTTTCGAAAACAGCTAAAAAAATATTAGGAAAAACTAAAATAACATATCAAGGACAAGAAATAGATTTAACACCATCATGGAAAAGAATCTCTATGATTGATTCTATAAAAGAGGTAACAGGAATAGATTTTAATAGTATAAAAAATGATGAAGAAGCAATAGAACTGGCAAATAGTAAAAACATAGAATTACCTGATACAAAGAGAACAAGAGGAGACATTATAAGCATATTCTTTGATGAATATGTTGAAAAAACGCTAATTCAACCAACATTTATTTATGATTATCCAGTGGAAATATCACCTCTTGCAAAGAGAAAACCTTCAGACAATAGATTAACCGAAAGATTTGAAGTATTTATTGGAGGAAGAGAATATGGAAACGCATTTTCAGAATTAAACGATCCAATAGACCAATACGAAAGATTTAAAAAACAGGTTGAGTCCAGAGAAAAAGGTGACGACGAAGCAGGAATGATGGATGAAGATTATATTAATGCTCTAGAAATTGGTTTGCCACCAACTGGTGGATTAGGTATAGGAATAGATCGTTTGGTCATGTTACTTACAGATTCTACATCGATAAGAGATGTGCTACTATTCCCAACAATGAAAATAAACTAGATATAATAAACAAAAAAAGAAAGGTAGGAAAAAATGTTTTTTATTTCAAACCCAAATATATTTTATATTTTGCTAATAGCATTAGCGTTAAGTGGTATATTAAGTGGGCAGTTTAGCATAGTCGAACTATTACTAACATTACCAGGAGTATTATTGGCAATAACATTTCATGAGTTTGCCCATGCATATGCTGCAGATAAACTAGGGGATGATACTCCAAGAAGGCAAGGGAGGCTAAACCTTAATCCACTTAGTCATATGGATCCATTTGGTGTATTTATGCTTGCATTTGCTCATATTGGATGGGGGAAACCAGTGGAAATCAACCCAAGAAATTTTGATAGAAAAATTTCAATATCAGCAGGAGAAGCAATAGTAGCATTTGCAGGCCCACTTATGAATTTTATACTAGCAATAATATTTACTGTTTTATTTTATGTAATAACTATATTTGCTCCTGAATTTGTAATAACATCAACAGTTGGGCAGGTAATTGTTACAATGATAAGCTATTGTGTTGTGGTAAATATAGGACTAGGCGTATTTAACTTAATTCCGCTACCACCGCTTGATGGCTCAAAAGTATTAAGAAATTTTTTGTCATACAATGCAAGAGCATGGATGGATGAGCATATGAATATGTTTTACATAATATTCTTAATCATATGGATTACAAATTTAGCAAGCTATATTATAAACCCTATAATAAGTATTATAATAGATGGATTAAACTATGCAGTAGGGGGAATATTTAGTTTGTTTCTATGATTTATTATTTTAAAATTTGTATTATAAGGAAATAAAAAATGAAAGATATACATATTCTAGGAATTGAATCAAGTTGTGATGAAACATCAGTAGCAATAGTAAAAAATGGAAGAGAGATACTTTCAAATGTAATAAACTCCCAAGTAAAAATTCATACAGAATATGGTGGAGTAGTACCAGAAATTGCTTCAAGATGCCATACAGAGGTAATCAATGGAGTTACTAAAGAAGCCTTAAAACAAGCGGGTCTTAATTTTTATGATATAGATGTTATAGCATGCACATATGGACCAGGGTTAGTAGGAGCATTGCTGGTAGGAATATCTTATGCAAAAGGTTTAAGCTATGCACTAGAAAAACCATTAATCGGAATAAACCACATTCAAGGACACATAGCGGCAAATTACTTAACATACGAAGAACTAGAACCACCATTTTTGTGCCTTATAATATCTGGAGGGCATACACATTTAGTACATGTAAAAAATTATACAGAATTTGAAATATTAGGCAAAACTAGAGACGATGCAATAGGAGAAGCATTTGACAAAATTGCTAGAGTGATAGGACTCCGGCTATCCTGGAGGCCCAAAAGTAGACAAATTAGCAAAAGAAGGAGTTCCAAACATTGAACTCCCAAAAACACATTTTGAAAACCTAGATTTTAGCTTTAGCGGGATAAAAACAGCAATAATAAACTTACATCACAAAATGCCAAATATAAATAAAGCAGATTTATGTGCGAGTTTCGAAAAAACAATAACGGAAGTATTAATTGAAAACACAGAAAAAGCTTCAAGAATATATAATATAGACAAAATTGCACTTGCAGGCGGGGTATCCGCAAATAGTTATATACGAGAAAAATTTTACAATTTAGGAGTAAGAACTAAAAGAAAAATATACTATCCAAAACCAGTGCTATGTACTGATAATGCTGCTATGATTGCAGCCAGTGCGTATTATAACTATTTAGCAGGAAATATATCTGACTTAACATTAAATGCAGTACCAAACCTAAAAGTATAAGAAATGGGGGAAACAAATGAGAAAGCAAAATGGAATTTCACTATTATCACTTGCAATAACTATTATGGTAATATCCATATTAGCAAGTGTATCTTTAGTGTGGATAACAGATGAAAGCAAAGATGCAACAAGAAAAGCACAGGTTACAGCAATAGCTGTAGAGCTAAAAGAGATACAGCAAAAAGTTGAAACACAAATAGCAAATCTAACATATGAAAGAGCAAATATAGATGAATATCAAACACTTGCTAGTCTTGGGATTTCTGGAGGACAATATTCTTCATATATTGCAATAAGAGAAGGAATAATGTATATAATACAAGATGCAGACGAAAAATTAAAAGAAGCAGCACAAATGGCACAAATAGACATATTATATGAATAATAACAAAATGGGGGATATAAAATTGAGTATTTATGCAATCTCTGATTTACACCTTGCATTAGGAACAAACAAACCTATGGATATATTTGGTGAGAGTTGGAATAACCATTTAACCAAAATAGAACTAGATTGGAAAAGCAAGGCAAAAGTAGATGATGTAATATTATTGCCAGGAGATTTATCATGGGCAATGAACATAAAAGAAACATACTTAGATTTTAAATACTTAAATAATCTTCCTGGGAAAAAAATATTGCTAAAGGGAAACCATGATTACTGGTGGACAACTGTAACATCAATGAAAAGATATATGCTAGAAAATAAGTTTGAAAATATTAATTTTTTATATAACAATTCTTATCAATATGAAGATTATATAATATGTGGTACACGTGGTTGGAATAATACAGAAAGCACTGAGGATGAAAAAATATATAAAAGAGAGCAACAAAGGCTAAAACTTTCAATTGAAGATGGAATAAGAAAATATGGAAGAGAAAGAAAAATTATTGTATGTATGCACTATCCACCGTTTAACAAAATACAATGTGAAGAGGGCTTTATAAAAATAATGAAACAATATAATGTAGCCCAATGCGTTTATGGACATTTGCACGGCTCATCACAAAATGAGGCAAAAGAGGGAAACATTGATGGAATTGATTTCAAATTAGTAAGCTGTGATTATACAGATTTTAAACTGATAAAATTACAATAAACATAACGGAAATGATTATTGAAAGATATTAAAGAAATTCAAAAAAATAACTACATACATAATAAAAGATAACATAAAATACGCAAGAAGTTTGTAAAAAATTGTCAATTCAAGAGACATAATAAAAAACACATAAAATTAACATAAAATGCTTGCAAATAATAAAGTTTGTGATATAATAAACAAGTTACATTAAGAAGGTAAAAAAATTGGAGGAATTGAAAATGAGTGTAAAAACATCAAAAACAGAAAACAAAAACGAAATAAAATTGGAATTTAACATTGAAGCGGAAAAATTTGAAGACGCAATTAAAACTGTATATGAAAAAAATAAAAAATACTTTAATATACCGGGTTTTAGAAAAGGCAAGGTACCAATGAATATGGTAGAAAAATACTATGGTGTTAAAGTATTTTATGAAGATGCATTTAATGAAGTAGTGCCAGAAGTTTATGAAAGGGCGTTAGAAGAAAACAAAATAGAAGCGGTAAGTAAACCTGATATAGACATAACACAAATGGAAAAAGGAAAAGAGCTTATATTTACAGCAGTTGTTCAAACAAAGCCAGAGGTTAAGCCAGAAAAATATAAAGGTATAGAAATAAAGAAAATAGAGTATAATGTATCTGATGATGACATTAAACATGAATTAGAACATATGCAGGAAAAGAATGCAAGGCTTCTTACAATAGAAGATCGCCCAGTAGAAGATGGAGATATAACAATAATAGATTTTGAAGGATTTATTGATGGAGCACCATTTGATGGAGGAAAAGCTAAAAACCACGAACTAACAATTGGAAGCCATACATTTATTGAAGGCTTTGAAGAGCAACTAATTGGAATGAAAAAAGATGAAGAAAAAGAAATTAATGTAAAATTTCCAGAAGAATATTTTTCTAAAGAACTTGCAGGAAAACCAGCCATGTTTAAGGTAAAATTACATGAAATAAAAAAGAAAGAATTACCAGCATTAGATGATGAATTTGCAAAAGATGCAAGTGAATTTGATACATTAGAACAACTAAAAGAAAGTATAAAAAAGAGATTACAGGAAGAAAACGAACATAGAGCAAAACACGAAACAGAAGATGCAGTTATTAAAGCCATTGCAGACGTAAATAATGTTGAAATTCCATCAGGAATGATTGAAACAGAGATAGATAATATAGCAAAAGATGTTGAGGCAAGATTATCATACCAAGGAATTACATTTGAAAACTATTTAAAAATGATAGGCAAAACAACAGAAGATTTTAGAAAAGAATATAGTAAACAAGCAGAAGAAAATGTAAAAACAAGACTGCTATTAGAAGCAATAGCAAATGTAGAAAAAATTGATACAACAGAACAAGAAATAATGGAAAAAATAAAAGAAATGGCAGAAAAATATAATAAAAAAGAAGAAGAACTAAAAGATAATGAACAACTAAAAAATTATTTAAAAGAAAACTTAAAAACTGAAAAAGTAATTGACTTCTTAGTAAAAAATGCTAAAATAAAATAATTTTTATAAGGAGGAAACTGATGATAAATAATAGTTTAGTACCTTATGTAATTGAGCAAACAAATCGTGGAGAAAGATCATATGATATTTTTTCTAGATTATTAAAAGACAGAATAATATTTTTAGGAGAAGATGTAAATCAAGCAACAGCAAGCCTTGTAGTAGCACAAATGTTATTTTTGGAATCAGAAGATCCAGACAAAGACATACATTTATACATAAATAGTCCAGGAGGATCAATAACTGATGGAATGGCAATTTATGATACTATAAATTATGTAAAATGCCCAGTTTCTACAATATGTGTTGGAATGGCAGCAAGTATGGGAGCAGTTTTATTAACATCTGGGACAAAAGGTAAACGTTTTGCAACACCAAATGCGGAAATAATGATACACCAGCCACTTATATCTGGAGGACTTTCAGGGCAAGCAACAGAAATAAAAATACATGCTGACCATATGGTAAAAACAAGAGAAAAGTTAAACCACATATTAAGCCAAAGAACAGGACAGCCATTAGAAAAAATAAACCAAGACACAGAAAGAGATAATTTCATGACCGCAAAAGAAGCACTAGAATATGGTTTGATTGATGGGATATTAGATAAGCACCCATAAAAATAATATAGAAAGGAATAGTGAATAATGGAAGTATAGAACAAATCTATAAAACATATTCACTATTTTGTTTTACAAAAAAATAAAAGAAAACTAAAATACAGAAATTTCAATGAATAGATTGATATTTAAGTATAAGAGAGAGGAAGGATTAAATGCAAAAAACTGATAAAAGTAAAAATGTAAGATGCTCATTTTGTGGAAAATCACAAGAGAGTGTGAAGAAAATTATAGCAGGTCCAAATGTATTTATATGCGATGAATGTATAGGTGTTTGTAACCATATAATAGATGACGAATTCCTAGAGAATGAAACAGAATACAATATTTCAGAAGAACGTATACCAAACCCAAAAGAAATAAAAGATGTATTAGATGAATATATTATAGGGCAAGAAGATGCAAAAAAGACGTTAGCAGTAGCAGTATATAATCACTATAAAAGAATTAATGCAGAAGAAGACAAAAAGGATAAAGATGTTGAAATTCAAAAAAGTAATGTATTATTATTAGGGCCAACTGGATGTGGAAAAACATATCTTGCTAGAACACTCGCAAAAATATTAGATGTGCCATTTGCAATTGCTGATGCAACTACTTTAACTGAAGCGGGCTATGTAGGGGAAGATGTAGAAAATATTTTACTAAAACTAATACAGGCAGCAGACTATGACATAACAAAGGCAGAAAGAGGAATAATCTATATAGACGAAATAGACAAAATATCTAGGAAATCAGAAAATCCATCAATAACGAGAGATGTTAGTGGTGAAGGTGTTCAACAAGCACTTTTAAAAATTGTGGAAGGGACAATTGCATCTGTTCCACCACAGGGAGGAAGAAAACATCCACATCAAGAATTTATACAAATAAATACGGAAAATATTTTATTTATTTGTGGAGGAGCATTTGAGGGCTTAGAAAAAATCATAAAAGATAGAATTGGAAAGAAAAGCATAGGTTTTGGAGCAGAAATAGAAAGCAAAAAAGAGATAGATAAATATAAAGTGTTTGAAGAATTACTACCACAGGATTTATTAAAATTTGGGTTAATTCCAGAATTTGTGGGAAGATTACCTATTATTGCGACATTAAAAGAATTAGATAGAGAGGCTTTACTAAAAATAGTAACAGAACCAAAAAATGCATTGGTAAAACAATATAAAAAATTATTTAAATTAGATAATGTAAATTTAGAATTTAAACCGGAAGCTTTAAACATGATTGTAGACAAAGCAATAGAAAGGAATACAGGAGCTAGGGGGTTACGCTCAATTATAGAAGAAGTAATGAGAGATATAATGTTTGAAATTCCATCAAATCCTAAAATAGAAACATGTATAATTACTGAAGATACGGTAAAAAATGGCACTCCACCAGAATTAATTATTGATGAAAATAGGGAATTACCTAGAAGAATTATAAAAAAGAAAATAGTGCAAAATAAAAATCAAAACCAAACAGCATAGAGAACAAGGAGATATCTATGAACAAAAAATATTATAAAGTAATAATTGTAATAATGATGATAATAATAGGTAGTAGCACAAAAATATATTCAATGGGAGAATATAATATAGCAATAACTCCAAGTAAACAAAACCTAATGGAAGGTGAAGAAATAACAATTACTTTTGAGATAAATGATATTACAGCACAACCAGGAATTGGTGCAATATATGGAGAACTAGAATATGACAAAAAAATATTCGAAAAGATAACACAAGAGGATTTTATTCAAAGCAGTGGTTGGGAATTGCCAATATATAATGACGCAACCGAAGCTGAAGGAGCATTATTTCTACTAAGAGAAAATGGGGATTTAATAAAAGAAAATAGCACGCTATTTACAGTAAAACTAAAAGTGCAAGACAAAGTGCAAGCATGTAACACAAAGATAATATTAAAAAATATAAGTTCATCTACTGCTGAAGAAGATATAGAAATTGCAGATGTTGAAATAGATTTATCAGTAGAAGGAACATTAAATCCAACAATAGAAGTTATTAAATGGGGCGGAATCATATTAGCATTAATTATATTAACTGCAATTATTCTTATAAAAATAAAAAAAAGTAAAAATAAAGCTAAATAATATCAGAATAAATTAATAAAATGAAAATACATGTGATTACAAAATCTTATAGTCTATAAGCTTTGTAACATAGGAAAAAGTTTGCACATTTAGATAACATAAATTGCTTTTCATAAAAAAACATAAATATAATCCAAGTTTTTAAAAACTGCTGAGCAAATTTTTTTATTGTATAGGAAAAATCGACTTTTTCTTTGATATTTCAATGTTTTTAACGATTTTTCCGTATACAACAAGGTTAGGCTTCCTTGGGGCGTCCGAGCACAAAGCGAGGACATGTATTTCGCTGTTGCTCCAGAGACTAGCCCTGCGAAATGCCTTTCTTATATATTTACTCAGCAGTCTTTTTTTGATTATTTAAATAGTAAAATCTATACTCAATAATAAATTTGGCTTATATTTTTTGCAATTTACAGTAGCTTTTTTTCCCTTTTTTTAATATAGCATAACCCTTAGCAAAATCTTTATCAGATAGCATAAAATTAATATTATCAATCTTTTCATTGTTCAAAACAATACCACCTTGAGAAACAAGGATTCTGGCTTGCCCTTTAGAAGGTGCGAGCTTAGCTAAAACAATGGCATCTATAATAGATATGTTTACATTTTCAATATTTTCAGTAGGCATATTTTCAGCACTACCAGAATTACCATTAAATAAGGTATTTGTCGTTTCCTCAGCTTTTTTTGCCTCTTCTTCACCATGGATCAACTTAGTTATTTCAAATGCGGCAATCCTCTTTGCTTCATTAATGTGCTCATCTTTTAAATTAGAAAGGCGATTTACTTCATTCATTGGCAAAAATGTAAGCAAACTTAAAACAGTTTTAACATCTTCATCTGCAATGTTTCTCCAATATTGATAAAACTCATAAGGAGAGGTCTTTAATGGGTCTAACCAAAGAGCACCTTTTTCTGTTTTACCCATTTTCTTTCCTTCTTTTGTTGTAAGAAGACGAAAAGTAAAACCAAAGGAATCTTCACAACCAATTTTGCGAATTAGCTCAACACCACCTATAATATTAGACCATTGGTCATTACCACCTATTTGCAACTTACAACCATAATTATCATGCAAATATAAAAAGTCATAAGATTGCATTAACATATATCCAAGCTCGAAAAAAGTAAGACCTTGTTCCATTCTTTGCTTATAACATTCGGCGGAAAGCATTCGATTAACAGAAAATAAGCTACCAATGTTTCTCATAAAATCTACAAAATTTAATTTCAAAAGCCAATCAGCATTATTTACTATAACAGCAGAATTTTCACCTTCGAAACTTAAAAACTTAGAAAGCTGTACTCTGAAACATTCTACATTATGATCAATTTCTTCACGAGTCATCATTCTTCTCATATCAGTTTTACCAGAAGGATCACCAATAGAAGCAGTACCACCACCAATTAAAATTATTGGCTTATGACCACACCTTTGCATATGAGATGCTACCATCAAAGAAACAAAGTGACCTACATGAAGACTATCTGCTGTTGGATCAAAACCTATATAAAAAGAAACATGTTGTTTTGTTAATAAATCTTTTAATTCTTTCTCATGTGTAATTTGCTCAATGAAACCACGTTCTTCTAAGACTTCAAATACATTTGCCATTAATATTCATCCCTTCATTAAATAATATTTAATATTCTAACATAGACATAAAATACAGTCAAGCACTATTGACGAGTATGAACCATGCTGGTAAAATACTATATATAATATATTTTGAAACTTGTGAAAGGAGTGTAAAAAATATGAAAGAACCTATTTTTTTGGAACCAATATTTAAGGATTACGTATGGGGAGGAAACAAAATAAAAACACTATTGAACAAGAATACACCTTATGAAGTTACGGCAGAAAGCTGGGAAGTGTCAACAAATAGAAACGGACAAAGCACTATAAAAAATGAAAAACTAAAAAATAAAACATTAGAAGACATTTATAAGGATATAAATTTAAGAAAAGAAATATTTGGAACAAAAGCAGAAAACTTAGAAGAATTTCCACTGTTAATAAAATTTATAGATGCAAATAGCAACCTATCTGTCCAAGTGCATCCAGATGATAAATATGCAAATGAAAATGAAAATGGTAATAAAGGGAAAACAGAAATGTGGTATATAATGGAATGTAAGCAAGGAGCGAAGATAATATGTGGGATGAAAGAGGGAACCAAACAAGAACAAATACCTTTCATATTAAAAAGCAATAAAATAGAAGAATACTTAAACTTCATTCCCGTAGAGAAAGGTGATTGCATATATATACCATCTGGAACTATACATGCAATATTAGGAAATACATTAATATGTGAAATACAGCAAAATAGTGATTTAACATATAGAGTATATGATTGGGGCAGAGTTGGCAAAGATGGAAAACCAAGACAATTGCATATAGAAAAAGCAACAAATGTTGTAAATACAGAAAATAGGCCTAATATTATAAAAACTGCAAGCTGGGAAGAAGGAATAAAAAATATAATTACATCTAAATTCTTTAAAGTGGATAAAATAACAGTCAAACAAAGCATGATAGAAAATTCAAACTCAGAGACATTTTGCACTATGAATGTAATAAATGGTAATGGAAGAATAGAAATACAAGATAAAGTATATAATATTAAATTAGGCGAAAGTTTTATAATACCAGCAAACTTAGGAAAATATAAACTATCTGGTCAAATGGAAATATTAAAATCATATATATAAACAAAAGAAAGGAAAAAATAAGAATGGAAGAAGAAAAGAAAAATACTATAGTAGCAATGATAATTATAGCAAGCATAATTGTTGTTACAACAGTATTAATAATTATGATATTAACAGAAAAAAAAGAGGAACATAAAGATACAGAAGAAAATATAACAAATAATTTACAACAACAAACAAATAATAATGGAATAACAAATGAGCCTGAAAAAATACCAGTTGAAGTAGAATCACAGGAGCTATCAGAGGCAATTAATTTTATAAATACACTACCAATGCATTTAAATTTTATGAATACATCATTTAATAGTGTAGAAGAATTAACAAATGAGCAAAAAATACAATTAGTTTTAGCATATGCTTACAAGAACGATAAATGGAAAGAAATACAAAATGGAGAAAGTATTGAATACCAAATAAATCCAGATGACTTAAAAACAAAAGATATATTTGGAGAAAATATTTCATTTACAAACCAAGGAGTTAATGTATATATTGACTCTAACACCGAAAAAAATATAATATATAAAAATGGTGTGTATACTTTTAGCCTAAAGTTAAAAAATGACATTGTAAATAACTATTCAAGGGTATATAGAACAAAAGTAGAAAACGATGTATATTATATATATTTAAAACAGGGTTATATAATGCAAACAATAAATGGAAAAACAGATATAATTGATGTAAAGCCAACAGATACAATAGAATATAGTTTAAAACAATATACAGATAATAGTACAATATTTTCATACAAAAATGAAGCATCACAAGTATATGAAACATACAATTTTGAAGATGCTTTAAGAAATAATTATACAAGCTTTTCAAATAAAATGAAAACATATGAATATGCTTTAAAAAAAGATGCTAAAGGAAACTTTTATTTATCTGGTTTTAAAATAAATTAACAAAAAGCTTGTGTATTTTGCTTTTGGTGTAAAATTTAGAATTCGGAAAAAAAGTTAGTGAACAATAGGAAGATATAGAATAGTAAAATCTAAATATAAATTACAATTTAATTTAGTAAGAAATATAGTAATTTGTTTCTGAGATTAAAGAAATTAAATATAAAAATATAAACAATAATGGAACGAAAATTCTTGACAATATGTTATATTTCATGCTATTATGAATATAATAATTAAGAACATCATTGTTTTTAATAAATGTGTTTGTCGCCGCCCCTTTGGCGACTGATAAATGAGAGAGTGAATAAATGTGTTTGTCGCTACCTCTTTAAGCGACTAACAAATAAGAGAGTGAATAAATTATTGGGGCTTGCCAGAAATGGTAAGCCTTAAATATTATAAAGGAGCAATAAAAGGTGCAAATAAATATAGGATATTTTTATTTTATAAAAGATAAATTTTTTGAAATTATAGATGATAAAGAATTAATGAAAAATAAAGAAAATGGAAATAAAAGACCATGTTATTTTTGTTTTAGAAGTAAAAAATATGATAATATTATATGGTTTATTCCAGTTAGTACAAAAATAGAAAAATATCAAAAAATTTATAATAATAAAATTCAAAAACAGATAAATTTAGGCAAGAGACCATCTGTTGATACTATAGTATTTGGTGATGTTGCCAATACATATAGTGCATTCTTAATACAAAACATGTTCCCTGTAACTAATGAATATGTGGAGAGCCAATATATAAAAAATAAAGTACCAATAAGATTATCAAATAAATTACAGACAGAAATAATATATAAAGCAAATAAAGTTTTAAATTTGTATAATCATGGAATGAAAAATATTGTGTTCCCCAATATTGACAAAATTTTAGATCGACTAATTAAAATGGACAGAAATTAAAAGGTGGTTAAAGAATGAAAATAAGTGATTTGAATCCAGAATATGATAAATTACAGCAAGAATATGGAGCTAAAGAATTAACATCTATATATAATGGTGGTTGTACAAATAATCCGGATATTTGTTTTGCGTTTATGAATCCAACTGGAAGGAATATTGCATCTAGCCCTAATTGGAAAGGTAGAAGATCACCATGGATAGGAACTAAAAATATATGGAAATTATTTTATAGAATTGGATTACTTGACGAAAGAATATATGAAGAAATTCAAAAAAGAAAACCACAGGAATGGGATGAAAAATTTGCTGACTTAGTATATGATGATGTAGAACAACATAAATATTTCATAACTAATCTTGGAAAATGTACTCAAGTTGATGCAAGAGTATTACCAAATTCAGTTTACAGTCAATATCTTGATTTATTATGCAAGGAAATCGAAATAATTAATCCTAAGATAATTATAACTCTTGGAAACCAAGTTAGTTCTATTTTATTAAATAAAAATATATCAGTATCACAATGCAGGAAGCAAAGTTTTCCAAGAAATATTGCAGGAAAGAATTATAGCGTATATCCTGTTTATTATCCTATTGGAAATGGAATGATGAATATAGATAAAGCAATAGAAGATTTAAATTACATTATAAGAACAAATTTTAAAAGTCAAAAAGAAATGGATGATTATGAGAGATAATTAAAAATAAAAACTATGCAGGTAGTCTAAAAACTACATTTAATTTGGTATAATAATCATCCCTACAAATTACAAGTTTGCTGTGAGCTTAAAGCACTTTCCCCAAAAGGGAAAATACTACTCACATGAGTAAAATATAAAAAAATACTTGTAAAAATATACATAATGGCAAAAAACAGAAAAGATTTTAAAATCTAATATTGATGAATTTTAGTAAAACAATTTAATAAAAAAGGAAAATGAAAAAAATTGTTAATCAATAAAAAAGGCTACACAAAAAGAAAAATATGTGTTATTATATATAAGTGAAAATAAAAAAATTTAATTTTTATAAGATATAAAAAATGAAAATAACTCAAATACTACAAAAAATAAAGGAGGACTAAATCATGTCAGGACATTCAAAATGGCATAATATACAAGCAAAAAAAGGAAAAGCGGATGCAGCTAGAGGGAAAATATTTACAAAACTTGGAAGAGAACTACTAATGGCAGTAAAAACTGGTGGACCAGATATAAACAGTAACTCTAAATTAAAAGATGTAGTTGCAAAATGTAAAGCAAACAATATGCCAAATGACACTATAGATAAAGCAATAAAAAAAGCTGCAGGAGAGGGAAGCCAAGAAAATTATGAAGAAATTGTATATGAAGGATATGGACCAAACGGTGTTGCAATTATTGTAAATGCAACTACTGATAACCGTAATCGTACTGCATCAGATGTGAGACATATTTTTGACAAATTTGGTGGGAACCTTGGAACTAATGGATGTGTTTCATATTTGTTTGATAAAAAAGGAGTTTTAATAATAGAAAAAGAGAAAACTAAATTATCAGAGGACGAATTAATGCTACTTGCAATTGAAGCAGGAGCAGAAAATTTTGAAACAGGTGAAGATTACTATGAAATAACGACAGTTCCGGAAGAATTTTCAAAAGTAAGAGAAACATTAGAAAAAGAAGGAATAATTTTTGCAGAGGCAGAAGTACAAATGGTGCCACAAACATACATATCATTAGAAGAAGAACCATCACGTAAAATGGGATTACTTATTGAAAACTTAGAAGATTTAGATGATGTTATAGAAGTATATCATAACTGGGAGGAATAAAATACAAATATAAAGCATATATTATAAGGACGGACGAAAGTTTGTCCTTAATTTTTTTATGCCTAAAAATTTTTAAATAAGGAGTATGTAGAGTTATGTTTATATCAAATTTATTCAAATACTTTCCGCAAAATATTGGTAATATGTTAGAAGAGTACTTCAAAAAAAATGATCAGAATCTTTATATTTCTCTAGAAGAAATACGATTAAGAGCTAACAAACCAATTGTGCTTAAATTTAATCAAAATGAAAAAGTTTTTGACTATAATGTTCAAATAGAGGAAATATTAGAAACTCTTAGAATTATATGTGAGAATTCAATATACTCATACCAAAATCAAATATGCAATGGTTATATAACAATAAAAGGTGGACACAGAGTAGGCATAACTGGAAACGTTGTAATAGAAAACAAAAAAATAGTGAATATAAACTACATATCAAGCTTAAATTTTCGTATTGCAAAACAGATAATAGGTTGTAGCAACAAAATTTTAAAATATGTTATAGATGGAGAAAATAATTCAATATTTAATACTCTTATTGTATCACCACCAGGGGCAGGTAAGACAACAATATTAAGAGATTTAATTAGAAAAATAAGTTCTGGAATTGAAACAATGCATTTTAAAGGGCTTACTGTTGGGCTTGTAGACGAACGAGGGGAAATAGCAGCAATGTATAAAGGAATTCCACAAAATGATGTTGGATTAAAAACAGATATATTAGATAATATACCAAAAGCAATAGGCATGAAAATGCTAATACGTTCAATGTCTCCTAATGTTATTGCAGCAGATGAAATTGGAAGTAGTGAAGATGTTGAAGCAATACATTATGCTGTTTGCTCAGGAATTAAAGGAATATTTACAGCACATGGAGGAAGCTTAGAAGATTTAGCACTAAACCCAGCATTAAAATGTTTAATGAATACACATATATTTGAAAGAATAATTTTTTTAAACAACAAGGGTATAAAAGGAGAAGTAGAAAAAGCATACAATTTAAACAAAATTAATTCAGACTATGTTTTATATTAATGGTCTTAAACTATATTTAGTCAAGTTTTTAGAAATGACTGTAAAAGAATTTTTACAAACAATAAAAATTTTAGTTCTAAAAAAGTACAAGCTGAATATACATTATATAAAGTGCATCACAGGAGGAAGAAAAAATTGGAAATATTAAAAAGTATTTTATATATGCTTGTACTATTAAGTTCTACAAGCATAGGAGTACTACTTTCGCAAAAATACCAAAAAAGAGAAGAAGAATTAAAAGATTTTAAAACAGCATTTATAATGTTTAAAACGAAAATATGTTATACATATGAGCCTCTTCAAGAAATTTTTAAAGACATAAGTAAAAACATACAAAGTAAAACGAAAATTGTATTTGAAAAAACAATAAAATATATGAAAGAAAAAAACGCAACGGAAAGTTGGAATTTAGCATTAGAAGAAACTACAACAAATCTTACAAAAGAAGATAAAAAAGCACTATCAACTTTGGGTAAACTTTTAGGAAAAACAAACATAGAAGGACAAATAAACGAAATAAATTTAAGTTTAGAATTTTTGGAAACCCAAATAGAAAATGCAAGACAGGAAAAGGAAAAAAGTGCAAAATTATATAAAACATTAGGAGCTATTGCAGGAATAGGAATTGTTATTATTTTAATTTAATTAAGGAGGCAACATGGACATTAACCTTTTATTTAAAATAGCAGGCATTGGGATTATAGTTGCTGTATTACACCAAATTTTAACAAAAGCAGGAAGAGAAGATCAAGCAATGATGATAACTTTAGCTGGTGTGGTTATTGTTCTTACAATAGTAATAAGAGAAATTAGTGATTTATTCACAACAGTTAGAGCCGTGTTTGACTTGTAAAGGAGTATAACATGGAAATTATAAAAATTATAGGAATAGGGCTAATAGCCCTCGTTATTATTGTAATATTAAGACAATATCGTCCTGAATTTGCAATATATGTCTCGCTAATAGCGGGAATACTAATTTTATTTATGATAATGGACAAGTTTTCAGGAATAATTGAATTGCTTAAAAATTTATCTAACAAAACAAATATAAATAATCAGTTTTTAACAATATTATTAAAAATTACGGGACTAGCCTTTTTAACAGAATTTGCCATAAGTATATGTAAGGATTCTGGGGAAAGTGCAATTGCAACTAAAATAGATTTAGGAGGAAAAGTGCTAATAATAGGAATGTCAATACCAATTATTTCATCATTATTAGAACTAATTATAAAAGTGTTATCATAAGGGGTGAAAAAGTGAAATGGGTAAAAATATTAATAATTTTAATTTGCTGTTTAAGTGCTTATCCTGCTAAAGCAAAAGCTACAGACAATGTAATGGAAGAACAAAAGGATTTACTAAATATTTCAGATTTTGTTGATGAAGCAAATAGATATTCTAAAGAAGCTTTTCCAGATGTTGATATAGGGGAAATATTAAATTCTGCAATTACAGGAAAAGTTGATACAAGTTTTTTTTATAATGTAATTACTGGAATACTTGGAAAAGAAGTAATGTCTGCAGTAAGAGTATTACGGTTCTATACTTGCGATTGTTGTAATACATAGTGTACTAAAAAGTATAAGTGATAGTTTAGAAAATAAAAGCATATCACAAGTAATATATTATGTACAATATATACTAATTGTAACATTAATGATGAGTAGTTTTTCAGATATGATAGTTCTTACAAAAGAAACAATAGAAAATTTAGTTGGGTTTATGAATTCCCTAATTCCAATTCTAATAACACTAATGATAACAACAGGAAGTGCTATTACAGCAAATATTGTACAACCTGTCATATTATTTGTTATTACATTTATAGGAAATGCTATTTTAATTTTTGCTTTACCTTTTGTTATGATATCAACAGTTCTTGGAATAATTTCTAATATTTCTTCAAAAGTACAGATTGGAAGATTAGCAAAATATTTCAAATCAGGAATTGTGTGGTTTATGGGGGTTACACTAACAATTTTTGTTGGAGTACTATCAATAGAAGGAACGTTAACAAGTAGTGTAGATGGAATAACTGCCAAAGCTACAAAGGCTGCAGTATCTAACTTTATACCTGTTGTTGGCAAAATACTAGGTGATGCAGTAGATACAGTGCTTGGGTGTGCAATAATTTTAAAAAATGCAGTAGGATTAATAGGGGTTATAGTAGTTCTTGGAATTTGCATTTTACCAATTATAAGACTCTCTGTTTTAACAATTGCTTACCATTTGGCAGCTGCAATATGTGAGGTTATTGCTGATGAAAAAATAATAAAATTATTAGAACAAATGGCTAGTAGCTTTAAAATACTTTTAGCAGTTGTATTTTCAGTTTCAACTATGCTACTCATAGGAATAACAATTGTTCTTAAAATTTCAAATAGTGGAATTATGTATAGATAAGGAAGGGAAATATGGTAAATGAAATTAGTAATTGGGCAGGAGGAATTGTTACTTCAGTAATAATAATTACAATACTAGAAATGCTTATTCCAGAAGGTAAAAATAAAAAATACATAAAGACAGTTTTAGGAATATACTTATTATTTACAATAATATCACCAATTGCAAAAGCAATTACAGGAGATGAAATAAATTTAAAAAATGTAATACAAATAGATGAATTTAAAAATAAGAATACTAACATTCATGCAATAGAAACAAATGCAAGTATAGAAAAAATTTATGAAACGAATTTAAAAGAAGATATAATGAATAAATTGGCACAAAAAGGCTACGAAGCAAATAAAATAGACCTAAAAATAGAACTAGAAGACAAAAACAATTATGGAAGAATTAATCATATCTATGTCCAAATAAGAGAAAAAGAAAATGGCACTAGTAAACAAACAATTAATAAAATTGAAAAAATTAATATCGAAATAGAGAACAACTTGGAAAATATACAAGAAAGAACAAGCTTATCACAAATAGAAACACAAAAAATAAAAACATATATTAGTACGATTTATAATGTAGAGGAAAACATAATTACAATAGAATAGAAAGCTAGAAAAAACGTTATCTCTTAAGAAAGGGAAGATATGAGACATGTGGAAAGAAAAAATTAATAATTTAAAGGAATTAATAGTAAGAAAAAAAGAAGATAATTGGAAAAAAAATATAGAGAACATGGTAGTTTTTTTAATTATATTGATTGTAACAATAATTGCCATAAATACAATTTGGAACAAAAAAAATGAAAAAGAAATAGTCAGCAATGTTCAAAATAACATCATTAAAGAAAATACTATACAAACAAGTACTAGTGAAGAAAATTTAGAGAAAAGCTTAGAACAAATACTAGCTAAAATAGAGGGAGTAGGAAAAGTAAGTGTTCTAATTACATACTCTGAAACGAGTCAAGTAATTGCTATGTACAATGAAAAAGAAAAGGAAAGCAAAACAGAAGAAACAGATACAAGTGGGGGAAGTAGGCAAATTATAGAAACCGATAGTTCAAAAGAAATTGTATATAAAGAAGAAAATGGGGAAAAGGTACCAATTACACAAAAAGTAATTTTACCCAAAATAGAAGGAGCATTAATAATAGCAGAAGGAGCTAAAAATGCAGAAGTAAAAGCAAATATAATACAAGCAGTGGAAGCGGCTACAGGGCTTGCAACTCATAAAATACAAGTTTTTGCTATGACGTATAAAGAAAATTAAGATTATGAAAGGAATTGATTGTTTATGAAAATTATGAAAAGAAATCAAGTTATAATTTTAGTTATAGCCATTATGCTAGTAACAGCGGGGTATTTAAACTTCATTGAAACAAATAATAATCAGGAAACCGTTCAAACCAATGGAAATGATGTTCAAACGATGGGAGATGCAACTTTTGTAAGTAGCCAGACATTAGTCCAAAACACCTTGAAAAAAAACACAAATACATTTGAAAATGAAACAACAAACCAAACAAGTGCACAAGACAATGAAGAAACAGAAGAAGCAGAATATTTTACAAGCTCTAAACTTCAAAGAGAAACAATGTATTCGCAAATGATAGAAAGCTATCAGAAAATGCTAGATTCAACAACTATATCTGCAGAACAAAAAGCTATTGCTCAAAATGAAATAACAAAAATAAATGATACTAAAAATGCTATTATGATAACAGAAAATTTGATAAAAACTAAAGGATTTAATGAGGTACTTATATTAGTAAACGATACAAGCATTAATGTTATTATCTCAAAAGAAGAGCTAAAACAAGAAGAAATAGCACAAATACAAAACATTGTATCAAGGGAAATGAAAGCAGAAATAGGAAATATACATATAAGTAACACCAAATAACTTTAGAAAAAATACTTGAAAAATTGGCTAAAACTGATATAATACGTTTAAGTTTTTAAACGTATTATTATAAGGAGGAGTTTTTATGTTGAAAAAAGTTGCTATTTTAGCCAATGGTGGAGATGTATCTGGTTTTAATGCAGTAATCAGAGCAATAGTAAAAACAGCAGAAGAAAACAATATTGAATGTTTAGGATTTATAGATGGTTACAATGGACTATTAAACAACAATTATGTAAAATTAAGTACGAAGGACAATGCGTCCGGAATTTTACATAAAGGAGGTTCTATTATAGGCTCATCACTTAATGCAAATGTGTTTAATTATAAAGTAGTAGACGAAAATGGAAATGTATCATATCAAGATTTATCAGAAAAATGTGTACAAAATGTAAAAGAAGATGAAATTGATTGTATTTTTACACTCGGAGGAGATAGTACACAAAAATCTGCAAGAGACTTTACTTTAAGAGGATTAAAAGTAATAGGCGTTCCAAAAACTATTGACAATGATGTAGCATGTACAGATATTACTTTTGGTTACAATACAGCAGTATCAGTTGCAACAGAGGCAATTGATAGACTACATACAACAGCAGAAACTCATAATCGTATTATGTGCTTAGAAGTAATGGGAAGATATGCTGGATGGATAGCTTTAGAATCAGCAATAGCAGGAGGCGCAGATGTTGCACTAATACCAGAGATTCCTTATGACATTAATAAGGTCGTAGAGACAATCAAAAAAAGACAAAAAATGGGCAAAAATTTTAGTGTGGTTGTTGTAGGTGAAGGAGCAATGCCAAAAGGTGGAGAAATGAGCGTAAAAGCAACTAGGGATGGTGGAGCAGGAGTTATCAATACACAACTTGGAGGAGCAGGAGATAGAGTAGCAAAAGAACTTGAAAAATTAACAGGTTTAGTAACAAGAAATACAACATTAGGTTATATGCAAAGGGGTGGAACTCCAACATCATTTGACAGAGTACTCTCAACTAAATATGGAGCAAAAGCAATGGAACTTGCAATGAAAGGAAAATTTAATGTTCTTACAGTAATAAAAAATGGGAAATTAGATTGTGTGCCATTAGAAGAAGTCGTGGGAGAAAATAAAAAAGTAGGAGCAGTGCAAGGCGGAACAGCAGAAAGCAATGTAAGATTAGTTACAATGGATGATGACTTAGTAAAAACAGCTAGAAACATTGGTATATGTTTAGGAAATTAAAAAATGAATTGGAAATGGTAAAAAAAATGAAACTTGAAAAATGTGTTGACAAAAGAAGGAAAAAAATATAAAATAAAAGAAATAAAAGAGCAAACGTGAATCAATACATTATCAACACATAAAAGGAAATAAAGGAAAACACAAAAGACAAAGAGGAGGAAACCCGCGTGGCTGTACACACACACACACACACACACAATTCAATTTAACCAATAAAGCAAATAAAAAAGAAGTAGAAAAAGGCTACCTATCTTGTCATGAAACAAATCATGTACGAGATGGGTAGTTTTTGTGTGCAAAAAAGATAAAGAAAAAATAAAAAGGCAAAAAGCCAAAAAGGAGAGGAACCAAGAAATGGAAGAGAGAAACAAAAGCAAAGGAAAAAAAGGAATAACGCTAGTAAGTTTAGTAATAACAATAATAGTGCTGTTAATATTAGCAGGAGTGGCAATAAATTTAGCAATGGATGAAGAAGGATTAATAGGTAAAGCAGAAGAGGCGGTAGAAAGCTGGAATAGAGCAGTAGGAGAAGAGAGTAATGCAATAAAAAACATATTCATGGTAGCAAATGAAATAGCAGGAGGGGTAACAGGAGGAGGCGGTGATGATATAACATATGTAGGAGACGTGCCAGTTCCAAATGGATATACAGCCTCACAAATAAGTAACGAAGATTCAGAAGCAGAAGGATTAGTAATATATGAGATACCAGAAGGAGCAAAAGTAAACTGGACAGATAATAAAGACAGTAATGGAAAGAACCAAAGTACAATAACAATAGGTGGAAATACAACAAATTTACAAGAAACAGTAAACCAATATGTATGGATACCAGTAGGAGAAATAAATGATATGGTAATGTGTGAAAGTAATAATAAGATAGCAGATGAAAAAGGAAATAAAATATGCAATATAGTATATGATGAAGCCACAAATACCTTAACTTGCCAAACACACTCGGATACAGCAACCAATTTAGTGGGAAGATTATATACAGGTTTATTGGTAAATACAGGTAATAGCATTTATTCCTATACTATGGACTTTACGAAAAGAGACCAGACATATGATAAAATCAGTTATCATGAACCCAATACTTTAAGTTATGATGCTGATAAGAGTTTAACAATTGACCAATTAAAAAGTGACTTTACAGCAATGGCGAAAAGTGTAGCCAAGAATGGAGGATTTTATATAAGTAGATATGAAATAGGAACAGGAGGAAGTAGTAAAAAGGGACAGCCAGTATTAACAGCAGCAAGTAGTGGTGGAACAAATTATTTAGGGGCAAACACATGGTATGGATTATATAATACAATAAGAAATATAGAAGCAAATAGACAAATGATATGGGGATGCCAGTATGATCAAGTAATAAAGTTTATAGGAGAACAAGCACAAGTTGGACATAGTGATAGAAAATTAACAATCACAAATGCATTATCAGGACAAAACGAACAAGATTGTATGAATAATATCTACGACCTTGAAGGAAATCATTGTGAATGGACAGCTGAAGCGGCTTCTACCAGCTCTCGAGTGCGTCGAGGCAGTAACTACATCAATAGAATCAATCGCTATTTCTACCCAGCAAGTAGCCGCGGCGACGTCGATCCGACTGTTAGCGGCAACAACCACTATTCGTCCCGCACCACACTTTACTTGTAGCACCGAAACGCTGGTAGAGATACAGTAGAAAGGCTGAAAGTAGGATTTATAGATTAAATATAACAAACATTTCGCGAACGAAGCACGCGAAAAGGGGCGCCACCTAAGCGGTGGCGTTTTTTGTGAGCTCTTTAGGAACTATGTATGTAAAGTAGGAGTACCAGAAAAATCATTAAATATATATAAAAAATTAAATTTTGCTTTTTGCATAATAAGAAAAATTAAACCGGAAATTTATCATTGTAATTTTCACTGTGAAATTTTTTGCTAAAAATAGGTTTACTTTTTCCACACAAAATTATATAATATCTATGGTGTTGTGTTAAAAAAATAAAGGCAAAACACAAGTACAAAAACAAGAAGGGATGAGAAAAGTGATAGACTACAAGCAAAGCATTGCTGATTCAATTTCAATTGTTACAAATGTGGAAAGCAATGTGCTAAAACAATATATAGAAAAACCACCAGAACAAAAATTAGGGGATTATGCATTTCCTTGTTTTAAATTAGCAAAAGAATTAAAAAAATCTCCACAAATAATTGCTAATGAAATAAAAGACAAAATAATATTAGAAAAAGCAAAAATAGAAAAAGCAGAAATAGTAGGAGGCTATATAAACTTTTACATAAATAAAAACAGTTTGATTTCTACAGTATTAACTGAAATATCAGAAAAAAAAGAAAACTATGGTAAACAAAACATTGGAGGAGGAAAAACAATAGTAATAGATTATTCAGCACCTAATATAGCAAAACCTTTTCACGTAGGACATTTGCGTTCAACAGTAATTGGAGGAGCACTATATAAAATATACAAATATTTGGGCTATCATACAGTAGGAATAAATCATTTAGGAGACTATGGAACACAATTTGGAAAACTAATAGAAGGGTATAAGCGTTGGTCAAATGAATACAATATTGAAAAAAATCCAATTGAAGAACTTACAAAAATATATATAAGAATAAATGAACTATGTAAAGAAGACGAAAGTATTCTAGAAGAATGCCGAAACAACTTTAAAAAACTAGAAGAAGGGGACGAGTATTGCACAAGACTATGGAATGAGTTTCGTACAGTAAGTTTAAAAGAATTTCAAAAAGTATACGAACTATTAGGAAGCCAATTCGACTCATATAATGGAGAAGCATTTTATTCAGACAAAATGGGAGAGGTTATTGAAAGATTAGAAAACAGTGGAAAATTAGTAGAGTCTGAAGGGGCAAAAGTCGTAAATTTAGATGAATATGAAATTCCACCTTGCCTTATAATAAAATCAAATGGCTCAACAACATATGCAACACGAGACTTAGCAGCCATATTATATAGGGCAAGAACATATGACTATGAAAAAGCATTATATGTTACATCTTATGAACAAATTTTACATTTTAAACAAGTATTTGAAGTAGCAAAACTATTGGGAATAAATGAAAAATATACAAAAGGCCTTATACATGTGCCTTTTGGAATGGTACACCTTAAATCTGGAAAAATTTCAACAAGAGAGGGCAACATTATTAAGTTGGAAGATTTATTAAAAGAAGCAATTACAAGAGCAAGAACGATAATAGAGGAAAAAAATCCAAATCTGGAAAACAAAGAAGAAGTCGCAAAAAAAGTTGGAGTTGGAGCTGTAATATTCAATGATTTATCAAATAGCAGAATTAAAGATGAAATATTTGACTGGGATCAAATATTAAATTTTAATGGAGAGACTGGACCATATATACAATATATGTATGTAAGGACAAAAAGCATATTAGAAAAAGCAGAAAAATTACCTGATATTAAAGAAATAGAATTTTCAAAATTATTAGATGATGAAGCAATTCAAGTAATAAATACATTGTATAATTTCGAAGAAACTTTAAGACAAGTTGTAGAAAAAAATGAACCATCTATATTAGCACGTTACTTAATAGAGGTAAGTCAAAATTACAGTAGTTTTTACAATGAACACCACATTATAGGTGAATTAAAAGAAGTGGAAAATGCAAGACTATATTTAACATATGCTTGCAACCAAGTATTAAAAACAGGTGCTAATTTATTAGGAATTGCAATGCCAGAAAAAATGTAATGGTATTGTATAAAAAAGGAGAACAAAATGGGAATAATGAATTTTATAAAAAAACATAGAATTATCTTTATACGTATAATAGATATATTCATTATAATTATTGCGTATGCATTTGTAGAACTATTTAAGAGTGAGACATTATCTATATTTACAAGTTCAGACAGACAAATTCTTTTAAACACAATTTTATTAGCGATTGTAGTATACCAGCTTTTCCTTACACTATTTGATTGCTATAAAAACATTATAAGGTATGAAAGTGGAAAAGATTACTTAATATATGGATTTTCATGTATGGTATCCTGTGTTATAGTTTCAATGCTTGGAAACATATTTAGAATAAACATTATGGGACCAAGGTCAAACATATTAGCAGGAATACTTATTTCTGTGATGATGATTACATACCGTTTAATAATTCGCTTGCTTTTAACAGATAATATTGTTCACAAATCAGAAATTATAAATGCAACAAATAAAAAGAACTTATTAATAATAGGTGGGGGCTCAGCTACTAGAGACATTATTAAAATAATAAAGGCAAATATGCAGAAAAACTATAATATAGTTGGAATTATAGATGATGACGAAGACAAAATAAACTATGCGATTTCGGGTGTAAGAATTGTAGGAAATAGATACAAAATTAAAGAAGTATGCAGAAGCTTCAAAGTGGATGTGATATTCTTTTCAATATCTAGTATCAGCAATCAAGATAAAAAAGAAATATTAGGAATATGCCAAGAAACAGGTGCAAAATTGCGTATATTACCAAGTACAGAAGATATTATAAAAAATAAAAACATTATGCAAAACCTACGTGATGTAGAAATTGAAGACTTACTTGGAAGAGAAGCTATTCATCTTGACAACCAAAATATTCAAGATCTTATTGAAGAAAAAGTTGTATTGGTAACTGGTGGAGGTGGTTCAATAGGATCAGAATTATGCAGACAAATAATGAAATATCACCCAAAACAGCTTGTAATTTTGGATATTTATGAAAACAATTTATATGACATAGAATTAGAGCTAAAATCTAATTACCCAAATGATAAAATAGAAGCAATTGTAGGCTCAGTAAGAGACTTAAATAGATTAAAAGAAGTATTTGAAGAATTTAAGCCAGAACTTGTATTCCATGCTGCTGCACATAAACATGTTCCTCTAATGGAAAACAATCCACTAGAAGCAATAAAGAATAATGTATTTGGAACATATAATGTAGCAAGCTGTGCAGACAAATACCATGTAAAAAGATTTATACTTGTATCAACAGATAAAGCGGTAAATCCAACTAACATTATGGGAGCATCTAAAAGACTATGTGAAATGATTATACAAGCTAAAGATAAAGTTAGCAAAACAGAATTTGCAGCGGTGAGATTTGGAAATGTATTAGGAAGTAATGGTTCTGTTATCCCACTATTTAAGAAACAAATTGCAAATGGTGGACCAGTAACAGTAACACATAAAGAAATAACAAGATTTTTTATGACAATACCAGAAGCTGTACAACTAATATTACAAGCAGCAACATATGCAGCAGGTGGGGAAATATTTGTGCTAGATATGGGACAACCTGTAAAAATATATGATTTAGCAGTGTCATTAATAAAACTATCTGGATTAGAACCAAATGTAGATATCCCAGTAGAAATTACAGGGCTAAGACCAGGAGAAAAACTTTATGAAGAACTATTAATGTCTGAAGAGGGATTAACTGCAACAAAGCATGATAAAATATTTGTTTCAAAACCTATGCACTTAGAGCAAAGACAATTAGAGGCAAAATTAGATGTCCTTAGAGAATTAGAATATGATAAAAACTATACAAAGCAAAAAATAAAAAATGCAATGAAAGAGGTTGTACCAACATACAAAGATCCAGAGGAAGTAAATAAAATTGAAAAATAAAAAAATTGTATATATAATATTAATTTTAATATGGATGAGCTTGGTGTTTGCATTTTCACACCAGCCAAGTGATGAATCTAGTGCAACAAGTGGAAACACTATACGAGCAATTATTGAACTTGTACCGCAAATAAAAAATATGCCAGAAGAACAAAAAGAAAAAATAATAGAAAGTCTGCAACCAATTGTAAGAAAAATAGCCCATTTATCCATATACATAATAGGTGGAATTTTAATAGGTTTATTTTGTAATGAATTTATAGGTGAAAGTGAGAAAAAGATAATATATGGTATAGTAACAGGTTTTGTATATGCAGTTAGTGATGAAATACACCAAATTTTCATACCTCGGAAGAGCCTGTATGCTAATTGATGTTATAATAGATACAATAGGTATTGCAATTGGAGTTGTAATGGTGTATTTTATTATTGAGATGATAAACAGGAGAAAAAAATGAAAAGAAAGGTTATAATAATTGGTGCAGGTGGACATGCAAAAGTAATTGAAGAAATTATTGAAATTTCAAAAGATGAGTTTATTGGATTCCTAGATGACAATAAAACAGGAGAAGACATAATAGGAAAGATTAAAGATATAGAAAAATGGCATAAAAAAGATAATGATATAGAATTTATAATAGGAATAGGCAACAATAGTATAAGAAATAAGCTTTATAATGAATATTCTAATATTGATTATTACACAGCAATTCATCCAACTGCTGTAATTTCTAAGAATACTATAATAGGAAAAGGAACAGCAATTATGGCAAATGCTATAATAGGAAGAGATGTAATAATTGGTGGAAATTGTATTATCAATACAGGAACAATTATAGAACATAATTGTATTATTGAAGATGGTGTACATTTATCATATAGGGTTACATTAGGAGCAGAAAGTAAAATTGGAAAAAATTCATATATTGACATAGGTAGTATTATTAATAGAAATGTTACAATAGGGGAAGGAAAAAAAATAGAAATAGGAGAAGTTGTAAGAGGGGGAGATTTCATTTGAAGAAACGGTTATATAATATTAAAATCTATTATAGATAGGCTACTTGCATTTATAGGTTTAATTATTTTATTGCCTTTTTTTATTATATTTGGTATTATTATAAAGGCAGAATCAAAAGGCCCAGTTTTTTTTAAACAAAAAAGAGTAGGGAAAAATAAGAAATTCTTTTACATATATAAATTCCGTTCTATGAGAACAGACACCCCAAAGGACATGCCAACACATATGTTAAAAAATGCAGGAAATTATATAACAAAATTTGGCGGATTTATGAGAAAAACAAGCATTGATGAGTTGCCTCAAATTATAAATATTTTAAAGGGAGAAATGAGTATAATAGGACCAAGACCTGCATTATGGAACCAAGAAGATTTAATAGCAGAAAGAGATAAATATCACGCAAATGATGTGCTGCCAGGACTTACAGGGTGGGCACAAATCAATGGAAGAGATGAACTACCAATTCCAGTAAAGGCAAAACTAGATGGCGAGTATGTAAAAAAGATGTCTTTATGGTTTGATATAAAAATATTTTTCAAGACAATAATTAATGTGTTTAAGCATGAAGGAATAGTAGAAGGTGTTCAAGACACAAAAAAAGGGGAATAAAATTGTGAAGAAATTATTAATTACAGGAAAAGATAGTTATATAGGTACACATGTTAAGCAATGGTTAGAAAAAGAACAAGATAACTATGAAGTAGACGAATTAGACGTAAAAGATACAAACTGGAGAAATGTAAAATTTCAAGGATATGATACAATACTTCATGTAGCTGGAATAGCACATGTTTCCTCAGACCCTAATTTAGAAGATCTATATTATAAAGTCAATAGAGATTTGGCAATAGAAGTAGCAAAAAAAGCAAAACAAGATGGAGTAAAACAACTAATTTTTATGAGTAGCATGATTATCTATGGAAAAGATGAACCAATTGGAAATGAAAAGGTAATTAATGCTGATACACAACCTTCTGCAACAGATTTTTACGGGAAAAGCAAACTTGAAGCAGATGAAGAAATTAGAAAATTATCATGTAATGATTTTAAAACTGCTATTATACGTACTCCGATGGTGTATGGACCTAATTGTAAAGGCAATTTTCCTAAATTAAAAAGGCTGGCAAAACTTGTTCCTCTTTTCCCAGATATTGAAAACAAAAGAAGTATGATATATATAGATAACTTATGCCAGTTTATAAAAAATCTAATAGATAAACAAGAAAATGGAATTTTTTATCCTCAAAATAGAGAATATATAAGCACAAAGCAAATAATAAATATAATGGCAAAAACAATGAATAAAAAAATGCATTTTATAAAACTTTTTAACCCAATAATAAAACTATTGTCAAGAAAAGTTGGAATTATAAACAAGGTTTTTGGAAATAAAGTTTATTCAAAGAAAATATCTGGGGATTTTGATTATATAGTTGTTGAGAATGATGAATCAATAAGGAGAAGTGTTTAAATGAAAAGAGCTCTAATGTTAGCAACTGTGCCATCTATGATTGAACAATTTAATATGAATAATATTAGAATATTGCAGGAACTAGGTTATAAAGTTGACGTTGCATGCAATTTTGATGATGGGGGAACACTTAATCAACAAAGGGTACAAGAATTTAAAAAAGAATTAGAAGAACAAAAAATAGAATATTTTAATATACCTTTTTCAAGAAATCCATTTAACTTTAACAATATTAAAGCTTATGCTTTAACAAAAAAACTAGTAAATTCGAACAAATATGATATAGTTCATTTACATTCGCCAATAGGACGGTGTATGTGGCAGACTTGCTTGCAGAAAAATACGAATGAATGGTACTTTTATAATATATACAGCACATGGATTTCATTTTTGTAAGGGCGCTCCAAAAGCAAATTGGATTTTGTATTATCCAATTGAGAAAATATTATCTAAATATACAGATTGTTTAATAACTATTAACAGAGAAGATTTTGAAATAGCCAAGAGAAATTTTAAAACGAAAACAGTAGTTTTAGTAAATGGAATAGGCATAAATGTAAATAAATTTAATTTTACAATGAATGACGCAGAAAAAAATGAATATAGAGAATCGCTAGGGCTAATACCAAATGATTTTGTAATTATCTATGTAGCTGAGCTAAATAAAAGGAAAAACCAAGGAATGTTAATTGATGCCATAAAAGAGCTATCTGAAAAAATTGAAAATGTAAAAGTATTATTGGTGGGTAAAGATTCCATGAATAATTTATATCAAAGCAAAGTAGAGAAACTAGGACTTAACAACACAATAAAATTCCTAGGCTATAGAAAAGATATTGCAAAGTTGATGAAAATTTCAGACCTAGCTGTATCAACATCAAAAAGAGAAGGTTTGCCAGTAAATATAATGGAAGCTATGTTATGTGGTTTGCCAATTATTGTCACGGATTGTAGAGGAAACCGTGATCTGTTGCAAAATGAGTACAAAGATAATATCATAAAACTTGGTGACGTTAAAGGACTGACAACAAAAATTGAAGAAATATATAGTGCTAAATTAAGAAATGTCAAATATGATATTTCACCATATACAAAGGAACATATTGAACAACAAATGAGAAAAATATATAAATACAAAGGTGAGGAACAATAGATGATAGTTTATTACATGAATTTAATATTAACTACTATTTTAAATTCTGCTTCAAGACTTTTGCATAGGAGAAAATTAGAAAAAAGTAAATGCTGGGAAGAAAAAATATCATTTATATTATGTGCTTTAGCAATTGCAACAGCCGTTTTTGTTGCAGGATTAAGATATGGAGTGGGAACAGACTTTTTTAATTACCAAGATAGATTTAATCATTACTTAAAATATCCTAATATTAACATTCAAAGAAGCAATGTTGGATTTGGAATACTTATTAAATTCATTCAACTATTTACAGATAATCCGCAATGGTTGTTTATAGCAACGGCAATAATTATATACACTTTTATTATGCTATATATTAGAGAGAATACTAAATTATATGATATAGGCTTTTATTTATTTATATGCTTATATTTTTATTGTTCTTCATTGAATATTATGAGACAATGGATTTCAATAGCAATTTTCCTATATGCATTGAAATATGCATATCAAAAGAAATTAATAAAATATATTATTGCAATTGTTATAGCAGCGTCATTTCATATTACGTCGTTGCTCATGCTTCCTGTTTATTTGCTTTTTCGTCTAAAATTAAACAAAAGAAATGTAATAATACTTATATCTATACTATTAGCACTAATAATTGTTTTTTACACAGCAGGGATTCCAATAGCTGAGTGGCTTAATGTTCCTGAAAAATATATGGAATATATAAGATTTAATACTACATTAGATGGTGGAGGAAGAGCATACACAGTTTTTATATTACTAACTATTATAGGAATAGCAATAAATTATAAAACATATTTAAAGCAAAACCAATATGGAGAACAGCATATAAAGATGCTAATTATATCGCTGATTATAAGTGCTTTGTCAGCTAATAGTATGATATTTAATCGTATTCAATTATATTTTGTACCTGTGTTGATAGTATGTATTCCAAATTTAATACAAATATGTCAAAATAAAAAAACGAAAGTTTTTTTTACAGCATTGATAATTGGACTAGGTGCATTGTACTTTTATAGATGTTTGTGTAATAACGGAGGAGAAGTACTACCATATATAAGTATATTTGATGTAAAATAGGGGGAAATATGAGTGAAATAAAAGTAAGTGTAATTGTTCCAGTTTATAATGCAGAAAAATATATAGAACAAACCCTACAAGCGCTTATAAAGCAAACTCTAAAAGAAATAGAAATAATAGTGATTAATGATGGCTCAACAGACCACAGTGATGCTATTATAAAAAAAATAGCTAAACAAAGTGATAAAGTAATATACGTAAATCGAGAAAATCGTGGTGTAGGACCTACAAGGAACGAAGGAATGGCAATGGCAAAGGGTGAATATATTGGATTTTGCGATTCAGACGATATACCAAATAAAAATATGTATGAAAAAATGTACAAAGCTGCAAAAGAAGAAGATGCAGATGTGGCGGTATGTGATGAAAACATAATAAAGAATAATATTGTGACAAATAGAAATCACAAGAAATTAAAAGAAACCGTATACATAAAAGATATAAATAGTTTTTTTGAAGACTATTACTTTACTAAAAAGTATGAAAATCATGTTTGGGATAAAATATTTAAAAGAGATATAATTATAAAAAATAATATAAAATTCGGAGATTTAAAGAGAATAACTGGAGAAGACACATTTTTTTCTATAACAATTATACCATATTGTAAAAAAATAATCTTTTTAGAAGATAAACTCTATAATTATATGGTTAGGCCAAATTCAATAATGAATACGTATAATCCACAAAAAATGGAAAAAACGATTCGCTTCATGGAAGAAGTAAAAAAATTTGAAGAAGAAAGGAAATTAGAAGGGAATTTCTTATATTTTTTAACGGGTTATTTATACAACTTGGCAATAGCGTCTTCAAAGGAAGCAATAAAAAATAATGCATTTAAAGAAATGAAAAATGACATTGAAATTATGTTAAACAGTTTGATAGTTTCAGAATATGCAAATCAATTAATAAAAATTAATGTTTTTAAAGAAAGAAAAAAACAACTTTTTTGTAAACTGCTAGGAAAATTAATTGTTAAAAAAAAGAAAAAAAGTATATACACATTACTGAGGATTAAATATTACATATAAAGAATTTTAGGAGGAAAAAAATGAATGGAGATAAAGACGTTACTATAGTAATAAAAACTTTTATTCGTATAAGCTGTATTGATAGATTGTTAGCTTCAATTGTAAAATATGCATGTGAATGTCCAATTATAATCTGCGATGATGGCTCTAATGCGACAGAAAATAAGAGCTACATATTATCTAAATACCAAAATCTTAATATAAATTACATTATTACAGAACAAAATATTGGCTTGTCTAAAGGAAGAAACATACTTGTTGAGAATGTAAAAACTAAATATTTTATTTTATGCGATGATGACTTTGTTTTTTTCAAAAAAACAAACATAAAAATGGCAAAAGAGTTAATAAGTAGGGAAAAGCTAGATATTTTAGGAGGAGTATGCTTACATGCATATAGAGTTAACTTCGGTAGTAAACGTGAAAAAATTAGCAAATTTTTAAGGTCAATACAACGAGCAGTACATTATTATCGTAAGGTAGGTTACTCAGGTGTAATAAAAATAAATGAAAAAGATATTATTATAAAAAATGATAAGATAAATTATAATAGTAAAAATATTATATTAACAGACATATGCGAAAATTTTTTTATAGCGAATACAAAAAAGGTAAGAGACTTAAAATGGTACGAAAAATTAAAATTAAATGAACACGAAGATTTTTTTATTAGAGCTAAGAAAGCTGGATTTAAAATAGGTATTATTCCAACTTTAAAAGTATACCATTTGCCAGAAACTAATAGTTCATTTAGCAAACATAGGAATAAAAATTATTATATGGATGTTTTAAAAAACAATAATATAAAAGAATTAACAATAATTAGAAATAATGTAGGGATTGTTCAAACATATAAATTACTTGACGATGGTAGAATAGATATAAGTCAATCATATACAAAAAATTCTTTGGGAAAATTAAAAAAATTATATTATACCAAAATAAAAAAATAAACAAGTTGTTTAAAGTGGAGAGAATAATGAACAATGTTAATAAAATAAAAAAATGTTCTGGCTGCGGAACGTGTACAGCAGTGTGCCCCAAAGGTATTATCCAGATGAGATTAGATGAAGATGGTTTTTATAAGCCTGCAATTACAAATGAGCAAGATTGTATTAATTGTGGCAAATGCTTAAAGGTTTGTTCAAGTCTAAGCGAAACACCTAAGAAAAATATTATAGGCTCTTATTCAGCGAGTAGCAAAGATGACTATATAATTAAAAATTGCTCATCTGGAGGAATTGCCTATGAAATTGCACGTTATTTAAACAAACATAACTATAATATTTGTGGCTGTGAATATAATGTTAAAGATCAGAATGCAGTTCACAAAATAGTAAAATCAATAGATGAATATGAAAAATGTATGGGGTCTAAGTATATTCAAAGTAAAACTGAAAATGCATTGCATGAAATGATAAAAGGATTAAAAAATGAAGACAAGTTTGTTTTTTTTGGGACCCCTTGCCAAGTTGCAGGTGTTTCAAAAATGGCTATTCAAAATAACATTAGAGAAAAAATTGTATTAGTAGATTTTTTTTGCCATGGCATACCATCTTATTTCTTATGGAAGAATTACTTAAATTTTATAAAAGAAAATAAGAAGCTATGTAATATACAAAAAGTAAATTTTAGAGACAAAAATAAAGGATGGCATGAATATACACTTACCACAGCTGACGGAAACACAAATGTCTTTTCTCAATCATTAACAGAGGGAAATTGGTTTTTTAAATTTTTATTATCGGATGTTTGCCTGAACGATGTATGCTATGATTGCAAATTCAGAGCAGATCAATCATTTGCGGATATAAGAGTCGGTGACTTATGGTGTAAAAAATATATGAGTGATAGGAGAGGAATGTCAGCAGTTCTCACTTTTACTGAGATAGGAGATAAAATAATAAAAGAACTTTCAAATGTGTGTAAAATAGATCAAGAAGCAACAGAAATTGTAATTGAAGAACAAATAAAAAGTACTATTCCAATACCGACATTTAGGAAAAGCATAATAAAAGATTTAAAAAATAATAAAAGCTTTCCGAAAATATATTATCAAAAAGTAATTCCATCTAAAATAATAAAAAAATTGAAAGGAGAAAATTAGCCGTGAAGGTATCAATATTATCAATGCAAAGAGTAGTTAATTATGGTTCTTTCTTACAAGCATATGCATTAAAAAAGGTACTAGAATCAAAGCAAAATAGTGTTTCTTTTGTTGATATTTTGCCTGGAAAGAAATTAGAAGCAATTGAAAGCTCAAATAGAAAAAAAAGATATATGAGTTTACTCAAAAGAGATATTAGACAAATATTAGGTCAAAGAAAACAGAAAAAAAAGTTTAGCAAAGTTTACAATGAATTTGCAAAAAAGTACTTAAAATTATCAGATGAAAAAATATTTGATATTAAAAGTGATATTTCTATAATAGGTAGTGATGAAGTTTTTAACTGTGCTTGCCCATCACCATGGGGATTTACTACTCAATTATTTGGAGAGAACATAACTGCCAATAAAATAGTTACATATGCTGCATCATGCGGGTCAACTAAGATAGAAGATATAAATAGATTTAATTTACAAGAAGATATAAAGAATGCCTTAAAAAATGTAAATGAAATTTCAGTGAGAGATGAAAATACTTATAATGTAATAAGTGCACTTACTAATAAAACAATAGCAAATGTACTAGACCCTACATTTTTATATAATTATGAAGAAGAAATTAATAATATTAAAGTTAGTGAGGAAAACTTTATTATTCTTTATGCATATCCAGCTAGATTTTTAGACAAAAGAGAGGTGGATGCTGTTAAAAACTTTGCTAGAGAAAAAAACAAGAAAATTATTGCAATTGGATTTTATCAATATTGGTGTGACAAAAATTTAATATTAAATCCTTTTGAGTTTTTAGCCTATATAAAAAAGGCAGATTATATAATAACAGACACTTTTCATGGAACAGTATTTTCAATTAAATATAATAAAAACTTTTGTACTTTTGTAAGAGAATCTAATAAAAATAAATTAGATGACTTGCTAAACAAATTTAATTTGCAATCAAGAAAAATTGAAGATGTTAATAATATGAAGAAAGTATTAAACACACAAATTGATTATAATAATGTTAATAAAATTATTCAGGCAAAAAAAGATCAATCAATAGAATTTTTAGAAAATGCTATGCAAGGAGTAAAAGAATGAAAATATTATTAAATCATATAACAAATACATATAATTATGGCAGCATGATGATGGCGGAAAATGTTATTACATATTTAAAACAATATTTAGGAAAAGATGAGATAGAATTTTATACAGATTGCAAAACGGAACAAGACATTTCTAGGCTAAAGCAGGCAACTAAATATGAAAAAATATATAAAGACACTATAATATGCAAAAATGCAAAAGGAAAAATTGGCATACTCAAAAATATTCTTTTAAATGGAATTTATAACAAAAAGGCAAGCAGATATTATGATTTGATTATTGTACTAGGTGGAGACGATTTTTCTGAAATTTACATAAAAAGTTGGATTGGAAAAATTCTAGCAACAAAAGAAATATTGGATTTAAAAAAACTAAACAGTAGAAAAAATGTTATTCTTTTAGGTCAAACAGTAGGCCCTTATACAGGCATAAGAAAAAAAATTGCCAAGAAAGTATTTAGCAAAATAAAATTGTATACAAGAGATGATATTAATTTAGAAACTATGAAAAAAGAATATGGAATTAATGCGATTCCATCTAGAGATTTAGCATTCCTAAATTTAGCTAGACAAGATGAAGAAATTAAAAGAAAAAATGAAATTCTAAATAAATATGGTTTAATAGAGGAAGAATACATTACTATTGTTGGCACACAACTAATAGATAAATATTGCTCAGATACAGAAACTTTTGTTAAACAATTTATTAATATAATTAAGGCTGTGCAAAGTATTTACAAAGGAAAAAAAATGCTTTGGTTATCGCATGTTACAACAGAACCATATAGATATTCAGACAATTACCTATTAAAATTAATAAATGATTGTGATGACTTTGCAGATAAAAATATGACAATAGTAAAAGAACCAATACTGCCTGTGGATGCCAGAATATTGCTTGGATCTGGTTATTTAACAATTACTTGCAGAATGCACGCAGCTGTTTCAACTTTTCAAATGATAAAACCAGCTATCTGCTTATCATACAGCCCTAAATATAGAGGTGTTATAGCTGATGGATTAGATATGGATGAGTTAGTTATTGAAGCAAAAAATGACAAGCTGTGGCAAACAGAAATAGTTGATGTAGTAATTGATAAAGTGCAATATGTAGAAAAAAACAGGGAAGATATAATAAATAAAATACACAAAAATGTAAACAGATGTAAAACTGCTGCAGAAGAAACATTAAAAGAAATTTCAAAAGATTTATTAGGGAGTGCTAATAGTGAAAGTAAATGAACTTAAAATTGGTGCAATATTATCATACGTTTTATTGGGGCTAAAGACAATTGAAGGAATTGTTTTTACACCATTTCTTACTAAATGCCTTGGGCAAAGCGAATATGGGCTATATTCGCTTGTTGCTTCTATTATAGGCTATCTAACTGTATTAGATTTCGGGTTTGGGAATGCCATTATTATATATACTACTAGATATAAAACAAAAAATGAAAAAGAAAAAGAATATAAATTAAATGGAATGTTTACAATTATATACACCTTTATTGGAATAATTGCCGCTGGAATTGGAATTTTACTTTACCAAAATGTTGAGGCTATGTTTGGATCAACAATGACTGCATATGAGATAGAAAAAGCAAAAATTATGCTTTTAATATTAACTTTAAACTTAGCAATTACATTTCCTTTTACAATATTTTCTTCTATTATTACAGCTTATGAGAAATTTGTTTTTGCTAAGTTAATCAACATTTTCAGAACAATTTTAACTCCGATAATTATGGTTGCATTATTGTTATATGGCTATAAATCTGTAGCATTAGTAATTGTTACAACTGCTGTAAACATAATATGCCTACTTATCAACGCTGTTTATTGCTTTAAAAAATTAAAAATAAAAATACATTTTGGCAAATTTGATTTTTCATTGCTAAAAGAAATTTCTATTTACTCTTTCTTTATTTTTTTAGGAATAATTATGGATAAAATAAATTGGAATCTTGATCAGTTTATTCTTGGTGCAATTGTAGGAACTACAGCTGTTGCTATATATAATGTTGCATCACAATTTTCAACAATTTACCAATCTTTTTCAACGGCTATTAGTGGTGTTATGCTTCCTAAAATTACAAAAATGATATCCAGCAAAGCAACAAATGAAGAAATATCTGATATATTTATAAGAACTGGGAGAATACAGTATATAATAATGGGGCTTGTAATAACTGGATTTATAATATTTGGTATGCCATTTATAACATCATTTTTTGGCGAACAATATTACCAATCATATTACATTGCATGTATTTTAATGATACCTGTTACTATACCATTAATTCAAAATGTTGGAATAAGCATTATGCAAGCCAAAAATATGCACAAATTTAGAACAATTTCATATTTGCTAATTGCAATCGGAAATGTTATAATAAGTATACCGCTTGCGAAATTATATTCTGGGGTAGGTGCTGCAATAGGAACTGCAATTTCTTTAATAATTGGCGCAATTATTACGATGAATATCTATTATTACAAAAGGGTGCATATAAATATACCTAAATTTTGGAAAGAAATTGCGAAAATGTCTATGCCAGTTTTAATATCACTAATTATTGGAATTGTGTGTATAAATTATATAGGATTTCATAGTAAAATAATACTTTTCTTGGAAATGATTGTATACTGCATAATATATTTTATTTTAATATGGAAATTTGGTATGAACAAATATGAAAAGGAAATTTTTTCAAAACCTTTAAAACTAATAAAAGGCAAAATTAAAGTAGGAGAAAACCCATGATAGTTGAGAAAATAAAATGTACAGGATGTGGAGCCTGTGTTAACATATGCCCTAAGGATTGTATTAAATTAGAGCAAGACAAAGAAGGTTTTTTGTACCCAAAAATAGACGAAGAAAAATGCATTAACTGTGGACTTTGTAGAAAAATCTGCCCATCAATTAATTATAAGGAACAAGCAAAAACGAAAGAACGATTTAAAGAGCCTGTAGTTATGGCAGCGTTTACTAATCAAAACCTGATAAGATTAGACAGCACTTCTGGAGGCATTTTTACAGAACTTGCAAAAGTATTTCTTAATGAAAACGAATATGTCTGTGGAGCTATTTATGATGAAAATTGGTTAGTTAAGCATATAGTAACAAATAAATTGGAAGATTTAGAAAAGCTAAGAAGCTCGAAATATTTACAAAGTAGAACAGAATTTACATTTCAAGAAATAAAAGAAAAACTAAATGAAGGCAAAAAAGTATTTGTGTGTGGAACACCATGCCAAATTAGTGGACTTTACGCATATTTAGGAAATGATTATGACAATTTAATTACATGTGACTTTATATGCAGAGGTGTAAACTCACCAAAAATATTTTTAGGCTATATAGAAAATTTGCAGAAAAAGTGGAACTCTAAGATAAAAAATATAAAATTTAAAAATAAAACAAAAGGATGGCATAATTTTTCAACAAAAATTGATTTTGAAAATGGAAAAACATACATTGGAAGCAGATATACAGATAGCTATATGGTTGGCTACCTTAACTATAATTGTTTCATAAGACCATGTTGCTATGAATGCCAATACAAAGAGTTGCCACGAGTTGCGGATATAACACTTGCAGACTTTTGGGGAATTGAACTTATAAGTCCAGAAATGGATAATGATACAGGAACATCTTTGGTTTTATTAAATTCCAAAAAAGGTTATGAATTATTTAATAAAATAAAAAGCTTTATTACATATAAAGAAAGCTCTATAAAAGATGCTATGAAAGGAAATGCATGCTTATTTAACTCAGTAGAAAAAAAGGAAAATCGTGATAAAGTGTTTGAGAATATAGACAAATATTCATATGAAAAACTGAGCAAATGCTTTTTCCCAAAACCAACGGGAATTAAATTTATAAAATTAAAATTAAGATTATATATTATAGAGCTAAAAAAGAGAGTAAAGGTGGTATTAAAGAAATGAATATTTTTAAAGTTAATTTTATAGACTTACTATTAATTAATCTAAGAAAAAATACGAATTCTGCGATAACAAAAAAGAAATTAATATTACCATTTAAATATTGCAGAACTGTAATTTCAAAATCTGCAGTGATAAAATGTAATAATACTTTAATCTTAGGCTATAAGGAGAATAAAAAGTCAAAACAAGAAACTAGATTAAGCCTGGGCAGCAAATCAAATATGACAATAAATGGAGCATTTACGGCTTATTCAGGAAGTGATATACGAGTTTTTGATGGAGGAGAGCTAACAATAGGAAGTGGTTACTGTACTTGTGGTGTGCAAATTGTTTGCAAGAAAAAAATAACAATTGGAAATAATGTTGCAATAGCCAGAGATGTAATTATAAGAGATAATGATGCACATGAAATTTTAGAGAAAGATCACAAGTCTGTTAAAGAAGTTACTATAGGAAATAATGTATGGATTGGTAATAGAGCTATGATTATGAAAGGAGTACATATTGGAGATGGTGCTATTGTTGCAGCTGGTGCCATTGTAACAAAAGATGTACCACCTAATACAATGGTTGCTGGTGTACCGGCAAAAGTAATAAAAGAAAATGTAATGTGGAAATAAAATAAAACAGCTAATTTAAGTGTAACATACGTAATTAGCTGTTTTATTATACTTGAAAAAAGCTTAATAGATATAATTGCAGTAATTATTTGTTTCTTTTACTTTTAATGATTCGCATAATTTTTTTAAATCCTCTTGTAAATAGATTTATAATATTATAAATAGCATAAAGAAAATCATATCTACAAAATGTATATATTATTTTTTCTTTAAAAGTTTGTGATGGTGAGTGAACTTTATTGGTTAAAGAATTTTTATCTATATAAGTAGGCAAATTTTTCTTATAGTACTTAGATATTAAATTATCAATTCTTGCATCCCATTTATAATCAATTTTGCGCATGTAATCATTTTCTTTATAAAATTGAATAGTTTCACGGATTCCTTCTTTGAATGTTGTATTGGCTTTGAAATTAGAAACCACAGATTTAATTTTGCTATTATCGAATATCATATTTCTGCCTTTGTCACCTGAAATTACTTCTTTCAATTCAGGCATTTCTTTGAATATAAAAGATGAAGGAATGTCAGCTATAATGGGCTCTTTCCCTAATGCAGAACCTATATCAAGTAATGCTTCACGCCACGTTAATGTATGGTCTGTTGTAATATGAAAATCATTCTGATAGGCTTTTTCGTTTCCAAATAATCCAACGATGCCAACGGCAAAGTCTTTTGTATTTGTTAATGTACATGTGGCTTTACCTCCATCCCACAATAAAATAGGCTTACCAATTAAAATACGATTGGCCAATGACCAATGTTTGTCATGTGGAATTATAGCAAACGGAATACGTGTTTTTCCATATGTAACATATGGTCGAACAATAGTATATTTTTGCTTATATAAATTATAATTGTCTGCAAGTAATTTTTCACATTCAATTTTATTCTGAGCATATGACCAATTAGAATTTCCAAGAGGAGTATTTTCAGTAATTATGTTAGCATCTTGATAAGCTGTTGCTGAGGAAATAAAAATGAATTGATTACATTTAAAATTAAAAATTGATAATGTGGATTTTAGTTGTTCGACATTATAAGAAAGGAAATCTACTACTACATCAAAATACATATCTTTAATTTTTTCTTGAACTTCTTTGACATTTCTTATATCAGCAATTATAATTTTTGCATTGGGAGGGAAAAACTGTTTCTTTGAACCTCTATTTAAAAGATAAACCTCCATGCCAATACTAAGTGCATAGTTTGCAATATCAGTACTTAAGACACCGGTTCCACCAGTTAATAAAACTCTCATATAATGGACCTCATTTCATATAAAAATTTATTTTTATATATCATTTTATTATTGTTTTGTCAAACGTACTAACAATTAAATATTTTAACATAAAAATGATTGAAATAAAAAAAGAAGTTGTGTATAATAAAAAAAATGGGTGAAGAATATGAAAAAAATATCTATTGTATTAAGCATTATAATTGCAATTGCAATACTTTTGGGAATACTGTTTGGAAAATTCGTATCAAGTAAATTGTCAAATTTAAATAAAAAAGAGCTAGATGAGACAGACTTAAGTGTTAACAAGGAAGTATACAGCCTAGTTTCAGATCATTTAACAAAATCAGAATACAAAGATGTAAAAAATGTTGTATTATTTGGTTCTGATTCGGAAAGTATAGGCGATCCTCCACAAGGAAGGAGCGATACTATAATAATTATATCAATTAATCCTAAATTTAAATCCCTAAAAATGATAAGTATTCCAAGAGACACTTATGTAGAAATAGAAGGACATGGTAAAAATAAAATAAACCATGCATATGCATGGGGACAAGAGCAATTGGCAATTAAAACAATAAACTATAATTTTGGTTTGAATTTAACAGAATACATTTCCATAGATTTTTCGGGATTAATTCATATAATAAATGATATTGGAGGAATTGAATTACAAATATCTAAAGCAGAAATGGATTTTATAAATATGGAGTCAAAGATTGCTTATAATGCGTCAGGTAACACACCAAAAAAAATCACATCATATGGTACTGTTAAATTAGATGGCGAACAAGCACTAACACATTCTAGAAACAGAACCGTAGGAGATGATTTTGCAAGAGCAGAAAGGCAAAGAGAAGTTTTGCAAGCTATTATGAATAAAATATCTAAAATGGATATAGGTGAAATAATGTCTATGCTAGATATGTTTTTAAAAGAAGTAACAACTAATATTAATGTTACAGAATATATTGGAACAATTACAGAAATACTATTAAATAAAAACACCTATTTGAACAATGTTATATCTGCCCAAGTACCAAGCAAGGATATTGCAAAAGGTGAATATATTAATGGAATATACTATTTTGTTCCTTCAGATAAAGAAAAAATGAAAGAAGAAATAATAGAGTATTTATACTTAAACTAGGAGGTAAAAATGCAAAAGACAAAACCTAATAGGAAACGAAAAACAGGAAGAATTATTTTTTTAATAATTATATTTTTAATTGTTGGAGCTGGAATATGGATTGGAAGTTTTATAGCAGGGAGATTAGGAAATATAAATATTCAAGAGATTGATACATCAGATTTGTCTATTAATGAAAATCTATATAATGAAATTGGAGGAACACTTTCAAAAAGCGAATTTGAAGATGTTGTCACATTTGTATTATTTGGTACAGATTCAAGAGATACAGGTAATATGTCTGCCGGAAGGAGTGATACAATTATTGTTGCATCTATAAACCCTAAATATAGAACAATAAAACTAATAAGTATTCCAAGAGACACATATGTAAATGTTCCTGGACATGGAAAAACAAAAATAAATCATGCATATGCATATGGACGGAGAGAGTTTAGCCATAAAAACAATTAATGAAAATTTTGGATTAAACATTACAGAATATGCAACAATTGATTTTTCTGGACTAATTCACATTATTAATGATATTGGGGGAATTGAAGTTAATATTAGTAAATCTGAAATGGAATATATTAACAATAACGTAAATGATTTATACAAAATAACAGGCAATAATATTAAGAAACTTACCTCATATGGTAATATTACTTTAAACGGCGAGCAAGCACTAACACACTCTAGAAATAGAACCGTGGGAAATGATTTCACAAGAGCAGAAAGACAAAGAGAAGTTTTAGAAGCTGTTATGAATAAAATGATTTCAATGGGTTATTCTGAAATTATAAATATGTCTGATAGTCTGCTAAAAGAAGTAAAAACAAATATAAATGTATGGGATTATACAGGTCAATTAACAGATATATTACTAAATACTAATTCTTACTGTAGCAATATAATATCAATTCAAGTACCAAATTCTGATTATGCAGAAGGAGATTATATTGGAGGAGTATATTATTTTGTACCAGATACAGAAAAAATGAAACAAGATATGATTGATAATATTTATAATAAATAAGAAAGGCATTTCGCAGGGCTAGTCTCTGGAGCAACAGCGAAATACATGTCCTCGCTTTGTGCTCGGACGGCCCAAGGAAGCCTAACCTTGTTGTATAGGAAAAATCGTTAAAAACACTGAAATATCAAAGAAAAAGTCGATTTTTCCTATACAATAAAAAAGCTAAGGGAAAGCATTGCTTTCACCTTGGCTTTTTCCATAAGTGTATCTTTAAAAATTATTGGCAACTGCACAAATATAGTTAACTACAAATATGAACCAATATTCATACTTTTTAAACAATAAACAAAAGTTTTTACGGTAGATTTTGACAAAGACTATGGCTATCTGAATTTTTTCATAAGGTTGATAAGTAAAACAATATATATTATAATATTATATATAAAATAATAAGACTAATGTTTAAACTAGAAGAAAGGAGAGAACTATAATATGAACAATCAAGATACAGACAAGCCAAAAACTTTTGTGACGGGTACTCCATATAGATTTGGCAAAAAACATAGTGGACAATTGTATTTAATGCCATTATGCAAGTCAAAAGAAAATGAAATACTTTTTATAGGAACATATTATAAAAATGCAATGGAGTCAGTAGACTTTTCAAAAAATATATGGAAGATTTCCCCAAAAGGAGAACTTGAAGTTGCAACAATTTCAAACGATGTAACAGATTTATCTGACCTTACATTTAAAAATTTAGGTCTTAAACTAGACGCAAAATTAGAGAAGTATAAACCAAAAACAATATTTAGACATCATGCACAAGAGTATAATGAAACGATAAATAAATATGGGCAAAATATTACACGTAGACTTCAAAGATTTTCCTCTACAAAAGGTTCACTGAATAGAATGAAACTATTAACAAATACTAATCGAAAAAGGGCAATAGCACTTGCTACAACAGCTGGAATAGCAATTACAACAGCAGGTATACTAACTAATCTTTTGAAAGATAATGCTAATAATAAAAATGTTATCTCACAGATACAAGAAACAGACAATAACGTAATTGATGGTCTAACGATTAATAATATAAGCAAAGGCAATAAATTTATAACGGATTTAAAGCTGCTTTTTGGTGATGCTATACAAACCGCTCAGAAATTAGAGCAGGGAAATAAAAATGTTATAGAACAAATACCAGAGTACAGTTTATTAAAAAAATATTCTTCTACGATGAATTCCAGTATTGAACAAGCAACAGGTGATGAAATTTTTTCAATAGAACAGTTTATAGAAAATTATGAGAAAAAACCTTCGGGATCAATATCAGCAGGTGAAATAAGTTTTTTACAAGACCTAACTCTTGATCTTATGAAGATTAAGATTGCCAATGCTTATGCGATTACAGACTGGGAAAATATATTAATAACATATGAAGACAAAGGATTATGTATTGAGGTAAGAGTCAGAACTAATGAAATTCAGCAAGATGGTAGTACGGCTAAGAGAGACTTAGAAACACCTGCATTTTATTATAACAAATTGTCTATAAATATGGAATTAATGCCATCAGATAACAAAGCTGTAGACAGAACATCACGTTTACCAATAGAAGACTGGGAAACATTTATGTCAATTATAGAAATGGACCCATATACATATTGGGCTACTTTAGAAGGAAAGTACACATTTGAAGAATACAACAAAGGAGTTACTAAAAATATTGAGGAACTTGCTGGCTGGATACCACAAATAAATGAAAACATGAAAGCACATATGAAATTGCTTCTAAAAGACGAAGATGCTGGTTTAGAAAGATAATTGAAAAGTTAAGTTTTGTAGATTTTATAAAGTAATAAAATGCATACAAAACACTTGTCAAATTTAAAATATATAGATATAATGTAAAAAACGAAGACTTTTTGTATATTTGGAGAGGAATAAAGATAAAGAATGAGAAAATATTTTGGAACAGATGGAATTAGAAGGATTGCTAATACGGATTTAACGCCGGAATTAGTATATAAAGTAGCAAAAGCAGGTGCATATGTGCTTTCAAAACATGCAAACCATACACCTACTATTTTAATAGGAAGAGATACACGCCTTTCTGGAACATTAATTGAAAGTGCTATGACTGCAGGTTTCTTAAGCTATGGAGCAAATGTTAAATTACTTGGGGTTATTCCAACACCAGCAGTTGCATATTTGACAAAAAAATTGAATGCGGATGCAAGTGTTGTGATTTCCGCTTCGCACAATACTTTTGAGTTTAATGGGGTAAAATATTTTAGCAACAAAGGAATGAAAATTTCAGATGAGATAGAAGAAGAAATTGAGGAAATAATGGATTCAGGAAAAATAGATGAATTAATAGCTGTAAAAGATAAAATAGGCACATCAGAGATAAGAGAAGATTTAATTGATGAATATGTATATTTCTTTCGAAAAAATTTTGACGAGGATATTGAATATAATTATAATCCGAATTTTGTTGTTGCACTAGATGTTGCAAATGGTGCAACATATAAAGTGGCTGAAAAGGTATTTAAAACATTGGGGATTGCATATAAAATAATAAATAATCATCCAGATGGAGTAAATATAAACCGAGACTGTGGTTCAACACATATAGATGGTCTAAAAAAATTTGTTACAGAAAACAAGTGTAATCTTGGAATTGCATATGATGGAGATGGCGATAGATGCCTTGCAGTAGATGAAAATGGAAATGAAATAGATGGAGATAAAATTTTAGCTATTTGTTCTGCTTATTTAAAAGAAAAGGGAAAGTTAAAAAATGACACTTTGGTTGCAACTGTTATGAGTAATTTGGGCTTAGTAAAATATTCACAAAAAAAAGGTATTACATTGAAACAAACAAAAGTAGGAGACCGTTATGTTTTAGAGGAAATGCTCAAAAATGATTATAACTTAGGAGGAGAACAATCTGGGCATATCATATTTTTAGACTATAATCCTACTGGAGATGGAATATTAACATCTCTTATGCTTATAAAAATTTTATTAGAAAAAAAGGTGACAGCATCAAAACTTTGTGATATTATTACACTATATCCACAGGTATTAATAAACGTAAAAGTAAACAATGACAAAAAAGCATATTTAGAATCTAATTCAGAAATTCAAGATCTTATAAAGAGAACCGAAAAAGAATTTGCGGGGGATGGTAGAGTTTTAATTAGACCATCTGGAACAGAGCCGGTTATACGTGTTATGATAGAAGGAAAGGACCAAGAAAAGATAGAGATTGCTGCTAAAGAAATAGCCAATATGATAGAAAAACAATTAAGCTAAGGGGGAAAAAATGGAGGAAAATGCTAAGGAAGCAGTAGACATAAATGAACATGAAAAAGAAAAGCAGAAAATGGAACAGGCAAAGCAAGAATTATATAATTTAAGAAAACAGTTAGAACAAATGGAGTTAACAAAAGACTTTAAAATAGTAAGTATCAGCAAATATAGTGAAATGAAACTAGCAAACAGTATTACTGAAAAAAATGTTATTTTAATAGAGCAAAAAAATGAAGAAGAAGAAAGAACATTACTATATAAGCAATTAGAGAACAACGAACTTATGCTAATAGCCTCAATAAATGATAAAAAAGAAATTACTTTAGATGATGCATACAAAGAAAGATATAGAGGAATTTTGCCAGATAAAGAATTAGAAAACTTATATATACAAGATGAGAAAAAGACTAATGAACATAAAGTTGGAGAAATTGTTTTAGATAACAAACAAGACATTAAGCCTAATAGAAAAGAAAATTATATTTCAAGAAATATGTTTGGAATTGCAATGGCACTAGGAATTGATGAAAATCAAATTTTAAGTATTATTGAAGTAAAAGATGAAGAAACAATGTCAAAAGTTTTGAATAAAGATATAGACAATAAGAATATTTTTATTGTAAAATTAAAACAAGATGATGGAAAAATAGGTGTAAATAACTATGTATTAATGCACCAAAGAACAGATGGAACTTTTGAAGTTGCAAGTAAAACAGAAATGAAAGATACTTTAAAAGAAGTAACATATGGACTAGGATTAAAAGATAATATACAAGAACAAGAAATTATGGAAGGGGATTTAGATACAGTATCTAATCCTAACGATCCTAAAAAGTATGTAGAAATTAATAAATATCGTTTTAGAGATGGCAGTACATATATTTTAGAAGTAAATAGAGATTATCAAGCAAATCTTCATATTTATAGAGAAAAAAACGGAAAGCTTCTTCCTCTTTGCATAGAAGAACATGGGCAACATGATAAAGAAAAACTAGAATTACCTGGTAGAGATGCTATTGTAGATGAAGAACATGAAGAGGAATATGAAAGAACACCATGGAATGACGCAGAAAAAAGAAGACATTGATTTTAAATTTAAAAATTATATATATATTAAAACAAAGGAGGAAAAAATATGTTTATTTTTAACATCGCAAACCCAATTACATTAATATTAATGCTTGCTATTACATTGATATTAATTTTTCTAGGAAAGGAAACTAAAAAAGGATACATTACATCAGTATCACTATTTATTTATCTTGTATTGTTAATTTGGCATGTTTCACAATTATTAACTCTAACGCCAGAGCTATTTGAATTCAAATCAACATTAACAAATTGTCTAGCAATTGATTTCACAATGATATTATTATCTTTTCTTTCATATTTATGGGTAGACGATTTAGAAAGTAAAACTGGAAAAAAGAAAAGTATTGACGGAGGCTTGGACTGGTTTTGGAGTAAAGTATAAAAAAATAACAACAGCTATACCCTAGAATAACAAGTATTATTCTAGGGCGTTTTTAAGATAATATATTTCATGTTGGAGGCTAAAATGAATGGTAAGTTATTTGTAATAGATGGAACAGATGGAAGCGGTAAACAAACACAATTTAACAAATTAGTAGAGCATTTAGAAAAAGAAAATATACCTTTTAAAAAACTCTCTTTTCCAAGATATGATAATCCATCATCCAGTTTAGTAAAGATGTACTTAGCAGGAGAATTTGGAAAAAATGCAAAGGACATAAGCCCATATGTTGCTTCTACTTTTTTTGCAGTAGATCGATATGCAGCATATAAACAAGATTTTGAGCAGTATTATAAAAAAGGAGGATTGGTTTTAGCAGATAGATATACAACAGCTAATATGGTACACCAAGCAGGAAAAATATATAATAAAAAGGAAAGAGATAAATTTTTAAATTGGCTTTGTGATTTTGAATACAACATTTTTGGAATACCTAAGCCAACAGAGACTTTCTTCTTAAATATGCCACCGGATTATGCAACAAAACTAATAGAAAATAGAGAAAATAAAATTACACATAAAATAGAAAAAGACATTCATGAAAAAGACAAGAAACATATTGTTGATAGTTACAATGCTGCTTGTGATTTAGCTTTAAAGTACAATTGGTTTGAAATAAAATGTGTTAAAGATGGAAGCATAAGGACAATTGATGATATTCATAATGAAATTTTTGAAGAAATAAAAAAACATATTTGACATTTGAGAAGGAGGTGTTTTTGCATGTATGTTGTAGGAATTAGTGTAGAAAAAAGAAAAGAAGCAATTCCTGAAGTACAAAATGTATTAACTAGATTTGGAGATAAAATTACAACAAGGCTAGGAATACATGATGATACAAATGAAAGTAAGGGTATAATTATTACAACTTACAAAGCAGATGATATAGGTGATTTTATTGAAAAGCTAAATTCAATTGATGCAGTTGAGGCAAGCTTTATGAAGATTTAAAATAAAACAGTTCTAACATTTATTAAAAAAATAATTGCCAAGAAAAATTGTGTATCAATATTTATTTTCTTGTCAATTATTTTTTTATGAAACCATATCTTAAAATAAAAAAGCTAGTTATTGTTTATGATTATTGTTTTGTAATTTTGATAAATTACCATGCCGGGGTTTACTACCAGAAGGTTTTTTTACATTTTTTACAGGGCAATAATCCACAGGAACGTTAGTGGAATTTTTTGCTTTGCTGTTTTGCACAGCAAAATTTGCACATTTGAGAATGATTTTTTCTGTAATAGGTTTTCCATTTGACTTTAAAACAACATGGCAACCTTGTGTGTTTTGCACATGGAACCAAATATCTTGCCTATTTGCAATTTTGAATGTGAGAAAATCATTTTGCTTATTATTTTTCCCTACTAAAACAGTATACCCATCTATATTAAATTCAATAGGAAAAGATTGACTTTCACTTTTTTTATTTTTCTCATTCTTTTTCGTGTTTAAAAGGCCACTTTCATTTATTTCAGAAGATATACCTTCAAGATCATCAATATCAGAACTGTTTTCTATTGAAAATAAAATGCTTTGTATGTATTCTAATTCAATTTCAGTTTCTCTTTTTTGGATGGTTACAACCTTTAAAGTGTTTTTCAATTTATTGTATTTCTTAAAATATTTTTCAGCATTTTTGCTAATAGAAAAGCGTTTATCTAATGGTATACAAATTTCTTTTTGGTTGTCGTAATAATTTTGAACAATAATTTCATTTAAAATTAAATGAGGCTTATATCTAAAAAGATTAGCTGTTATAAGTTCACCATATATGCGGTATTTTTCAATGTTTTCACATTCTTTTAATTTTAGATTAATATTTTCTAAACGTTTTAAGTATTTTTTTAATTGAGAAGATATTATACCTAATAGTTGCTTTTTTTTATTTAAGAAATTGTTTTCTATTTCTTTGTTATGATAATAATTATCTAAAAAGAAGTTAACGTCTAATGCATTTTTCTCACAAGGAAAAATCATATAATCCTTTTTGTCTTTTGTGAGTTTTAATGATAAGTTTGGTATATTATTAATTATGTTTTTTATTAAATTAAATGCATTAATTATTTCAATGTCTGAAAGAATATTAACAGGAGTAGTAGCATTTGGAAGCAAATTTTGGCAAAAACTTCTACTTATTCCAATGAAATTTTCAGATAGTACTTTATCAAAAGAAACTAAAGCTTCTTTTGGAATGTATTTTAAAAATTCACTACCATTTTTTATTTTTAAAATTGAGTGTTTTTTATTTGAAGGAATCTTATATTGCCTAGCTGGTATAATTTCAAGAGAATTGTTTGAAACATGTCGTAATGCATCTATAATGGTATTTTGGCTGTTTGTTAATATAACATTACTGTGGCTTGCCATTGTTTCTACAAAGATTTTTTTTACGACAATATCTTTTAATTCATTGTATGATTCGAAAACAATTTCTATAACACGTTCTAAGTCAAATGTATTAATGGCAACTATTTTGGCATTCATTAAGTGCTTGCGAAGCAACATACAGAAGTTTGGTGCTTGAAGAGGGTTTGGTTTATTGTAAGTTGTTAAATGAAAGCGTGCTATTTCCGGCTGGATGTTGATAAGAAAAGAATAACTTTTACCATGATTATAAAGACCAAAAATTATATCACTTCTAGAAGGCTCAAAAATTTTATTAACCTTGGCTCCAATGATTTCACTATTAAGTTCATTAACAACACAATTTAAAACGATACCATCAAATGCCATAAATACCTCCAATCATTTTAAAATATTGTAAGAGAAACATGCAAAAAAGTCAAGCATGCAAAAAGTGTTATACAAAAAACTTGACATAACAGCTTTTAATGCTTATAATACCAATAGTATTAAAATACATCAGGAGGTAACATGCAATTAATGGAAAAAGATGATAATTTTTATCCTTGTGAAGTTAAACTAAAAGATAAATCAGATGAGGAATTGATTCGCTTAGTAAAAAGTGGAAATAAGGATGCATTAGAATATTTATTAAAAAGATATAAAGAACTTGTGACAATGAAAATAAGTAAGTATTATATTGTTGGAGCAGAAAAAGAAGATATTTTTCAAGAGGGAATGATTGGGCTTTTTAAAGCTATTCAGAGCTTTAACTTGGAAAAACAAAATTCATTTAAATCATTTGCAAATCTTTGTGTTGAAAGACAGTTAATTACAGCTATAAAAACATCAAACAGGCAGAAACACCAACCTCTTAATTCATATGTTTCATTAAATACATCTGCATATGATGAAGATGAAGACACTTCTGTAATGGATGTCTTAGACTCTAACACTATAGAAGATCCTTTAGATACAATTACTAAAAGAGAATATTATCGTTTGGTAGAAGAAAAAATAAACACGAGCTTAAGTGACTTTGAAAAACAGGTATTGCATTGTTACGCAAATGGTGAAAGTTATAATAAAATAGCTGAAAAATTAAATTCTTCCGCAAAATCAATAGATAATGCGATCCAAAGGATACGAAAGAAGGCTACTAAGAGTATTATGGAAGACGAGATGATTTAAAATTTATGCTTCTATAGCTCAGTAGGTAGAGCGCAGCCATGGTAAGGCTGAGGTCGCGAGTTCGATTCTCGCTGGAAGCTCCATTTTATAACAACTTACGAACTATAAGTTATGTAGGTTGCTTTTTTTAAAAGTATTGTGTATAATAAACAAATATTTAAATGCTATGCTGTATGAAAGAAGTGATAAAGTTGAAAATAGGAATAGTTGGTTTACCAAATGTAGGGAAAAGTACATTATTTAATGCAATAACTAATGCAGGCGCAGAATGTGCAAACTATCCATTTTGTACAATTGAACCTAATGTAGGGGTTGTTCCAGTGCCAGATGAAAGACTAGAAGTATTATCTAAATTATATCATTCAGAGAAAACAACGCATGCTATTGTTGAATTTGTTGATATTGCAGGACTTGTAAAAGGAGCAAGCAAGGGGGAAGGACTTGGGAATAAATTTTTATCACATATAAGAGAAGTAGATGCAATATGCGAGGTTGTAAGATGCTTTGATGACCCAAATGTTGTGCATGTAGATGGTGGAGTTGATCCTGCTCGCGACATAAATACAATTAATTTAGAACTGATATTGGCAGATTTGGAGACGATTGAAAAGAGAATTGACAGAACAAAAAAAATGATAAAGGCAGATAAAAAATATGAAGAAGAATTAAAAGTATTAGAAAAAATTAAAAAAAATTTAGACGAAGAAAAACCAGCAAGAAGTGTAAATTTATCAGACGAAGAAAAAGAACTAGTTAAAGAAGTCATGCTTCTTACTGCAAAGCCAATTTTATATATTGCAAATGTTTCAGAAGAACAAATGGACCAAGTAGAAAATAATAGCAATGTAAAAAAAGTTAAGGAAATAGCTACAACGGAAGATGCTGAAGTGATTACTCTTTGTGTAAAAATTGAAGAAGAGCTAACAGCATTAGATGAAAACGATAAAAAAGAAATGCTCAAAGAACTTGGACTTAATGAATCAGGTCTTGATAAGGTAATAAAGGCAAGCTATAAGCTATTAGGACTTATGTCATTTTTAACAGCTGGTGAGCCTGAAGTAAGAGCTTGGACTATAAAAATAGGTACAAAAGCACCAGATGCAGCGGGAAAAATACATTCAGATATTCAAAGAGGATTTATACGAGCAGAAATAGTATCATATGATGATTTAATAAGAGAGGGCTCTATGAATGCAGCTAGAGAAAAAGGGTTGCTACGTTCTGAGGGAAAAGACTATGTAATGCAAGAAGGAGATATTGTTTTGTTTAAGTTTAATGTGTAAATAAATTGTAATATATTTGTAATGTAAAAAACGCAAATTACTATTGCAATTAGTTTTATTTTGTAGTATAAATATTAATGTATTATATATACTAAAGATAAGTATATAGTTTGAAAAGTAAAGGAGAATTATTATGAAGGAATTAAAAAAAGTAGTAGTAACATTATTAATTGCATTATTAATAATAGGAGTATCAAGTATTGCTTTAGCTACTGATGATGGAAATGTAACGATTATAGAAGATGAAGCAGCAAACAATTCAACAGGCAACATAAATAGTGCAGCAAATAATACAAATAGAAATAATATTTTAAATACAAATACTAATACAAACAGAAATACAACAAATACAAACAGTTCAAATAGTAGCAAATATAATAATACTGATTTACCAAAGGCAGGAAGCACAGATAGCATGACAATAGTTTTTGTAATTGCCATATTTGGAATATCTGCTCTTTATGCTTACAAAAAAATAAAGGATTATAATTTAAAATAGAAAATAAAATTATAAAAATGTACGCCAATTAGGTGTACATTTTTATTGTAAGATGTAAAGCCCTAAGATGTCTTATTAATTTCTATGGCCTTTATAATAATTCTATTGCCATTAAAGTTATTGCATGTAACTAAAGTGATTTCTTTCATTCCGTTAGTTTCTTGATTTGTACAACTTATATCTTTTTGATCTATTTCATATTTCTTATAAATTTCATATTCAATTATATTATTGTAATTATCTGTAAAAAAAATTTTATCGCCAATGCAAAGCTTTGGAATATTACTAAAAAATTCTCCATTATTATAATTATGCCCGAGCAATACACATGTTTCCTGCCTCATTTGGAAATGGACCATAAAATTTGCAGATGGAAACCTTTAAAAGATTCTCATTTATGGTTGAATAAACAGGTTGTACAAGAGAAATTGATGGTATTTCTAAAGTGCCTATTACAAATGGAGACAATTTCTTATCCTCAATATTTATGGTGTTTGAAAGACTATACAACTTTTCTAATGAATATGATTGCATAATTGCATTAGATATTTTATTTCTTTTTTCGTTATTGTATGCCAAATAAGGTAAATAAAAAAGTGATGAAAAAATAACTAATAAAGATATAACAAGCAAAATATGAAAGAAATTCTTACTGTTTTTTTTTGGTATAGCTAAAATTTGGTTCATATAATCCTCCATATATGTATTTTAAACTGAAACAAATATAAATATTCAAAAAAGTATAAGTTAGCTTTGCAAAATGTTGAATGAAAAAATCCTTTATGATATACTCTAAAAGTAAAAATTAAGGAGGAAATTATGCTAGAATTTACTAATGAAGAAAAAGACAACTTTACAAAAAAGTTAAATGAAATTGGACTTGATCTTGAAAACATTCCCAATTTTTTAAAGGATTTTAAACCTTTAGATTTTAGACCATTAAAAAAATTTGATAATAAAGAGTATTTAGTATACCGTTATGTGCCTGTTTCAAAAATACAAATACTAATAACACCAACTAATCGTTTAACAGATATTAAAGAAAAATACAGTCTTGCAAAACCCATTTCTGAATACTTAAAACAAGTTACTGAAGAAAATATAGAAAATTTTGCTACCTTTTTAAATATGCTAAAAAATACAAATCTAGAATCTATAAAAGAGATTGAAACAAAACAAGAAAATTTTAGAAAATCTATTCCATATAGAGTAAGATATGAGAAAAACTATTTGTGGCAAATTTACTATTCAGAATATTCAAACCAGTATTTTATGCTGGTACCAAGTGAAGAAGGAGAATATGAAACTTTGTTTTATTTATTAAAAGAACAAATAAAACAAAATAATGAGAATAATCCGGAAGAATACATTTATGTTCCAATTGTAAACTTTGAGCCATCTGAAAATATTTTAAAAAGGGATGAAAGAAGAGATATTGAAAATTATTTATGGCTTTTTTCCAAACAATGGCCTAATTTTTATGAAGTACAAGATTTCAATGGATTAAGCAAAATTATAATAATAGGAGAGGTTGAGGTTTATTCATCTATTTATGCAACATATCGTGTAATGCTAAAAAATAGAGAAGAAGGACTGCAATTTTATAAACAAATTAAGGCATTATTTATTCTACAAACAGAATTACCAGACTATTACAAATTTAGAGCTCAAATAGATGAAGATGGAGAGCTACAATTATTTTATAATGAATCTGTAATAAAATATAAAGAGCTTTCTAATTTTATAAAATTAGAATGTATTAAAACAATAGAAAACATAGAAAATACTAAAAAAGAAAAAAGAATATTAAGTGCCAAATTAGAAGAATTAAAACAAGTGGCTAAGAAAAGAGAAGCTGAATTTCAAGAAAAGCAAAAAGAAATAACACTATATTTACAGTATAAAAAAACTTTTTTTGGACGAGTGAAATATTTTTTTACCAAGAAAAAAACAAAGGAAAACATACAAACTTTAGTGGAAGAAGTAAAAGTAAGTGTAGAAGATGATGTTTTTTCTTTTGAAGAAAAAGTTTTTTATACAATTGAAGATTTAATTTCAATTTGCAATGTATACACAAATATTTCAAAGCAAGTAAAAAACTTTAAATTAGATATTGATGCACTAAGGCAGAAAATAGAAAACTTAGAAAGAAAAATAAAGAATGCAAAGCAATATATTAATGAAATAGATAGCCACAAAAAAAGTATTTTTGACTTCTGGAAATTTAGCACTAAAGATGAAAAACTTGCTTTAAATGAACCTGAGCAAATAGAACAAATAACTCAAAAAAAATCATTAAGAAAAATATTTGACTATGAAAATGATAGAGAAGAAATTACTAAGCAAATAGATGAGAAACAAAGAAAAATACTTAGCAAAGAAGAAGAAGATAGTATTTTTGTTGCAAAAACACAAATACTACCAATACTTAATAAATTAAAATCTTTAATAAAGATACCAGATAACAAAATACAGGAAATTTTAGACGAATTAAAAAATGAGGCGATGCAAGAAGAAAAATTGTATGGAAATGAAGAACACGATGTCTTTGGTAATACTTATGAAGATAAGACTAAAATAAGAGTTCTTGGCAATAGTAAGCATCGAGAAAATGGCAGGGATAAATTTCAAATTTTAGGAATTACTTCAGAAATAAATTTAACAGAATTCAAAGACATATTAAAGAAAATAGAAATTAATTTGTCCAAGGCAATTGAAAAAACTAAGAATGTAATAGATATGCCAATATATAAACTTACTTCTAGTGATGAAAAAATAGATTTATATAATTATAATATATATTCTATAAATCCAGAAAAAGAGTTAGAAAAATCAGACAAGCAAATACAAGAATTCAATTTATATAAGTTAAATTTAAAAGAGGATATGCCAGCTGTTTTTTATACAAATATAATATATTTTGACAATTATAATAGAACATTACCGTTAGGAATGGATAAATCAAATGAACTGATTATAAACTCTAATGATTATTCATTTACACTGCTTAATAAAAAGACAGTTTATACAAATCAATATTTCCAAGAAAATATAGATGACGCAAAATGGAATGTAAAAAAGGTATATATATATGAATATGATATTGAATTGAAAAGAAAAATGGAGGTTAACAGTGATTAATAGATTCATTATTATTGTATTAGACGGATTTGGAATAGGAGAATTACCAGATGCCAAAGAATATAAGGACGAAGGGAGTAATACTCTTTTAGGAATATATAATAATACAAAATTAAATTTACCCAATATGAGAAAATTAGGACTATATAATATTGAAGGAGTATCTATAAAGGAAAAAGAAAATTCTATTATTGGTTGCTATGGAAGAGCAATGGAGAAATCCAAAGGCAAAAATAGTCCAGTAGGACATCTTGAAATAGCTGGGTATGTAACAGAAAAACCATTTACTACGTATCCACAAGCATTTCCTCAAAAAATGATAGAAGAATTTACTAAATTAGCTAATTTAAGAGGTATTTTGTGTAATGAGGTTGGATCTGGAACAGAAATATTAAAGAGATTTGGGGAAGAACATATTAAAACTGGTTTTCCAATTATTTATACATCTGCCGATAGTGTGTTTCAAATAGCAGCTCATGAAAAAGTAATCCCTGTAGGAAGACTTTATGAAATATGCCAAATTGCACGAAAAATATTAGATAAGCCTGAGTACAATGTTGGAACAGTAATAGCTAGGCCTTTTGTCGGAGATAATCCTTCAAATTATTTAAGAACATATAATAGGAGGGACTTTGAGTTTAAATCTTTTGGAAAAACAATGCTTGATGTAATATATAAAAATAAAAAAAGTGTTATTGCAATAGGGAAAATAGAGGACTTGTTTTGCGGAAGAGGCATTACTAAGGTTATACGTACAAGAGGGAATGAAGACGGAATTGAAAAGACTATAATGGAAATAAAGCAAAATACGAAGGGAATTATATTTACAAATTTAGTAGATTTTGATACACTATATGGACATCGCAATGATGTAGAAGGCTATGCAAAAGCATTAGAATATTTTGATTTTAAAATTCCAGAGATAATTAATAATTTAAAAGAAGACGATTGCCTTATTATAACAGCGGACCATGGTAATGACCCATCAACACCGAGTACAGATCATTCAAGAGAATATATTCCAATATTAATTTATGGGAATAAAATAAAGAGGGGCATTAATATACAAACAAGACAATCATACGCAGATATTTCAGCAACGATTTTAGACTTCTTCAATTATGAAAGACTAGATTACGGAATAAGCTTTAAAAATTTAATTACAAATTAATGATTATTTAAGAAGTACTAAATTTTTAGTGTTATATATTGAATTTATAATGTTTTCAATATATAATGCTATAAGTTGTCCAGGTGGCGGAATTGGTATACGCGCACGATTCAGAATCGTGTGGGAAACTGTGCGGGTTCAAATCCCGTCCTGGACACCAATTAGGTGTATAGTAATTAAAAAATGTTGTAGACAAATTAACAAAAATGTGTTATCCTAATATATGATTTAATCAGATATGCAGGTGTGGCGGAATTGGCAGACGCACAGGACTCAAAATCCTGCGAAGTAACATTCGTGTGGGTTCGACCCCCACCACCTGCACCATAAACTAGTTTGCAAATTCACAAGAATTTAATTATAAGTGTTACAATAATTAAATTTTACAATTACGAGGAGAACTTAAAAATGAAAACAGAAAAAAATATCTTGTTTGCTTTTTTATTGAACTTAATGTTTTCCATTTTTGAATTTGTGGGAGGAATATTTACAAATTCTGTGGCAATATTGTCAGATGCTGTACATGACATGGGAGATGCTTTGAGCATAGGAATCTCCCTTTTTTTAGAGAAAAAAAGCAAAAAGAAACCCGACAACAATTATACTTATGGCTATATAAGGTATTCAGTATTAGGCGGATTAATAACAACTGTTATTTTGCTAGTTGGGTCAGTTTTAGTTATTTATAATGCTATTGTGAGAATTATTAATCCAGTAGATGTTAATTATAAAGGAATGCTAATATTTGCAGTTGCCGGTGTGATAATGAATTTTATCGCAGCATATTTAACTAAAGAAGGAGATTCAATAAATCAAAAATCTGTAAATCTTCATATGTTAGAAGATGTATTAGGCTGGGTAGTTGTTTTAGTAGGTGCTATAATAATGAATTTTACAGATATACTTATTATTGACCCAATCATGAGTATAGGTGTTGCAGTATTTATATTAATAAATACTTTAAAGAATCTAAAACAAATTTTAAACTTGTTTCTAGAGAAGACACCAGAAAATATTAATATTGAAGAACTAAAAAATCACTTAAAAAAGATTGACGGAGTAAATGACATACATCATATACATGTGTGGAGTATAGATGGCTATAACAGTTATGCAACTATGCATATAGTTACGAAATCTAACAATATAAAAGAAATAAAAGAGAAAATAAGAAAAGAACTAGCAGAACATGGAATATGTCATGCAATACTTGAAACAGAAGATGAAGCGTGCGATGATGTTGAATGCAAACCAAATTTACACACAGAACAAGAAGCCCATAATCACCATCATCATTAAATGAACGATTTTCTTTAACATACCAAAGATACTTGCATATTTACATAAAATATGGTATTATATATTTATGCAAAATACAAGGAGGGCAATGCCATGAAAATTTCTCTCACTTTCAGACGGCTAAAAGATTACTTTGACGACATGAAATATAGGAGACTGGAAAATCTAATCCTATATGAGGTCCAAAAAGATCTAACATGGTTATACTTTCAGGAACAAAAATATCAAAGGATGTTGCTTTTTGGAAAATACTCGGATAAGAAAATTGCGAAGCTAAAAGCAACAATAAAAAAAGAAGTTGAGTTCTTAGAGGAAAAATGCAATGACATAACTGAAGATTACTCATTCTTGTTTGAAGAACATGTGTTAAGGCTAATCGAAGACTGCAGAGAGGAGGCATTACAAATTGCCCAACGAATCGGTGGAAACTAATTTCCACCGATTTTTTACATTATAGGAAATGCAATTTCCTATAATGCAGAAAAATATAGATGCACAGAAAAAATTGCTGTGCAATTTTTCTGCTGGCAAATTTCATACGCTTCTTTCTAGACTTTATTAATGTAATCAAATTAAAAAGTAGAGAAAAGGTCTAGCAAAGCTAGATTTGTCCATAGACAGGAGAGCTATTTCTCACTTAACAAGTAATATTATCCCTTAATTTTTTTAGACTTGCCAAGAAATTGATAATTTCACTAATAAAAATAGACATAATATAGCCTACAACGCCAAACTTTGGAACGAAAAAGTATATAAAAGTTGTTGTAATTGCAAGATCTAATATATTAACTAACATAACCGAGGTCTGAGCATCTAGGCCTTTTAAAATTCCATCAATAACCATATCCAAATACATAATTATAATTAAAGGACTAAATAATTTTAAATAAAATCCAACAGAAAAATCACCGTAAAGTTTAACTGAAATCCAATCTGAAAAGAAAAAGAAAATAATGATTATAAGACAGGAAAACAAAGAAGTTACTAAAAATATAAGTTTAGTTACTTGCTTTATTCGTTTAAAATCTTTTTTAGTATAATATCGCGTAAACTCTGGAATTAAAAGATTGCTAAATGTTGTAATTAATATACTTGGAAACAATATTACTGGCATTGCCATTCCAGAAATTACACCATATTCTGCAAATGCGTTTGTACAGTCCATTCCACTCTTTTCCAAACTAGACGGAATAAGAACTTGCTTTAAAGTAGATAATGCTGAACGAACATAAGAAGTAATTGCTAGTGGAAAAGCAACACGGAAGATGCGAGGAAAGATGTGACTAACTTTTATACCAAAAGATAAATTGTTTTTATCAAAGCAATATAATATAAATGAAAAAATAAAAGAAGCAACTTCAGAAAGAACATCAGCTAATATTAAACAAAAACATGCTGATTCAAGACTAACTCCTAAAAATCTATCAAACAAAAACACTGTAAGCATAATTTTTAAAATTTGTTCAAAAAAGTTAGAGATTGCTGTTTTGTAAACTCTTCTAACTGCAACAAAGTAACCACTTATTGCAGAACTCATAGCAATGAAAGGAAGTGCTATACCTATCATATAAAATATTATTTCAGAAACCCTATTATGCAAAAAATATGAACAAATCCATTTTGCAGAGAAAACAAGGCAAATACTAACAATAGTAGAAATACATAAGCTAAGTACAATACATTTTTTTATAATTTGTTTTGCTCCCATATCATTACCGGAGCGCAAGTTCTTCAGAAACTAGCTTTGTTGTTGCAAAATTAATTCCACTGCTTGCTATGGTAACTGTAAAAAGATATATAGACATAACTAATTGAAATATACCAACGGCTTCTTTGCCAACTTGATTTGAAATAAATACACCAAAAGAAACACCTATAGATTTTAAAATAAGAGAGCTTGTAACCAGGATAATAGTATTTAAAATAAATATTTTTATTTTTTTCAATTAAACCACCTGCTGTTTAAATATATGATATAATATAAAAAACATATTCTAATAAAATTAAAATTAGAATATATGAAACTTTTTTTTGATATTTTAAGTATTGTTTAATAGGGGGGGATGTAGTTTGAATAAAAAAATAATTATGGTAATTGTAATTATGGTTATAGCTTTGCTTTTAACTTTAATTATTGCAATGACACAAATAGAAGATGACATAGTAATAGGAAAACCTGGAAACTCATATTTTAGAGGAATAGTAACTGAAGTATATGAAAGTAGTTTTTTAGTTCGTGTTAGTGAGTGGCATCCAATGGCAAAAGGAGGAAGTGTTGTTAGTGTTGGCTCAAAATTACTAGATGATGAAAAAGTAAATAAAGGAGATTATGTAGAAGTTGTTTTTGATGGTGGTGTTATGGAAAGCTGGCCACTGCAAGTTAATGAGCTAGATATTAAAATTTTAAAATCAGATAAAATAGCAAGTATGTATGAAACAATGCTTGATGAAATCTGGAAAGAAGATGAAGCATTAAATTCAGATGCTGAATTTATTTGCATTGATTTTGAAAATTTTAAAAAAATAGATAACAAAAATAATAGTGAATTTACAAGTATAGAAGATGGGACAAAACAAAATATTTTGACATATGCTAAAAAATATCATGAAATTGTTATAGCCAACAGTATGGAAGAACTAAAAGAAAAAGGATTGTTTAACGAAGAGACAATGAGTTTAAAAGGAGTTTTAATTTATATTGATGAGATTGAAGAAATTTCAGAGAATAAGGCAATTATTTCAATGGTAAAATACAGAAGTGGATTGGGCGCAATATTTTCTAAATATGAATTGACATTTAAAGATGAAAAATGGGAAATAAAAACTTTATCTATGGCAATATCCTAAACTATATTTAATGTGTTGACAAAAGAATAAAAAAGGTCTAAATTTATAAGTGTAAATTAAATGGAAAGAAAGGGGAAAAAATGAAAAAAATTCATGTTTTTTTGCTAATTTTATTTGGAATCATCCTATTTGGCAATATATCACACGCGGCAAGTAGTACAGAATACATTGATTCAGAAGTGTATGAAATTTCACAATTGGGCGAAGAAAAAATTGCAACAGGTTTAGATCAAAAGAATATGACGGCACAAACAATATTGGATAATTTCACATTGTTTCATAGTACACTTAGTAAGAAGGCTTATGATTTAGATGATAATGCTGTGGAAAGCACAGAAAAACTTGGCACAGGTTCAAAAATAAAGGCTGTTTTTTCTTATAGCAGTACTTTTGATTACCCATATGATAGCGTAACTTTAGTACTTTATGGTGATACAAATGGAGATGGAGATATTACTTCAGCAGACGCATTAGCTGTTATTAAAAATAAAACAGGAAAAGTAAAATTCCAAGATTCGTGTTTTGAAGAAGCAGGAAGGATAACAGAGAACACACGAAAAAATGCATCTATTCCTTCTTCAGCAGATGCACTAGCTATTATAAAATATAGATTAGGTAAGAACCAAATAACACAAACATATAAAAGAACAATAATAGTATCAAATTATCAAGACTTATATATGCAACTTGAACAGGCAAATGAAAATATAAAGTTCGATTCTAGCACTGAAGGAAAACAAATAGAGGCAAGCTATAATCAACTAAAAAATGTTGTTAACACGTATTGTAAAAGCGATATGTCACAAATTACAAAAGCATTGATATTACATGATTATTTAGTAGCTGGTAGTAAAGTAGATAGAACTTCTGGTAAATATACTGAAGATTCAGCAGAGAGCAACATACAAAACGTAAATAAAACAATGAATGATTTAGGATTTGCAAATACATATACATCACTTCTTGGAATTGCTGGAATTGAGTCAAGAGTTATAAAGGGAAGGTCAGGAGCAACTACTATTAATATAATGAATGAAGTAACAATAGATGGACAAATGTATTATGTATCATGTGGAGCAGATAGATACATTTCAGATAGGGAAGGTAAAAATGAAGTAAGAAGATATTTCTTTATGAGAAATACAGACGGGTTAAAAGAGCCTTTTTCGGCAAATTCAATGTTATTTATGTTAGAGCCACAAAGTAATAGAACTTCTACTTCTACAAAATATGAAGGTGTAATTTGGCCAGAATATAGGAAGGAATTGAATTACAAAGACTCTGAAATAAAATTAGCTAATGGCAAAGTTATAGTAGAAACGCTTTCAGAATTAAAAGAAGCATTACTTTCAGGTAAAAGTTATGCTATAAATGTAGTGGATGGTTATTCACAAGAACTATATGAAATAGATGAACGTTGCAAAAAAATACTGGCAAAATATATTAAACCAGGAATGACAATAGAAGAGAAACTACTAACAATACATGATTACATATGTTCAAATTTTATAAGAACAGATCATGAGGCAATTCTAGAGAGAGAAAAATCAGATGCTGAATATGATTGCGCATGGGGCCTATACAAAAATACAATATTATCTAATATGGGAGACTGCTGGTCAATTACTGATTATTTTAATACTCTATGTGCATATATTGGACTAGAAACAAAATCAGTATCAGAGCATCAAGTGCCAAATCCATTTGGGTTAGGAAACCATATGTGGAGCCTTGTAAAATTAGATGGAAATTGGTACCACGTAGACTGCGAAGGAGGAGACTTTTATGCATATGGAAAAGTTGAGAGAAGATGGTTCTTATACAGTGATGATGCTATGCAAATAGAAGAAAATACATATGAACCATGTACTTCTACTAAATATGATAACTATGATTGGCCTGAATTTAAAGGAGTAGCATATTATCAAGATGTAACAGGAATAATAGATGAAGATGTTCCAGCAACAAGTATATGGATAGATGAGAGAACGGAGACCGTTGTTGGGGATTCATATAATATTATGACAAGAGTATTTCCATATGGCTCTACAAGCAAAGTAACATATACTTCAAGTAATCCTGCGATAGCAACGATCGATGCAAATGGCAATATGGAGATAAAAGGCAAGGGGCAAGCTACAATAACAGCAAGAACCTCAAATGGAATTACAAGATCATATACTTTAACATCTCACTATGTTCCAGACAGAATATTGCTAGATGATTTGACTTTGTCAGTAGGAGAAACTAAACAGGCAATATATAATGTTATACCAGAGGGTGCTGAATTTGAATCTGAAGGCTGGAGAATAGTAAATGAAGATATTGCAACGATAGATGAAAAAACTGGAAAAGTTACTGGCAAAAGAGCAGGAACTACATATATGTATTTTGATTATAAATACAGAACAGAAGGAACTATTACTAGTACGTCAACATATGCAAGAGTTATAGTAAAATAAGAATAATTTATTTTAAAAAGTGAAGTGAATTAAGTTTAACTTCACTTTTTTTATGCAAAAAAGTAACGATATAAAGAATGATGATATCTTAAAAAGATTTTTGTTGTTTTTACATATTTTTAATGTTATAATATACAAAAATTTATAAATTTGAAACCTTTAATTTTAGGAAGGAATACTGTTTTAGATGAACGAAAAAATAAGAAAAGAAATAATTACTGTTTTTTGGATATTTGTAATTGGAAGTATTTTTGGATGTATAGCAGAGACGGTATATGGCTTTTTAAAAAATGGAGAGTTCTACATAAAAAAAGGTTTGATTTATGGACCTTTTATACCAGTTTATGGTATTGGAGCAGTTATGTATTATTTTGTAGTTACAAAGGTTAAACATCCTGTAAATATATTTTTGTGCAGCATGGTACTTGGAGGAGTTGCTGAATATATTTGTTCATATGCACAAGAAATATTTTTTGGAACAATTTCATGGGATTATAGTAATCTAGTGTTTAATTTAAACGGTAGGACTAGTTTGATACATTGTATTTTGTGGGGGCTTGCTGGGATTTTTTATAGAATAATTGCATACCCATTTATTAAAAAATGGGTAAACAATTATAAAAAGGCAGAGTTTAAAGTATTTACATTTATAGTTGTATTGTTTATGACTGCTAATATAATTATTTCTTGCGCAGCAGGGAGTAGACAAAATGAAAGAGTAAAACAAATTCCAGCAACTAGTGAGCTAGACAAATTACTAGACAGATATTATCCTGATTCTGTAATGGACAAAATTTATGCTAATAAAATTGTGACTGTAAAAAGAAAAGAACCAATTTTGAAGCTTAACATAGAAAGGTGAAAAATAATCTTATTTAATTTACTTTTTTAAACTTTATTATTGACGAACATTTTTTTATCATATATAGTATAATCGATAATATGTTACAAAATACGTACCAAATAAAGGAGGAGATTTTGTGAAAAAACGCGAAATTTTCATAAAATTATTAAGTTCGATTATTTTGATAATAATAGCATACACATATATATTACCAAGCATTTCACTAGGTGCTGATATAAAACAGGAGCTTAAAACAGGAATTGATAATTTCCCAGATAGCTATCAAGAAAAATTAAAAAAATTGAAAGAATTACACCCTAACTGGAACTTTCAAGCATATTATACAGGAATTGACTGGAACGAATTGATTAAAAATGAAACTGGTGAAGTATTACACAAAAGAAGTGTTGTTCCTTCAGATTCACCAGACTTATGGAAATGCAATATGTGTGAAGATGATAAAGGATGGACATGCGCTTCAAAAGAAATTGTAGAATATTTTATTGATCCAAGGAATTTTTTAAATGAAGTTAATATTTTTCAATTTGAAGAACTTTCATTTAACAAAGATATACATACATCAGAAGGAGTGCAAATTGCGGTTAAAAATACATTTCTCGATAATTCTATTACATACTATGATGAGGAAAAAAAACAAAACGTGACAAGAACATATACTGACATAATAATGGAAGTTGCTCAAAAAACTAATATAAGCCCATTCCATATTAAATCAAAAATTATTCAGGAAGTAGGGGCACAGGGAAGTCCATCTGTTTCAGGGACATATCCGGGTTATGAAAACTACTACAACTTTTTTAATTATGGTTCACATGATACAGGAGATCCAATTGTAAATGGTTTAAGCTTTGCAAAAGAAAAAGGTTGGAATAATCCATATAAAGCAATATTAGGAGGAGCAGAGCTAATAGGAACAACATATGTAAATCAGGGGCAGAATACATCTTATTTTTTTAAATATGACGTTGTTGGAGATAAAATACTGAAAGTTAATGAAACTAGTACTATAAGTGATTCATCACTTTACGCACATCAATATATGACAAATATAATGGATCCTTATAGTCAAAGTTCATCTGTTTATAATGCTTATGTTAAAAATGGAAATATTGATGCTACCTTAAATTTTATTATCCCAGTATATGAAAATATGGAGGAATGTTATAAAAAACCAACAAAATATACTATAAAAGATGGAGAACTGTATTATGCAGATATAATAAAAGAAACAGGAGCAAGGGATGATGTGAAATTTGATAGTCCAGTTGTGTATTCAATACAAAAAGATGAAATAGTAATTATGATAAATAGAAAATGCGTATTCTCAGATGGAATATATTGGGACTTAGTTATGTTAGAAAATGGTTGGAATGTATATGTAGAAAGTAGCGACATGAAGCCATACAGAAGTGATGAAATGGAAAAACAAGATGAAACAGTTATTATAGATGAAGAAAGAAATACAATTACAGTAACACCACCAGTAGAGATGAAAAAAGTTATAGACGAACTTAAAATATCAAATTATAGTATAATAGATTCATCTGGAAAGGAAGTTGCAGGAGATAATAAAAAAGTTTGTACTGGCTATAAATTAAATATTTTAAAAGAAGATAATAAAACATTAGAAAAAGAATATACATTAATAAAAGTAGGAGATGTAAATGGAGATGGTAATCTACTGGCTACTGATTCTTTGGCAATATTAAAACATAGTATTGATGAAAGAAAGTTAGAAGAAGTATACTTAGAGGCTGCGGATGTTAGAAAAGATGGAAAAATAAATTCTGTAGATGCTTTACTTGTTTTAAAATATAGTCTAGGGAAAGTAAGTATTAATATTTAAGTAACATTATATTCATCTAAATTGTATAAATAATAAAGAGGGAGGAAAAATGTCTAATTTTAATAAAGTATCAATATTAATTATAATTTTTTTGTTTGCACTGTGCAGTACAAATATTGTACAGGCAATGACGATAGTATTGGATCCAGGGCATGGTGGACAAGATCCAGGAACTGTTAATGGAAGTATATATGAAAAAGATATAAATTTAAAGATTGCAAAATATTTAAAAGAATACTTAGAAGAATATGAAGGTGTTGAAGTAATCCTTACACACAATGGTTTAAGTAGTGGGGAATTAACAATATTTGAAAGAGCGATAATTGCAAGAAACAAAAAAGCTGATTTATTGGTAAGTATACATATTAATAGTTCAGAAACTTCAGAAGGGGAAGGCGCAGAAGTATATGTAAGTGCAAATACTTCACTAGAAAAATATAATAAGGAAACAACAGAACTTGCAAATAAAATATTAGAAAATTTATCTGCTATAGGAATTGCTAATAGGGGAGTTTTAACTAAATTAATTCCAACAGATACAACAGATGTCTATTCAGATGGAACAAGAGCAGACTATATGGGAATTATTAGATATGCAATGAGGGGAACTATGATAGATGATGGAGTAGTTACTATATTGCAAAACGGAGAAAAAGTAGAAGTACCTGAAAGTACATCTGCAAATGTCCAAAATGGAGAGGGAATACCTACAATTTTAGTAGAACATTGCTTTATAAAAGGAAATGATTATAAATATATTGATTCAGATGAAGATATTAAAAAATTAGCAAAAGCAGACTTAGATGCAATAGTTAAACAATATGATTTAAAACTAAAAACAGATGAAAAAGAGCCAACAACTCCAACAGATCCAACAAAACCAGATGAAATAAGACAAACAGATATAGAAATAAATGAGAAAGATAAAATAATTAGAATAACACCTTCAATAACAGTAGAAAATTTAGAAGAGAGACTAGAGACAACTGAATATTTTATTATTGACTCAGAAGGAAAAATATTAGATAAGGAAAAAGAAATCTTAGCTACAGGTTATAAATTGAAAGTTGGAGATAATACATATACAATAATAAAAATGGGTGACGTTACAGGAGATGGAAAAGCAATTGCGGTTGATGGACTTGCAATATTAAAGCATAAACTTAAAAAAATAGAACTGGAAGGAATATATTTAAAAGCAGCAGATACAACAAATGACGGTGCAATAACATCCGCGGATGCATTAGCTGTGATAAAAGATAGCGTATCTAAATTAATGATCCACTTATAAATACAAGTTTAATGGAGGTAAATATGAGAAAACATAATAGAGTAATATTATTCTTTTTGTTTGTTGCTTTAATTTTTCTTGGAACGACTAATTCATTTGGAGCATATAGTGCAGAAAGCAAAACTGTAAATTCTGGAGAGAGTTTTAGCGTAACTGTAACATCAAGCGATGCTTTAGAAGCATATAATTTAGATTTATCAGGTTACGAGGGGTTAACATTTAATGGATGCTTAATTCCAGAAGGAGGAACACTATCAGATAAAAATGATAATGGAAGTATAGCTTATATTAATGTTTCGGGAACTACCAATACACTTGGAACTTACCAATTTAGTGCTCCAGAAGTCACAGAAGATACTACATATATAATTCAGTTTTTGGTAGATAAAGAAACACCTGTTACATCAAATATTACAGTAAAAGCAAACAGCGCTCCAACTGAAGAACCAATAGAAGAACCAATAGAAGAATCCACAGAAGAACCCACAGAAGAACCCACAGAAGAACCAACACAGGAACAAAACCCTGATGTGCCAGAGACACCAGCAAAATCTAGCAATACCAATTTAAGAAATTTAGGAATAAGACCAAATGACTTTACAGGATTTAAACCATGGATTACATCCTATACTGTAACAAATGTACCAAATGATGTTACTACAATTGAAGTATATGCGTATAAGAGTGAAGATGGTCAAACAATTTCTGGAACAGGGAAAAAATCATTAGATGAAGGAACAAACCGCTTTCCTGTCACTGTAACTGCTGAAGATGGAACGCAAAAAACGTATACAATTACGGTAATTAGATTAGCAAGTGAAGAGATAAATAATCCAGATGTAGAACAGGCACCAGAAGTTAAACCAGGATTAACTAGCTTATCTATTGATGGTATTACTTTAAATGAACCATTTAGTCCTGACAAACAAGAGTATACAGCTGTTTTAGAGAAAGATATTGAAAGTACGACAGTAAATGCAGTAGCTAATATAGAAGGTGCAGTTATTGAAATAGAAGGAGAAGATAATTTAAGCGGAGAAAATAGTATAATAACAGTAAAAGTAAAAAATACTGATGGAAGTGAAGAAAAAACATATACAATAAACATAACAAAAAAGATACAAGAACCTCAAGAAAATGAAAATGAAAACAATATTGCAACCATTGTAGGAAGTTCTAATAACTCATCTGGAAAAGGAAAAATAGGAATGGAAAAAATTTTGTTCTGCCTAGGAATTGCAATAATTGCTGCTTTAGGAGTTATATTTACAATAATTAAATATAAAAGAGATAATGGAGACTATGAAGAAATTAATACAATAGATTATGTTGGAAATGTCAATCCGATAGAAGCAATTAAAGATGCAAGTAGTGCTACATCTAGGCTTTCTGAGGTAAATGAAGAGACTATTAAAGAAACAGCTGGAATACCAAGAAAAAAAGGACGTCATTTTTAAAAAATATATAGATAATATTGAAAAAACAAAAAAAACGATATATACTAGTATGTGTTCATACTAGTATATATGCTTTCATAGCTCAGTTGGTAGAGCAACTGATTCGTAATCAGTAGGTCGGCGGTTCAAATCCGCCTGAAAGCTCCAAACAAATAAAATAAAGGGGAAAATATATGAAGAAAGTAAAACTTTTTTATCTGGTTTTTATTATTACATTATTTCTAGTTCTTATATGCTTTATACCAAACCAAGTTTTTGCAACTACCAACTATTTTAAAACATCAACTTATAAAATTACAGAGGCGAAAAATAAAGTATTATCAAACTTAGATGCAAGTAATGTAAGTGTTCAAAATGTACTTGCAAATGTGTCGATTAATTTTAATACAGACATGTATGAAATAAGAGCCTATAACAATGGTGCGGAATTAGCATTAGATAAATTAATCGGAACTGGAAGCATGCTAAAAGTAATGCACAAAAACTATAATTACTCTGTTGATTCAATAACGATTATTTTATATGGAGATACAAATGGAGATGGAAGCATTTCAGCAACAGATGCACTTGCGATAATAAAAAATAAAACAGGTAAAATAAAATTTGAAAATGAATATTTTTTAGAAGCAGGCAGAATTACAACTCTAACTAGACAAAAAAACGATGTGCCATCGTCAGTTGATGCTTTGGCTATAATAAAAAACAAACTGGGAAAATTAAATATTAGTCAATTTAGAAATATACAAGTAAAAGTTTCATCATATGATGATTTGTACACTCAACTTAAACAATGTAATACAAATATAGAATTTGACAAAACGGCAGATAACTATAATGAAATGATATCGAGCTATGAAAAACTACAAAGGATTGTAAAAAAATATTGTACAAATGAAATGTCTCAAACTGTAAAAGCTCTCGTTTTACATGACTATTTGGCGGCTGGAAGTATTTTAAATAATGACACAACATACTGTGATAATTCAAGCAAGGAAAGTCATATTTGCAATATAGATGGAACAATGAATCAACTCGGATTTGCAAATACATATACATGCCTTTTAGGAATTGCAGGGATACCTTCTGAAATAAAACGAGATAAATACGCAAATTACGCCAATAATGCAATAAATGAAGTAATAATAGATGGACAAATGTATTATGTTTCATGCGGAGTTGATAGTTATCTTTCTAAGGTTGAAGGAAAGGGCAAACTAAGAAGATATTACTTTTTAAGGAATACTGAGCAATTAAAAGAAACTTTTTGGGAAGGTGATATTTACTTTGGCTATACACCATCAACTAACAATACATCAACATCTACAAAATATTATGGAGTAAGATGGCCAGAATACAGATCAACTTTAGATTACAAAAATAATGAAATTAAATTAGCAACAGGGAAAACGATAGTTCGAAGCATGAGTGAACTTAAAGATGCAGTTATTAATAAAAAGGATTATATTATAGATGTGATAGATGCAAATACAGAATCATTGGCAGAAGTAGACCAATTTAGTAAAAAAGTAATAGAAAAATATATAACAAAAGATATGAGCGAAGCTGAAAAGGCACTTGCAATATATGATTTTGTATGTTCTAATTTTATGAGAAATGATCATATAGCATATAGGGAAAGAACTAATGTGTCAAATTCAGATTATGATGTTGCATGGGGCTCGTATAAGACATCCCTATTATCTGGGATGGGTGATTGCATAGGAGCGACGAATTCTTTTAATACTTTATGTGCATATGCAGGACTAGAAACTAAAACAATAAATGAACATCAGGTAGATGCTATACATGGTATGGGCAATCATCATTGGAGCTTGGTAAAAATAGATAACCAATGGTATCACTGCGACTGTGAAGGAAGCGATTATTATACATATGGACAAGTAGACAGAACATGGTTTTTGTATAGTGATAGAGCAATGGGAGCAACAAATAATACTGTTGAAGCATGTACTTCTACTAAATATGATGACTATGATTGGCCTGAATTTAAGGGAATAGCATATTATCAAGATAAAACAGACATTATAGATGAAAAAGTTCCAGCTACAAGTTTTTGGACATCAGAAAGAACAGAAGCAATTGTTGGGGATGAATTTGCAATAATGACAAGGATATTCCCATATGGTTCTACTGATAAACCTACATATAGTTCAAGTAACCCTAAAGTAGCAACAATAGATAATGAAGGAAATATTAGTGTATTATCAATAGGAACAACCACAATAAAAATAGATGTAAATGGAATTTCAAAAACATTTACAATAAAAACAGGTTCAAGACCTAAAGATATAATTGCTAAAGATATGACTTTGAAAGTCGGGCAAACAAGCAAGATTAATTATGAAGTAAATCCAAGTGATGCTCTATATACAAAAATTTATTGGTACAGTTCTAATGAAAACATTGTAACAGTGGACGAAGATGGAAATGTTACAGCTGTAGGAGAGGGAACTGCAAATATAAGATTAAGCTATACATATAGAATGGGAAACTCAACGTATTATTCTTCTGGTAAATCTGCTAAGATAACAGTAACTAAATAATAACAAAAAAAGGGTGATTTTTAAAGAAACAATTTTACAAGAAATTAAGAAAATCACTCTTTTTTTGTTAGGTAAAAAATTGACCTTTATTAGTTGTTTACCAACATAAAGACATAATGGAATAGATTTAAAAGGATAAGATAAATTGCAAAAAAAATAAAAAATTAAACTATTATCTTGAAAAAAAAAGTATAAAGATATAAAATCTTTAAAAGAAAGGAGGGGGTATACTGTATAAAAAAATAAGTAATATACAACTGTTGTCATACATTATGTTTATTGTTCCATTCTGGTATGGATTGTTTTACGAATATGCAGCATTTGCTACAGGAATTGTTTTTTTAATATTACTTTGTAAAACAATAATGCAAAATAAAAAAATAATTATAAAAAGTGGCAAAAATTTTTATATTTATTCTATATTGATATTTTCTTATTTGGCAACTACAATTTGGGCTATTGATAAAGAAATGGCAATAGAGGGTTTTTTGAAGTTTTTACCGGGAATTTTTTATTTTATATTGCTAATGCAGTTCGAAAAAGAAGAAAAACAAAAAATATTAAACATGATACCAATAAGTGGTGTTACGATGGTTTTAATATCTTATGTTTTAGGACAAATACCAATACTTAAAGCTCAATTTTTTTCAGACAATGGTAGATTAGTAGGTTTTTTCCAATATTCTAATAGCTTTGCATTATTTTTATTAATAAGTATTGTTATAATAGCAAACAAGAAACAAAAATATTTAAAAGACAAAATAGCACTGTGCATTCTCACACTTGGAATTTTAACAACAGGTAGTAGATTTACATTTATCCTTACAGTACTATTTGGAATTTACCAGATAATAAAAAATAGACAAAGCAAGAAAAAAATACTAATTGGTATATTCCTAGCAATAGTAACACTAATTGTATCCGCAATTTTACTTGAAATTACAGGTAATATTGATATATTTGAAAGACTATTCAAAATATCATTCGAAGAGAGCTCTGTAATAGGAAGAATAATATATTATTTAGATGGATTAAAAATAATATTAAAAAATCCATTTGGATTACGGTTACATGGGATATAGTTATTACTACCCAGAAATCCAAACAGCAGACTATGCTATAAAATTTGTACATAATGATTTTATACAACAAGCTATAGATGCAGGCATTATTTCGATGCTTATGCTAATATATTTATTTGTAAGTAATATATTTTCTAAAAAAAGCACTAGCTATAAGAGAGAAATATTAATTATTATGCTATTACACATGCTATTAGAATTTGATATGCAATTTATAGTAATTCACTTAATATTTGTTATGTTATTGGCAGATAAAGAAGAAAAAGCTTACTTCTTTAGTATAAAACAGGCAAAACTAACAATTGTATTACTAGTCATAATTCAAACAAGCATTTTTATGTATTTTGGTATAGGTTCTATTTTGGATAAATATGGAAACTACCAAACTGCTTTAGCCTTGATTCCAAACAAAACAAATCCAAAGATACAAAAATTAAAAAATATGGATAATTTAGCAGAAGCCTATGAAGTTGCAAATGAATTACTGAGAGATAACAAATATATTCTGACAGCATATAAAGCAAAAGCCAATTATGCATATTATACAGAGAATTGGGAACAAATGATAGAAAATCAAAAAAAAGTAATTAGTCTGGATAAATATAATATAGAAAATTATGAAGAATACATTTTCATGATTAGCAATGGATTAGATAAAACAATAAAACAAAATCAAACTGAAAAAACGAAATATTTAACAAAAGAGGCCTTAGAAGTTCGTAATCTTTTAGAAAATGTAAAAAAAGCTACAAGTCCATTAGCTTATAAAATAATAGACAAGCCAGAATTGGAATTAAATGATGCAACTAAGAAATATTTGAATGTGTTAGAAAACTACGATTAATAGATAGGGGGAATAGAATGTTAAAAAACATTAAAATTATAATTGGTTTAATTCTTGTTATGCAAGTTGTATTTACAGGAGTAATACCTGTTATAAGTAATGCAACAACGCAAAGCCTCATAACAGATGAAACTCTTTTAGCAACGATACATGATTATAATGGAGATAAAATTATATCACAAAATGAACTAGACAAAGTAAGTTACCTCCAAATTTGGGAAGGAACGAAGGACCTAAGTGGTCTAGAAAATGCAAAAAACTTACGTAAAATTTACTATGAATATGATGGCACGGCACTTGACTTTAGCAATATTAACCTAGATAAAGTAACTGATGTAATTATTTCAATATCAGATAATAATAAATTTGATATTGAGTTTTTAGACAAATTTCCAAGATTAAGAAAACTTGAAATAATATCAGATTATATTAGTAATGTAGATTTATCTAAACTTGCCAATTTCCAAAACATAAAAAATCTTGAAATAAGAATTAATGATATTACTAATTTAAACGGAATAAACCAGTTAAAAAATCTAGAAGAACTATCAATAATAGCAAAGAGTAATGTAGACATAACTGAAATTGAAAAATTAAGTAAATTGGAAAAAGTATCATTTGATAATGTAAGACTTCAAAATGCAGAAGCTCTTGGGAAACTAATTAATTTAAAGGAAATTAGATTTTTCTCATGTACAGGAATATCTTCACCAAGTTATTTAAAGAATAATACAAATCTATGCAATTTAGACTTTTCACATTCTGATATAACAGATATCTCTTTTGCAAAAGGCTTAAAAGAACTTGAAGAAATAGATTTAACTTCTACAAATGTAACAACAATAGAAGTATTAAAAGATTTGCCTAAATTGACTAGAGCAACTGTATTTGACTCTAAAGTTACAGAGGATCAAAGAGTTAATTTAATGGAATTTGAAGATTATACAGCATATGTTGGAGAAAGAAAAAATATAACTCCTATATTAGATGGAGTTATAGATAGGGAAAATTGGAATTATACATCCTCTGATGAAGATGTTGCCACAGTAAGTGAAGATGGAGCAGTACAAACACTTAAAGTTGGAGAAGCTACAATAACAATGACAAATAAATTAACAAGTGATGTAAAAACAATGAAAATTACAGTAAAAGGAATTGAAAGTAATCCAGCTATAGGTGTTATGACAAATGCAATTCAGATAAGTGATAATTTAGTATTAAAGGAAAATGGAGAACTGTGGAAAATACATATAGATGAAGGAAAATCTGAAAGAGTAGATACTAATGTTGATAAATGTATAAGTGAATTTATATATAACGCAGATAGTTACCCTGTTCCATATACATTAAAATTAAAAGCTAATGGTACTGGTGTGCTTGAATTTAATGGAGTAACAAGTAAAATAGAAAATGTAAAAGATATCTGCAGGAAAGGCTACTTAAGTACAGATGGAATCTATTATGAACTTTTATTTGACGGCACATGGTTAGAAGTAACAGACAACGTTAAAAAAATAGTTGACTGGTATTTAGTTAAAAACGACGGAAAGACATATGACACTTATGGACAGTTAGCGTGCAATTTTGAAATAATTGCAGCATCAGGAACTACTGTTGTAGATGAAAATAAAACTGTTTGGAAAAAGAGCTCAAGCACAGTAACTTCTTACAAATGGGAAAAAATTGGAGAAAACTTTAAACGCTATACAGACGGAACAGAAAATTCATATTCCACTTCATACGAAACAAATGATGGAAAGATTATGAATGTATTTGGTAATGAAGTTCAGTACCAAAAAGAAGTATACTGTGAATCAAATAAATTAAGGCTTGATAAAAACAAAAATGCATTATTAAATGATACAATTATTTTAGATGCTGTAACTTCTATGTATGTAATAGATTCAAATAATATTGTATTTATAAGAAACGATGGAAGTGCATGGGTTTTGCAATTAGAAGGAAAGGCTAAATTAGAAAAAATAGAAGAACAAACCGGGAAAGTATTTTTCACAAGTGATAAGCTAAAAACAAAAGTAATAGCTTTAGATGAACATGAAGGTGATATAGTTATAGGAGAAGCACTAATTCGGATTTGATATAAACAATCTAGAAATATCAAATATTATACAGGAATTTAAAGAAGACTATACAGTAAAAGTATATTCTAATGGCAAAGAATTACCAGATGATGATAATTTGGCAACAGGAGATGTAATTAGATTATATAATGATGACAATAAGCCTATAAAAGAATATATCGCATTAGTGTATGGAGATGTAACAAGTTCTGGAAATCCAGGCGCAAAAGATGCTCTAGCTATAGTAAAGAATAGAACAGGCAAAGTTGTAATAGAAAATGCATTAAACTTAGAAGCTGCAAGAGTAACAGAAATCACAAGAAAAACAGTAGGAGAACCTACATCTTCAGATTCACTCGCAATTATAAAATCAAAGCTTGGAAAATATACAATTAATTTATAAGGAGGAAGTATAAAATGATTGATAAAAAAATAATAAGTTTGTTGTTAGCTGTAATAATGTTGTTAAGCACATTTACTCCTATTGTTTATGCTGCAACAACAGACGAATTTTTAATAGAGGATGAAGCATTACTTGAAAAATTAAAAACATATGACCAAAACGGAGATGGTAAATTTTCTCAAGAAGAAATGGATGAAATGACAATAATTACAATACCAGAAGAAGCTAAATCAATTAAAGGTTTGGAACATGCAAATAACATAGAACAAATAATATATTATTATAATGGCACACTTATTGACTTAAGTGCACTTAATAAAGATAATATAATAGGATTAACAGTCTATCTCAATAAAGAATATGAAACAATAGATATAAGCTTTATAAAAGACTTTAAAAACTTAGTTTCTTTAGCAATTACATCAAATTATCCAATAAAAGTTGACATATCATCACTTGCTGAACAAACAAAATTAACATCTTTAAGTTTAAACAATGTTTTAGTACCAGACTATGAGGAGATAAAAACACTAACAAATTTAAAATATTTCACAAATACTAATAGAGACTATCAAAGTACAAGTCAAACAAAAAATATTTTAGATATATCTGCAATCAGTAACTTTAAAAACTTAGAATATATATATATTACTGGAATGGAAATCAATAATATAAATGCAGTTTCTAGTTTAAGTAAATTAACATCAGCTTCTTTTCAAAACTGTTCTGGAATTTCCGATTTGTCTGCATTGAAAAATTGCAAAGAATTAACAAGAATCTCAGTATCAAATAGTGATATAGAGAATATAGAATTTATGAAGGAGTTACCAAATTTAATATCTGTAGATTTATATGGTACAAAAATTACAGAACAAGAAAAATTAAGCTTATTGTCTTTCAAAGATTATAATGCGTATATAGGTGAAAATTTTGACATTGATTTACAAGTAAAAATCTCTGGCTTATTAGAAGTAGAAAAATGGAATTATGTGTCAGAAAATGAAGATATTGTTATTGCAAACGGTTCAGTTGGAACAGCCAATAGTGTTGGAACAACAAATATAAAGATAACACTAAAAGAAGACGAAACAATTTCTAGAACAATGAAAGTAACAGTATCCGGAATTAGCAGTAACCAAGCAAAAGGAACAGAAGTTGGAAAATCAACATTAATTTCAGATGAACTTATTTTAAACGCAAATGGAGATCTGTGGAGAGTATATGAAAATGCAGGAAAAACACAAAAAATCGATACAGATGTTAAAAAATATGTATATGAATTCATTTACACAGACAATTATGAGGCATTTAATTATACATTAACTCAAAAAAATGATGGAAGCGTAAAATATGTTTTTAATGGAGTAGAAAGACCTATAGAAAATGTAAAAGATATATATAATAATGGTTATTTATCTACTGACGGAGTGTTTTATATAATTAATGAAGATGGAACATGGGAAAGAAAAGTTAACAACGTAGAAAAAATAGTAGGCTCATATTTGGTAAAAAATGATGGAAAAACATATACAACAGCTGATAAATTAGTATGCAATTTTAAAATAATTGATGCAAGCTACAATAGAGTCGTTGATGAAAACAAAAATGTTTGGAGAATAATAGACGGAAAAGAGCCTGAAAAAATAGGAGAAAATTTCAAAGCATTTGTTACAGAAGATAATTCATTATATTATACAACAGATGGAAAAATTATGAATGATTCGGGAGTCGAAGAACAGTACTTAGCTGAATATACAACAGCATATGGAAATACATTTATTATTGACAAGAATAATCAACTAATTTTAAATAAAAAAGTAATTTTGACAGATGTTGTTTCAATCAACATAAGATATGAACCTTCAAATAGAGTTACAAAAAATAGTGTCTTAATAGTTCGTGATGATGGAAGTGTTTGGATTTTAAAAATTTCTGGAGATGCAGAACTTACCAAATTAGAATCACAAAATGATAATGTTTATTTTGAAAATATAAATTATACAACAAAGCCAACAGCAGGGGTTGTATCATATACAGCAGAGTTGCTTTCAGGATTTGATATTAAAAATCTAAGTGTTGGAAAAGCACTTGCAGTTTCAAACTTCAAATCAGGTTTTACAGCAAAAGCATATAAAGATGGAGCAGAGCTAACAGCAAAAGAGAATGTATCTACAGGAACAATTATTAAGTTATATAATAGTGAAGGAGAATTGGTCGAAGAATATACAGCATTAGTATATGGAGATGTAACTGGTTCTGGAAATCCAGGTGCAAAAGATGCTCTAGCTATTATAAAAAATAGAACTGGTAAAGTCCTAATTGATAATGCATTAAACTTGGAAGCAGCAAGAGTAACAGAAAACTCAAGAAAATCAGGAGGAATTCCTACATCTGCCGATGCACTTGCAATTATAAAAGCAAAGCTTACAATGGACATTTAAAATTTTAAAAAACTATTTACAGAATGATTAAAACGTGGTATAACTAAAAAGTAAGAATGTGCTCTTACAAATAAAGTAATGGTGGGAAGACAGCATAAAAATGAGTAACAAGCATATGAAAAAAGAAGCCTTAAGTATTAGAAAAGTATTAAAAGTAACTCTTCTTGTGATTCTTATACTGACTGTTCTTGCATCACTTGTATCTATTACATATGTAGTGTATTTGGAGTACATAGAAGAAAAAGAAATAAACCAATCACCAAATACATTAGGAATACAGGTATATTCAATATTTCAGGTTGCGGCGGGAAACCAATTATCTACATTACCAATAGTGGATGTGAATATGCCAGAAAAAATAGGAAACTATGGTGTGTTAGGTGAAATAGAGATTCCTAAAATCAATATAAAAAAGTATGTCTTAGATATTACAACAGATGATAGCTTAAATTTATCAGTTACCAAGTTCTGGGGAAAAGAAATACACGAAGCAGGTAATTTTAGTATTATAGGACATAATTATAAAGGAATATTTAAGGACTTAAAAGAACTGAAAGTAGGAGATACCTTTACACTAACTGATAGGATGGGAAGAATTTGTACATATGTTGTTTATGACATTTTTATAGTTGAACCTGATGATGTTTCTTGTATTGAAAATACATTAATAGGGCAAAGAGAGGTAACCCTAATTACTTGTACGACAGGTGGAGCAAAAAGGCTTATTTTAAAAGCAAGAGAGCAAAAATAAAAATTATTATTAGGAGGAATAGAAATGAAAAAACTAATTAGCTTAATTTTAGTACTAGCATTAGTATTAAGTATGACAACAATCGTTAACGCGGTTGTTGAGACAGCAGAGTTTAAAGTATCTTTAGACAAAACAACAGCAAAAGTAGGAGAAGAAGTTACAGTTACAGTAGATTGGAAAGAAGTAATGGAAGCAGTCGACTTAGAGTTACACTTTGATGAAGAAAAATTAGAATTTGTATCTGCTTCTTTACCAGAAAACTGGATTGCAACAGACAGAATTAAAAATGGTGTTGTGCAAATTTCTTGGTTTGCAATGGATGGAGTTGGAAAGACAAATATTACGTATACATTTAAAGTAATTGCAGAAGGAAAAGCAGAATTTTCAACAGCAGAAGCTGTGCTTGCAGATGCAAACGTTGAATCTCCAGAAAATTATACTTATGGAACCGCAACACTTACAATAAAAAATGAAACACCTGAAACAAATACAAACACAGCTGGAAATACAAACACAGCTGGAAATACAAATACAGCCGGAAATACAAATACAGCCGGAAATACAAATACAGCCGGAAATACAAATACAGCTGGAAATACAAACACAGCTGGAAATGAAAATACAGCTGGAAATGAAAACACAGCCGGAAATGAAAACACAGCTGGAAACACAAACACACCAGCAACAGATACTGTAACAGACAACAAACCAACAACAATACCACAAGCTGGAGCTAATATAATTGAATATGCGGTTGTTGTACTACTAGTTGCTGCAGTTGCTTCATTTGTAGCTATTGTAATAAAAACAAGAAAAAAATAAAATAAATAAAAAAAGATGGTTTCCAAAATTGAAGCCATCTTTTTTTGTGGGAAATTGGTAGACAAATAAGCAACAAAATGCTATACTAATTATACATTATGCGGGTATAATTTAGTGGTAGAATGTCATGCTTCCGACCTGATAGCGCGAGTTCGATTCTCGCTACCCGCTCCAAATTATAACAACTTACGAACTATATTACTTTTTTCAACTATTTAATGAATTATTAGATAGCTAGGAATTCTATCTATTGTTCATTTTAGTTTATAAAAAATTAGAGAGACGCTAATCCCTAATAGAAATGCAAATATTCCATAAATCAAACTTGAAAAAGAAGAAATATCCGGAACGAGAATAGGTATAGAACCTAATACAAAGCCAATTATTAAGAAATATGTAAATACCCTTAAATGGGAAAAAAGGGATTTTATAACATACATTAGCAGAAAACTGCCAATTAAAAGGCCAATTCCCATAGGAATAAGTATAGAAAAATCAAGGGAACTTAAACCTATAAGGTATTGTTCATATTTACCAAGGAGCATTAATATTACAGTACTACTAACGCCAGGAATAACAACACCAGCAGACATTGCAAATCCTGCAAATATTAAAGAATAAAATCCTGATGAAGAAAAAGAATATGTATTAAAAGTAGATCCAATTGCAACTAAATAAATACTAAAGGAAAAAGTAAGAAGCATAGCTAAAATATAGCTAGGCTTTATTTTTTTTATATTAGCTTCTTTTATCACACTGGGTATGGAACCAAACACAAGACCAATAAAAAGAAAACAAACAGGAACTTCAAAATAAATAAACAGGTAATTTAAAATATTACTAAAAAGAATTACACCAATCGAAACTCCAAGAAATATAGGAAATAAAAATTTTATATTTTCCTTAATATTGGAGAAAAAACCTAAAATGGAATTTACTAATTTTTCATATAAACCAAAAGCAATGCACAGAACACCACTACTGACTCCTGGCAAAATTGCTGCAGAACCAATAAACAACCCTTTTAAAAATTGATTAATTAAATTCAACATAATTTAAGTCCTTATTAATTTTTTTTAAAATTATATTCATAATCAGTAAAAATATGAGTAATAAAAGTATTATTTATAAAAATTACTTTTTACTTAATGTTAGTAATAATAAATATACGAAATAAAAAAATTGCCATTATATAGTAATTGCTTTGCCAAATCAAAACTAGAAAAGGTCATGCACTTTTATTTCAAACTATACATATATTTTAGTTATAGAAAAATGGAGGTGCTTTTATGTTGGGTCTAACCATATCGGGTTTTTTGGCTTTTTTTAAATCAGCAATATTTGTAGTTGGTTATATTCAAAGCAGTAATCTTTTTCCAGAGCCACTTAATGCTGAAGATGAGAAATTTTATTTAGAGAAATATAAAGATGGCGATGAAGAAGCAAGAAATATATTAATTGAGAGAAATTTGCGCCTTGTAGCACATGTTTGTAAAAAATATAATACTACTCATTTAGATAATGACGATTTAATCTCAATAGGAACTATAGGATTAATAAAAGGGATAAATAGTTTCAATATGGAAAAAGGAGTAAGGCTTGCTACATATGTTTCAAGATGTATTGATAATGAAATCTTAATGTATTTAAGAAGTGCTAAAAAATTGGGGGCAGAAGTATACTTAAACGAACCTATTGGCAAAGATAAAGACGATAATGAAATTAGTCTAATAGATGTATTAGAGAACGACGAAAAAAATATAGAAGATGAAATTGACTTAAAAGTAAAAATAAAAAAATTATACAAAAAAATGAAAGAAATTTTAAAACCAAGAGAAAAAAACATATTAGAACTTAGATTTGGATTAGATGGAAATAAACCAAAGACACAAAATGAAATAGCAGACATGATGGGAATATCACGCTCGTACGTATCTAGAATTGAAACAAAAGCAATAGGGAAACTTGCAAAAGAGATTAAAGAATAATTTTGTGAATAAATGGGAGAAAAAATACAAATAATAGAAACAAGAAACCTAAAAGGAGGAGAAAAAATGAAAATAATTGACAAAATAGCCTTAGTATTAATAATTATTGGTGCTGTCAATTGGGGATTAGTTGGACTTTTTAGTTTTAACTTAGTTGATACTCTATTTGGTGTATCAAGTGTTATATCAAGAATTATATATGCATTAGTTGGTCTATCAGGTCTATGGGGAATAAAGTTATTATTTGATGAGTAATATTTAGCATAATAATAGCGATGCGGGCATATGGGAAGTTATCTAAAAAATTGTAAAAAGTGCCCGCAATTATTTTTTAAAAAGATACAAATTATAAAAAATGTGATATAATTTTGCTAGAAGTACTATGAAAGGAATGAAAAAAATGGAGAGAACACACAGAAGAGAAATTATAGGCATTGTAATTTGTATTGTTTTTTTAGTAATATTTATAATAATTTTTAGTAATCAAAATTTAAAATACATGTTTAGTAGTCCAAAAGAAATAAACAACATAGTAGAACTTAGCAACTGTGAAGAAGGAGATTGGATTAAATTAAAATTTAATCGTGCATATGGTACTGATTATTGGTATGAAGAAAATGGAAATAAGGTAGCATGTTTTGTAGATATAGATGTAAATGGTAAGGCTTTTATCGCAATTGTAGAAGATAAAAAAGCAAAAGAGATTACAAGCGGTGCTGAAACAGATATGTATCTAGAAGGAATAATAAAAAAATTTGATGACCCAAAAATGCTAGAAGGTTTAGAAAACATTAAACAAAATTACTTGGAAGATTTTTCAGAGGAGCTTAGTGAAGAAGAAATTTTAGATATGTTTACACCAATGCAATTTTTATGTTATGGAGAGGAGAAAACGAATTTTATTGTTGTAGTTGTTCTGCTTATGGGAATTATATTCAGCTTAATTGGAATTATTATTGCAATTACAAAAATTTTAAAGCCTGTGAAATCTAAACAAAAAAGAATGAAAAAGAAAAAATATGAGTAGAACATTAATAAAGTGTGCCTTTATACAAAAGCACACAGAGAATGGGTAAATTTAAGCAAATTACCTCTTAAGAATATAACAACAATATTAAAAACATTATATACCTTTTAAAAGTATTTTACAAATTGTGAATAAAATAAATTAAGTTAGAAAAAAAAAGATAGAGTAAGATAAAAAGAAATTTGATTAATTAAACAAAAAAAATAAATGAATTATCAATTTGATAAATAGATTATATTGTGCTAATATAAATACAACAAAAGTAAATAAACAAAAGTAAATAAACAAAATCCCTGCGTAGTGCGAGCGAATAGAAATTTTAGAACCTACAAGTTTGGATAAGGGAGCTGATCTCTGAATATGGCGTGTATGCTTACAGTATAGTAAGAAACCCAGGAATATTTAGGTAAGCACCCACCTGTATATATACAGGTCCTATAAAATTTTTATCGAAAAATAACGGCTAAGGCGGGGGCTTTTTATATACAAAAAAATAAATAAAAACAGCAGATTAAGCTTTGAAGTGCACTCCAAATGTTGGATTTTTGTCTAACATTTTGGGTGTACTGCACATTTGCCTGCTGTTTTTTTATTTGGCTATTTATATATTTCATAATTAATATCATCAAAAATCTTATCTTTTTCATATAGAGATTTTACAAAGTCTTTATCAATATTATTATTTATTATTTGAAAATAAAGTTTTGTAAAGCGCCCAATATGTTCCTTTATTCTTTTCTTGGCATAGTCTACCATGGTTCCATTTGTTATAATAAACAACCAGTCACTGCTTTGAGCTAGGAGTAATTCTCTTGCACATTGATTTAATGCTTTTCTTCGTAAGGTATTACCTTCGCTTGGAAACAAATTGGCAAGCTTTACCATACGATTTCCTGCCTTGTGAATATGTCTATGTGCATAATCGTTACTAGAGTTAAGCCAAACTTCACTATAACCTTTAGCTCCCCAGCTTGAACGACAAGGAGTACTAATTTGAATATTTGGAAATTTGTCAATATATTCACCAGGAGTTATTAGTTTAAAATTGCATTTATCATAATAAATTTTTTTAAATAATATATATAACCAATATGGACCCTCGTACCACCAATGTCCGTATAATTCAGCATCATATGGACATACAACAATAGGGGGAGTACCCATACAGGAAGATAAGCTGTCAATTTGTTTTACTCTACAATCTAAAAAATGACCTGCCTGTTTTTCTGCTGAGTCCATTGCCCATCTTACATTGTAATAATCTTTGTTATCATTTTTTGAAGTAATACGATAATATTTGAGCCCAGTGTGGACTCTAACACCATTGTGTGCGATATATGGTTTTATATAATCATAATCTGCTTCATAGCCAATATCACGGTAAAATTCACGATAATTATAATCTCCGGGGTAACCATTAATAGAGCTCCAGACTTGTCTAGAAGTTTCTATATCACGACCAAAGGCAACAATTCCTTCAGGTGAGACAATTGGAGCAAATGTTCCATATATAGGAGTTGGGTCAGCATATAATATACCATGAGATTCTGTTATAATATATTCAATTCCAAATTCTTTTAAATATTTATCAGCTTCTGGTACATAACCACATTCAGGTAGCCAAATACCTCGAGGCTTTTTGCCAAAATATCTTTCATAGGTTTGAACTCCAACTGCTATTTGAGCTTTAACAGTTTGCTCTGTGACATATAAAATTGGGAAATAACCATGTGTTGCACCGCATGTAATGATTTCTAAAACTCCGATATCCTGGAAATGTTTAAAACCTTGGATTATATTACAATTATAAACATCCTTAAATACATACAAATCATTTGAATAACGATTAAAATAATAGTGTGCGAGTTCGTTCAAACGATTATCATATTTTGTACGTTCAATCTCCTTTTTAGAAAGTTCAATATGTTTTTTTAAATATTTAATATACCTTTTTTGTAGCAATTTATTGTCCAACATAGAAAGAAGAGGGGGGGTAAGAGACATTGTAATACGAAAGTCTACTTTTTCCTCCTCTAATTTTTTAAAGCTTAGTAATAGTGGAATATATGTTTCCGATATTGCCTCGTATAGCCATTGTTCTTCCAAGTAATTTTCACTTTCTGGATGGTGGATAAAAGGCAAATGAGCATGCAATATAAAACTAACATATCCTTTTATTTGTTCCATTTTGTTCTCCTTTGTTTATTTAAATGTAGATGTATGATTTCCTGAAGATGGGTTATTTAAATCAAATATAGAGTTTACATTTTCACTTTTGTACATTTCTTTATATAAGTTGTATATATTATATATTTTACCTGTATTTCTCAACAAATAAATATTAGTAATATTTTTATTTGATATTTGATTAGTCTTTATATTTCTAAAATATATGGTATCCGACATGCTATCAAAAAGAATATGATCGTTTGGAGTTTCTATATTATTTGAAGAAGTAATATAGACAGGAGCATCAATTACTTTTGCAACAAATTGCCTTTGCTTTCTATGTAATTCAACAGAATAATTAGATTTAGGATCTTCTACATGTATATACCATCCATTAGCAAAATCATCTACATCAACATCAAACGAATAGCCATAAGTTTCATTCTTTACTCTTAAGAAAGGAACAGTGTTGTTAAAAAAATCGTTGCCATATTGCTTTTCATAATTTAATCTATCGTTTTCAGAAACATCCCAATAGACAAATAATGTTTTGGGAGTTTGCGCCAAAATTTTTACAATGGTTTGATTATAATGGTATGGCAAATCATAATGTTCAGGAACATCTACAATCTTTTTTACTGATTTCCTAGATGCTGTGGTTTTCTTCGCTACTTTAGAAGTTGCCTTCGCTTTTTTTGAGGATGCTTCTTTCTTCTTTTTTAAAGATGAAGCAGCAGAAGCTTTTACAGCTGTCTTGTTATTCTTTTTAGAAGTGGTTTTTCTGGCAGTTGCTTTCTTTGCCAAAGAGTTTGCCTCTTTTTCTGTTCTGTTTGCAACCTTTTTTGTTTCTTTTTTCATATCTTTTTCGCTTCCAAATGTTTCTTTTGCTTTCTTTGGCATAACTCCTTCCTCCTTAGTAAACTTTATTATTTAATACTATATCATAATATAAATAAATTCAATAGAAAACGACATATTTTTCCGAAAAATTTTTTACAAAAAATTATAAATAGTAAAATATTTGTTTTAAGATAAATAAAAAAGTGTTGACAAAAGGAGGGGAGCCAAAAATGGAAAAGAAAAACAAAAGCAAAGGAAAAAAAGGAATAACACTAGTAAGTTTAGTAATAACAATAATAGTGCTATTAATATTAGCAGGAGTGGCAATAAATTTAGCAATAGATGAAGAAGGATTAATAGGGAAAGCAGAAGAAGCGGTAGAAAGTTGGAATAGAGCAGTAGGAGAATAGAGCAATGCAATAAAAAACATATTTAACTAAAAACCATGCATTTTCAGGACAAAACGAAGAAGATTGCATGAGAAATATATATGACCTTGAAGGAAATCATATTGAATGGACAACAGAAGCCTATTTTACCGACTATCGAGTTTATCGAGGCAGTAGCTTATATGTATTTTTTAATTAAAAGCGTATATATAAAGTTGGAATATTAGGAAATTCATTAAATAAATATTTTTTTATCTACATGTATTGCACAATAAGAATAAATGATGATACAATAAGAAAAAAATTAAGGAGGAAATACCAATGGATGAAAATAAAGTTTTAACAAAAACTTTTTTTTGGATGTTTTTAGGGCTATTTATTACAGGAATTGTAGCTGTATTTACTTATAATTCAGAATTATATATTAAATTTATATCTGACAATACGTTTACAATTTTGCTTATTGTTGAGGTAGTTGTTGTTCTATTATTTTCGTTTCTATTTAAGAAATTACCTCCAACAGCAGTAGCTATTTTATATTTTGTATATGCAATTCTAAATGGTGTAACCTTATCAACAATTTTTCTAGTTTTTGATATGTCTTCCATTTACTTATGCTTCTTCATTTCTGCTATAATTTTTGCTGCAATGGCTTTATGGGGCTATAAAACAAATGTAAATTTGTCAAGGTTTGCACCAATGATGTATGGATTTTTGCTTGCTAGTATTTTTTTAGGGGTTATAAATATTTTTCTACAAAAATCAATGTTAGATACTGTCCTTTCATGGGTTGTACTTGCGATATTTTTTGGTGTTACAGCTTACGACATACAAAAAATAAAACAGTTACAATATTCAGATACAATTCCGGAAAATAAGTTACATATTTATGGCGCAATGGAAATATATCTCGATTTTATAAATATATTTCTAAGAGTTTTATCATTATTTGGGAAGAGAAAAGATTAATGAAAGAAATTTTTAAAAGAACTGAAAGCTTAATTGGAACAGAAAATTTAGAAAAATTAATAAAATCAAAAGTAGCGATATTTGGTATTGGTGGAGTGGGTTCATTTGCAGTAGAGGGACTTGTAAGAGCAGGCATAGGAGAGATCGTTTTGATTGATAAAGACACAGTTGACATAACAAATTGCAACAGACAAATACATGCTACTACCAAAACAATAGGCAAATTAAAAGTTGAAGCAATGAAAGAAAGAGTTATTGAGATTAATCCCGAAATAAAAGTTACTTATTATAATGAATTTTACTTACCTGATAATGGAGAGACTTTAATTGATAGCTCGTACTCATATATAATAGATGCAATGGATAATGTAACTGCTAAAATAAGCTTAATAAGACAATCAATTAAAAAAAACATACCTATAATTTCATGTATGGGAACAGGAAATAAAATTGAGCCAACGAAATTAAAGGTAGAGGATATAAGTAAAACATCAATTTGTCCGCTTGCAAAAATCATGAGACGTGAATTGCGAAAAAATGGAATTTTACATTTAAAAGTAGTATATTCAACAGAAACACCCAAAAACCAAGGAAATAAAGAAATATCCAGTATTTCTTTTGTACCATCTGTAGCAGGAATGATAATTGCAAGTGAGGTGGTAAAAGACTTGTTGAACAAATAAAATATATGATATAATTAACATGAATAAAATGTAGAAAAAAAGGGGTAGAAACTTATGAAAAAAATATTAACAATAATAGCAATTATTGGAACAATATTAATATATAGCGTAAATGTTATGGCAGTGGGAATTGAAGAAATCAACATGAATATTGAAATACCTGAGGAGTATTATGATTTAAAATCTGGGATTGAATCTAACGATTCCAAAATAGAATATTATGAAGCAATATTAAACGTAACAAAAGAGGACTTAATTAGCCAGTATGAACAAAATTCAATTTTATATAATGGAATTAACACAAATTTATCTAAAGAAATTATAATATCTCGTGTTGAAAGTAATATTACAAAAAATATATTTCACTTAAATACAGCAACTGCGGATAAAATTAATGAAATTAAAAGTTTGCTAATTGAGAATGCACAATTGCAAAATATGGAGGTTGAGTCACAAGAAGAATACATATGTAATAATCTTTTATTTATAAATACTATAATACATAGTGAAGACAGAACAATATTTCAATATTATACAATTGTAAATGGTAGCGCAATTACAATTTCGTTAAACAGCAGTTATACCAATACAAGCAATAATGAGTTAAAAGAAATAATAGATACAATTTCTTTTGAAGAAATACTAGAAAAACCAACAGATTATACAAATTATATTATATATGGAATTAGTGTAATTTTGATTATAATGGTAATTGCAATAATGATATTAGCTTTTTCAGGGAAAAAAAATAAATTTTAAAATAGTCAGATAAACCCTGACTATTTTAAAATTTAGGAAAAATAATTGACTTTTTTTTATCAATCATACATAATGATTATATTAGAACATAAGAAAAAACAAGGAGGAACATATGAACTACATATTTAATAGAATAACAGTTAATCCACAATTGCCAAAAAGGATTTCTAGATTATCGGAAATCGCAAATAATTTGTGGTGGACATGGAATACTGAGTTTTTAAAATTATTTAAAAATATAGATATTGAATTATGGGAAAAGTGCAATAAAAATCCTGTAAAATTCTTGAAATTAGTTGAACAAACAAAATTAGAGGAAATAGCAACTAATTATGATTTCCTTAAAGAATATGACAAAATTGTAGAAAACTTTGATGACTATATGAACAGCAATGAAACATGGTTTAAAAAAAATTACTCTAAGAATAAAGAAAATTTAATTGCATACTTTTCAGCAGAATATGGATTAGATGAAATCTTACCAATTTATTCTGGAGGATTAGGTATATTATCAGGTGATCATTTGAAATCAGCGAGTGATTTGGGGCTTAATTTTGTAGCTGTTGGACTACTATATAAAAATGGCTATTTTCATCAAAAAATTAACGGTTATGGTATTCAAGAGACGGAATACAAAAATATTGATTTATACAATTTGCCAATTATACCTGTAAATGATGAAAAAGGTGAAGAATTAATTATAGATGTTAGATTCCCAAGAAAAAAAATATATTTAAAAGTATGGAAAATTAATGTAGGAAGAATTACCCTCTATTTATTAGACTCGGATATTCCACAAAATACAGATGATTATAGAAATGTCACTCTGCGTTTATATGGCGGAGACAGAGAAATGAGAATACAACAAGAAATTGTTCTTGGAATGGGTGGAGTAAATTTACTAAAGACATTAGGGCTTAAGCCTACTGTATACCATATGAATGAGGGACATTCAGCGTTTGTAACAGTGGAATTAATAAAAAATGAAATAGAAGAAAAAAACGTATCATTTGAGGTAGCAAAAGAATTCGTTACAGCTAAAACCGTTTTCACAACACATACACCAGTGCCAGCTGGAAATGACATATTTGACATCTCACTTGTTGAAAAATACTTTAAAAATTTTTGGGGTAGATTAAGACTATCAAGAGAAGAGTTTTTACATTTAGGTATGAGTTGTAAAAATGGAGAACTGGAATCTGGTTTTAATATGGCTATATTAGCTTTAAAAATTGCGGGCAAGAAAAACGGAGTAAGCAAATTACATGGCGCAGTTTCAAGAGAACTTTTTTCAGATATTTGGCCTAATATTGCAGACAATGAATCACCAATTACATATGTTACAAACGGGATACATACATGTTCGTGGCTTGCACCAGGAATAAAGGCTCTTTATAATAGATACTTAATACCATACTGGCAAGATTCTATATATGATAACAATACTTGGAAAAAAATTGATAATATACCAAATGAGAAATTATGGAGTGAACATAACAAGAGAAAAGAAAAATTGCTAGAATTAATTAAACAAAACATTATTCAAAGATTTAAGTCAGCAGGTGTAAGTTACGAGGAAGTAAAAGAACTAATACCAAGTTTAAGAACAGATGTATTAACAATTGGGTTTGCAAGAAGATTTGCAACATATAAACGTGCAACATTAATTTTTAAAGACTTGGAAAGAATTACAAAAATATTAAATGACAAAGATAAACCTGTACAATTGGTGTTTGCTGGTAAAGCGCATCCAGCAGATAAAGAAGGACAAGATCTAATAAAATATATTCACGAGATTTCAATGATGCCACAATTCAAAGGAAGAGTTTTTCTATTAGAGGATTACAATATCGCGCTTGCAAGATATTTAGTTAGTGGAGTAGACGTATGGCTTAATAACCCAAGGAGACCGATGGAAGCTTCAGGCACTAGTGGACAGAAAGCGTCGATTAATGGAGTAGTAAACTGTAGCATACTTGATGGGTGGTGGGCAGAAGGCTATAATAAACACAATGGTTGGGCAATCGGATCAAATGAGGAATATAGTTCCTATGAAGCACAAGATAAGGCAGATAGTGAAAGCATATATTACTTATTAGAAAACAAAATTATTCCAACTTATTATAGCAAAGACAAAAATGGAATGTCATCAGAATGGTTGAAACTAATGAAAGAATCAATTATAAGTACAGGTGGAAGATTTAGTACTTCCAGAATGTTAGTAGACTATATTAACAAGTTATATATACCATTATGTGACTTAACTAATAAATATTTTAATAATGTAGAAACAGTTGAAGATTATGTAAGATGGAAAAATGATGTTTATAATAATTGGAAAGATATTTCAATAACTCAGCTAAATAATTTAGATAATATAACAATGGATGCAGGAAACAATATAGATGTAATGTGTAATGTACACCTGCCAAATATTAATGTGGAAAATGTGCAAGCCCAGGTCTATTATGGAAGAATATTAGATAGCGGTACAGTTGAAAACATAAGCATAATTCCAATGAAGCTTATCAATTCAGAAGAGAATACAAAAGATTATACTTTTGCAGCAAAAATTGAGCTAAACTCAGGGGGAAATTATGGCTATACATTTAGAATAATGCCAAAACATCCAATGCTATTGGATGCAGAAAATATGGACTTAATTAAATGGATTACAAAATAACGAAAGCAGGTTTTTCCTTTCGCAAAATTTGCTTCACCAATATGTACAGTTTAATGAAAATTAATGCCTCATTGTATATGAAAATAAAAGTTTTTTTTATATACAATGAGGCATTTTGGCTAAATGACTTTTTGAATTAATTGAAAAACATGCTTTATTCTCAAACTCTGACGAATATAATAAAATTAGGGTATTCATATTCAGAAAAATGTGATATAATATATTGGTTAAATTAAGAGGAGGAATTAATGTGAGAAAAACAAAAATTGTATGCACTATCGGTCCAGCAAGTGAAAAAGTAGAAACAATAAAGGAATTAATAAAAGCGGGAATGAATGTAGCTAGAATTAATTTTTCACATGGTGGATTTGAAGAACAAAAAGAAAAAGTAAATAATGTAAAACAAGCAAGAGAAGAATTAAATGTACCAGTAGCTTTGATGCTAGACACAAAAGGACCAGAGATTAGAACAGGCAAGTTGGAAAAGGATCATGTTTTATTAGAAAATGGTAAATCTATTATTTTAACAACAGAAGAAGTATTAGGAAATGATGAAAAAGTATCAGTAAGTTATAAAGAATTATACAGAGAGGTAAAAAAAGGAACAACTATATTAATAGATGATGGCTGTATTGAAACAATTGTTGAAAATATTAATGGAACAGATATAATATGCAAAGTTATACACGGAGGAATGCTAGGAAATAGAAAAAGTATTAATGTTCCAGGACTAAAATTAAATCTACCAAGTCTTACACAAAAGGATATTAGAGATATAAAAGATGGAATTAATTCTGACTTTGATTTCATTGCTGCATCATTTGTAAGAAGGGCTCAAGATGTATATGACATACGAAAAGTATTAAAGGAGAATAACGGTGAGAAAATAAAGATTATATCCAAGATAGAAAACAGAGAAGGAATAGACAATTTTGATGAGATACTAGAGGCATCAGATGGAATAATGGTAGCACGAGGAGATTTAAGTGTAGAAATCCCAATGGAAGAAGTACCAATTCTACAAAAACAATTTATAAAAAAATGCTATAACGCAGGAAAACCAGTTATAACAGCTACTCAAATGCTAGAATCTATGATGAATAGTCCAAGACCAACAAGGGCAGAGGTAAGTGATGTCGCAAATGCAATTTTTGACATGAGTAGTGCAATTATGCTATCTGGTGAATCTGCTATGGGGAAATTTCCAGTAGAATGTGTAAAGACTATGGATAAAATTGCAACAACAATAGAATCTTCTATTAAATATTGGAAAAGATTTCGCAATAGGAACTGCTTATTTGAAAGGACTAATTATGAATTTAATATAAATCACTCAATATGTGCAACTGCTATGAATATGGAAGCAACTGCAATCTTTGCTTATACAGAAGGTGGAGACACACCAAGAATGATATCAAGCTTTACACCATGTTGCCCAATTTATGCTATAACACAAAATGAAAAAACATATAGACAATTAGCATTGTCATGGGGAGTATATCCAAAATTATTAGAAGAACAGCCATCAATTAATCAACTTTTAGCAGAAGGGATTAAAATTGTAAAATCAGAAAACAATTTGAAAGACGGAGATACTATTGTTATTGCTGGTGGTGCGAGTGTTGTTCCTAATATTAAGCAAGAAGATACTATAAATAGGATGATTGGCGGAGTACTTAAGGTATAAAACACAACAAAAAAGCAGAGTTTCAACTCTGTTTTTAGACTGCTAACGAAATATATAAAACATATTTCGTTAGCAATTTTTTATTTCATAGGAAATCCCCAACGAAATTACCTGAACAATTAGGTTAAATTACCTATCTTCCGATACGATTGCGAAGCAATCTGTGCATGTGGCAGGCCGATTTTCTTATCTTACTAATCACAGGTATTGCTTTAATTTGTACTACCACGACCACAATTACATGGACTATTCATATAGAATTTCTTCTGTGCTAATTTTTCATGAACTCCATTTAATGCTTCACCAAATCGCTGAAAATGAACGACTTCTCTTTCACGTAAGAAACGAAGAGGATCAATCACATCTGGCTCATCCTTACACAAATCGATTAATTTTTCATAAGTTGCTCTTGCTTTTTGCTCTGCAGCTAAGTCTTCTTGCAAGTTAGCAATAGGGTCTCCTTTGCATGCAATATATGCTGCTGTAAAAGGGGTACCAGCTGCTGATTGTGGATATATATCTACACCATGATCTGTATAATATGAACCTAAACCAGCTTTTTCTAATTCTTCTGCAGGAACACCGTCGGTTAATTGATGAACAATTGTGCCTACCATCTCTAAGTGTGCTAATTCTTCTGTACCAATATCATTTAAAATTGCTTTTGACTTTTGGTCTGGCATGCCAAACCTTTGAGAAAGATATCGTAATGAAGCTGCAAGCTCACCATCTGGACCACCATATTGAGATATTATAAATTTTGCTAAACGTGGATTTTTACATTTGATATTAATTGGATATTCTAATTTTTTATCATAAGTCCACATTATAAATCACTCCTTTCCCAAGGCCAAGGTTCTTCAAGCCATCTCCATCTATTACATGGAAAGTTAATTGTTAAAGGACCATATACCTTTTGATATTTATCTGTTAAATCTTTATAACATTTTGTATATTCTTTATGAAGGCAAAGTGCTTTTTGATCTTCGGGATGAGTATCTAAATACAAAGCAAGTTCAATAATTGCAAAATTATATTCTCTAATTTTTTTTAACATTTCGCATCTTGTTTCTTGACAAGGTCCTGTGTTAAACACGATTACATCCCTCCTTAATTTTATTAGTTTTCTTTATAAAATCAATTTCATCCATAGATTGACCAGGCACATAAGGACTTACTAATTCTGGAAAAATTGTTCCCATACGCAGACCAACTTCTGGTGTAAATGTTTTGTTTAAAATTTGATTTGCAACATAGCTTTGGCCAAACATTGGATTTACTGGAAATACTGATTCTTCTTCATCAAAACCACAAGTACATTCATCATTGTGTTTACAATTATCATGACATAGCATATCATCACAAATATTTTCTAACATATTGCTTTTATCGTTACTAGAAGAACAGCAATATATTTTATTGGTTCTGCAATTTTTATACATTACAAACTCCTCCTTTACTATACTTATAGGATATTTTATGACAAAATAAATAAATTTGTTACAATAAATAACCACCAATTATAATTGGTGGTTATAGGATTTGCTAATCTACATAATTATAAGCTTTTGGGTAAAATCCAAATTTGCATATGGCTCACTTTCAAAACCAATTGTGTATATATTAGAAGCCAAGATATCAAATATCAGCATATCATAAAGAAGCTTATTTTTATTAGTATCAATAAAATCTTTCACTGAAGTAATAATAGGCAATTTGGGATTTTCGTATTTTATCAAAGAAAGTAATTCTTTTCCTTTTGCGTTCATACCTAATATTCGGACATACGGATTAATTTTATATAATTCGTTAATGTGCTGTTTTGTTATACCAAGTAAGGAACATAAAATAATTCGCTGTATACGTGTTTCAGTGTATCGTTTACTCTTAATAATGTTAATTAATTCTTTTACTGTGTTGCATTCGTTTGCAGCAACCTTAATTTTATTTTCAAGACCTTCTGATACATCTGGCAAGTTTGAAATTTCAAAACTTGTCATGCGCCTTAGTGTATAAATTATTTCCTTTTCAAAAGATGCAAGGGAAGAAATAGTTTTACCGTGTTTAATGCAATTCTCTAGTATGCTATAACTTTCAGTAGGAAGGTATTTAGAGAAATCTTTTTTCCTATTAATTAATTCGCGTATTGCTGTGCTACTTGCATAATTATCATAAGTATTTGTACTATTATGTTCAGTGTATATTCTTTTAACTGTCACGGGAGCAATAGAACTCTTAAGTTTTTTTAAAGCCTTTAAATATTCAATTCCCAATATATTGTTAGGATTGGAAAGAATATTTGCATAACGTCTTATATTATTCAAATATAAAAGTACAGCATTTTCCCTTGCCTTTGGATATGACAATCCTTTTGATAATTCGTGCTTTAGAAGTGTAACATATGCTTTAGGTTCATTATAAAGAACATTTACAAGTTCCTCTAGGATATCTAATTTACCACATTCACTTCCAAAAGATACAAAATCAATAATTTTCAGACTATCTAAAATTCTAATACTTCCATATGCAAAATTTTCGGCGCTAGCAATGCTGTATATTACAGGCAGTTCAATAACCATATCAACTCCATTATTAAGAGCCATCTTTGTACGCTCCCATTTATCAATAACAGCAGGGACACCTCTTTGAGTAAAATTACCACTCATAATACATACTGTATAGCCAGAGTCGCATAATTTTTTAGACTGTATTAAATGAGTTAAATGACCATTATGAAAAGGATTATATTCTGCAATGATTCCTAAATTTCTACTCATAGATTACTCCTTGTATATTTTATTCTTCATGATATAATAACATAAAACAAATTAATTTGCAAAAAGGAAATTTAATATAGGAGGAATAACATATATGGAAAAAGTAATACTGTATACAGACGGAGCTTGCTCACGGAAATCCAGGGCCAGGGCGGATGGGGAGCTATACTAATATATAGAGAAATAAGGAAAGAACTATCTGGAGGAAGTAAAAATACAACAAATAATATAATGGAAATAACAGCTGTTATAGAGGGATTAAAACAATTAAAATTTTCATGTGATGTTGAGATTTACAGTGATAGTGCCTATGTGATAAATGCATTTAACCAAGGCTGGATTTATAATTGGCTAAAAAATAATTGGCAAACATCAGGAAAAGAAACTGTTAAAAATAAAGAATTGTGGCAAGAATTATATAATTTAATAAAACAACATAATGTAAAATTTATTAAAGTTAAAGGGCATAGTGATAACGAATATAATAATCGATGCGATGAATTAGCAAGAATGGCCATAAAAAATTTGTAATTTATTATTACGGCAAGATTACAAATATATTACAATTTAACTACAAACGTTGAAAAGACCTATTAAATGGAATATAATAAAAAAACAAAAGACATAGTAATGGAGGGAAGCAAAATGGAAACATTTGCTGACTATATATTGTCAGAACAAGATTTAATAAAAAAAATGGAAATTGTATATTATTTACAAAAAAGAACAGGAATTTTTTATGATAATTCTGTAATATTAAAAACAGAAATTGCAAAATTATTTATCGAAACAATGAAATTACCGGTTGACAAAAATCTTGTTTTGACAGCATGCTTATTATATGCCTGTAAAAAAAGTAATAGTGCACAAAATTTAGAGAAAATTCGCTCATATGCAAAAGAAGGAGCAGAATACTTGAAGCAACTTGGATTTTCAAAAAAGTTTTGTAAAATTTGTGAAGAACACAATAGATATAGTGAAAGTGAGCCACGTGAAAAAGAAAGTGATATTTTAGAATTAGTTGACCAGTTTGGTGGAATGCTTATGAATAGGCCAGAAAGAATTGCATTTAAATCAGATGAGGCGTTATGTTTACTTATAAATAGAAATCTAAAAGATAAAAACAATAGATACATAGAACAATTTGAAAATTTTGTAAGAATAATGGAGGAGGTTAAGGTAGCATGAGCCTTGTAGATGATCAAATTAGAAACGACTCTGATAATGCACTAGATAAATTAAGTAGGGAAATAAACAATGCAAAAGATCCACTTAAAGCGGTAGCTAAAATACAACAATTTGAAGAAGATTTAAACAAAGCTAAAACTAAGAAACCTACTAAGGACAAAAATACCATTGTGGTTCCAGACAATTTATTAAGGGAAATTAGAGAAGACATGGAAAGATAATTATAAAATTGTTTATACTCTTACAAGAAAGTAGGGGTATATTTTTGCAAAAGAAAGGAACAAAAAATGTACGAACTATTTGCAGATTTACATGTTCATATAGGTAGAAGCCAAAATAATAAACCAATAAAAATTACAGCCGCAAAATCCTTGCAATTTGCTAATATTGCTAAGGAATGTGTAAATAAAAAAGGAATTCAAGTAGTAGGAATTATAGATTGTGCTTCACCATATGTTCAAGAAGACATAGAAAACTTTTTGGCAAATGGAGAAGCATATGAGATATTAGATGGAGGAATAATTTATCAAAATGAAGTATGCATATTTCTTGGAAGTGAAATTGAAACTTCTGAATTAAACGAAAATGGAAAAATAGGGAGTGCACATAATCTATGCTTTTTTCCAAGACTCGCAGACATTAAAGAGTTTTCAAGAGAAATGAGTAAATACATAAAAAATATAACATTAAGTTCGCAAAGAGCAAATATATCAGCATATACATTAATTGATATTGTAGAAAAGTACAATGGAATTTTAATACCAGCACATTGCTTTACACCACATAAGAGTTTTTACGGAAATTGTACATCAAGACTTGAGAGAATTTTTAAAGAAAAATTTGAACATATATACGCTATTGAATTAGGCCTAAGTGCAGATACTAATCTAGCAGATAAAATATCAGAATTAGAAGGAAAAACTTTTTTAACGAATTCAGATGCACATTCTTTACCTAAAATAGCAAGAGAATACAATAAAATTCAAATGGCAGATGTTAGTTTTAAAGAATTTTTAAAGGCATTAAAAAGAGAAGACGGAAGAAAGGTCCTATGTAATTATGGACTAGATCCTAAACTGGGAAAATATCACAGAACTTATTGTGAAGTATGTGAAAAAAATATTTTAGGAAAAGCACCAGTAACAAAATGTGATACTTGTGAAAGTAAGAACATAACAGTCGGTGTTTATGATAGAATAGAAATTATAAAAGACAAAAAACAAACTATAAGCCCAAATGATAGACCACCATACATATATCAAATACCTCTTACATTTATTCCAGGGCTAGGTGAAAAAACAATAAATAAATTATTAAATGTATTTAAAAACGAAATGAATATTTTGCATAAAGCAACATTTGATGATATAGAAAGCGTTGTAGGTGAAAAAATTGCTAAAAATATTATAAATGCGCGAGAAGGCAAAGTAAAAATTACAGAAGGTGGTGGTGGAGTATATGGAAAGATAAGTAGCAATTAAAGTTATATTTTTCATTTTATTGAATAGACATTATGTATGAATTAATACATATTGGTGGAGGAAAATAAAATGAAAAAACATAAGAAAAGAAAAAATAAATTAACAAATATAATATTAGAGCATATTAAAAATAATGCAAAAGATTATTTCATATTATCAATTATTTTTATAATTGGAGTTCTTGCTGGAGTTTTTTTTATTAACCAAACAACAGAACAACAAAAAGGAGAAATTTCATCTTATATTAATACATTTATAACATCTTTAAAAGAAAAAAAAGATATTGATAGTATTGGGTTATTAAAAGATTCAATTATAAAAAATATAACACTTGCTTTAGCATTATGGTTTATAGGATCAACAGTAACACTAATTCCACTTATCTATGGTATAGTTGCATTTAGAGGATTTTGCCTAGGCTATACAATATCGGCTATAATTGCTGTTTTAGGCAGTACAAAAGGACTTTTGTTTTCTATAACAACTATTTTCTTTCAAAATATATTATTCATACCAGCTTTACTTGCAATTGCGCTAAGTGGAATTAAATTATATAAATCTATTATTAAGAATAGAAAAAAAGATAATATTAAAGCAGAAATTTATAGACACTCTATATTTTCAATTTTTATGGGAACTATGTTAATCGGAGCTTCTTTAATTGAAGTGTATATATCATCAAATTTATTGAATTTTTTTATTGTATATATGTAATAAGTTTTTCTATCATTTAACATTAAAAACAAGAAAAAATTTATAAATATATTTACAATTTTAATCTAATTTGATATAACATATATAGTTTATGTAAATTTCTATAAGGTTTATGCATAGCCGTTTAATATGCAAATTCATTGAAATGGAGAGCTAAATATGGAAAAACAAATCAAACTTTTTTTAGAATTTATTCAAAACAATAGAAAATTATCTGAAAACACGTTACAATCATACAGAAGAGATATTATGCAATATTCAGAATATATCGAAAAAAATAAAATTAACTATGTAAAGGTATCAAAGAAAGATATAGAAGAATATCTTTCAGAACTAGAAAAACAAAAGAAAAAAGCATCAACGATTTCAAGAAGTTTAGCTTCCATACGTTCTTTCTATCAATTTTTAATGCGTAATAAAAAAGTAAAAACGGACCCAACAAATGGAATTGGATCTCCTAAGGTTGAGAAAAAAGCTCCAAGTGTATTATCATCAAAAGAAATTGAATTACTTCTAGAACAACCAAACGATATAGATTTAAAAGGAATTAGAGATAAAGCAATGCTAGAATTTGCATATGCAACTGGTATGAGAGTCACAGAAATCATTTCATTAGACATTGATGATGTAAATACTGATGAAAGTTATGTTACTTGTAGAAGTGGAAATAAACAAAGAAATATACCTATTGGAACAATGTCACTAAGAGCTTTGAAAGACTACATAGAGAAAGCAAGAAATATTTTGATTAAAGATGAAAAAACTAAAGCACTATTTGTTAACATCAATGGAAAAAGATTAACAAGACAAGGCTTTTGGAAGATTATTAAATATTATAAAGAACAAGCACACATTAGTAAAGAGATAACACCTCATGTACTTCGCCATTCATTTGCAACACATCTCTTACAAAATGGTGCTGACTTAAAAGCGATACAAACAATGCTTGGACATTCAGACATTTCATCAACACAGGTATATATGCAATTTCAAGATGAAAGTCTAAAAAATGTATATAGGAAAGCTCACCCTAGAGCATAGTGCTTTCCAACAAAAAACATAAAAAAATCTAACCAAAATATTTTTATAGGTTAGTTTTTTTTTTATTGTATAGGAAAATCATATGTAATAAGGCTATATTACTTTAAGTTACAAGAGAAAAAGAAAGCAATATGTGCTTTGATGCTTTCTTAGTGATTAGCTTTATACGAACTTTGAATAAAACAAAAACATTTTAATACTTGACAGTTGAACATAATACATATAAAATATAATAGTAAGTAAAAATATATTCAATAACTATGTAAAAGTTATATTTATATATTTTGCACATTGAAAATTAAATAAAGAAGGGGTGGACAAAATGTCACAAAATGAACTTTTAATAATTGTAGCCACCTTTCTTATCTCTGCAGCAATTATGATTCCAGTAGGTTATATACTTAGAAAAAAGATTGCTGAATCTAAAATACAGAGTGCAGAAAATGAAGCAAAAAGATTGCTACAAAATGCTAGTATAGAAGCTGAAAACAAAAAGAAAGAAGAAATCTTTAAGGCTAAGGAAGAAATATTACAATCTAGAAATGAATTAGATAAGGAGATTAAAGAAAGAAGGGGCGAGATTGCTTTACAGGAAAAAAGAATTTTCCAAAAAGAAGAAGCTTTAGAAAAAAGAAATGAAATATTTGAGAAAAGGGAAAAAGAACTAGAAAGAAAACATGAAGAATTAGATGGCAGAAAAAATGAACTTGAAGAAGTTATTAACAAACAAATGACTGAACTACAGCGCATTTCGGGATTATCAAAAGAAGATGCAAAAAAACAAATCCTTGAAGAGCTAGACAAGCAAATCACATCAGAAAAAGCTACAATTATTCGTGAATCTGAAGCCAAAGCCAAAGAAGATGTAGCAAAAAATGCTAGAGAAATAATTGGATTTGCAATTCAAAAATGTGCAGCAGACCATACATCAGAGATGACAGTATCTGTTGTTGCATTACCAAATGATGATATGAAAGGGAGAATAATTGGAAGAGAAGGAAGAAATATAAAAGCTCTTGAAACATTGACAGGTATAGATTTAATTATTGATGATACACCTGAAGCTGTGATCATATCTGGTTTTGATCCTTTAAGGAGAGAGGTCGCAAAGATTGCATTGGAGAAGCTAATTGAAGATGGCAGAATTCATCCAGCAAAAATAGAAGAAATGGTTGAGAAAGCAAAAGAAGAACTAGAATCTTCTATTAAATCAGAAGGAGAAAGAGCTATGCTGGAAACTGGAGTAAATGGCTTGGGCCCAGAGTTAGTAAAACTAATTGGAAAATTAAAATATAGAACAAGCTATGGACAAAATGTATTAAATCACTCAATTGAAGTTTCAAACTTAGCAAGAATAATGGCTGAAGAAGTAGGAGCAGACCCTAAACTTGCAAGACGTGCAGGGCTATTACATGACATTGGAAAAGCATTAGACCATGATATGGAAGGAACACATGTTGAAATTGGTGTAGAAGTATTAAGAAAATTTAAAGAAAACGAATTAGTTATTAATGCAGTTCAAGCACATCATGGTGATGTGGAACCAAAAACCATAGAAGCTGTCTTAGTACAAGCTGCTGATGCTATTTCTGCATCACGACCTGGTGCTAGAAGAGAAACTTTAGAGACTTATATAAAAAGACTAGAAAAACTAGAGGAAATAGCAGACTCATTTGAAGGAGTAGAAAAATCATTTGCAATTCAGGCGGGAAGAGAAATAAGACTTATAGTAAAACCAGATAAAATTTCAGACGATGAGATGGTTCTAATGGCAAGAAATGTTGCAAAAAAAGTTGAAGACGAAATGGAATATCCAGGACAAATTAAAGTAAATGTTATAAGAGAAACTAGAGCAATTGAATATGCAAAATAATAAATATATGTTTTAGCAAAAACAAGTGTGCATAGACACTTGTGCACTTTACTTTTATAATACTCACACTATTGCAGAAAAAAGAATGAAGAATTCAAACCTGAATTCTTCATTCTTTTTTGATTGGATCTGCTATTCACTCATTCTAAAACCAGTTTAGAATCATGAAAAGCCAATTTTGGCATTTTGTCACCAATCGTAAACAGCTTCCTATCCATGAAAGAACACGGAAACAGGAACAAAGGTGACCTAAAGGTGACACTACAGAAACTAGAAATTATTCCGTTTCCGTCAGTTGCAGCCATACACAAACAGTTACCCAGTTTGCCGTCCATGCTGTTAAAAATCACATGTTCTTCAGTACTGTCGGTCGCAAGCAATCCTTCAAGATAAGCAGATGTGATTTTTGACATGTCTGTCACTCCTTCTAATTGGCTATATAGCCATGATATATTAATATATCATATATAATTGGATAAATCAATATTGCAACATAAAAAAAAATATGCTATAAAAGTAATATAAAATACGGAACTAAGGGGGAAAAATATTTGAAAATTTTAGCAATTGGAGATATTGTAGGTGAAATTGGAATAAAAAAAGTAAGAGATGTTTTACCCAAAATGAAAAAAAATGAAAATATAGATTTTGTCATAGCAAATGGCGAAAATTCAGCTGATGGAATGGGTATAACTAGTAATATATTCAAAGAACTCTTAGCTCTTGGAATAGATGCTATAACAATGGGAAACCATACTTGGGGTAAAAAAGATATTTTTAGTTTTATTTCGAATAAACAATTAATAAGACCGGCAAACTACCCAGATGGAGTTGCTGGAAACGGTTATGGAATATACGAATGTCATGGAAAAAAAATTGCAGTAATAAATTTAATAGGAAGAGTAGACATTAGTGTTCTTTCTGAAAATCCTTTTATAGTTGCAGATAAAATAATAGAAAAGATAAAAAGACAAACAGATATTATAATTATAGATTTCCACGCTGAAGCAACGGCAGAAAAAATTGCAATGGGTTATTTTCTAGATGGAAGAGCTAATGTTATATTTGGTACACACACACATGTACAAACTGCAGATGAAAAAATTCTAGAAAATGGAACAGCTTATATAACAGATATAGGAATGACAGGACCTAAAAAATCTGTTATTGGAATGAATATAGACACTTCTATAAAACGTTTTTTAACAACGCTTCCTGAAAAATATAAGCTTGCAGAAGGAGAAGCTATGTTTAATGGATGCTTATTTGAATTAGATGAAGATAATGCAATAATTGATGTAAAAAGGATAAATGAATAAATTAAAATAGCAATATGTAGGAATATAGACTTGAAAAACGAAAAATATCGAAAAACAAGCAAAATACGCGATGAAAAAATACAGAAATTACCAAAAAACACTAGACAATGCTCTTAAAATATATTATAAATATACTTGTTACTAATGAAACAAAAAAATAAATTTTAGGAGGCAAAAAAATGGATGTTTTAAAAATTTCATCAAAGTCAAACCCAAATTCAGTAGCAGGAGCCATTGCAGGATTAGTTAAGGAAGCTAATAAGGCAGAGATGCAAGCTATTGGAGCAGGAGCATTAAACCAAGCGGTAAAAGCAGTAGCAATAGCAAGAGGATTTGTAGCACCATCAGGAGTTGATTTAGTATGTATTCCTGCTTTTGCAGAAGTTGAAGTGGAAGGAGAAGACAGGACAGGAATAAAGCTTATTGTAGAATCTAGAAAATAAGAAGGAACTATACAATAAATATGGGGGTGTATTGTGTAAATACAATACGCCTTTTTTTGATTTTTACTTGAAAAATTACCTGAATTCATGTATTATAAATTTTGCAAAGGAGGAGAAACAAATGAAATCATTACCTAAAATATTATTTATTCTATTTGTAATAATACTAATTTCATTTGCAATATATTTTTTTTATAAAAACCAAAATAATATAAATCCCAACGATGCAGAACAAACAGGAGAAATAAAACCTGAAATAATTAATGAACTTCGTTTAGGAATTGCAGAATTCGATACAATGAATCCAATTTTAAGTAATAATAAAAATGTTCAAGACATTGCAAAATTAATTTATGAACCACTAATTAACTTAAGTGCTGATTACAAAGCTGAGCCGTGCCTTGCAACAGAATGGTCTAAAATAGAAAACAATGGTTATTTGTTAAAACTTCGTAAAGGTGTCAAGTGGCATGATGGATCTAGCTTTACAGCGCGAGATGTAAAATATACAATTGACAAGTTAAAAGAAGACAATATTGCTTCAGTATATAAAAATAGTGTTAAAAATGTAATTGCACTAGATATCATAGATGAATATACTATAAAACTTACATTAGATTCAGATGTTCCATTTTTTGAGTACAACCTAACTTTCCCAATATTATCAGAAAATTATTATATTGGGCAAGACTTTGTAACAACAGACAAAAACAAAAATCCAGTTGGAACTGGAAAATTTAAAGTACATGAAGATGGAACAGGAAAACTGACGTTAATAAAAAATACAGAGTACTGGAATTTAATAGAAGATAACAGAGAATACGGAATAAATAAAATCTATGTATTTCTTTATAATTCAATGGGTGAAGTATATAATAGCTTTAAGATAGGAAATATAGACTTAATAACAACTAATAATTTATATGTAGAAAACTACATTGGTACCATAGGCTATAATAAGAAAGAATATAAAGGAAAAGAATATGATTTTATTGCTTTGAATACTGAAAACAGAGTTTTATCACATCCAGAAGTGAGAAAAGCGATATCTTATGCAATAGACAAAAGCAACATTATTGCAGAAGTGTATAACAATAAATTTTACTCCGCTGAATTTCCGCTTGACTACAGCAACTGGCTATACAACTCTACATCTGCCAGTTCAGGATATAATCCAAATCAGGTAGAAACTATAATGACAGAAAATGGATGGGAATTAAGAAATTCTGTGTGGCAAAAAAGAGAGAATTACAATACATTAAGAACAAGTTTTACCCTAGTTGTAAATGAAGCAAATACGGAAAGAGTAGCAGTAGCAGAGATTGTAAAAGAACAACTTGCCAAAGTGGGAATTAGTATTACAGTTAGAAAAGCAAGCAATAGTCAATATCAAAATTATCTAGAGAGAAAAAACTACGATATGATTATGGTAGGTACTAGAATAGGATTTAGTCCCAATTTATCTACATACTTAGGAAATGGTAATTTTTCAAAATATTCAAATGATGATATGCAAGTACTACTAAAAGAAGTAACTAATATTTCAGATGAAAATTTGCTGAAGGAAAAGTATACAGAAATATATGAAAAATACAAATCAGACATGCCATTTATAAGCCTGTATTTTAATAGAAATATTTTGTGTTATAGCGCAAGCCTTATGGGAGATATAACACCAAATTGCTACAACATTTTCTATAACATAGAAAACTGGTACAGACAACATTAAAATATTTTCAAAAAATTTTAAAAAATTATTGACAAAAATTTTTCATGATATATAATACAAACAAACATATGTTTTATTAATAGGAGGAATAAAAATGAGTAATGAAAATCAGGAAAAGAAAAAAGCATTAGATGCAGCTATGGGGCAAATAGAAAAGCAATTTGGTAAAGGTTCAATTATGAAGCTTGGAGAATATCAAGCAATGAATATAGAAGCAATACCAACAGGAGCATTAAGTTTGGATATAGCTCTAGGAATTGGTGGCATTCCTAGAGGAAGAATTATTGAAATTTTTGGACCAGAATCTTCTGGAAAAACAACACTAGCTTTGCATGCAATTGCAGAAGCACAAAAAATGGGAGGAGAAGCAGCATTTATAGATGCAGAACATGCATTGGATCCAGTTTATGCTAAAAATTTAGGTGTGGATATTGACAACTTAATAGTATCTCAACCAGATACAGGAGAGCAGGCCCTTGAAATAGCAGAAGCATTAATTAGAAGTGGTGCAATTGACATTATTGTTGTAGACTCTGTTGCAGCATTGGTACCAAAAGCGGAAATTGATGGAGACATGGGAGATTCACATATTGGCTTGCAAGCAAGACTAATGTCACAAGCATTAAGAAAACTTGCAGGGGCTATAAATAAATCCAAAGCTGTAATTATCTTTATAAACCAACTAAGAGAAAAAGTGGGGATAATGTTTGGAAACCCTGAGACAACTCCTGGAGGAAGAGCATTAAAATTTTATGCATCTGTACGTTTAGACATTAGGAAAGTTGAAAACATTAAACAAGATGGAGAGGTTGTAGGAAACCGTGCTAAAGTAAAAGTAATAAAAAACAAAGTAGCACCACCATTTAGAGAAGCTGAGTTTGATATTGTATATGGAAAAGGAATATCAAAAGAAGGTAATATTTTAGACTTAGCTGTGAATCTGGATATTATTGAAAAAAGTGGCTCTTGGTTTAGTTATAATGGAGAAAGAATTGGACAGGGTAGAGAAAATGCAAAACAATTTTTAAGAGATAATCAAGAAATCATGAATGATGTTGAAAAAAAGATTAGAGATAATTTTAATACAGCATTTGAAAAAAGTTTGGGTGAACAAATAGAAGATAATGAAGGAGAAGACTAAGCATAATGTATTCACAAGAAGAACTAGATAAGATTAAAACTAAAATCTTAAAGTATATAATCTATAAGAAAAGAACAGAAAAAGAAATTAGGCAAAAATTTGCTGATTTACCTACTGACATATTAGAAGACATTATTGAATACTTGAAAGAAGCGGGTTATATTAATGACAAAGAATATATAAAAAAGAGCATACAAGAATATATTAATTTAAATAATATGTCTATAAAGGAAATCTCATATAAACTTCAGGCAAAGGGAATTGAAAAAAAAGATGTAGAAGATTTTATTATAGAAAACAAGGAAAGCCTAATTGAATATGAAATTAATTCTGCTTTAAAATTAATTCAAAAAAAACAGAGAATGATGGAAGATGAGCAGATAAGAAATTACTTATATAAAAAAGGCTATATGAATGAAACTACAAATATTGCCTATGAAAATTTAAAAAGCATAGAAGGAGCATAATAATGAGTATTCTGGCGTTAGAAACAAATAAATATGCTATCAAACTTGAAAATTTTGAAGGACCATTAGATTTGCTATGTCATTTGGTAGACAAGAACAAAATGGATATATCTAAAGTTAATATTAATGAAATTACTGATCAGTATATAAAATATATTAACCAAATGAATGAATCTAAATTGGAAGTAGCAAGTGAGTTTTTAGTTATGGCTTCAACACTTGTATATATTAAATCTAAAAATTTGCTACCAAACCAGATAGAAGAAGAGGAAGAACTTACTGAAGAAGAGTTAATTAAAAGAATTATAGAATATAAGAAATATAAAGAAATCAGTAAAACTTTAAAACAAAACTATGAATTATTTTCTAAAAGATTTTCTCGTATTCCAGAAACAATAGAATTGCCAAAACAAGTTTTAAACAAACAATATGAGATTAATGTTATCATAGAAAAATATAAAAACCTTATAACACGAAATGAAGAAAAAATAAATCAAAATGCAAAAAATATTGAACAAATTGCAATTACAGAAAAGTTTACTGTTGCAAGTAAGGTAAAGCAAATATTTAAAGAATTAATAAAAAAACCTAAATTTATTTTTAATGCTTTATTTACATTAAAAAAATGTTCTAAAAATGAGGTGGTGACAGCATTTTCTGGATTGCTGGAGTTGTCTCGAAGGAATAAAGTAATTGTAACACAAGAGTATAATTTTGGTGACATCTTTGTACAAAGAAACGAAACAAGAAAACAAGAAAAATAGATTAAAACTAAAAAAATAGGTAAAACTAATATCAAAGGAGTGAAAAATAAATGGTATTAGTTTTACTTTTTTTAGGATTACTAATTATAAACATTTTCTTGGTTCTTATTTTAATATGTTCAACGTTAAAGATTGAAGTAGATAATGTAAAAATAAAAAAATTAGAAATGCAAAATTTAGAAAAAAATTACAAGATATATATTAAATTATATTTATTTAATAAAATACCTTTATTTAGAATTTTATTAAATAAACAAAGAATAAATAAAATTATTGCTAAAGATAATATATTATTTAAAAAAAATACAATTAATGAAATAAATTATATGGAAATAATGAAAATGCTATCACCACAAATTGAAAGCCTAAATCTGAATATGAAAATAGGAACAGGAAATGCTATATTTACTTCAGCACTTGTATTTATTATAAGTACAGCGTTATCACTTAGTTTCCCACACATAGTGATACCAAAAAATAAATCTAGAATAAAATATGAAATTACACCTATTTACATAGGAAAAAATTTATTTAGTATACACCTCCAAGGAATAATTTGTATAAAAATGGTACATATTATAAATATAATATATATCTATTTACAAAAAAGGAGAGGAGTAAAAGATGAGCGAACATCCAATAGAAGGTCTTATGCTAACAGCTATGAGTAGTATACAAGATATGGTAGATGTAAATACAATTATAGGTGCTCCAATAGAAACATCTAATAACGTTGTAATCATTCCTATTTCAAAAGTAAGTTTTGGATTCGCAGCTGGAGGGAGTGAATTCAAGGGAGAGACAATTAATGAATATACAAAAAAAGATAAAGAAGAAGAAATTCAATATCGCCTTCCATTTGGCGGAGGCAGTGGAGCAGGAGTGAGCATTAATCCAGTAGCTTTTTTGGTAGTTCAAGAGGGCTGTGTAAAGCTTTTGCCTGTTTGCCACAATTCAGCAATTGACAAATTAGTAGATTATGTTCCAGATTTAATGGAAAAAGCAAATCAAATGATACAAAAACAATTAAAAGATAAAAAAGAGCAAATAGAAAGAACTAATCGTATAATTGAAGAAAATAGCAAAAAAGCAAAAGTAGAGACAAATATTCAAAGATCTAGACCTGAAATAAAGAAAAAGCAAATAATTGATCACAAAGAACAGCCAAAAAATGAAATATATGAATATGAATATGATGAAACATATGAACCACAAAATGAAGTAATAAATATAGAGGAAAGCTATGATGACTAAATAAAAAAACAAGATTAGTAGTAAAATTATACTAATCTTGTTTTTTAAATTTACATCTTTAAGTTATGCGACATAGACTAAGCCAAGTATTAATTACATGAGATATCATATTCCAAACACTAATTTTTAAAACTTCTGTTTTAGCTACAATGTCTACCTTCGAAATTTCGTTACCTTTTAATAAAAAGGTAACTTCACCTAACTTTTGCCCTTTAAAAATAGGGGCACAAAGGTTTTCATCAAAAGAAATATTATGACTTATATTTTTAGATTCTCCCTTTTTAACTAAGCACCCAACGTCGTTTTCATAGATTAGATCAACAGAAGTTTGTATTCCTTTTGCCACAGGAAGGGTTTGAACTATATCGTCTTTTTTTCCAAGTTCTTTAAATTCATAAGTATTAAAACCAAAATCTAAAAGTTTCTTAGCTTCCGAAAATCTTATGGCACTAGTTGGAGCTTTCATAACAACAGCAATAAGTGATAAATCATTTTTCGTAGCTGTTGCTGACAAATTAAATAATGCAAGAGATGTAGAACCTGTTTTTAATCCAGTTGCACCATCATAATTTCTTATTAATTTATTAGTATTAACAAGTTCTGATTCACCGTTTCTCAAAGAATCCATCCAAATTGTTGTATACTTTGTAATGTTAGGGTGATTTTTCATGAGTTCTCTAGACATAAGAGCAATATCATATGCGGAGGTTAAATGACCATCAGCATCTATTCCATGACAATTCTTAAATGTTGTATCATCCATACCAAGCTCCTTAGCTTTTTCATTCATTTGATTAACAAACAATTCCTCAGAGCCTGCTAAATATTCTGCCATAGCGACAGTACAGTCGTTCGCAGAAACAACACATATGGCTTTCAACATCTCATCTACTGTTAATTCTTCGCTAACATCGAGCCAAATTTGAGAGCCACCCATATTAGAAGCATTTTCACTACAAGGAACTTTGTCTGTGTAATTTATTTTACCTGAATCTAATGCTTCCATAATAAGCAATATAGTCATTATTTTAGTAACAGATGCAGGACGTAATTTTTCGTGCATATTGTGGTTATACAATACAGTGCCAGAATTTTGTTCAATTAGGACAGCACTAGCTGATTCTAAATTTAAAGAATTGTTAGTTTCAACCGAAAGAGATGAACTTGTAATTATTGCATCATCTACTAACGCTGACCAAATATATGTCGCATCAAAGCAAAAAATGATTTTACTTTGAAAAATAATTATAGAAAAAATTAAAAAAATTTTTATAAAAAATTTTTTATTTAGCATTGTAAATTTACCTCCAATAATAATTATAATAATTATTATTCGAAGGAAAGCAAAATTAGAAGAAAAAGATTAAATGATTTTCATTATACGTATAATAACCTCATCAGAAGTTGCTTCTGCCAAAATCTTAATAGAATAAGTATTATTATTTTTAAATTTGAAATCAATGCTACCATATGCAACAGCTGCATCTTGACCTTCAGCAACATAAGGCACATAATTACTATGTTCGTGCCTTTCGACAATTTCTATTCCAGGAATATTTTTTACAGCATTATAAAGCGTACTGCTTACCTGGCATTTACCTCCGCCATATTCTTGGATTATATCACCGTCAGTGTCAAAAGTATCGGCTTTTTGATAACCGTCTTCTGGTTTTGCCGGACCAAGAGTATTGCAAAAAGAAAAAGTTTCATTAGGGCGAATAATAACACCATTTAAGCTATTACACGATAATCTTAGATTGTTTTGTCTTGCATCAGTTTTAGTATAAATTGTGGTTTTAAATTGATAAATTTCTTCTTCATAATAGCTCTGATAAAGAGCATTATTTAATATACTATTACTTGTATTTAAACTGTTATACGATGTTCTCTTAGATGAATATTCAGAGTTGTTTTCATCTTTTCCACAGCCAGTTAGCAAAAATAAAGATAAAATTAATAGGACAAATAATTTCATAAAAAAACCTTCCTTTATCTATGGTTACTATGTAAAAAAATAAAAGTAATAGAAAAGCTTGCTACAAATTAGTATTTACTATATTATAGAAATAAATACATAAAAACTTAGAGTTTAATTCATTTAGCAAAATCATAAAACATGTTACATTGCTTATATTATTAGAAATTGATCTAACAACTTTTATAAATATCTAAACTAGACAATTTTTGACGGAAATATCAAAAATCTATTTTAAAATAATATGTTTTATGCTATAATATTTATAGTGTTCTAAAAAAGGAGATATGATGATGATAGCAAAAATATGGACAAAATTAGGTTTAGTTATTTTAATTATTGCATGCTTATTTAATATAATGATAAAAATCATAACAAAAATATCTTTACAAGACCAAATTAATGAATCTGCAAGCTATATAAGAACAATGGAGTTACAAAAAGAGGAAGCAAATGATATAAACTAAAGATTAATCTAACTAAAGTTGCGTTTCTTCTTGATATTTTAAAAAACATGTGTTAATATTATATAGACTGTTTATTAAATGAAAACGAGGTGAACGAAAAATGAAAGAAGGAATACATCCAAAATACGGACAGTGCAAAATTATTTGTGCTTGTGGTAACGAATTTGAGACAAATTCCACAAAATCAGAGATTAAAGTTGATGTTTGCTCAAAATGTCATCCACATTGGACTGGAAACCTAAAACAAAATACAACAGGTGGAAGAGCAGATAGATTTAGACAAAAATATGGTATTTAAAAATAATCGCCTTTTGGCGATTATTTTTAAATACCATATTTTTTTTTTAAAAAGAAAAGATTTTATGAAGTAATTGAGATATACAATCTAAACCAGCAAGATTTTTATCTAAAACTTGAAAAAAACAACAAATTGTAATAAAATTAATGAATTAAAGACGTAAAAAGGAAGGAAAAACAATGCAAAACGAATTTATTGAAAAAGTTAAACAAAAATATGGTGGTAAAAAGATTTATTATATTTTAACAATGGGATGCCAGCTTAATGAAAATGATTCAGAAAAACTAGCAGGAATGTTAGAAAGCATGGGGTATAAACCAACAAAAAATATAGAAGATGCAGATGTTATAGTTATTAATACATGCTGCATAAGAGAAAATGCAGAAGAAAAAGTATTTGGAAAATTAGGAGAACTGAAAAAATTAAAATTAACTAATAATATTATTATTGCAATTGGTGGTTGCATGATGCAAGAAAAAGAAATGAGAAACAAAATAAAACAGAGTTATCCTTATGTGGATATTATATTTGGAACACATACTCTTCATAAGTTTCCAGAAGATTTGTATTACGTTCTTTCTAATAAAGAAAAAATACAAGATGTTTTGGAAATAGATGGAGAAATTCATGAAGAATTGCCAATAAAAAGAAATAATACAAAACAAGCTTCTGTAACGATTATGTATGGTTGCAATAATTTTTGTAGTTATTGCATAGTACCATATGTAAGAGGAAGAGAAAGAAGCAGAAGACCGGAAGATATAATAAAAGAAATAAAAGACCTTGCAGAAAAAGGCTATATAGAAATTACATTATTAGGTCAAAATGTAAATTCATATCGAGGAAAAGAAAATTATGGATTTGCTGAATTGTTAAACGATATAAATAGTATAGAAGGAATAAAAAGAATTCGATTTATATCTCCACATCCAAAAGACTTTACAGATGATGTAATAAAGGCTATAAAGAATGGGGAAAACATTTGCAAATTAATACACTTACCATTACAATCTGGAAGTAGTAATGTTTTGAAGGCAATGAATCGCAACTATACGAAAGAACAATATTTAAGCTTAGTAGAAAAAATAAAAAATAATATACCAAATGCAACATTTTCAACAGATATAATTGTTGGTTTCCCTGGTGAAACAGAAAAAGATTTTGAAGATACACTTGATATTGTAAAAAAAGTAAATTTTGAGCAAATTTACATGTTTATATATTCAAGAAGACATGGAACCAGAGCAGATAAAATGGAAAACCAAATTCCAGAAGAAGTAAAGCATGAAAGATTTAATAGATTAAAAAATCTATTTGAACATAACATTTCTAAAAATAATCAAAAATATATAGGCACAATACAAGATATTTTAGTAGAGGGAACAAGTAAAAACAATGCAAATATATATACGGGAAGAACACAGAGTAACAAAGTAGTTAATTTTGAAGGGAACAAAGAATGGATTGGCCAATTTAAAAAAATAAAAATTATTGCAGAACATACATGGTATTTAGAAGGAAAAATAGATGAATAAGGAAGGAAAAAAATTATGGCAGAATATTCACCAATGATGCAACATTATTTAGAATTAAAAGAAAAATATAAGGATTGCTTAATATTTTATCGCTTGGGAGACTTTTACGAAATGTTTTTTGACGATGCAGTAACTGCTTCAAGAGAGTTAGAACTTACACTAACCGGTAGAGACTGCGGACAAGAAGAAAGAGCACCCATGTGTGGAGTACCGTATCACTCAGCTGAAACATATATATCAAGATTAATTGCAAAAGGATATAAAGTTGCGATATGCGAACAACTGGAAGACCCTAAGAAGGCAGTTGGGATTGTAAAAAGGGATGTTATCCGCGTGGTTACGCCAGGAACTGTTGTTGAAAGTAATATGCTAGACGAAAAAAAAAATAATTACATAATGTCTATTTTTAAAAAAGGAATTTTCTTTGGAATTGCAATATGTGATATTTCTACGGGAGATTTTTATGCTTCAGAAATAAAAGAAAACAATAACTTTGTAAAATTATTAGATGAAATTGCACGTTTTTCACCAGCTGAGATTGTAGTAAATAGCATGTTATATGATAGTACAGAAGAAATAAGCAAAATAAAAGAGCGCTTTGATATATTCATTTCAAAGCAGCGAGAAGAAGCATTTACTGAGAATTATGATACACTATCTGATAATTACACATTAGTAAAAGAGGATGGAAAACCTATAGAAAACTATAACAACCAATTATTTGCAATAAGTGCAATTAATGGACTAATAGAGTATTTAAATCAAACACAAAAAATAAAATTGGAACATATAAACACTATTCATTTTTATGCAATATCTCGATATATGTCACTTGATATATCAGCAAGAAGAAATCTTGAAATTACAGAAAAAATGCGTGATAAAAGTAAAAAAGGAACATTACTTTGGGTTTTGGACAAGACATCTACTGCAATGGGTGGAAGATTACTTAGAAGGTGGCTAAATGATCCACTAATAGACGTAAATGAAATCAATCGAAGACTAAATGCTGTTAAAGAGTTAAAAGATAATATTATTTTCAGAGGAGATGTTATTGAAAAATTAAAAAAAGTATATGATATTGAGCGATTAATTGGAAAAATTTCGTATGGAAATGCAAATGCTAGAGATATGATTTCACTTAAAAATTCAATAAAGCAATTGCCAGATCTAAAACTATTGCTTAAACCTGTTAAAAGTGAGTTCTTAATAGAGTTATATGATCATCTTGATGAACTTAATGATTTATATAACTTAATAGAAACTGCAATAGTTGATGATCCACCGATGACAATAAAAGAAGGCGGAATAATAAAATTAGGCTATAATGAAGATGTAGATAGATACAAAAAAGCTACTACTGAAGGAAAGCAATGGATTATAAATATAGAAACTGAAGAAAAAGAAAAGACTGGAATTAAGAATCTAAAAGTAGGTTATACTAAAGTATTTGGCTATTACTTAGAAGTAACAAGATCTTATTTAAATCTCGTTCCAGATAGATATATTAGAAAACAGACCTTAACTAACTGTGAACGCTATATTACAGAAGAATTAAAAAAAGTAGAAGACGAAATTATAGGTGCGGAAGAAAAAGTTATAGCGCTAGAATATGATTTGTTTACTGAACTACGAAAAAAAATATCAAACGAAATTGAAAGAATACAGTTGTCAGCTACCGTAATATCAACATTAGATGTTTTATGCTCATTTGCAACAATAGCTGAAGAATTAAATTATGTTATGCCAATAGTAGATAATAGCGGAGAAATTGACATACAGGCTGGAAGGCACCCTGTAATTGAGAAGATGTTGCCAAGCGGTAGTTTTGTGCAAAATGATACTTTTCTTAATAAAGATGCAGATAGACTATCCATAATAACAGGGCCTAATATGGCAGGAAAATCAACATATATGCGACAAGTTGCATTAATTACATTAATGGCACAAGTTCGGAAGTTTTGTCCCTGCAAGCTTTGCAAGGATTGGAGTTGTAGATAAAATTTTTACTAGAGTAGGGGCCTCAGATGATTTAAGTATGGGACAAAGTACATTTATGGTTGAAATGATGGAGGTTGCAACAATTCTTAAAGAAGCTACTAGTAATAGTTTAGTTATTTTAGACGAAATTGGTAGAGGAACTTCAACATATGATGGACTATCTATTGCATGGGCAGTTGCGGAGTACATAGCCAATAAAGAAAATTGCGGAGCGAAAACACTTTTTGCAACACACTATCATGAGTTAATAGAATTAGAGGACAAATTAGAGGGTATAAAAAATTATTCTATTGCAGTTAAAGAAAAAGGAGAAGATATTATATTTTTAAGAAAAATTATTAGAGGCGGAACAGATGAAAGTTATGGTATTCATGTAGCAAAGTTAGCAGGAGTACCAAGTAAGGTTGTTGCTAGAGCAAATGAAATTTTAAAAACATTAGAAAGAAAAATAACTATAAGAGATAAAGAAAACAAAAAAGAACTTACAGGGCAGTTAGATATGTACAATTATAAATTAGCCGAAATAGCACATGAATTAGATAAGGTTGACATTAACGGTCTAACTCCAATTGATGCATTAAATGCTCTTGTCAAAATAAAGGAGAAATTAAAATAAGTATTATATAATAAATATACTAAAAAAATTTGCGATTTATTATAAACTTGAGGTTCCAATTTGGGACCTCAAGTTTATAAAGTAGGTAAATTATATTTCAATCTTAGGCTCATATTTCTCAAGCCACATATTCACCTGACAAAGGTAAGCCATAAGCTGTGGACCTGTCATCAGCTGTCCAAACCACGGCCTAGAAAATGTTTTTCCTTCAGTAGATAGAATTTCAGATATATAATTTACATTTAATAAATCTCTAATAGGAGATGATTTGTCTAATATTATTTGTTTTAACTTGTTTTTTACAGCCTTTAAATAATTTGGATTATGTGTTTTTGGATAGGGGCTCTTTTTTCTATAAACAATTTCTTGTGGTAAAGAATCTTCCATTATATATCGTAATAAACCTTTTTCACGTCCTTTGTATGCCTTCATTTCCCAAGGAATATTCCATACATAATCTACTAAGCGATAGTCACAGAATGGAACCCTAACCTCGAAACCGTTGTACATAGACATTCTGTCGGTCCTGTCTAGTAATGTTTGCATAAACCAATATAAGTTTAAATGAAAAATCTTTCTTTTTTCAGCTGTCTCAGAAGAATCAAAATCTAAAATCTCCACTTCAGATAAGCTTTCATTATATCTATAATCAATGTATTCTTTGAGATTTATTTTTTTTGCTATACTTAGATTAAGTAAATTTTGACGCTCTGGAATAGCAATTGACCAAGGAAAAGTATTGCTTTTTAAGGAATCTTCTCTAAAGAACCATGGATAACCTCCAAAAATTTCATCTGCACATTCGCCAGAAAGAGCAACAGTTGCATATTTCTTTACATTTTTGCAGAACAATAGCATAGATGAATCCACATCAGCCATGCCTGGAAAATCACGAGCTAGCATAGCATCTTCAAGTGCATCTACGAGTTCAGGTGTATCAATATAAATAGTATGATGATTTACTCCTAATTTTTTAATCATTATATCAATATAATGATTATCAGAGTTAGGTTGAAAATCACTTGTTACAAAATTTTTATCATTATCTATATAGTCAACAGAAAATGTATTTAAAATAGGTAGATTTTTTTTATTGTAGTACTTGTTTGCATAAGTAGTAATAATACTAGAATCTAACCCACCAGACAAAAAAGTACAAAGAGGCACATCTGATATTAATTGTCTATTAATTGAATCTTCTAATAAATATTTAACTTTTTCACAAGTTGTTTTAAAATTATCTGTGTGAATTTTACTCTTTAGTTTCCAATAACATTCAATATGAAGACCGAGCTTTATCATATATAGCATAATGTCCTGGCTTTATTTCATAGATATTTTTAAACGGGCATAATCCTGGAGTATGAGCTGGTCCTATTCCAAACAATTCGCTGATACCATATTTATCAATACAAACTGGGAAATTAGGAAAAGCTAATATTCCTTTTATTTCAGATGAAAAAATAAATGTGTTGTTATATACTGAATAATAAAAGGGTTTTATTCCAAAGTGATCACGTGCAATAAATAATTCCTTATTTTTTTCATTCCAAATAGCAAATGAAAAAATTCCATTTAAGTGTTTAAGAATATCTTTACCATATAAAATATATGATTTTAATAATATTTCTGTATCAGAACTAGTTTTTATTTCAAATCCATGACTTATTAAATCATCTTTAAGCTCACTTGTATTATAAATTTGTCCATTATAGCAAATAATGTAATTATTGTTTTTGAAAGTAGCAGACATTGGCTGTTTTCCACCTTGCGGGTCGATTACAATTAATCTCTTATGCCCCAAAGCAATAGTATCTGACACATAATAGCCTTCTTCATCTGGTCCTCTATGACTAAGTGCATTGTTCATGCTTGAAATAACATTTGAAATATTTTCAATATTTTTGTTAAAATTTAAAAGACCTACGAAACCACACATAAAAAACCTCCACAAAAAGTGAAATATAAAATTAATAAAAACTTATAAAATATTATATGTAAATTCAAGATTAAATGTACCCTAAATATAAAAAAAATTTGCAAATAAGTAAATAATACAAATATGAGGATAAATTAGAGAGACACATGGGCTTATGCTTATGAATTTTATAATTGTACAGGACTAATTGGAAAATAATTAGCAAATAGAGCTACACAATAATTCTATGTATATATTAGACACAAAACAAACAAAATGATTTTATTTTTGCTAGTTTTGTGCTATAATAATGCAAGAAAGGAGTTACTGATATGCAAAAATTTTTTGTGAATTCAGTACAAATACATGAAAATAGAGCTAAAATAATGGGGGAAGATGTAAACCATATTAAAAATGTGCTAAGGATGAAATTAGAAGATGAAATTTTATTAGGAAATAAAAATACAGGAGAAAGTTTTCTAGGTAAAATTAAGCAAATTCAAAACAATTGCGTAATAGTACAAATATTAAACAGCATTAAAAGCTCTGAACCATTAACATATATTCATGTGTTTCAAGGGTTACCTAAGGCAGACAAGATGGAGCAGATTATACAAAAAGGAACAGAAATAGGTGTAAGTGAATTTACACCATTGCAATTAGAAAGATGCATTTTAAGGTTAGATAAAAAAGATGAAAATAAAAAAATTGATAGATGGCAGAAAATTGCAGAAGTAGCAGCTAAACAATGTAAAAGAGATAAAATCCCTAAAATAAATTTTGTACATAATTTAAAAAATATATATGAAAAAATAAAAGAATATGATATAGTATTGGTGGCGTATGAGGATGAAAAACAGCATTCGTTAAAAGAATATTTAAAAAAACAGCAACTGAAAAAAATTGCAATTATTATTGGACCAGAAGGCGGAATTTCAAAAAATGAAGTTGAAGAGCTAAAAGAACATGGTGCTTTAACAGTAACATTAGGAAAACAAATATTAAGGACAGAGACTGCATCTATTGTAATGGCTAGCAATATTTTATATGAATTAGAAGATTAGGAGATATGCAAATGAAAGAAACAATTGAACAGAAAATGGAAAAAGAAATTGCATTAAAAAAGAAATTACCTAAAGAAATAGAAGATGCAATGAATAAAAAGGTATTTTATAATTTAATTATAGGATGTATAATAATTGTATACTTTATTTTTTTGAATATGGGATTTACCAATATAGATAAAAATATTTTTATAAAAGATACACAAGTATTTTCTGTAACTGTTTTGGTTATTAGTATTATACTTTTTGAAAAATCATATAAGAAAGAGAACGGAAGTATTGCAATTTTGGGAATTGAAACATTAATAGTTGCACTAGCTACACTGTTTATACCATATTTATATTATTATGCAGGTCCACTTGTAAGCAAAATATTGCGAATGGAAGCAATATTTATTGCAATCTATTATGTTGCCAAAGGAACTATAATTTGTGCTATGACACAGACAAAATATGAAGAAAACATAAGTGATGTTAAAGAAATTGTAAAAAGGGAAAGGAAAAGTAATGATGAAATAATAGAAATGGACAAAGATAAGGAAGCAGAAGAAATAAAAATTGATGAAAAAATAGTTCCAAAAAAAATTAGTAAAAAAACTGGTACAAAGAAAACTACTCCTAACTCTAAAAAGAAAGATGTGGAAACTAAAGAAGATAAAAAGGAAACAAAGAAAAAAACTGCAAGCACTGAAAAAACAAAAAAAGAAAGCAAAACAAAAACGCCTAATAAATCTAAAAAAGAATAAACATATGGGGGAAGTTATATGCTAAATAGTATGACTGGCTATGGAAGAGGTAAATATGAAACCAATGGAAGAAACTATATTGTTGAAATAAAATCTTTAAACCATAAATATAATGATATATCAATAAAAATACCAAGGAATTTAAGTTTTTTAGAAAAAAAAGTAAGAGATGAAATATTAAACAATGTTAGACGTGGAAAAATTGATGTATTTATAACTTTTATAAATAATAGTGAAATAGGTAAAGAAATTAAAATAAATAGTGAACTTGCTAAAACTTACCTTGATGAAATTCAAAGCTTAGCAAATGATAATGGTTTAGATACAAATATTAATACTATAGAACTTATAAAACTGCCAGAAGTACTTACTATTGAAAATGGTGCAGATGAACAATTGCTATGGGATGAATTATACATGGCATTAGAATTAGCATTAAAAGACCTAAACCAAATGCGTAGAACTGAGGGAAGTAAAATTGCAGAAGACATAAAATATAGACATAATATAATAATAAAAAAATTACAGGAAATTTCTAACTATTCTACTGGACTTGTAGAAGAATATATAGTAAAATTAAAAGAAAGAATAAAAGAGTTAACAAAAACAGATGTGATTGATGAGACAAGACTTGCACAAGAAATTGTTATTTATTCAGATAAATGCTCTATACAAGAAGAACTTATAAGATTAAACAGCCATATGAACCAACTTTTAAATTTTATTGAAAGCACAGAGCCAATAGGGAAAAAAATGGATTTTTTAATACAGGAAATAAATAGAGAAATTAATACTATTGGTTCTAAGGCGAACAAATTAGAGATTACTAATTTAACGGTTGAACTTAAGACAATAGTAGAGGACATAAGAGAACAAATTCAAAATATTGAATAAAGGAGGCTATTATGCAATTAGTAAATATAGGTTTTGGTAATATTGTTTCGGCAAACAGAATTATAGCAATTGTAAGTCCTGAATCAGCGCCAATTAAAAGAATTGTGCAAGAAGCAAAAGATAGTAAAATGGCAGTTGATGCGACATATGGAAGAAGAACAAGGGCTGTTTTAATAATGGACTCAGGACATGTTATTTTATCTGCTGTACAGCCAGAAACAGTTGCAAGCAGATTTGAAAAAGATGAAAACATACAAGAATAAAAAGAAAGAGGGAATTAAAAATGATGGTAAAACCAACTGTAATGGAATTACTAAAACACGCTAATAACCGCTATGTATTAGTAATAGCTACTGCAAAAAGAGCAAGACAAATTGCATCAGGTGCTACAATTATGACAAAGGTTGATGAGGCTTCTCCAGTTACATTAGCAACTAATGAAATAGCAGAAGGTAAGGTAGAAATATGTTAGTTATATTATCAGGAGTAGCAGGTGCCGGAAAAGACACTATAAAAAAGGAATTACTGAAAAGAATGGAACAAGTAACAACGTTGCCTTCATTTACTGATAGACCACCTAGATTTACAGATGTTCCAGGTAGTACATATAATTTTGTTACTGCAGAGGAATTTGAAAGAATGATTAGAGATGGAGAGCTTTATGAATATTCTGTACATCATAACCATTATTATGGAACATCAAAAAAACTGTTAAATGAGAAAATAAAAAGTGGAAAAATAATTGTAAAAGATATTGATGTAAACGGAACAGAAGGTTTAGTTAATTTATTAAAAAATGATATAAAAATTGTTACAATTTTTTTAAGAGTCCCTAAAGACGAATTAAGAAAAAGGTTGGAAAGTAGAGCGGATAAGCCAAGCCCAAAAGAGATAGAACTTAGACTAAATAGATTTGACTATGAAGAATCTAAAATATGGGCATATGATTATGTTATTAAAAATAATGATCTTGAAAAAACTGTTCAGATTATTATGACTATAATTGAGAATGAATATAAGTTACAAAACAAAATTAATTAATTCATATATAAGAATTAACAAACAAAATTTGTTTGTTAATTCTTTTTTTTTGTGATAATATATACAAAAGATAAGGAGTATTTAATGATAGCAGAAGTAATTATTAATAGTAATGTAAAAAAATTAAATAGGAAGTTTGACTATAATATCCCAGAGGACTGGAAAGACAGAGTACACGTTGGAACTAGAGTGTTAGTACCATTTGGAAATGCAAAAAATCTGCAAGAAGGTTTTGTGATTTCTATAAAAGACTCTTCGAACTATACGGTAAAGGAAATTGCAAAAATAGACCAAGGAGAGCTTACAGAAAAACAAGTAAATCTTGCAATTTTAATGGCAAATAGATATTTTTGCAATATTTCTGACTGCATAAAACTTATGTTACCTCCTGGAACAACAGGTAGAAATACAGGTTCAAGAATTAAAGAAAAAACAGGGCAATTTGTGTACTTGCAAAAAAATTGGGAGGAAATAGAAAGTGACATAGAAGAAAAAATTATAAAAAGCCCAAAACAAATTAGATTTTTAAATATTCTAAATGGCAATGAAGGTATACATATATTAGATATAGAAGCCATGAGTGATACTTCACGCGTAATTACAAAGTCTTTAGAGAAAAATGGCTATATTCAAGTTATAGAAAAAAAAATAGAAAGAAATCCATTTAAATTCAAAAATATAAAAAGAGATAAAAAGTTAACATTAACAGAGGAACAAATGAATGCATTTAATGCTGTAAAAAAAGCAATTGATGAAAAAAGATTTGAAGAATTTTTGCTATATGGAGTAACCGGATCTGGGAAAACGGAGGTATATTTACAATTAATAGAACAAGTAATAAATAAAGAAAAAACCGCAATAATGCTGGTTCCAGAGATTTCTTTGACACCTCAAATGGTGGACCGTTTTTTAGCAAGGTTTGGAGACTGTATATCTGTACTACACAGCAAGCTTTCAATAGGCGAAAGATATGATCAATGGCAAAAGATTAAAGAGGGGAGAGCTAAAATTATTATAGGGGCTAGGTCAGCAATTTTTGCACCAATAAAAAATATAGGGCTTATATTAATTGATGAAGAACATGATTCATCATACAAATCAGACATGTCGCCTAGATATCATGCAAAAGATATTGCAAGATTTTTGGCAAAAGAAAATAATATACCACTTATTCTTGGAAGCGCAACACCTGAGATTACAACTTTTTACAAAGCAAAAAATGGGGAAATAACATTGCTTACATTAACTAAAAGAGCTAATAATTCACATTTGCCTAGTGTAAATATTGTTGATTTAAGGGAAGAACTTGCAGTTGGAAACAGATCAATGATTAGTACTGCTTTGCATAAAAAAATAGAAGAAAATTTAAAGGAAAAAAAACAAATAATCTTATTTTTAAATAGAAGAGGTTACTCAACATTTGTCATGTGCAGAGAATGTGGATTTACAGCAAAGTGTAAAAACTGTAATATAACTCTTACTTATCACAAAGATGAAAATAAATTAAAATGCCATTATTGTGGTTTTGAAACGAAAAACATTACAACTTGCCCTATTTGCAAGAGTAAAAATGTAAGATATTTTGGAGGTGGAACTCAGAAATTAGAAACTGAGATAAATAAACTTTTTCCATCTGCTACAACAATACGTATGGATATAGATACAGTAACTAAAAAAAATTCACACGAAATTATTTTAAATAAATTTAAAGAGGAAGATATTGATATTTTAATAGGAACACAAATGATTGTAAAAGGACATCATTTTCCTAGAGTAACGCTTGTAGGAGTGATTGCGGCAGATAGTAGCTTAAATATAGAAGATTATCGTGCAAATGAAAGAACATTTCAAATATTAACACAAGTTGCTGGAAGAGCTGGAAGAGAGAACTTGCCAGGCGAAGTAATAATTCAAACATATAATCCAAATAATTTTAGTATTAGTTATGCTAAAAACCAAGATTATAACTCTTTTTATAAAGCAGAAATATCTTTAAGGGAAAAGTTGAATTATCCGCCTTTTTGCGATATAATAGTAATTGGTGTTAGTAGCAAAATTGAGAAAAATGTAAAAGAAGTTACACAAAAACTAGCATTAATACTAAAAAGACAGAATATTAAAAATTGCTATATTTCAGAACCAATTCCATCCCCAATTAACAAGATAAATAATAGGTATAGATGGAGAATTGTTATGAAGTGTAATTTTAACAGTAATATTATTGATAAAATAAATGATATGTTACAATACTATTATAATATGAAAGTAAAAAATACAAGGATTGTTATTGATGTAAATCCGAGTAACATGCTTTAATATAGAAGGAGAGAAAATATAAATGGCAATACGAAGAATAAGAGAAGAAGGAGACGAAATATTAAGGAAAAAGTCAAAGGATGTAGAAGAAATTGACGAAAAAGTTATTACTTTAATTAATGATATGATTGAAACAATGCATAAATATAATGGTGTTGGATTAGCAGCAGTTCAAGTTGGAGTATTAAAAAAAATTGTAGTCATAGATACTTATGAGGATGGAGAACAATTTGTTCTAATTAATCCAGAAATTATTAAATCAAAAGGTACACAAACAGTTGAAGAAGGCTGCTTAAGTTTTCCAAATAAATTTGGAAAGGTAGTAAGACCAGCTGAAGTGGTTATAAAAGCATTAAACGAAAAGGGCGAAAAAATCAAAATTATCGCGAAAGAATTGCTAGCACAGGCTATTTGTCATGAGATTGATCATTTAAATGGAGAGCTTTTCATAGATAAAATAATACCAGGAAGTTTTGAAATAGTTAAACCAGAAGATAAATAGCTATAATTTGCTCTTAAGAAAGGAAGGGGATAATTATGAAAATTGTATTTATGGGAACCCCAGATTTTGCAAAAGAATCTTTAGAAGCTTTAGTAAATGCAGGACATGAAATAATTGCTGTTGTTACAAATGCAGATAAACCACAAGGAAGAGGAATGAAAGTTGCACTTTCTCCTGTAAAACAATATGCAATAGAGCATGGACTAAAACTGTTACAACCAGAAAAAATTAAAGGGAATGACGATTTTATAAGAACAATAAAAGATCTTATGCCAGATGTGATATGTGTTGTAGCATATGGAAAGATTTTGCCAAAGAATTTGCTAGAAATACCTAAATTTGGTTGCGTTAATGTGCATGGTTCACTTCTTCCTAAATATAGAGGTGCAGCTCCAATTCAATGGGCAGTTATAAATGGTGATTCCATAACAGGTGTTACAACGATGTACATGGATATTGGAATGGATACAGGAGACATAATTCTTAAAGAAGAAGTAAAAATTGGAGAAAGTGAAACAACAGGAGAGCTATGGTTAAGGCTTTCTAAAATAGGAGCTAACCTATTATTAAAAACATTGAAGTTAATCGAAGAAGGGCGAGCTCCGAGAGAAAAACAGGGCGAAAATTTTACAATAGCGCCAATGCTGGACAAGAATATTGCACAAATTGATTGGGAAAATAAAACAGCAAGGGAGATAAAAAATCTTGTACGAGGACTAAATCCTATCATGGGAGCGTATAGCTTTTTGAATGGAAAAAAAATTAAATTTTGGAAAGTAGATGATTTGAAAGAAAATACTTTCATGGAAATGTTTGAAGAATTTGCTGAACATGCAGAAAGAGTTAAAAATATCCAACCAGGAACGATTATCTATGTAGATGACAAAAAAGGGTTATATATAAAGGCAAATCAAGGAATAATTTCGGTTATAGAAATTCAAGGCGAAAATTCAAAAAAAATGCCAATTGGGGACTTTTTAAGAGGCAATAGATTGCATGTAGCTGATGGATTTTGTAAAATGTAAAAGGTAAATTTAAAAAAATGGTTGTAAAATAACGAATAAATTGATATACTAATACCAAAAGTTTATAAAGGAGGTTTTTAAAGTGGAAGAAAATGAAGTAGTAAAAAACAATCAAGTAGAAGATATAAAAGAGGAGCAGACTGGAAGCGGAATAAAGATTGCAGATGATGTTGTTGCTGTAATCGCAGGCGTTGCTGTATCAGAAGTACCAGGTGTTGCTGGAATGTCTGGCGGCTTTGCTGGTGGAATATCCGAAGTTTTAAGTGGAAAGAAAAATTTAGCAAAGGGTATAAAAGTAGAAGTTGGAGAAAAAGAAACAAAAATAGATGTAAACATTATTGTAGAATATGGTACACGAATTCCAGATGTTGCTTTTGAAATTCAAAACAGAGTAAAAAAAGCTGTTGAAACAATGACTGGACTAAAAGTAATAGAAGTAAATGTACATGTGCAAGGTGTTTCAACTGTTGCAGAAAAACAAACAGATATTGAAGATGATAAAGATGAATAGTACTTTAAGATATAGGCAGGTATAAGCCTGCCTATGTGTAGTAAAAAGAGTATAATTTAAAATGAACACATTTTCAAAATAGGAAAGGAATGAAACTTAAAATGAAAATTATCGAAAAAATAGCATTAGCATTGTTTTCGAATATTATATTAATAATAGCAATATTACTGTGCCTTATTATTTTTGGCTGGCTTGATTTTGATGTTATACATGAAATGCTAAGATATGGATTTAATGATACAACGATATCTAGCATTATACTTGGAACATGTGTTGTACTTATTTTACTTTCAATTAAATGTATTTTCTTTGAATCTATATCTAAAGAAAACGAGATAAGTAAAGAAGGAATTATGCTAGAAAATGAAAGCGGAAGATTAATGGTAACAAAAGAAACTTTGGAAAATTTAACCAATAGTGTAGTAAATGGATTTGAAAATACCGAAAGTATCACAAGCAAGGTTATTTTAGATAAAGAAAACAATGTAAGGGTAATAGTAAACCTTACAGTAAAGCCAGATACTGTAATAAAAGATTTGTCAAACAATTTACAGGAAAGAATTAAAGAAACAATAAAAAAATCATTAGACTTAGATGTTAAAGAAGTAAACATTAAGGTGAAAAATATTGCTCCAAAAGCAGATGCAATAAAAAAAGAAAATTAATGCTTAAAATTTCTAAGGCAAGAATCTAAACATTTAGAAAGGAAAGTGAAAAATATGGACGGATTCAAAAATTTTATTATACAATATAGAGGAGCACTTATTGGAGCACTAGTTGCAATATTGATTCTTTTTACTAATTTGTATAAATTGATTATAGGAATTATATTAATTTGCATAGGTCTTTTTGTTGGCAACTATATACAACATAACAAATATGAAGTAAAGGAAAAAATAAAGAACTTTGTTGATAAATTATAATACTAAATTTGAAAAGACGTGGAATAAAACCAAGAGTATTTGGAATACACGTCTTTTTTGCCTTGTATATTTATAGGAAGGAATGATAAAATAATGAACCGTTCTGCAATGAGAGAAGCTGCATTTCAATTTATATATGGAGCAGAAATTCAAAAAGAATTAAAGTTAGAAGATGTATGTGTTTTTATAGAAAATAACCAACTTCAAGGAGAAGAAGTAAAAAAATATATAGAAAATATTGTAATTGGTATAAAAAAATATAATGATGAAATTATAACAAAAATTTCTGCTAATTTAAAATCTGATTGGCAAATTGAACGAATTTCTAAAATTAATTTGGCTCTTTTAAAACTTGCAATTTACGAAATCGAATATGACAAATTGCCATATAAGGCGATCATTAATGAAGTAGTAGAGCTTGCAAAAAAATATGGAGAAGATACTTCCAAACAATTTATAAATGGTGTTCTTGCAAGTATAGTAAAAGAAAATAATAGTAAACAAGGAGAAAACTAAATGAAACCAAATGCAATTACTGTAACAGAACTAAATGGATATATAAAAGAAAAAATTTCAAATGATGAGTTCTTAAATAATGTGCTTGTAAAAGGTGAAATTTCAAATTTCAAATTGCATTATACTGGGCATATGTATTTTACACTTAAAGACGAAAATTCACTTGTAAAGTGTATCATGTTTAAATCTCAGACAGTTACTTTGAATTTTACTCCTAAAGATGGTATGAAAGTACTTGTTTTGGGAACTGTTTCTGTATTTGAAAGAGATGGCATATACCAAATATATGCTAAATCTATGCAGGAAGAAGGAATGGGCAGCTTATATGCGGCATATAAAGAATTAAAGGCAAAATTGGAAAAAGAAGGACTATTTGATGCAGGACATAAAAAGAAAGTGCCTATGATGCCGAATGTTATAGGTGTACTTACATCCAGAACAGGCTCTGTTATAAGAGATATTATAAATGTAAGTACAAGAAGAAATCCAAATGTGTACATACGATTATTTCCTGTTCCTGTACAAGGAGATGGAGCAGCAGAAAAAATTGCAAATGCCATTTCAATTATGAATAATAAAAAATTAGCAGATGTCTTAATAATAGCAAGAGGAGGCGGCTCGCTAGAAGATCTGTGGCCTTTTAATGAAGAAATTGTTGCAAGGGCAATTTATGCTTCCGAAATTCCAATTATTTCTGCAGTTGGTCACGAAACAGATTTTACAATTGCAGATTTTGTCGCAGATTTAAGGGCACCAACTCCTTCAGCAGCAGCAGAACTCGCAGTTACAGATGTCTTTGAACTAAAACGCAAATTGGCCGATTATCAAAATAGATATAAGGTATTGCTTAAACGCAAGACTGAATTTATGAGACTACGCTTTGAAAAATGTATGAAGTCAAAAGTATTTACTATGCCAATGCAACAAATAAATAACAATTATATAAGAGTTGATAATTGCATAAAGGGTTTAATAAATATCATTAAAAGAAAAATAGAAGCTAAAAAGGCATATGCACGGAAAAACTATATCGAAATTAGATACAATGAGTCCTCTTAAAACTTTAGCAAGAGGTTATTGTATAACACAAAAAAGAAAATGTATAATAAATAGTGCTTTTCAATTAGAATCTGGAGATGAAATTGATTTAAGATTTTCAGATGGTGAAAAGCATGCAAAAGTATTATAACGTAAAGCAAACATTAAGGGGGAAAAATAATGAATTTTGAAGATACTATGAAAAAGCTAGAAGAAATCACAGAAGAGCTGGAAAAAGGAAACCTCAACCTAGAGGAATCAGTAAAAAAATTTGAAGAAGGAATGGAACTTTCTAAAAAAGCAAATAAAATATTAGAAGATGCAGAAAAGAAAATTAACATATTAATACAAAAAGAAGATGAAATAATAGAAGAAGACTTTGAAGGAGAAGTATAAAAGAACATGGATATATTCATGGATATAGTTACAAATAAACCAGTATACCTGTCTTTTGGACTATGGTTTTGTATACAGTTATGTAAGGTTATCACTGATTTAATAAAAACAAAGAAATTTAATTTTAAAAGAATTCTAGGTGCTGGAGGAATGCCAAGTTCACATTCAGCCGTAGTATGTTGTTTAGCAGCTCAGGTTGGAAAAAACTATGGATTTGATTCAACAGTATTTGCAATGTCATTAATTTTTGCTTGTGTTGTTATGTATGATGCTGCAGGAGTACGTAGAGCAGCTGGAAAACAAGCTAAATTACTAAACAAACTAATTGATACGCCAGGGCTTACAACTGGAGAAGTACAAGAAAAATTAGTTGAGGTTTTAGGACATAGTCCAACACAAGTACTTGTTGGAGCTTTAATTGGTGGATTTATTGGTGGACTATTTTAAATTACATATTTATTTAAACGCAAAAAGTGGGGAGGAAAATACTTATGACTGATATTGAAATAGCAAGAAACACAACTTTAGAACCTATTTCTAAAATTGCAAGTAAACTAGGGATTAAAGAAGATGACCTTGAATTTTATGGAAAATATAAAGCTAAGATTAGTAAAGATCTTTTTGAAAGTAAAAAAGAAACTAAAAATGGAAGACTTATTTTAGTTACAGCGATTAATCCTACGCCACTTGGGGAGGGAAAGACTACAATAGCAATAGGACTTGCAGATGGATTAAGCAAAATAGGGAAAAAAGCTGTTCTTGCACTTCGCGAGCCATCACTTGGACCTGTGTTTGGAATAAAAGGCGGAGCTACAGGAGGCGGTTATTCTCAGGTTGCACCTATGGAGGATATAAATTTACATTTTACAGGAGACATTCATGCAATTACTTCTGCTAATAATTTACTTTCTGCAATTATTGACAACCACATATATTTTGGTAATGAATTAGATTTTAAAAATGTAATTTGGAAAAGATGCCTTGATTTAAATGACAGAGCATTAAGAAAAGTGAAAATTGGACTTTCAGGAGAAAAAAATTTAATGCCAAGAGAAGACGGTTTTGATATTTCTGTTGCCTCAGAGTTAATGGCAATCTTTTGCCTAGCTAAAGACTTAAAAGACTTAAAAAATCGCATTTCAAATATAATAGTTGGCTATAATAGCAAACAAGAGCCAATATATGTTAAAGATTTAAAGGCAGAAGGAGCACTTACAGTTTTGCTTAAAGATGCAATAAAGCCTAATTTAGTACAAACATTAGAGCATACTCCGGCAATAATCCATGGAGGACCTTTTGCTAATATTGCACATGGGTGCAATAGTGTTATAGCAACAAAGACAGCGTTGAAACTAGCAGATTATGTCGTAACAGAGGCAGGATTTGGTGCTGATTTGGGAGCAGAGAAATTTTTGAATATTAAAACAAGAATATTAGGAAAATCACCTGATGCTGTTGTATGTGTTGCAACAATTAAAGCATTGAAATATCATGGGGGAATGCAGAAAGATGAACTAACAAAAGAAAATTTAGAATATTTAAAAAATGGTATTAGAAATCTAATGAAACATATTTCTAATTTAAAAGATAAATTTGGTATGAATGTGATAGTTGCAATTAACCATTATAAGCAAGATTTTCAAAGTGAAATTAAATATTTAGAAAATGAACTTAAAAAAGAAGATGTACAATTAAGCCTAGTTGAGTGCTGGGAAAAAGGAAGTGATGGATCAACTGATATTGCTGAAAAAATTGTGGAAATGTGTAACCGAAAAACTAAACTTTCATATACGTATAGTTTAGATGACAATATAATAGAAAAAATCATCAAAGTTACAAGAGAAATATATGGTGCACAAGGCTTAGAGTTTACTGATATGGCAAAAGAGTCAATAAATAAAATTCAAGAATTAGGTTATTCTAATTTGCCTATATGTATTGCAAAAACACAATATTCTTTTTCTGATGACCCAAAAAATTTAGAATGTAAAGAGCCATTTTTAATAAAAATTAAAGATGTAGCATTAAAGGCAGGAGCGGGTTTTATTGTTGTATATGCCGGAAATATTGTAACAATGCCTGGATTACCTAAAGTACCTGCTGCAAATAGCATAGATATTGATGAAAATGGTAATATAGTTGGTATATTTTAATTTAATATGAATTAAAAAAACACTTTTGGAAAAAATAAGAATAATATTTTTTTCAAAGGTGATTTTTATGTTAAAACAAAATAAACCAAAATCAAAAATTTTAACTCCATTTGTTATTATACTGTTTGTTTTTACTATACTCTTATCTTATAATTTATTTTTTAGAAGTGGTTCTTCTGAAGTTGAAGCACTTTCAAAATATGGATCTAGAGGAGAAGAAGTGAGACAAATACAGACAAAATTAAAAAGATGGGGTTATTATAACGGAAATATTGACGGAATATATGGAACTCAAACTTTAAATGCAGTAAAATATTTTCAAAGAAAAAATGGATTGACTGTTGATGGCATTGCAGGATCAAAAACATTAGCTGCGATGGGAATAATGACATCTAGCAATAGTAGTGGAAGTTCTGCCAACAATTCTAATGATTTAAATTTATTAGCACGACTAATTTATGCAGAAAGTAGAGGAGAACCATATACTGGCCAAGTAGCTGTTGGAGCAGTTGTATTAAATCGTGTTAAAAGTTCAAGCTTCCCCAATACAATCTCAGGAGTTATTTACCAGTCTGGTGCATTTAGTGTTGTAAATGATGGACAAATTAATTTAACACCAAATGAAACAGCAAAAAAAGCAGCTCAAGATGCCTTAAATGGTTGGGATCCAACTTATGGCGCTTTATATTATTTTAATCCTAAAACAGCAACTAATTCATGGATTTGGTCAAGACCACTTACAGTGCAAATTGGAAACCATCGCTTTTGCAAATAGTAATTTATATTTATAGTTAAAAAATGTATAAAGCAGACAATTTATTAAAAAAATAAGGAATTCGCTGTTTGTGGGGTGTTAATTTTAGAATAAAAATAGTATGATTTTTTGTGAGGAGGAGATAAGAATGGATTTAGATAAAATAGGAAAATTTATTGCTTTGAATCGCAAAAATAAAGGATTAACACAGGAACAATTAGCCGAAAAATTAGGAGTAACAAATAAAACAATTTCAAGGTGGGAAACAGGAAAATATATGCCTGACTTATCTTTATTAAAACCATTAAGTGAGGAATTAGGAATAACATTAAATGAATTATTATCTGGTGAAAAAATAAAGGAAGAAAAAATAGTCGAAAATACAGAGAGAAATATACTAAATACAATAGATTACTCGAGCAAAAAAGTTGAAAATGAGCACAAAAAAATATCTATTATATTAATGATTTTAGGTGCTATTATAAGTATTTCAGCATTAACTATTTTTAACAAAGAAAGTAGTTGGTGTTCTATATATTCTATTATAGGTATTATTATATTTGTAATAGGTTTAGTAAGAAATTTAAAAAAGTTTAAGAAAATACAAAAAATAGGTATTGGAATAGTCTTATTTATAGGGATATTTGGAATATTCTATATAGCTGATTATTTGGGGGTAAAAACAAATAATAGACCACCAATTTATAACTATGAAATAGAAACAACATTTAGAGAAACAAAAGAAATTGCCTATTATAGTTTGTTCTATAATGTATATAGAATTAATGCAGATACAACAAACGAATATTATGTTATTGATGAGAGAAAAGAATATAATTTTGATACTATGCCAATTACACCATTTAATAGAAATAAAAGTGGTATAGATAATATTTTAAAATATCAAAACAAATATGTTGGAAATAATAGTAATACTGGAAACTTAATAAGTAATTTGCCACTTTCTGAATATGGATATGTGTTTGAAATAGACTCAAATAACTTAGGTTTAACGATAGATTATCATATTACGGATTGGTATATAAATGATGAAATGTATGTAGAAAGAGCTTTAGTATATAATTCTGTTGCATTATTTTCTTTAATAGATAACTTACAATATATAACCTTTAATTTTACAGGAAATAGTTACACAATTAAAAGAGAAAAAGTTCAAGAACTATATCCTAATTATAGCAATATAAATGAAAATGGCATAAATAAAGATAACTTTAATATTTATTTAGAGAATAAAATGAATGATGATGTATTTATAAAGAACATATTTAATAAACTTTTTGTATAAATTACAATATGAAGAACTGATAATTAGCTGAAAAGATTAGTTCTTTATTGTATAATCTTAACATAAATTGGTAATTTGTAGAAGAGATTATCAGTTCACATTAAGTCACATTAAGAGAAGTAAACTAGTAGTTGGTTTACTTCTCTTAATATTGATGGTGAAATTTAAATTGTAAGGATGAAAGTTATCAATTCGCTATTTGATAGGTGTTAATTCTAATAAGAAAATTAGTGAGTTAAATTTGTAGTAATGATACACATTATTAATCTTCCTGCTTTTTATGGTGGCTAAATTGATATTAATTACTGCTTCCACCAAATCATAAGTCTTGATCATTCATATATTTACACCATATTATTTTACATAAATTAATTTTCTTTGAAATATCTTAAGTTATAAGTTATAATAGGTTACTGAAAAGAGGGAAGAAAATGATAAAAAGATATAAAATAAATGAAATTGAAAAAATAGCACAAATACTAAAAAATGATGGAGTTATTAGTGTTCCAACTGATACTATTTTTGGTATTTGTGCTAGGATAAATTCACAAATAGCATATAATAAATTGTTAGAAGTAAAGAGAAGACCATTAAATAAAGCTTTTCCAGTTATGTGTGCAAATAAAGAACAAATAAAAAATATAGCAATTGTAGATGAAATAGCTGAAAAAATAATTAAAGTATTTATGCCAGGTCCAATTACTCTGGTTTTAAAAAAAAATAGTACTTTGCCAGAATATGTTACAAATGGAAAAGACACAATTGCTGTAAGAATGGCTACATCGAAAGCACTGGAAAAATTAATTACAGAAATAGGAAGCCCAATATTTATGACAAGTGCTAACCAAAGTGGAGAACCTGAATGTACCAATTTAGGCGAAATAGAAAAATCTTGTCCATTATTAGATGGAATGATGGAAGGGGAAGTTTATTATTCAATGGGAAGTACGATTGTGGATTGCACATCAAAAAAAATTGAGATTTTGAGAGAAGGTCCAATTTCGTTTGAACAGATAAAAAAAATTATAGATAAAATGTGATCAACCAATACTTAAGACATACAGAAATAGACAGAGTAATATGAAAAGATAGAACAACAATAAGTGGAGACATAAAAAGAGGATTGGTAAAAAATCTAACCTCCCCGGCTATGGTAAAGATAAAAACAATAAAAGAGGTAGAAAAAGGCTACCTATCTTGTCATGAAACAAATCATGTACGAGATGGGTAGTTTTTGTGTGCAAAAAGATAAAAGAGAAATAAAAAGCCAAAAAGCCAAAAAGGAGAGTAGCAAAGAATGGAGGATTTTATATAAGTAGATATGAAGTAGGAGAAGGAGGAAGTAGCAAAAAGGGGCAGAAGGTATTAACAGCAGAAGACCCATCCAATATAACAGAAGAGGACAAATATTTAGGAGCAGGCAACTGGTATGGACTATATGATGCTATAAAAAATATAGGTGAAAATAAACAAATGATATGGGGATGCCAATATGATCAAGTGATAAAATTCTTGATAGAACAAGGAGAATATGTAAAGAAGGAGTATCAGAAAAATCATTAAATATATATTAAAAAAAGAAAAAACAGTGTTTCTCTTTTATAAACTTATAAAACATACCGTTTAATAGTGGAAATTTTTATCATTTTATGATATTATGCAAAAATAATGCAAAAATTAAATTTGAAAGGAAATGGTTATGAAATTAGTAGTAAAAAATCTAAAAAAGAATTTTGAAAATAAAGTAGTATTAAAAGATATAAATTTTGAATTTGAAAAAGGGAAAATTTATGGACTACTTGGAAGAAATGGAGCAGGAAAAACAACATTTTTTAACTGTTTAAATGAAGATATAGAAATAGATGCAGGAGAATTTTTTATTGAAGATAATGGAAAACAAAGGAAAATGGAAGCAGAGGACATAGGATATGTATTGTCAACTCCAAATGTTCCAGAATTTTTAACAGCAAGAGAGTTTTTGAAATTCTTTATTGATATAAATAAGAAAAGAATAAAAAATAAAAAGACTATAGATGAATATTTTGAATTTATGAAAATAGAAAAAGAAGATAGAGATAGGCTATTAAAAGATTATTCACATGGTATGAAAAATAAAATGCAAATGCTTGTTAATATAATAGCAAACCCAAATGTTTTATTGTTAGATGAGCCTTTAACATCTTTCGATGTTGTAGTTGCTGAAGAAATGAAACAAATGTTAAGAGAGATAAAAAAAGACCATATTATAATTTTCTCAACACACATAATGGAACTTGCACTAGATTTATGCGATGAAATCGTTATTTTAAATAAAGGTATTTTAGAAGAAATAGACAAAAATAATTTAGACAATGACCATTTAAAAAATAAAATTATAGATGCCCTAAAGGAGGAAAATTAAAATGCTAAAAACATTTGTTACTTCCTTTAAGTTACAAAATACATATAGAACAAACAGTATTATATATTCTATAAAACAATTACCTTTAATAAAAAGAATACTACCAAATAGGTTATACAGTAGTAAAGGATTAAAGACATTTGCTGGTATTATCAGTATTCTGTGGGAGATAATAAGTATATTCATAGGAAAAATTATTTATATTGCAGCAATGATATTTGGTGTAATGTCTTGGTATAAAACAAATCAAGCAGATACATTTATACATCTATTTACATTCTTGACTTTGGCAGGTGGAGTTTTAAATACATATATGCTAAATCCAACAAAAGACAAATATTATGCAATTATTTTAATGAATATAAACGCAAGAGAATATGGGCTTTCTAATTATTATTATCAATTGTTAAAATTAATAATTGGATTTTTGCCATTTACGATTCTTTTTGGATGGATGCTAGGTGTTCCTTTGTGGGTGCAAATATTATTACCATTTTATATTTTAGTAACAAAATTAATTGTGATGAATTATATATTATACAAATTTAAAAAGAACAAAAAAGCAATTAGTGAAAACCTACCAACAAAATTTGTATGGAGTTTTGTTGGGGCATGTTTATTACTGGCTTATGGATTACCCTTTTTAGGAATTGTAATAAATAGTACAATTTTCTTATTTGTTTCTATAATTGCAATATTGCTTGGAATATATAGTTTAATAAAAATACATAATTTTAAAGAGTACAGAAAAATGTATAAACAAATTTTAACAGAATCTAATGTATATATGCAAGAAAAAGCAAATGGAACACAAGCTATGAAAGATAATAGCTTAAAACAAATAGAATTAGATGCAAAATATACTAGCAATAAAACAGGATTTGCATATTTCCACGATTTATTTGCAAAAAGACATAAAAAAATATTAACAGAAGCAGCAAAGAAACAATCAGCTGTTATATTAGTAATAATTACAGCAATGATTATTGGAATAACAATAAATGACAGTTTTAAAACTAAAACAAATGAATTTTTACTTATATATTTGCCATATTTTGTATTTATAATGTACCTAATAAATAGAAGTTCATCAGTTACACAAGCAATGTTCATGAACTGCGACCATAGTATGCTAACATATAGGATATATAGAACTCCAAAAGTTATACTAGGTATTTTTAAAGAAAGATTAAAAACATTGATAACAATAAACTTAATGCCAGCAGTCTTAATTGGTGGAGGTTTAGCATTATTATTATACTTATCTGGTGGTACAGATAACCCAATTAATTATGTAATACTATTTATATCAATTATAGCAATGAGTATATTCTTTTCGGTTCATTATTTAGTGATGTATTATTTATTACAACCATATAATGTGAGTACAGAAATGAAAAGTAGCACATACAAAGTTGTGCAATGGTTAACTTATATTGTTAGTTGGTATATGATCCAAATAAAGATGCCGACATTTGGCTTTGGAATTACAACAATAGTATTTTGTATAGCATATAGCTTGATTTCACTATTTTTAGCATATAAATATGCACCTAAAACATTTAAGTTAAGAATATAAAAGAATTAGTGAGTGCTATTATTGATAATTGTTCTTATTTATGATAATATTCAAAAAGAAATTATATTTGAAAGTAAGCAACACATGTAAAATAATAAACTAATAAAAGACATTTTAGTATAGTGATTAATAATTATAGCTCTCCTAATTGCAGTATCTGGAATTGTAATATTTGCGGGAACAATAACACAGTTCTTTGGATTTAGATATAATAGCTTTCAATAAAGATATTGGGAAAAGGAAATAAGATAGGAGAATTTGTTATGATATACAAATACAAATATCAAACACCAAATGATTTTTCAAATATATTAATGAATAGTGATGGCAAAACTTTGACAGGTTTATGGTTTGAAGGAACAAGAGATTCTTCAAAACACGAAACAAATTGTGAAGAAAAAGAAATTCCAATATTCAAAGAAACAAGCAAATGGCTTGATATATATTTTAGTGGAAAAGAGCCCAATTTTACACCAGAATATAAAATAAATAATTTAACACCATTTAGAAAAGAAGTAGTAGATATAATGAATAATATACCATTTGGAAAAACTTTAACATATAATGACATATCTAAAATAATTGAAAAGAATAGAAGGATAAAAAGAATGTCTGGCCAAGCAGTTGGAGGGGCTGTAGGATGGAATCCAATATGTATTATTATTCCCTGCCATAGAGTTGTTGGAACAAATGGAAGCTTAACAGGTTATGGTGGAGGAATAAAAAATAAAGTAGAATTATTAAAACTAGAAGGAAATGATATGAGCAAATTTTTCATTCCTAAAAGAGGCACAGCATTATGAAAAGGTGTAAATGGTGTAATTTAAAAAATAAATTATATGTAAAATATCATGATGAAGAATGGTGTAAATTAAATTTAGATGATAAATACTTATTTGAAATGCTAATTTTAGAGTCTTTTCAAGCAGGGCTTTCTTGGGAGTGTGTGCTAAATAAAAGAGAAAGTTTTAGAAAAGCATTTGATAACTTTGACATAAATAAAATTTGCAATTATGATGATAATAAGATACAAGAATTATTGGATAACAAAAATATCATAAGAAATAAATCAAAAATAAAAGCAGTCATAAATAATAGTAAAATTTTCAAAAACATACAAAATGAATATAGCTCTTTTCATAACTACTTAAATACATTTAGAAAAAACACCATTATTTATGAAACAGATAAAACTACAAACGAGCTATCAGATACAATTTCAAAGGATTTACAAAAAAGAGGAATGAAATTTGTAGGTAGTACAATAATTTATTCGTATTTACAAGCAATAGGGATTATATATTCACACGATGAAGAATGTTTTTTATATAAAAAAGGAGAATGCCATATGCAAAATGAGACAAATATGGAAATAAAAATAATAGTAGAAAACTGTCCACAAAATCACAAATGCCCAGCTGTAAAAATTTGTCCAACAGGTGCACTGTCACAAAACGGTTTTGAAGCCCCAAAAATTAATTATAGCAAATGTATAAAATGTGGCAAATGCTCAAGCTTTTGTCCACGAAAAGCATTGGTATTAGATAAAAAGAACAAGTAAATTTGGTTATATTAAACATATTAAATATATTAAATTTTATAATGAAAGGATGGTAAATATGGAAAAAGCAAAGGTATATTTTACGAATAAAATATCACAAGAAAGTCTGGTAAATATGTACGAAAAGTTAGGTGTACAATTAAGTGGAAATGTTGCTGTTAAACTTCACTCAGGAGAACATGGAAACAAAAACTATTTAAAACCTGAATTTGTAGAGAAACTTGTAAAAAGAGTTAATGGAACTGTTGTAGAATGTAATACAGCATATGAAGGACAAAGAAATACAACAGAAAAACACAAAAAATTAATGGATGAACATGAATGGACAAAATATTTTAATGTAGATATTATGGACGCTGAAGGACCAGATTTAGAACTTGACATACCAAATGGGATTCAAATTAAAAAGAATTTTGTAGGAAAAAATTTAGCAAATTATAATTCAATGCTTGTACTTTCGCATTTTAAAGGCCATGCTATGGGAGGCTTTGGAGGCGCACTTAAACAGTTATCAATTGGTTGCGCTTCTTCTTATGGAAAAGCTTATATTCATGGAGCAGGAACTGTAAAAGGAAATATTTTTGGAACAGACCAAATACAATTTGTAGTATCAATGGGGGATGCAGCAAGTAGTGTTCATAAATACTTTAATGGAAATATAGTATATATAAATGCAATGGTAAATATATCTCGCGATTGTGATTGCGATGGAAATGCTTCAGCGCCTTGTATGAAAGATATAGGAATTCTGGCAAGTACAGACCCTGTTGCAATAGACAAAGCATGCCTTGACCTAGTGTATAATTCAAATGATCCTGGAAAAGAAACACTAATAAAGAGAATTGAAGAAAAGAAAGCAATATATATCATAGAAACGGCCGAAAAACTAGGCACAGGTTCAAGTAAGTATGAACTAATAAATGTTTATTAAAGAAACAGCCCATTTATAAATTAAATGGGCTGAAATATTTTAAACTAGAAATCTAAATTGATATTATTGTTTTTATAAAGTAAAGTTATTTTTCGGTTTTTTATTTCTATAAAACGTTCTTCTCTTAAATGTTTTAGCTCTCTAAACATTGCTGAACGATTAACTGAAATGTAATCTGCTAAGTCTTTTAATGAAAATGGCAAATATATATATTTTAAGTTGCTCTTTTTGTATTCTAACTCAAAATATCTCAATAATTTATTACGAATTTGTTTTTCTTCTAATACTTTTATTCTTTCATTTGTTTTTTTGTATTTTATATTAACAATATTAAATAAATTTTGCAGAAATACATTAAAATATGGATATTTTACATTATCAGGTTTTATTAATTCATTATAATTAAATACTAAAATCTGAGAATCCTGCTTAGAAATTATTTCACAATTTCCTATATATATTGCAGAAATATTTGTTCCAAAAACTCCATATTTATCTAAAGTTTCTAAAACAACTGTGTCTCCATTATATTCAATATTAATAATTTGGAGACAGCCTTCTAACACTATACCAATAATGTTAGTATTATTTATAGTAGATAATATCTGCTCGTTTTTTTTAAAATTATAAACATGAACTTCTAACAAATCATACAATTTGGACATCTGAAGATTAGACAAGCCATCAAAAGGATAAGTCATAAAAACCACCAAAAAAATTTTAACAAAAATATAAAGAAGTTGCAAGTGCAACTTGTATGTATTTTAAATTATTAATAAAATTTATTCAATAACAAAGGAGGAATGTGTAATGAAAATAGTAAAAAGAGATGGCCATATTGTAGATTATGATCCTGAAAAAATTAGAATTGCAATTGGAAAAGCAAATAATGAGGTAAAATTAAAAGAAAAAGTTTCAGAAGAGCAAATTGAAGAAATTATTAAATACATTGAAGACTTAAACAAAAAAAGATTTTTGGTAGAAGATATTCAAGACATAATAGAAGAAAAGCTGATGGAGTTTGATAAATATCAGCTTGCAAAAAAATATATTACATATAGATATACAAGAGAACTTGTAAGAAAAGCAAACACAACAGACCAAACAATTAAAGAATTAATTGATGGTGAAAATGAATATTGGAATAATGAGAATTCAAACAAGAATGCAGCAATTGTAACAACACAGAGGGACTATTTAGCAGGAATAACAAGTACAGATATTACAAGGAGATTTTTACTACCAGAAGATATAGTAAAAGCACATGACGAGGGAATTATACATTTCCATGATGCAGATTACTTTGCACAAAATGCACTACATAATTGTGAATTAATAAATTTAGAGGATATGCTACAAAATGGAACAATAATAAATGGAGTAATGATAGAAAAACCTCACAGATTTATAACAGCAGCAACAATCACTACACAAATTATATTAGCTGTAACATCATCAAGCTATGGAGGAGCAACTGTTTCACTTTCACATTTAGCACCTTTTGTAAGATATAGCTATGAAAAATATTATAAAAAATATAAAGAGCGCAAGTTAACAGAAGAAGAATGTAAGAAATTTGCAACAGAAGATACAAAAAAAGAGATTGAAGACGGAGTACAAACATTTAATTATCAAGTAAATTCAATGACAAATACAAATGGACAAGCCCCATTTTTATCGGTTAATATGTATTTAGGTGAAGCGGGAGAATACAAAGAAGAATTGGCTATGATAATAGAAGAGTTTTTGAAACAAAGGATGTTAGGATTTAAAAATGAGAAAGGCGTATACATAACACCTGCGTTTCCAAAGCTATTGTATGTGTTAGAAGAAGACAATATACATGAAAATAGTAAATATTGGTATTTAACTAAACTTGCAGCTGAATGTACAACCAAAAGAATGGTTCCAGACTATATTTCTGAAAAAATAATGAAAGAACTTAAGAAAAATGAAAGAGGAGATGGAGAATGCTACCCATGCATGGGATGTCGCTCATTCTTAACGCCAGACAGAACAATGAGCCTTGGAAACATTGCTAAAGCTAAAAATTATGTAGAAGGAAAAGGAAAGTACTATGGCAGATTTAATCAAGGAGTTGTTACAATAAATCTACCAGATGTAGCACTATCTTCTAAAAAAGATATAAAAAAATTTTGGGAAATATTTGATGAAAGACTGGAATTATGCCACAGAGCACTACAAATAAGGCATAAGAGGTTAAGCAATGCAACAAGTGATGTAGCCCCTATTTTATGGCAACATGGCGCACTTGCTAGACTAGAAAAAGGAGAATCAATACATGAATTATTACACCATGGTTATTCTACTATTTCATTGGGGTATGCAGGATTATATGAATGTGTAAAATATATGACAGGACATTCACACACAGACAATGGAGAAGGTAAGGAGTTTGGTTTAAAAATAATGCAACACTTAAATGATGCAACAGCAAAATGGAAAAAAGAAGAAGATATAGACTATTCTGTTTATGGCTCACCAATAGAATCTACAACATATAAATTTGCAAAGTGCCTAAAAGAAAGATTTGGGACAATTAAAGGTATTACTGATAGAAACTACATTACAAATTCTTACCATGTACCAGTATTTGAAGAAATTGATGCATTTTCTAAACTAAAATTAGAAAGTGAATTTCAAAAACTAAGTCCAGGAGGAGCAATTTCATATATAGAAACACCTAATTTACAAAACAATCTAGATGCAGTAATAGAGGTTATACAATTTATTTATGATAATATTATGTATGCAGAATTAAACACAAAATCTGACTATTGCCAAAAATGTGGTTACACTGGAGAAATATTAATAGATGAAAATTTAGAATGGTATTGTCCAAATTGTGGTAACAAAGATCACAATACACTTAATGTAGCAAGAAGAACATGTGGCTATATTGGAACAAATTTTTGGAACAAAGGAAGAACTCAAGAAATAAAAGAAAGAGTATTACACTTAGATAATAAGGAGGTGCATTAAGATAAGATATAATGTTATAAGGCAAATGGATATATCAAACGGACCAGGAGTTAGAGTATCAATATTTATGCAAGGCTGTACATTTCATTGTAAAAATTGTTTTAATCCAGAAACATGGGATTTTGAAGGAGGAAAAGAATTTACAGACCAAACAATTGAAGAAGTACTAAACTTATGTAATAAAGATCATATTAAAGGCTTGTCAATATTAGGTGGAGAGCCTATGCACCCTAATAACATAGATGGAACAGAGAAATTAGCAAAAGCATTTAAACAAAGATTTCCAGACAAAAGTATATGGGTATGGTCAGGATTTAAATTTGATGAGGATTTAAAAGACAAAGATGTTCTTAAATATATAGATGTATTAGTGGATGGTACGTATAAAGAAGAATTACATAATCCAATCCTCAAATGGAAAGGATCATCAAATCAAAGAGTTATAGATGTTCAAAACAGTTTAGCACAAGGGAAGATTATATTAATAGAATGATAAAAAAAACACGGATATTAAAAATAGTATCTGTGTTTTTTTATAGCAGACTATAAACTTTCTTACATTACAAACAATAAAATACAAAGAAAATGTAATAAACTAGCAAAAAAAATACAAACATGAAAAACAGAATGCATCCATTTTATTTTCTTACCTAGACCATATAAAATTGCACCAATTGTATAAATAATTCCACCAGTTAGTAACAAAGCAAATCCAACATTTGTAAGTAAAGATGGAAGAATTGTAATTTTAAATAAAATACACCAGCCCATTAAAAGATAACAAATCATAGACAATATTTTAAAGCGCTTCAAATCAATAGAGTTTAAGATTATTCCTAAAATAGCGGAAAACCATATTACACTAAATACAATCCATCCAGTCATTATGTCATATTGCCTTAAAGTACAAAGGCAAAAAGGAGTATATGAACCAGCTATTAACAAGAAAATAGAACAGTGGTCAATTACTTGAAAAACTTTTTTAGCTTTTAGCTTTGGGCTAAGGCCATGGTAAATGCTAGACATACAGTAGAGAATTAGCATTGAAACGCCATAAATAATGCCACTTACAATTCCATATACATTATGATGACTAGCTGCAGCAATTGGAAGTAATACAATAGCAACAATACCTAAAATACCCCCTAAAATATGTGAAACCATATTAAAAATTTCTTCTCCCTTTGTATAAGACGGGAGTACTCTATTATCTAATTTAATTCTTTTCAACTGATAACCTCCTATTTTATAAAAAGATATCATATTACAAAAGAAAAGTAAAGCTAAATAGTTTGACAAAAAATACTAAAAAACAATGTGCCTAATGCTTTTTTCTTGGCAAAAAACTTTTTATATGATATGATAATACAAGTAAAAAACAAGGAGGAAAGTTATTGAAAAAATTATTATTAATCGATGGAAACAGCATTATAAACCGTGCTTTTTATGGTATTATGGGAAGCAAAATGCTAATGACAACATCTGGAATATATACAAATGGAATATATGGCTTCTTAGCGATATATTTTAAAATGATAGATGATTTAAAGCCAGAATACGTTTCAGTTGCATTTGACTTAAAGGCACCGACTAAAAGACATGAGATGTATAAAGAATATAAAGGAACAAGAAAGGGAATGCCAGAAGAGTTGGCACAACAAATACCAATTTTAAAAGACATATTAAGGGCGATGAACATTACAATAATAGAAAAAGAGGGATATGAGGCAGATGATATCTTAGGAACGCTTTCAAAGCTTGGGAAAAAAAACGGGCTAGATGTAACTATATTAACAGGAGATAGAGATGCATTTCAACTAATAGAAGATAATATAACTGTGCGTATACCTAGAACTAAGATGGGAAAAACAGAAACAGAAGATTATACAACAGAAAAAATAGAACAAGAATATGGTTTAAAACCACAAAAACTAATTGAAGTAAAGGGTTTAATGGGAGATACATCAGACAATATACCAGGGATACCTGGAGTCGGCGAAAAAACGGCAATAGCACTTATTCAAGAATATGGTTCAATAGATGATTTGTATAAAAAAATTGAAAAAAAAGAAGATAATTTAAAAGGCAAAATTAGAGAGAAAATAGTTAAAAACAGAGACCTTGCTGAGCTCTCAAAAAAACTTGGAACAATAAATATAAATTCCCCGATAACAAACAATTTAGAAGAAATAAAACGCAAAGAATGGAATAAAGATGAGGTATACAAATTATTTACAAATCTTAAATTTAATAGATTTATAGAAAGATTTAATTTGGGAGAGGCAGCACCAGTAATAGAAACTAAAAAAGAAGCATTTGAAATAGAAGAAATAGAGACAGAAAAAGAAATAAAAAGCTTACTAAATGAAATAGAAAATAGCAAAAAATTATTTTATTATCTAAGCACGAACAAAATTGAAAATAATAATATAATACCGGAAAACATAAATGGTATATATGTATACAGCGAAGGAAACAAAAAAGTAAGTTATATATCTAAAGGCGTAATTAAATATTTTTCAAAAATTTTCGAAGACAGTAAAATTTTAAAATGCGGAGCAAATCTGAAAAAAGACTGGTGCTTGCTAAAACAAAATGGAATAGAGCCACAAAATATGATGTTTGATGTTCAAATTGCAGGCTATTTATTAAACTCAATAAGTAATCAATACTCAATAGAGGATTTAAGTATAGAGCACTTAGACTTTGATATTACTAGTTTAAGTGAAAAGGAGGAACAGAATCAAATAAGCTTTTTTGAAAATGATGAAGAAAAATTAGATAAAAGAAAATGTGCATATGCATATGTTATAGCAAAATTATATGGCAAATTAAAGAAAAAACTAAAAGAGGCAGATCTTTTAGATTTATTCATTAATGTAGAAATGCCACTTGCAGAAGTGCTAGCAGATATGCAATACACGGGTATATATCTAGACAAGAAAGAGCTTCAACTATATGGAAATGAGTTACAAAAACAAATTGAAACACTTACTAAAGAGATAAATAAGATATCGGGTGAAGATTTTAATATAAATTCACCAAAGCAACTTGGAGAAGTATTATTTGATAAGCTCAAACTTCCAGTTCAAAAAAAGAATAAAAGTGGTTATTCAACAGATGTAGATGTCCTAGAAAAAATAAGAAAAGAACATCCAGTTGTTGAAAAGATATTAGAATATAGGCAAATATCAAAATTAAATTCTACATTTGTAGATGGGTTAATTCCATATATTAATGCAAAAACAAATCGTATTCATTCACATTTCCACCAGACAGTTACAGCGACAGGGAGAATAAGCAGTACTGACCCCAATATGCAAAACATACCAACACGAATGGAAATTGGAAAGCAACTTAGAAAAGTATTTAAAGCAGAAAAAGAAAATACAATTTTCATTGATGCAGACTACTCTCAAATTGAGCTTAGAGTTCTTGCACATGTTGCAGATGATAAAACAATGATAGAAGCATTTAAAAATGGAGATGACATTCATAAACAAGTAGCATCTAAAGTGTTTGGGGTTCCAATAAATGAAGTAACAAAAGAAATGAGATCAAAGGCAAAAGCAGTGAATTTTGGAATTGTATATGGAATTAGTGATTTTGGACTTGCAGAGCAACTTGGAGTTACAAAAAAAGAAGCAAAACAATATATTGAACAATACTTAGAAAAATACAGTGGGATAAAAAAGTTTATGGAAGATATTGTAGAAGAGGCTAAGCAAAAAGGATATGTAGAAACAATACTTAAGAGAAGAAGATATGTACCAGAACTAAAATCTAATAACTACATGGTAAGACAATTCGGAAACCGTGTTGCAATGAACACACCAATTCAAGGAAGTGCAGCAGACATTATAAAAATTGCGATGATGCATGTATATAAAGAGCTAAAACAAAACAATATGAAATCAAAATTAGTTCTTCAAGTACATGATGAATTATTAATTGAAACATATGAAGATGAAAAAGAAAAAGTAAAAAACATATTGAAAAATTGCATGGAAAATGCTATAAAATTAAGAGTACCATTAAATACTGAAATAGGAGAAGGTAAAAATTGGTATGAGGCTAAACAATAACGAAAGATAAAATAAGGAGCGAGATTTGAAAAAATATATAAAAATATTTATTATGTTGATTATAATTCTAATAGTAGTAATACTATTATTTGGGGTTGTTAAAATCCAAAATATAATATTAAAAAAAATATATCCCCTTAAATACCAAAATGAAGTAGAAAAATATTCCGAAGAATATGGACTCGATGAACTTCTTGTATACTCAATTATAAAAGCTGAAAGCAACTTTGAAACAAATATTACTTCAAGCAGTGGTGCATGTGGACTAATGCAACTAATGGAAAATACAGCAAAGGAAACGGCACAAAAAATTGGATTAGAATATACTACAAAAGAAATACTTTATGAGCCAGAAATAAATATTATGCTAGGGACAAAATACTTTTCAGAACTATTGAAATATTATAATAATATTTATTTGGCACTGACTGCTTATAATGCAGGGCTAGGTAACGTTGAAAAGTGGATTGAAGAGGAAATTATACGTGATGATCGGAACAGATATAGAAAACATACCATTTAAGGAAACAAACAATTATGTAAGAAAAATACTAAGAGATTATAGAATATATAAAGACTTATATAAATAAGGTAAACTTTGAATGACTGGTCACTTCCATTGTAAAACATTTATAATTTATGATATTGTATAAGCATAAATTTATAAAAAAGGTGTATGCCTTATTGGGAAGGAAATGATAAACATGAAATCACGAGATACACTATACCATGGTACTAATTTTCAAAATATAAGAGACCTTATACGAAATTCAGTAAAAACATATGGAAAAAATGATGCATTTATAATTAAGCATAAGGATAAAGCAAAAATTAATTATGAACATATTTCATATGAAAGATTTGGAGAAGAAATAAATGCACTTGGAACAGCACTTATAAAATTAGGACTAAAAGGGAAACGAATTGCAATTATTGGTAAAAATCGTTATGAATGGGCACTTAGCTATCTTGCTATATTGAATGGTACAGGTATTGCTGTACCATTAGATAAAGGATTACCTGAAGCAGAAATAATTTCTTCATTAGAAAGAAGCAGAAGTGATGCAATAATTTTCGAACATTCATATTTGGAGACGGTAAAAAAAGTAAGAGAAAAAAATATAGTGTCAAAATATGTTTGCATGGATAATATAGATGAAGAAGGAATTGATAATATAAGTACACTATTGAAACTAGGTAATAATGAACTAAAAAAAGGAAGTACAGAATATTTAGAAGCAGAAATTTCAAACGAGGAAATGGCCACAATCATTTTTACATCAGGAACGACATCGCTTTCAAAAGCAGTTGTATTGTCCCATAAAAACATAGTATCTAATATAAATGATATGAGTTTAGTAGAAAAAATGTATGATACAGATGTAAATCTTGCCTTTTTACCATTCCATCACACGTTTGGTTCAACTGGATTATTGGTTTTCTTGGCAAGCGGAGCAACGAATGTTTTTTGTGATGGGCTAAGACATATCCAAGAAAACCTAAAGGAATATAAAGTATCAGTGTTTGTTTGTGTTCCATTATTACTAGAAAAAATGTATAAAAAAATAATGTCAGAAGTAGAAAAACAAGGGAAAACAAGATTAATAAAAATAGCAATACCAATAAGCAATTTCTTATTAAAATTTGGAATTGATGTCAGACGAAAATTATTTAAAGATATTATTAACAACCTTGGAGGAAATTTAAGATTTATTATTAGTGGGGCTTCTGCCATAGATAGAAAAGTTGCAAAAGGATTTAATGATTTTGGAATCCTTACAGTACAAGGTTATGGACTAACAGAAACATCTCCTGTTTTGTCAGCAGAAAATATAAAAGCAATTAAATATGGATCTGTTGGTTTCCCATTACACAGTGTAGAAATAAAAATAGATAATCCAAATGAAGATAACATAGGGGAAATAATAGCTAAAGGGCCTAATATAATGCTTGGTTACTATGAAAATGAAGAAGCAACAAATAAAGTTTTGAAGGATGGGTGGTTTCATACAGGAGATTTAGGTTATATAGATAAAGATGGGTATATATTTATAACAGGGAGAATGAAAAATGTGATTGTTTTAAAAAATGGTAAAAATGTATATCCAGAGGAAATAGAACAATTAATTAATAATTTACCATATGTTGAAGAGAGTATGGTGTTTGGAAAACCAAAAGATGATGATTTAATTGTTAGTGTAAAAATAGTATATAATGAAGAATATATAAATAGCAAATATCCGGGTAAAACTGAAAAAGAATTAGAACACATAGTATGGCAGGACATAAAAAGAATTAACCAAGAATTACCTACATATAAGTGGATGAAATATTTAATTTTAACCAAAGATCCAATGACAAAAACAACTACTGCAAAAGTAAAAAGATATGAAGAAATAAAAGAGATTTTAAAGGAGAGTGATTAAATGGCAGTATTAGTAACGGGAGGGGCAGGCTTTATAGGTAGCCATACCACTGTTGAATTATTAAACAGTGGAAGAGAAGTAGTAATAATAGACGACTTTTCAAATAGTTCCCCTAAGACGCTAGATGCAATTAGAAAAATTACAGGAAAAGACTTTAAGTTTTATAAAATGAACTATTTAGATAGAAAAATGTTAGAAAAAATATTCGAAGAAAATAAAATAGATGCAGTAATGAATTTTGCAGGTTATAAAGCAGTTGGAGAATCAACACAAAAGCCAATAGAATATTACATAAATAATGTATCTGGTGCACTTATATTATTAGATACAATGCGAAAATATGATGTGAAGAAATTTGTGTTTAGCTCGTCTGCAACTGTATATGGTGACCCTCAGGTTATTCCAATAACAGAAGATTGTAAAACTGGAGGCACTACTAATCCATATGGTACAACAAAGTTGTATATTGAACAAATTTTAAAGGATATATATGCATCAGATAAAACATGGGATATTGCTATATTAAGGTATTTCAATCCAGTTGGGGCACACGAAAGTGGCTTAATAGGGGAAGAACCAAAAGGTAGACCTAATAACTTAATGCCATATATTGTACGCGTTGCAGCAGGAATTTTAGATGAACTCTCAGTATTTGGAAATGATTATAATACACCTGATGGAACAGGAGTAAGAGATTATATCCATGTTGTGGATTTAGCAAAAGGGCATATTAAGGCATTGGAGAAGTTAGATAATGAACAAACAGGATTATATATATATAATTTAGGAACTGGAATTGGTTATAGTGTATTAGATATGATAAAATCATTTGAACGAGCAACAGGAAAACATGTAAAATATAAAATTGTAGAAAGAAGGCCAGGAGATATAGCAATGTGCTATGCAGACCCAAAAAAAGCAAAAGAAGAGTTAGGGTGGACTGCAGAAAAGTCAATACATGATATGTGCAAAGACTCGTGGAATTACATAGAAAAACAAATTATATTATAATCCACAAAAAATATAAGGCTTATAGAAATTAAAGAAATTTTATAGCAATATTGACATATAAAGAAAGAAAACAAAGATATTTTTCATAAAAATATTGACTTTATTACCTCCTGTGATAAAATTATTTCAAAATATGTAGGCAAAAGAAAATAAGAAAAAACACAAAAGGCAAAGAGGAGGAAACCCGCGTGGCTGTACACACACACGCACACACACAATTAAATTTAACCAATAAAGCAAATAAAAAAGAGATAAAAAAAGCTACCTATCTTGTCATGAAACAAATCATGTACGAGATGGGTAGTTTTTGTGTGCAAAAAAAATAAAAGAAAAAATAAAGCCCAAAAGGAGAGGAGCCAAAAATGAAAGGGAAAACAGAAGCAAAGGAACTTGCAAGAAACAGTAAATCAATATGTATGGATACCAGTAGAAGAAATAAATGATATGGTAATGTGTGAAAATAATAATAAGTTAGCAGATGAAAATGGAAATAAAATATGTAATTTAGTATATAATGAAGAAACAGACACATTAGAATGTACAAACCCGGCTCATGCAACCACAGCCACCAATTTAGTAGGAAGACTGTACATAGGTACAGAAAGCTATACAACAGATGAATCCGGAAACACAATTTTTTCTTATACAATAAACTTTGAACAAACAGACCAAACGTATGATGAAAATAGTGATAATCGAGAGCCAGCTATTGTAACAGGTGAAGGAACAGGTAATGAATATGATGGAGATAGTTGTAATTTGGAGAAAGCAGGCATGTTAGAAGGAAGTACAGCACAAAACTTTTTAGAACAAATGCAAAGTGACTTTACAGTAATGGCAAAGAGTGTAGCCAAGAATGGAGGATTTTATATAAGTAGATATGAAGTAGGGGAAAGAGGAAGTAGCAAAAAGGGGCAGAAGGTATTAATAGCAGATAACTCAGCCAATATAACAGAAGATGGCAACTATTTAGGAGCAAACACATGGTATGGCTTATATAATACAATAAGAGATGTAGAAGCAAATAAACAAATGATATGGGGGTGCCAGTACGACCAAGTAATAAAATTTTTAAAAGAAAGAGAGGAAGACTCAGAGAATGGACATACTAATAGAAAGTTAACTAAAAACCATGCATTGTCAGGACAAAATGAATTAGACTGTATGTTAAATATTTACGACCTTGAAGGTAACTGTAAAGAATGGACAGCAGAAGCTGCTTCTACGAACAGCAGAGCTACTCGAGGAAGTTACTGGGGCGTTACATTTTATGGTTATTTATAACCAGCAAGTTATCGTTACAATGGTGACACAACCACTGCCTATCACGATGGTTGCTCTTCTCGCTCAATACTTTATTTGTAGAACTAAAACGCTGATAGCAATAGCGCACAAAAGTTAGAATGTACCTACAAAAAAATTGCTTGACAAATAAAGATTATCCTTGTATAATAAATTAGAAATTTAAGTTGTTAAAAAAATAAGAACACATATAATATTGCTGTACAAAACGAGGGAGGGAAATAACATGGCACAACCAAAAAGAAGATGGTCAAAGGCGAGAACAGGAGCAAGAAGATCAACTTGGAAACTTGAAAACCAAAATTTAGTAGAATGTAAACATTGCCACGAAAAGATAATGCAACATAGAATTTGTCCAAATTGTGGTTACTATGATGGAAAAGAAGTTGTAACAAAAAAGGCAGAATAAAATATACACCTTCAGTTTAACTGAAGGTGATTTTTTTAAAATTTTTTTAATTTTATATATTTTTAAAAAAGCATATGCTATAATTTAACCAGAAAAGGAGGTGCAATAGAGAGATGAGTAAACCAACAGTAGCTATTATAGGGAGACCTAACGTAGGTAAATCTACCTTCTTTAACTATATTGTAGGTGGAAGAATTTCTATTGTTGAAGACATAGCAGGTGTTACAAGAGATAGAATTTATGCTGATGCTTCTTGGAGAGACTGCGAATTTACTGTGATTGATACAGGAGGTATAGAACCAGAAACAGAGGATGTAATTTTATCACAGATGAGAACACAGGCTAATATTGCGATGCAAATTGCTGATGTTATTATATTTATAACAGACATAAAGCAGGGCATTACGTCATCAGATAAAGAAATTGCTAACATGTTAAGGAAAACCAAAAAACCTGTTATTTTAGTCTGCAACAAGGCAGACAATATAGGCAAAATTCCAGAAGAAACATATGAGTTTTACAATTTAGGGATGGGAACTCCTTATCCAGTTTCGAGTACAAATGGTCTTGGAATTGGTGACGTGTTAGATGCAATTTATAATGAACTTCCTAAAGAAAGTAACAATCTTGAAGAGGAGGTTATTAAAGTTGCAGTAATAGGAAAGCCAAATGTAGGAAAATCCTCACTAATTAACAAAATATTAGGTGAAAATCGTGTAATTGTAAGTGATATTGCAGGAACAACAAGAGATGCTATTGACACTTTTTTTGAAAATGATTTTGGAAGATTTGTTTTTATTGACACTGCTGGAATCAGGAGAAAAAGTAAAGTAACAGAAAGTATAGAGAAATTTAGTATAATGAGAACAATGCTGGCGATAGAAAGATCAGACATATGTTTGCTAATGATTGATGCAACTCAAGGAGTTACAGAACAAGACACTAAAATTGCAGGAGAAGCACATGAAGCAGGAAAAGGAATAATAATTGTTGTTAATAAGTGGGATGCACTAGAAAAAGAAACTGGGACATTAGAAAAATATAAAAAAGAAATATATCAAAAATTATCGTATTTAACATATGCACCTATTATTTTTATTTCCGCTAAAACTGGACAAAGAGTAGATAAACTATTCAGTTTAATAAAAACGGTGACAAATCAAAATGCTATGCGTATTGCAACTGCACCTCTTAATGATGTTATAAATAAAGCTATTGCAATAGTACAACCGCCAACAGATAAAGGAAAAAGGCTTAAAATATTTTATGCTACTCAGGCATCTACAAAGCCACCTACTTTTGTAATATTTGTAAATGATAAGAGCCTATTTCATTTTTCATATGAAAGATATTTAGTAAATCAAATAAGAAATAGCTTTGGATTAAACGGAACCCCAATAAGAATTATTATACGCGAAAAAACTAAATTATAGGAGGTAAAAAATTTATGATTACATATTATATTTTAATTGGAATTATAGCATATTTATTAGGAAGTATTAGTTTCTCTATTATATTTGGAAAAAAATTTGCGGGAATTGACGTAAGAGAAAAAGGAAGTAAAAATGCAGGAAGTACAAATGTACTTAGAACAGTTGGAAAAAAAGCAGCAATTTTAACCTTATTTTGTGACATTTTAAAAGGTGTAATAGCTGTACTGATAGCATATGTATTTGGACTGTTTATAGAAGGCATCAATAGAGCATTATTGCTACAAATTGCTGGAATATTTGTTGTTATTGGACATTCATTTCCTATTTTCTTTCACTTTAAGGGAGGAAAGGGGGTTGCAACTAGCTTAGGTGTTTTACTAATGATTAATTGGCAAATTGGATTGATATGCTTAGTATTTGCAATTCTTATTATGATATTAACAAAGATTGTTTCTTTAGGATCGATTATGGCGGCAGTTTTATTCCCAGTGCTTACTATATTTATTCAACAAAATTATTTAGTTCCAAATTCAAATTATGTTGTTTTTGGAATATTACTTGCTACATATGTTGTTTTTTTACACAGAACAAACATACAAAGAATTTTAGAGGGAAAAGAAAACAAATTAAGTTTTAATAAAACAAAACTAAACTAAAAAATGGAGGATTCACGCATGAAAAAAATAGCTATTATAGGTAGTGGAAGTTGGGGAATTGCACTTGCCATTCATCTGGCCAAATTAGGGAATGAAGTTAAAGTATGGTCTTTTTCAGAGGAAGAAGCTAACTTAATTAACAAATATAAAAGATGCAAATTTTTGCCAAATGTTGCTTTACCAGATAATATTAATTGCAGTTTGGATTATGAAGAAGTAATATGGGGAAGCGATATTGTATTACATGTTACACCATCAAAATTTGTAAGAAATACTGTTCAAAGCTATAAAAGGTTTATTACGAATCAACCAGTAATTATGTGTTCAAAGGGATTTGAAGCAGAAACACTATATACTTTGGTAGATGTTTTAAAAGAAGAGATGCCATTTGCAAAGTTAGGTGTTTTATCAGGACCAAGTCATGCTGAGGAAGTATCAGTAGGTATTCCAACAGCTCTTGTTATAGGAACAGAACATGAAGGAATAAAAGATATGGTGATACAAACCTTTATGAATGAAAACTTAAGGATTTACTATTCAAAAGATGTAAAGGGAATTGAATTAGGTGGAGCTTTAAAAAATATTATTGCTTTTTGTGCAGGAATTGCAGCTGGAATAGGACTTGGAGACAATACTTTTGCAGCACTAATTACAAGGGGATTGGTAGAAATTAAAAGACTTGGTATAAAAATGGGGGCTAATGAAGAAACTTTTTATGGATTAACAGGTCTTGGAGATTTAATTGTAACATGTTTAAGTGAACATAGCCGCAATCGAAATGCTGGTTTTTTAATTGGAAAAGGTAATAGCTTATCATATGTAAGAGAAAAAATTGGAATGACAATTGAAAGTGTTGATAATATAGAAATTGCTAAAAAACTTGCTATGCAACATAATATTGAAATGCCAATTGTAAATGCGGTATATGATGTTTTAAATAATCATTTGGATCCAGAAAATGCAGTAAATATGCTTATGACTAGAGCAGCTAAATGTGAATAAGATGCTGATAAAATTACTAAATTTTTGTATGAAGAAATATTTTGAAAGGGAATGTAAAACATGAGGCTTATAATACAAAGAGTTACAAAAGCAAAAGTAACTTCTGATGGTGCTGTAACAGGACAAATAAATAGGGGATTTTTAGTGTTAATTGGGATAGGACCAAACGATACAAAGCAAACAGCAGACCTCCTTTCTAAAAAATTATGTAACTTAAGGATTTTTGAGGATGAAAATGAAAAAATGAATTTATCAATTAAAGATATAAATGGCAAACTTTTAATTGTATCTCAATTTACTTTATATGCTGATTGCAAAAAGGGGAATAGACCTAGTTTTGCCAATGCTGCTTCTCCAGATATAGCAGAAGAACTATATGAATATTTTATGGAAAAATGTAAGCAAGAAGGTGTTCATGTAGAAAAACGGAAAATTCGGTGCTCATATGGAAGTAGAATTACTAAACGATGGACCAGTTACTATTTTGCTAGAACAATAAATATATGTTATTAATATGGAAATCGTTCATATAAATACTTAATAATTTGGTTAGCATTATTCTCTGTAACGTTTATAAAAACACCTTTATCAATACTTATCCACATGTTAATATTAAATTTTTCATTATTGTCTATGAAAATACCAATTAATTCTGCCATTTCTACTGGATTTTCATAGGCTTTTTCCCATTTATCTTCTTTTATTACTATTTTTTTTCCATAATAACTACTTAAAAAACGCTCTATTTGGTTTTTGCTCATGCTGTATAATGAAATTATTGTATTCAATTTTAATCCTCCAATATTTTTTCTGTTTTATATTTAGTATTAAAAAATTATAAAATACTATTCAAAAGAATAAAAGGTAATTTTTCGGAAATACTACTAAAAGGTGATTTTGAATGAGCTTCCAAAAAGTTATATTAACGACTATCTTAATTTTAATTTGCACTATAATGTTTACCTTTTTGTCGGGATGTTCTTCTCAAGAAATGGATTTAAATAAAAAAGCAGTCGATGAAATAGAGTATTTATCTACTAAATTTATTGATATGTTAAATCGATTAAATAATATAACTTTTGAAAATTATAAAATAACAACAGAACAAATTTCACTTGATAAAGAAACAGCAGAACAAGAGAAATCCAGTTCTTCATCTTCTTCTCAAAGTACGGAAAATAGCGACAATGAAGAGGAAAATAATAATTCCAATGAAGAAGATAGTACATCAATTATTGCATCTCAAATGTCGCCCAATACAATTTTAAACCCTGTAACGACACAGATAGATTGGGCCGGAATAAAAAATGAAATTGAAAATATTTATTATGCATGGAATACTATATTACTTGATTTATATGAATTAAATATTAATAAAGATGATATAATTAAGTTTAGTGAAGATCTAGACCAAACAACACAAAATATAAAAAATGAGGACAAATTAAATTCAACGCATGCACTTGCAAATCTATATAGTTATTTACCTAAATATATACAAATAATTTCTCAAGACACATCTAAAATAAATTTATATAAAACAAAATCTTTTATTATAAACGCATACGCTTTAATTGAAAATGGAAAGTGGAATATGGCAAAAGATGAAATAAACAAAGCAGGGGAAGCCTTTAGTGTAGTAATGGCAGATGCGTCTTTCATAGGGACTAACTCATATCAAATAAATAAATCATATGTTATGTTAAATGAACTTAAAAATTCTGTTTCTTTAGAAGATAGGGAGATTTTTTATATTAAATATAGAAACCTGTTAGAGGAAATAGATAACTTATAAATATTGACTTTTACGAAAAAAAAGTTTAAAATATTACTTAAAGTAAATTAAATGGTCGCGTGTATAATTTATTTATACATGAGGAAAGTCCGGGCTCCACAGAGCAATGATGCTGGGTAACACCCAGTGAGGGAAACCTTAAGGAAAGTGCAACAGAAAATAACCGCCAAATAATTGGTAAGGGTGAAAATGTGAGGTAAGAGCTCACAAAGAATGTGGTGACATATTTCTTGTGTAAACCCCATCTGGAGAAACATCTTTAAATTGAAGCTATAAGTTGCTCGCTTGCTTCTGCTAGGTGGATTGAGGTAAATAGCAATATTTATCCTAGATAAATGACCATTCACGACAGAACCCGGCTTATCGATTTACTTTTAATAAAGCTCTTTTATAGTTTATTACTATAAAAGAGCTTTATTAAATGCATTAAAAGGAACATTTAATGCGTTATTGGTGCGAATAGTGGGACTCGAACCCACACGCAAAATGCACACGCCCCTCAAACGTGCCTGTCTGCCAGTTCCAGCATATTCGCATAAAAACATTATAAAATAAAAAAGCTAAAAAATCAATCATTGTTTTATAGTATTTTTTAGAAAAATCATTGAAATTAGCCAGAAAAATTTATATAATATACATATTATTTTTTTAGGAGGAAAAAATATGGCGTTTATTGATGAAATGAAAAAAAGAGCAAGTTCCAATATAAAGACGATTGTACTTCCAGAAGCAAATGATAAAAGAGTATTAGAAGCTGTAAGCAGAGTACAGAAAGAGGGATTTGCAAATGTAGTACTTGTTGGAAACAAAGATGAGGCACAAAAGGTTGCTAAAGAAAATAATATTGATATTTCAAGTATCAAAATAATTGAACCAGCAAAATCTGAGCATTATGAAGAATATGTTCAAACATTTTATGAATTGCGTAAAGCAAAGGGAATGACTGAAGAAAAAGCAAGAGAACTGATATTAGATTCAACACACTACGCAATGATGATGGTCAAATCTGGTGAAGTAGATGGGTTAGTATCTGGTGCAGCTCACTCTACATCAGATACGCTAAGACCTGCGCTACAAATATTAAAAACAGCACCGGGAACAAAACTTGTTTCAGCATTTTTTGTTATGTGTGTTCCAAACTGCAAATATGGTGAAGATGGAGTCTTTGTATTTTCTGACTGTGGATTAAATGCAAACCCAGATGCAGAGAGCTTATCTGAGATTGCTATTTCATCTGGTAAAAGCTTTGAACTACTAGTTGGAAAAACACCAAAGATAGCAATGCTTTCTTACTCTACATATGGAAGTGCAAAATCTGAATTAGTAGATAAGGTAATTGAGGCAACAAGATTAGTAAAGGAAAAGTCACCTGATTTGTTGATAGATGGTGAACTACAATTAGATGCTGCAATTATTCCAGAAGTTGCTAAATCTAAAGCACAAGGAAGTGCCGTTGCAGGAAATGCAAACACATTGATATTCCCAAATCTAGATTCAGGAAATATCGGTTATAAACTTGTGCAAAGATTGGCGAAAGCTGAAGCTTATGGACCACTATGTCAAGGAATTGCGAAACCAGTTAATGATTTATCAAGGGGTTGTAGTACAGAAGACATTATTGGTGTTATAGCTATAACTGCTGTTCAAGCGCAAAATCAAATATAGAAGGGAGACCATTTATGAAAATATTAGTTATTAATTGTGGCAGCTCATCTGTAAAATATCAATTAATGAATATGGATGATGAATCTGTAATGGCAAAGGGAAATTATGAAAGAATTGGAATTGGAAATTCTTTTTTAACACATAAAGTGGGAGATGAAAAATATAAATATGAGAGAGAAGCAAAAACGCATGATGATGCTATAAGATTTATTTTAGAACAGTTGACCGATAGTGAACATGGTGTAATTAAAAGTTTAGATGAAATTAATGCAATAGGTCATAGAATTGTGCATGGAGGAGAAAAATTCACAAAATCAGTTATTGTTGATGATGAAGTAATAAACGGAATAGAAGATGCAATTAAATTTGCACCGCTTCATAATCCAGGACATTTGCAAGGCATTAGAGCTTGCCAAAAGGAATTACCAGGGAAACAGAATGTTACTGTTTTTGATACAGCATTTCACCAAACGATGCCAAAAGAACATTACATATATCCAATTCCATATCAATACTATAAAAAATATGGAGTACGTAAGTATGGGGCACATGGCACTTCACATAAGTATGTAGCTGGAAGGATAGCAGAAATTTTAGGAAAAAACCCAGTAGATTTAAAAATAATTAACTGTCATATTGGACAGGGAGCATCAATATGTGCTATTCAAGGAGGAAAGTGCATAGATACAAGTATGGGACTTACTCCACTTGGAGGAATTGCAATGGGTAGTAGAAGTGGTGATTTGGACCCATCTGTTGTAACATATATTATGGAACAAGAAAATATTGGCCCAAAAGAAATGAATAGAATTTTAAATAAAGAATCCGGATTGCTTGGGATATCAGGTATTTCAGCAGATAACAGAGATATTTTAGCAGAGGCCGAAAAAGGTAATGAGAGGGCTATTCTTGCAATAAAAGAATATTGCTATATTATTGCTGGCTATATTGCAAGATATGCAGCTTCAATGAATGGAGTTGATGTTATAACATTTACCGGAGGAGTTGGAGAAAGAGGACCAGATGAAAGAAAGGAAATATGTTCATACCTCGGATTTATGGGAGTTGAATTAGATCAAGAAGCAAATAAAATAAGAGCAGAAGAAAAGGAAATTTCATGTAAAAATTCTAAAGTGAAGGTATGGATTGTTCCTACAGAAGAAGAACTTATGATTGCAAGAGAGACCCTAGAACTTGTAAAATAGTTAATATTATGCTATACTGTAATATAGTTTCAATTAAAGAAACATATAAGGAGGAAGAAAAATGGAAAATCGGAAACGTATGATTAACATGGATAAAAATGGCAAATTAATTGATGAAACAGATTGCAAAAAAACAGAGAAAATATTTGACACACTGGATTTAATAGTAGCATGCTTAGTCAAAACACCGAACGTTGAAGTAAAGAGTTTAAAGATTTTTTTGGAGCAACCATCTCATTTTGAGTTGACAGTCAGAGCGACATTAAAGGAAATCAGTAATTTAATTGATAATTTGCAAAAAGAAGTCAGTGATTGCATAATCGTAACACCTGAAGAGGAGGGTATGATTTTGCCGAATAAAGTAGGTTACCTTTACTTCATTCAAATTAATTTTTCATAAATTTTTTCCAAACCAGAGGGAGAATTCTCCCTCTGATTTATTTTGTAGGAAAAAATAATTTCCTTAATAAAAACAGAAAAAAGATGGATAATGCGAAGAAAAAATGTTATAATATATTTTATAATTGCCGATACGGTAAATAGAAAGGATGGGAATTAGAATGAATGGTAAACTACGGGAAATCGAGAAAAAAATCGAAAATGTTTTAGAGGAGTATGGTACAGTAGGAAATTTCGATTTGCTCAAAAACGGTGTATTTCAAGTAACTTTTGTGGCAAGACCGCAGGACTCAAGGGATATACTGAAACACTTTCCTGTTCATTTTTGCAATTCTGCTAGAATTGGAGAGAAAAACACCATCCAGGTTTTGCTAGATGATGTTTTGCTGTAATTCTACCATCCAAAGAGTGTGGCATAAAAATGCTACACTCTTTTTATTGTGTAGAAAAATAGACTTTATTTTTAGCGAAGTTTTTATATACAGTAAGACTTAATTTCCTTAGCCTATGCACATTTGCAAAGTAAAATGCACATGTGGTGAATCCACTTTTCTTATAATATATGAACTGCTGTATTGCACTTTTTTTAAATAGTATATATAATACAAACATAAATATTTTGGAAAGGAGAGTATATGCTTACATGCATACAAATAAAAAATGAAAATTCTTGTTTTGAACTGTGGAAGTTCTTCACTAAAGTACCAATTAATTAATATGGACAGCAAAACATTGCTTGCAAAAGGAAATTATGAACGAATCGGAGAAAATGAAGCTTTTTTAACACATAAGGTAGGAACAGAAAAGTATATTATTGAAAAATCTGTTCTTGCGCATGATGAAGCCTTGCAAATTGTAATAGAACAATTATTAAGCAAAGAATATGGTGTAATATCTTCGCTAGATGAAATTGGGGCAGTTGGGCATAGGATTGTACATGGTGGTGAAATTTTTAATGGCCCTGCCAAAATTACAGAAACAGTAATAGAACAAATTGCAGAATGTGGGGAATTTGCTCCACTTCATAATCCTGCGGCAGTGCTAGGAATAAAGGCTTGTTTAAAACTTATGCCAACAATACCAATGGTTGCAGTATTTGATACAGCTTTTCATCAGACAATGCCAATAGAAAATTATTTATATCCTATACCAGTAGAATATTATGAAAAGTATCGCGTTCGTAAATATGGAGCACATGGGACATCTCACAGTTATGTTTCTAAATGTGCTGCAAAATTAATGGAAAAGGATATTAAAGATTTAAAAATTATAACATGTCATTTAGGACAAGGTGCATCACTATGCGCAATTAAAGAAGGAAAATCTCTAGACACAAGCATGGGACTTACTCCTCTTGGTGGAATTGCAATGGTAACACGTAGTGGAGATCTAGATCCTTCTGTTGTAACGTATATTATGGAAAAAGCGCACATTGCACCAGAAGAAATGAACACCATACTAAATAAAAAGTCTGGACTTTCTGCTATTGCTGACATGGTTCCTGATTTTAGGGAGATAGAAGAGAAATCTCGTGAAGACGAAAAGGCCAAAATAGCAATTGATATTTTTAATAGTACGGTAGCCCAATATATTGCACGTTATGCAGTAAAATTAGGCGGAGTAGATTGCATTGTTTTTACAGGAGGAATAGGTGAAAACCAAAGTAATGTTAGAGAATCAATATGTAGACAACTAGAATTTATGGGGGTAGATATTGACAGCAAAATGAATAAAACTAAAGGTGAGGCAAAACAAATTTCGAGCACAACTTCAAAAGTAAAAGTATTTGTTATTCCAACAGATGAAGAAATGATGATTGCACAAGAAACTCTTGAACTGGTACAGTAATTAGCTATCTTTAACATATAATTCTAATACTATATCATAATTACAATACAATAAGAAAATATTTAATTAACAGCACTCAACGTAATTTCATACAATATAATAAGACAATCTTATTTGTGAAGGGAGGTTATGTTTTGTGCTTTTAAAAGGAATAAAAGTAGGGTTTGCTCTTACAGGATCTTTTTGTACATTTAAAACGACGATACCTCAAATGGAAAAAATAATAGATGAAGGTGCTGAAATTATTCCTATTATGTCAGAACATGCATATTTGACAGATACAAAATTTGGAAAGGCAAAAGATTTTATAAAGCAAATAGAGAATATAACAGGAAAAGAGATAATTCATACTATACAAGATGCAGAACCAATTGGACCGAAACATTTAACAGATGTTTTAATTATTGCACCTTGTACTCGGCAATACTATATCAAAACTAGCAAATGACATAATAGATACCACTGTTACTATGGCTGCAAAATCACATCTTAGAAATGGGAACAGCATTGTTATTGGAATTTCAACTAATAATGCACTGGGATCTAATGCAATAAATATTGGTAAGTTATTAAATAGTAAAAATATTTTTTTTGTTCCATTTAGGCAGGATAATCCAATTACCAAACCCAACTCAATAGTTTTTGATAAAAATTATATTGTAGATACAGTATACAAAGCATTAGATAAAGAGCAATTGCAACCACTCTTACTTTAATAATTTAAACTAAAAAAAAGGCTTTATATGCCTTTTTTTTTAGTTATAGAGAATTATAGAAACAATAGCTTATAGATTACTACTGTTTAGCAAGTGGATTGCTTTCAACAGCAGCACGAATTTGCTCATTATCAACATGTGTATAAATCTCTGTTGTTGAAATGCTTTCGTGTCCTAACAGTTCTTGCAAAGCCCTTATATCAACATGTCCATATTTGTACATTAAGGTTGCAGCTGTGTGGCGCAGTTTATGTACAGAAAATTTTGTTTGATCAATACCTGCCAACTTTAGTTGCTCTTTTACAATCCCTTGTACTGTACGATTACTTATCCTTTCTTTTCGCTCACTTAAAAATAAAGCATCTTTAGAATTAAATTTTATTTCTTCTTTTGGTCTTACTTCAATATATTTTCTTATTGCATCAATACAAGCTTTATTTAGATAAATTGTGCGTTCCTTATTTCCTTTACCTATAACGTTTAATTTTAAATTAGAGAAATCGATATCTTTAATATTAATACCAACCAGTTCTGAAAGACGCATTCCACAATTTAAAAATAATGTAATAATTGCATAATCTCTCTGACGATTATCGTGGTTGCCGTGACCTTGCTTATTAGTTAAAGCTGTTTGAAGTAATTTTTTACTTTGCTCCAAAGTTAAATATTTTGGCAAGCGTCTGTCTAATTTTGGGCTTTCTAAATCTTGAGCAGGATTTAGGGGGATTTTTTTAGTTTTGTTACATAAATAATGAAAAAAAACTCGGATACTTGCAGTTTTTCTTGCTAATGTAGCTGGCTTACTACGATAATTTTGCTTTAAATAGGCTAAAAAAGCGTGAATATCTTCTAATTTTATCTGTGCTATTGTACTAATCTCTAAATCAGAAATTTTAATAGATTTAATATCTTCATCACCAGATAATTTTACCATATTAAAATTCCATTTTATAAATTTTAAAAAATGAGATATATCATAGTTATATTCTTTTATTGTATTTGGAGATTTGTTTAATATAGTAGCAGAATAATCTAAAAAATCATTTAAAAAATATGGATTGTTTTCTCTTATAATCATAAATTTTCCTCGAATAATATAAATTGTTTATTAAATGATAACAAAATATTATTGCAAAATCAAGCTAAATAAATATAATATAAGTTTACAAGTTAATATAAAAGATATATAATTTATTAGAACATGAAAGGGAGTGTTATTTATGAAAAAAATTGAAATTAATGTAGATGGTATGGTGTGCCAAGGCTGTGAAAATAGAATTAAAAATGCATTAATGAATATAGATGGTGTTGAAAATGTAGATGCAAGTTATAAAACAGGAGATGTTATTATAACAACTAATAAAGATATAGATATATCATATATCAAAGAAAAAATTTGCGAAATTGGATTTGAAATTATAGGAGAAAATTAAATGAAAAAAAATAATTTTAGCAATAGATGTAATGACATGCTCTGCTTTGTTCAAATGGACTAGATAAATATTTGAACAAGCAAAATGGGGTCATAATTTTGACTTTATAAATCCGAAAGTAAATCCACTTAACTATAATAATAAATCAGATATGGAAAGAAGTTGAAATCTATTGTTTGCAAGTATTGGAATATATAAGCCATGTGGAATATTTACAGCGGGACATTTTATGCTAGCTGGAATTACATTAATATGTATATTAATTGCATTAAAATATACGAGAAAAATCCAAAAGAAAAATGTATATCTAATTATCAGATATACAACTGTAATTATGTGGTTACTTGAAGTTATAAAAATCATTTTGAATGTTAAGCAAAATTCCATACATGATGTGAATACATATGTACCACTATATTATTGCAGTATGCTATTATATGCAGGCTTACTAAGTTCTTTTGGAAATGGGAAAATAAAAAAAATAGGGGATGTTGCATTAGCAACTGGTGTAGCAATAGGTGGAATAGTATTTATTATATATCCATCAACATCATTACCAATGTATCCAGCTTTTCATTTTCTAAGCATCCATAGTTTTTTGTTTCATGGTATAATGATATATTTAGGAATTTTAGTGAATATAACTAATTACATTAAAATAAAAAAAGAAGATATAAAATGTTTTGCGGTTTTAGTAGGGATAATGAGCATAATAGCTTTGATTATTAATAATTTATTTGATGGGAACTTAATGTTTATATCTAATAATTTCCCAGGAACACCAATTGAGATAATATACAACTTAACTAATGGAGATATACTATATAGTATTATTATGATACTAGCACAGATGATAATACCTTTTTACATTTCTTATTACATAATAAATTCAGTAGACAAAGTAATTCACGTTAGGGGAAAATATGAAAAATAAAAATTATAAAAAAGAAATAATAATTGTAATAATAATTTTAATTGTTCAATCTGTTGTATTTTTAATAGCTGGAATAAACAAATCATATATTCATATGGATGAAGCTTATTCTTTAGGGCTTGCAAGCTATAATAAAACTGAGATTCAACAAAATTCAGATTTCTATAATACTTGGCATAACAAAGAATATTATGAAGATTATTTATGTGTAAATGATGACGAAAAAAATGATTTATCTATGGTGTATGAAAACCAAAAAAATGATGTACACCCACCTTTATATTACTTATTTTTAAGACTGGCCATGCAATTTAATATAAACTTTTTTTCCAAATGGCCAGGTATAATATTAAACATGATAATGTACATTTTTATAACTATATTTATGTATTTAATAATAAAGAAAATATTACCAGAAAGTAAAAGTAATATAATAAAATCTGCAATATTAGCATTAATTTCTAGTTTAACTTTAGCGTCTATAAATAATGCAATTTATATAAGAATGTACTCTATGTCTACTTTAAATATAGTAATAACAACGTACTTACATTTAAAACTACTAGATTATGAGAAAATTAATTTGAAGGTCCTACTACTTATCGGAATTTCTGCTTTAATAGGTTCGCTAACACATTATTATTATCTCTTCTATTTAATTGCATTATTTTTTATGTTTTCATTTAAATATTTAAAAGAAAAAAAGTATAAACATTTTTTTGCATATTCACTAACATTATTATTTTCTGGAATATTTTCTATAATGATATTTCCATATTCGATTAATCACATTTTTTTTAGCTATAGGGGACAAGGCGTAATTAGTAATATACTAAATATTTCGGATTTTTTGAAAAGAATTTGCCAATATATATATATTATAAACGTCTACATTTATAATAATACTTTATTTTTAATTGTTCTTTTTATGATAGGGATGATAATTTACAAAAAGACTAAAAAAATAAAATTAATTTGCGAAAAAAATAAATATATAATGTACATATTTATTCCAACAACAGTTTACTTTTTATTTGTTGCTGTTTCAGCTCCATGGATTGAATTAAGATATATTATGCCAATTGGCTGCTTAATTTTTATATTAATATGGTATTTAATAGAAAATATTGTAAGAAATCTAATAGATATAAAAATAATATTAACAATTTTTATTGTATTGCTTATTCTAATGCCTGCTATACTTAACATATTTATTGATTTATCCTTAGGAAAAGACAGAAAACAAATATTTTATTCTAGAAAGGATGAGCTTGTAGAAAATTTAATAACTAGATCTAATATTCCTTTTAATATTTTAAAAAACTTTAACGAGGTTCCTATAGATAATACTATCTTATTTATTGAAAACTATAATATAGAGCCTGAAGTTCTTTACTCAAATAAATCGGAAATTGTGAATATTTTAAAAGAAAAATATAATAGCATACCAGCAATATATTTATTTAATTCTAGTAACAACAGGTTTTTAGATGATATACTATTATTTACAATTATAAATGAATCATATATTGCTAAAGACATTTTAGTGACAGAAGAAAATATCAATGAAATTTTATTTGGAAAAGATATTTCAAAAGGCATACTTATATTTATAAATAATGGTCAAGACAGTGATGGATTGATAGAAAAAATAAAAAAGATATTAAATTTCAAAAGCTCAACATATTTACAAAGACTGAATGCATGTGACGTGTATTTTATAAAATAGTATACTACTCGATATATGTGCTCTAATTTAAAGTGAATTTTATAGATCAGTTTTTATTACTGATCTGTTTTGTATTTAAATACAATTATTAAGTATAAAAACAAAGACAGAAAAATTTTTAAAATGTAACTTACTTGTAACTTTATATATTATATAATTCATTTGAAAAAAAGAAAGGAGTTATAAATATATGGAAATTTTGAAAGTACAAAACTTAACAAAAATTTATGGAAATGATACAACGAAGGTAACAGCACTAGATAATGTTTCTTTTTCAGTAGAAAAAGGAGAATTTGTAGCAATAGTAGGAGCTTCTGGTAGTGGCAAATCAACCTTGTTACATATTATAGGTGGTGTAGATAGACCAACATCGGGGAAAGTATTTGTTGATGGTAAAGATATATTTGAATTTAGTGATGATAAATTAGCAATATTCAGGAGAAGACAAGTAGGGCTAATATATCAATTTTATAATTTAATTCCAATATTAAATGTAGAAGAAAATATATTATTACCGCTTTCTTTAGACAATAGAGAAGTAAATAAAGAGAGAGTAGATGATCTATTAAAATTACTCGGACTCCAAGATAGAAGAGCACATTTGCCAAATGAGCTCTCTGGAGGCCAACAACAAAGAACCAGTATTGGGCGAGCCTTAATAACAAATCCTACACTAATACTTGCTGATGAACCAACAGGAAACTTAGACAGCAGATCAAGTGATGAAATTGTTGCTCTATTAAAGAAATCCAATAAAGAACTTAAACAAACAATTATTATGATAACACACAATATGGAGATTGCTAAAATTGCAGATAGAGTAATCAAAATTGAAGATGGAAGAATTGTTTAAGGGGTGATAATTATGAACTTGCTTAACAAATTAACAATAAAAAATCTTAAATTAAATAAAAAAAGAACCATTGTAACGGTTATTGGTATAATGCTTTCTGTTGCCCTAATTACTGCTGTTGCTTCAATGTATGCAAGTGCAATTTATTCTTTAATTGATTTTGAACAAAACAGAAAAGGAAATTTTCATGTTGCATTTTATGATGTTCTAGCAGATAATCTAGAAACTTTTAAGAACAATCGTGAAATAGAAAACATTAATTTAACACAAAATATAGGTTATGCTAATATTAATTCAAAAAATGAAAGTAAACCTTATGCTTATATAAAATCATTTTCAAAAAGTGCATTAGAGAATCTATCTATTAGGCTAGTGGAAGGAAGACTGCCAGAAAGTGAGTCAGAAATTATCATTCCAACTCATTTAAAAACAAATGGAAGACTAGAATTAAAAGTAGGCGATGAAATTTCTTTAGATATTGGTACTAGAGTAGATTCTGAGGGGGATAAATTAATACAAGATAATCCATATCATGAAGAAAACAATGAAAAAGTAATTGATACTATAAGCAAATCATATAAAATTGTTGGAATTATAGAAAGACCTGCAAATAATATTGAAAGTTATACTGCACCAGGCTATACATTTATTACATATATGGATACCAATAATTTAAGTGGTGCTCTTGATGTATATGTGAGATTTACAGATAATGGATTGAAAAACATTTATAAATTAACTGCAAATATTATAGGAATTGATGAAGAATTGTTTAAAAAATCACAAGACTATTCATATTTACCTAAATCAGAGGAAGAAAATAATAAAATACAAGAAGAATTAGATAAAGCAAAATACAAAATAAACATGAATAGTTATTTAATAGGACTTGAAACCAATCCTATTGGAAGTAGCGGTATTGGTGGACTTGGAACAGTAGTAGGAATAGTTATAGCAATTATTGTATTTACTTCAGTATTTTGCATTAAAAATAGTTTTGACATATCAATTACAGAAAAAATTAAACAATATGGGATGCTAAAAAGTATAGGAGCAACTAAAAAACAAATAAAACGAAATGTATTCTACGAAGCAACAATTTTAGGATTAATGGGTATACCTCTAGGAGTACTTTCAGGCTTTATTGCCACATTTGTTTTAATAAAAATTAGCAATTATTTTCTATCTGATATGCTAACAGAAGGGTTATCTCTTAAATTTTCATTTTCATTTCTAGCAGTTATTATAGCAATTGTGCTTGGAATGATAACAATATATTTTTCGGCATTTAAAAGTGCAAGAAGAGCCTCAAAGGTGTCACCAATAGACTCTATTAGAAATAGTGGTAATATTAAAATAAAAGCTAAGAAGATGAAATCTCCTAAAATTATAAAAAAAGTATTTGGAGTAGGTGGTGAAATATCATACAAAAATTTAAAAAGAAATAATAAAAAATATAGAACAACTGTAATATCTATTATAGTATCAGTATTAGTATTTATTGCATTATCTAGTTTTATGTCAATGGCATTCCAAACAGTAGAAAATGAACTAAATTTAAAAGAAGCAAATTTACAATTATCATCAACTAATTATACAGAAGAAGATTACTTGAAAATGATTAAAACAACAACATTTGACAATATAGAAAGATATGCAGTACTAAGGGTAAGCGATTTCGAGTGTAAAGAAAATTACTATAATCAAGAATATATTGACTTTTTAAGTTTGAAATTCAATCCAAATATAAGTTATTATTTTACAATTATTACATTAGGAAATGAAGAATATAATAGATATATAAAATCTATTGGACTAAAATATGATGACATAAAAGATAAAGCAATTTTATGTGACTATGAAGTCGTAAGTAGATATGATGAGAGCAAGGAAAAATATATAAATAAATACATGAAAATACATAACTTAGAAAAAGGAAATACGATAAATGGAAAATTTGACAATGAGATGAATTATAATATAGAAATAGGAGCGGTTACAGAACAAAAACCTTTTGGATTAGAAAATTATAATACATATAGATTGTTAATTATAAGTGATGAACTATTTGATAAAATTACTACAAGCGATACTTTAGAAATTTATTACCAATCAAGTAATGCTAACAAATTACAAGATGATATAGATGAGTTTTTAAAAGATACCAATTATACTATTAATAATTTTGACGAAAACGCAAAAATAATGAATAATTTATTTACATTAATAGGTATATTTTTATATGGATTTATTATAGTTATAAGCTTAATTGGAATTACAAATATATTTAATACAATTACTACAAATATGGAATTAAGGCGAAGCGAATTTGCAATGCTAAAATCAGTGGGAATGACATCAAAAGAATTTAATAGAATGATAAGATTAGAAAGTATATTTATGGGTATAAAAGCTTTAATAATCAGTATTCCAATAGGAGTAGCCTTATCATATTTAATATATCATTTTTTAGTAGCAGACTCAGGATTTCCATATGAGCCTCCAATAATGGCAGTCGTAATTGCAATTATAACTGTTTTTATACTAATCTCTATTATTATGAAATACTCTATTAATAAAATTAATAAGCAAAATACAATAGAAACAATCAGAAATGAAAATATTTAAACACAAAAAGGAGAGAACTTCTCCTTTTTGTGCTATACTATATGCAGAAGGAGATTATATATGAACATTTTACTAATAGAAGACAATATAGACATAGTAAATGGATTAAAATATTCTATTGAGAAAAACAATTATTCTTTTCACTTCAAAACGAATGCAAAAGATTTTATAGAATACATAAATATCAATAATAATATTGATATTATTATTTTAGATATAGCATTACCAGATGGAAATGGTTTTAATTTGTTTGAAAAATATATAAAAGAGAAAAATATTCCAACTATATTCCTTACAGCAAAAGACAATGAAGACGACATTGTAAAGGGATTGAACATTGGAGCAGAAGATTATATTACAAAACCATTTTCCACAAAGGAATTATTGGCAAGAATTAATAAAATCATGCTTCGAACAAAAAAACGAAGTACTATAAAAATAAAAGATATAAGTTTTGATATGGATAAAATGATTATATATAAAAATGAAAAAAAGATTGATCTAACAAGTCTGGAATTAAAATTGTTTAATTTACTAATTCTTAATATAAATAAAGTAGTTACTCGTTCAATGATCTTAGATAAAATATGGGAATGGACAGGAAATGATGTTGATGATCATACAGTTACAGTTTACTTTAATAGAATAAGAGAAAAACTAGGAACAGATATTATTACTACAGTAAAAGGAATGGGTTATATAATTAATGAAGAATAAAATTTTACTAAAAAAATATTTGAAAATAATTCTAATTACCTCAATATGTATATTAAGCTTATTCTCAATAATGAAAATATATGAATATAAAACATATACAAATGTTTTTAATAAAAAAATAGATATGATTGTAAGCATGATAAAAGAGAAATATCCAAATATAACAAATACAGACATAATGGATATTATAAATAGCAAAGAAAATACTTCAAATGGATTTTTGGAACAGTATGGAATTGATTTGGATAAAGATTCAGTACTTTTGAAAAACGAGAAAAATTTTAAAATTTTCTTATGTATAGATATAATTTGTTTAGTATCAGGAATTTGTGCATTAATATATATTTTTTTGTTATATGAAAAGAGAAAAGATAGAGAATTAGCAAAAGTAACTAAATATATTGAACAAATTAATAAAAAAAATTATTCACTAGAAATTGATGAAATATCAGAAGATGAATTATCAATTTTAAAAAATGAAATATACAAAACAACAATTATGCTAAAAGAAACTGCCGAAATTTCTTTAAGGGCTAAGAAACAACTGCAAAACTCTTTAGAAGATATATCACATCAATTAAAAACACCATTAACTTCTATTCTAATTATACTAGATAATTTATTAGATGATCCAAATATGGAAGATAAAGTTAGACAAGCGTTTATTAAAGATTTAAAGAGGCAAACAGCAAATATAAGTTTTTTAGTGCAGTCGTTACTTAAATTATCAAAATTTGATAGTAGTACAGTTCATTTTATTAAAGAAGATAAGTTGTTAAAAGATATCATTAATGAATCTACAAAAAATGTAGCAGAAGTTTGCGATTTAAAAAATGTAACTATATATATAGAAGGAAATAATAAAGCAAAAATAAATTGCGATTTTATGTGGGAAATAGAAGCTATTACTAATATAATTAAGAATTGTATAGAGCATTCTGAAAATGGCAGCAAGATAAACATAAGTTATGAGCAAAATAATGTGTATTCAAGCATATTAATTCAAGACTATGCAGGAGGAATCGATAAAAATGATTTGCCACATATATTTGAAAGATTTTATAAAGGGAAAAATGCTTCTAAAGATAGTATTGGGATTGGACTAGCACTTGCCAAAACAATAATTGAAAAAGACCATGGAAATATTAGTGTTGAAACTGATAATATAGGAACTAAATTTATAATTAAGTATTTTCATATATTTAGCAAAAAATAAAGTCGTATTATATTCCTTTTGATAATAGCCGTTTGTTTATATATGCTTTATCAAACATGTTCGCCTGAAACTATAACAATATTTTTAATTAAATAAATTACAACACAAATGAAGCAGATATTTAGTAAAACAATATCTGCTTTTATGATAATACATAAAAAAGTTTATAAAAAGTTTATACTTTAGACATAAAATATTTAGAATTATATTTTAAAATATATCAAAAACAGGAAAAGTGATATGAAAATGAACTTACAAAAACGAATATTAATTTCAAATACAATAACAATTATAATATGTTTATTAATGCTATTTTTAATAGTTGGAATTGTAATGAATATATTTAGAACACAATATATTAAAATATATATGCAAGCAATAAAGAAAAAATTTAAAGAATAATAATATTTTAATTGTTTTAATGGTATAATATTATACGACATTTAATAAATATGATTCCATATATAATAATATTATTTCCTTTTTTCTTATAATTAGTTTTATTATTTATAGAAAAAAGGAAAATTTATAAATTATTATCAAAAAAATCCAATAAACTTTTAAAAAATAAATTATATGAAAGAGAGTCCTTTATGAATAAGAAAATAATAACAATTATACTCATTAGTTTTCTGATTTTAAGTTCTACAATTATTTATGCATTATATATTTTAAATTACATACCACATAGAAAGTATAATAATGAACATTTTAACATAAAAACATACACGAGTAGTATGGATAAAGACAATGATGGCATTGATGATCAAACTGATATATTAAATAGTGTTAGAGAATATATAGAAACAAACCCCAAATATAAAAGCAAATATTATGCAAGTGGTTATCCAAATGATGAATATGGTGTTTGTACCGACGTTGTAGCTTTTGGCTTAAAAGGTGCTGGGTATGATTTAATGGAACTAGTAAATGAAGACATAAAGAACAATAGGAATAATTATAACATTGATATTATAGACAAAAATATAGATTTTAGAAGAGTACAAAACTTAAAAACATATTTTGAAAACAATGCTATTTCGCTTACAACTGATAAATTCTATGTTTTTTAGATAACAAAATAATTAACAAATAAGAACTACTTGTTAATCATTCATCTTTTAGGTACTTTTCCCAATCCATAAAAGCATGTCCAATTCTTAATACAAAAGCCTTTGAATTTTCTTCATCAGTTATATAAAATATTACATAATTTCTTACATTAACTTTTCTAATATTATTATAACCTGTTAATTCTTGACTTAAAATAGGCATACTACCTGCTATATCTTCTAAGTTTTTTAATTCTTGTTTAAATAAAAGTTTATATTTATCTGCTATAATATCTCCTACCAAATTATATCTTAAATACTTCAAAATATTTTCTAAATCTTTTTCCACAGTTTCTGAAACTTCAACTATATATTTTTTCATACAAAAACTCCAATCTCTTAGATATTGTCTATTTTGTTAAAAACTTCTTCTATTGAATATACTCTATTTGCATTTATGTCATCTATTCCTTTTTGCAATTTTTCTTTTAAATCTTTTTTACTTTTTATCATTATATTATCTGGAGCGTCTGTATCTACATATGATATTTTTAAGTATTCAATAAAATTTATCACTTGATTTGTAAGTTCTTCTGGTAAAGTATCTATTTCATTATATAATCTTTGTTTTTCGATAGACATATTTGTTACCTCCCAAAATTATTTATAGTATTATTATACTATCTTTTATACCAAAAATCTATACAGTTCTGAAAATATTTTAACCCGCAACCTGCGAAACAAATTACAAGTTGCAAGGAAAAATTTAAAAAACAGTAGTATTTTAATTGCTTTAATGGCTATATTGCGAAAGAAAGATAAAATCTATGAAAATGAAGTTTTTCCATATACAAGTTGGTTTTTAAAAGCAATTAAAGAAGGTATTGGTATATAGATGAATGTGATGGACAAGGAGAGAAAAAGGAAATTGTTTAGAGGCATATTATAAAGTAAAAGCAGAAAATTATAAAAATTAAAGGAAATGGAGAGATATTGAATGGACAAAAAGAAAAATGAAATAACAATTTATTCCAGTACTGCCTGAGTATTTGACTTATGTAGTAGCAGTAGAAGATAATCCAGAATCTATATTAGTATTAAATATGGAAAAGGTGAATTAATTGATATATTATATTTCTAACTATACATATTGATTGACAAAATAAAACTCAAATGGTATATTAAGCATATAAAATTATACTGCGTAAGTTTTTACATTATATTTTATAAATATAATAAATATGCTGATGACATTGTAGCCAATTTGTGCTGCCACAATATACGAAAAGATAATTAGAATAATACAATAAATACTATATGTAGCTTTTTACCAATAACATAGACAATATTGTATATTCTAATAATACTTGCCTTTCGACTACATGTGTAAGTGGCAAAAAAAATAAAAACTGTTGTGGTAGAAATCAGTAATATCTATGGTTGTTGTAATTTTAAATAAATAAAACAGTTTGAAATATAACTGTTTTATTTATTTAAAATTACAATATTTATCAAGATTATGAAGTTAAATATTGATAATATTAGAAACAATAAAAGATATCTAAGATCCTGCCATAAGAAAAAACGTGTAAAACATTGGAAATAATTTTTTAAATTAAAAGAAATTTTATATACAATAAAAAATAGGAGGTATAAAAAATGATTCAAATAAAAAATGTTTCAAAGTCTTATGTCAAAGGGAAAAAATCAGTAGAGAGCTTGAATCTTGAAATTAAAAATGGTGAAATATTTGGATTTTTAGGGCCAAATGGAGCAGGAAAAACAACAACAATAAGAATGATAACAGGAATATTAAATATTGATGAAGGAGATATTTTAATAGATGACAAAAGTATAAAAAAAGAACCATTAGAAGCAAAGAAAAATTTTGGTTTTGTACCAGATAGTCCAGATATGTTTTTAAAATTAAAAGGAATAGAATATTTAATGTTTATGGCAGATGTGTATGACGTACCACAAAATGAAAGAGAAGAAAAAATTGAAAAACTAACAAAAAAATTCGAAATATATAATCAGCTAAACAATCAAATACAAAGCTATTCACATGGTATGAGACAAAAAATCGTAATCTGTGGTGCATTACTTTCAGAGCCTAAAAACTGGATATTAGATGAGCCAATGACTGGCTTAGACCCTAAATCTTCTTATGATTTAAAAGAAATGATGAGGGAACACGCAAAGTCAGGAAAAACTGTATTTTTCTCAACACACATATTAGAAGTGGCAGAAAAATTATGTGATAGAGTTGGAATTATCAATAAAGGAAAATTGGTATTTGTAGGAACATTTGAAGAAATGAAGCAAAAATTTAAAGAAAACGCATCATTAGAGGACTTATTCTTGGAAATAACAGAAAAATAATATGGAAAAGGAAGAAAAAAAATGGATAAAGTAATCAAATTAACAAAAATATTTTTAAAAAATTCCTTTTCTACTATGGATGCTAGAATGGGAATTTCAACAAAGTCAAAAAGCAAAATTATAGTTTATGGATTATTATTTTTATATTTTGCAGGACTGATTATATTTTTAGGATATAACTTATTAGATGGACTAATTGCGATACACCAAGAAACAATATTTGTTGGTATGATTTTATTTATGATATTTGGTTTAGCAATTATTCAAACCATATTTTCAAGTATTAATATCTTATATTTTACAAAAGATAGCGAATATTTATTACCACTACCATTAAAACCATATCAAATTATACTTGCAAGAACAAATGTAATGTTAATTGCTGAATATGTAATTATATTTTTAATAGGATTTATTCCACTTGTCATGTATGGAATATTAACAGGAGCAGGAATTGTATATTACTTAACAATGATTTTAGCAGTTATTTTAGTACCAATATTACCAGTATTATTGATTAGTATGATTGTTATGTTTATAATGAGTTTCGCAAAACTTACAAAGAACAGAAATAGATTTCAGTTATTTGCTACATTATTAGTTTTAGCAATTATTATAGCTATTTCAATTTCAACAAGTGGAATGAAACAGGATTTAACAAATGAAGAAATGGCACAAATGGTAGTACAGGCAAATGGAATGATAGAATTAGTAAAAGGATATGTTCCAACAGTAGATTATTTAATGGAAGCATTAACAACAAACTCTTTATTTACAGCAATAGTGGAAGTATTAAAAACATTAGGAATTACAATAATAGGATTTATTGTTTATATGTTAATTGCTCAAAAAATATATTTCAAAGGTTTAGTAGGAAATTTATTTGGAGGAGGAGCATCAAGTTCAAATAAAGAAATAAACCAAAAAGAATATAGAAATAGTAAGCTATATAAAAGTTATGTTGGAAAAGAATTTAAAAATATGACAAGAAATCCAGTATTTTTAATGCAATGTTTAATACCAGCAGTTTTAATACCAATTGTAATGGTTGTAGTAGTTTATGCAGGATTAAATAGTGATGGAATGGGATTGGAACAAATAACACAAATGGTACAACAAATACCTATAAATACATTCTTTATTGCTTGTATTATTTTAGGAGTTATACAATTTTTCACAATGTTTATATATATTTCAATAACAGCAATTTCAAGAGATGGAGAAAACGCAGTATTTATGAAATATATACCAGTATCATTATATAAGCAATATATGTATAAAATAATTCCCAATATTATAATGAATATTGTAACAATCATAATTACATTAGGAATAGCAAAATATATTTTAAATTTACCAGTTATAACTTTAATTGTATTATTCATAGTTGCAACTATAATGGGAATATTACAAAGTATAGCAATGATTATTGTAGATTTAAAAAGGCCAAAATTAAACTGGGATTCTGAATATGCAGTTGTGAAGCAAAACTTAAATTTAGTTTTTCCAGTATTGCTTTCAATGGTTAATATAGGGATATTGGTAGGATTTGTATATTTATTAAAAGATATAAATGTATATATTGGAGTTGGAATATTAGGAACCTTATATATGATACCAACTGTTATAATAAATAAGTACATATATAATAGACAAGATAAACTAGCCGAGAAAATAATATAATTTTCATAGAACAGGCTTTTAACACATTAATAGAATTAGCCAAGTGTCTTGTTTTTATTCTGATAATATGCTAATATTTGCCTGTAAGGATAAGAAGAGGAAGGAGAAAGTCATGATTATAGTAGAGCATATAACAAAGAAGTTTGTTAGAAATAAAAACAAAAAAGAAAAAGAAGAATTTTCTGCTAACAATGACATCACCTTTGAAGCAAATGACGGAGAAATAATTGGAATATTAGGACCAAATGGAGCAGGGAAAACAACGCTATTACGAATGATAGCAGGAATATTAGAACCAACACATGGAAAAATAAGCTTTGATGGAATGAACTACAAAGAAAATGAAATTAAAATTAAACAAAATATTGCATATTTATCAGGAAATACAAAAATTTATGATACTTTATCAACTTATGAATTACTAAAAATGTGTTGTGATATATATGGAGTAGATAAGGAAAATAGCAAAAAGAGAATAAATGAAATAGCAAAAGTATTAGGGATGGAGCAATTTTTATGTAACAAAATTGCAAATTTATCAACAGGGCAAACTCAAAAAGTAAACTTGGCAAGATGTTTAGTACATAACCCTAAATACTATATTTTAGATGAAGCAACAACAGGGTTAGACATTATATCAAGTCAAATAATATTAAACTTTATCAAAGAAGAAAGAGATAAAGGAAAAACAATACTTTATTCAACACATTACATGGAAGAAGCAGAAAATATATGTAATAGGGTGATTATGATAAATAAAGGAAAGATAATAAAAGCTGGAACGCCAGAAGAAATCAAAAAAGATACAGATACAACAAATTTAAGAGATGCGTTTTTTACATTAGTAGGAGGTGTTTCATCTTATGAATAATTTATGGAATATATTAAAAAAGGAACTTCGAGAACTTTTTAGAGACAAAAAGTCTTTAGCGATGATGCTTGTAATCCCAATATTTATACCACTTTTAGTAATTGGAATGTCAGCATTATTTGAATCACAAGTTAGTAAAGATGTAAGCGAATATAACAAAATAGGTTTTGCTTATGAAATGACAGAAGAAGAAAAAAGTATTGCTGAAGATATGGGTATTGAAATTATAAATGGAAATGAAGAAGAATTAAAAGAAAAATATGATAATGGGGAGATTAACCTTTATATAACAAAACAAGACAGCAAATACATTATAAATACAGACGGCTCTGATAATAGTACATTTGCAAGTAATTTAATGGAAACATATTTTAATACATATAAACAATTTATGCAACAATGCTATTTGCAAGAGAACAATATAAATCCAAATGAAGTATTAAACATAATAACAGTTGAAGAAAATGTTTTAGAGCAAGATAATTATTTTGCAAACTATATAAAAAATTATGCTTTTCTTTTTATAATGATGGCAATAACAGTTTCAGCAACATATCCAGCAACTGACACAACAGCAGGTGAAAGAGAAAGAGGAACATTAGAAACATTACTCACTTTTCCAATAAAAAGCAAAGATATAATTATAGGAAAGTTTTTAGGAGTCACAGTATCATCAATTATTACGGGATTAATAAGTTTAGCTTTGGCAATAATGTCATTAATGCTTACGAAGAATATGTTCAGCATTTATGATGAAATGGATATAATGTATTCGCCAATTACAATACTGTTTGCAGTAATTGTAATAATAGTATATTCATTCTTTATAAGTGGTTTATGTATTGCGATTGCAAGTACCTCTAAAACATTTAAAGAAGCTCAAAGTGCATTAACACCACTAACATTTATATCATTCTTTCCTGGCATGATAGCATTCATGATGGGAATAACTACAACACCAATACTTTCTATAGTACCATTTTTAAACTTTACATTGATATTTACAGATATAAATAATGGAACAATAAATTTACTAAATATTAGTTTAATGGCAATATCTACAATTATTTATATAAGTTTAGTATTTGCACATATCATAAAACAATATAAATCGGAAAAAGTATTATTTGCAAAGTAAAAATATCATATATTCATGTAGAAGTAGGCAAAGTATAAAAGTTATTGTATGAAAAACAGATAAATTTTGGGGGTTTTTTGTATGAGTGAAGAAGAAAAATATTTTGATTATTCTATGGTACCTGGCAAAACACTTACAAAAAAGAAATCGCTTAATGATGGAGAACCAATTATTAGTATAATAACTGGTTATTATAATTGTAAAAAATACATAAAGGAAACTGCATATTCTATTATAAATCAAACTTTTCCCTATTGGGAATGGATTATTATTAATGATGGAAGCACAGAGGAAGATGCAGAGCAAACATTGAGTGAAATTTCTAAATTAGATACAAGAATTAAGGTATATCATGAAAAAAATAGAGGAAGAATTGCAACAAGGGATTATGCTATTTCTAAGTCGAAATGTGATCTGCTCTTTATTTTGGATGCAGATGATGTTATTGACAGAACCATGCTTGAATGTTGCTACTGGTCGCTAAGAACTAATCCAAATGCATCATGGGTGTATTCAGATTTAGTTAATTTTGATGGACAAAAATTTTTATGGAAGAAAATATTTGATATAGAACTAGAAAAAAAAGAAAACATTATTCCTGTTTGCTCTCTAGTTAAAAAACAAGCAATACTTGATGTTGGAGGTTATGGGGCTGTTGACGAAGACGTACACGAAGATTGGCATATGTGGCTTAGAATGCTTGAAAAAGGTTTCTTTCCAATAAGAATGAATTATTATGGCTTTTGGTATAGGAAGAAAAAAGAAGGAGGAATATTAGATTCCATAAATAAAGATGAAGCAAAAGATAGACATGCAAGGCAAGAAATTGAAAAACAAGCAAAAAAGGTGAAAAACAATATTCATGCTATACAATTTCCAACAACAACAAAATCTAATTTTGACACATATCCATATGTTTTTAACTGGGGAAGAAAGCCAATAAACAGCAAAAATGAAAAAATAAGACTTCTTTTTATTTTCCCTTGGTTTAAAGTTGGCGGAGCAGATAGATTTAATTTGGATTTAATTTCTAGACTAAGCCCAGAAAAATTTGATATTACCATTGTTACCACTGAAGTATCAGACTACATTTGGAGGCAAAAATTTGAAAAATATGCGGAAATTTTTGATTTAACAACTTTCCTACATAGACAAGACTGGCCTGCATTTATTCACTACATAATAAAAACAAGAAATATTAATATTGTTGTACAATCAAATAGCTATTTTGGATTTTATACTATCCCTTGGCTAAAGTCAGAATTCCCAAATGTTGTTTTTGTTGATTATTTGCACAGTGAAAATAGGAGCTGGAGAAATGGCGAGTATCCAAGAGACTCTACTGCAATAGACGGTTTTTTAGATAAAACATATACATGTACAGAAACACTAAAAAAATCGATGAAAGAGAATATGGGAAGAAGTATTGATAACGTTGAAACAGTATATATTGGAGTAGACGAAAAAGAATTTGACCCAAACAAGGTAAATATTTCAGATAACAATGATTTATATAAGGTTAGAGAACAATTAAATGGAAAAAAAATTATACTTTTCCTATGCAGGATATCAGAAGAGAAGCGACCAATATTTATTTTAAAAGTGTTAAAAAAAATATTAGATAAGGATAATTCATTTGTTCTTCTTGTAGTTGGTGATGGACCTCAATTAAATGAGATGAAAAAAGTAGCTAATGATGATGAAATAAGCAATAATGTTATATTTTTTTCGATGCAGGAAAACGTAAAACCCTTTTATAAGATTGCAAATGTAACTGTTATATGCTCTTTAGTAGAAGGCTTGGCTATAACTACGTACGAGTCTTTAGCTATGGGCACTCCAGTTGTTACAGCAGATGTTGGTGGTCAAAAAGAATTAATTGATGATACATGTGGAAGAATAGTAGAAAATATTCAAACTGCACAAGACGGTTGCTTTAATAGAAACTATCAAGAGGAAGAAATCATGCGTTACGTTAATGCTATTCAAGAAGTTGCTTCCCTTAAAAGCTTGAAAGACAATTGCAGAGCCAAGATATTAAGCAATTATACCGTTGATCAAATGGTAAAAAAATTTACAGCTGAATTTGAATACTTTTTTAAAGAGGGATCTAAAATTAATCCTCAACATATTGTAAATAAAGATTTGTATAAACATTATATAGTTTTACATAATCAATTGGATATAAAAAACTATTTCCCACAAAACGGTGGTAAATATTATTCAGAAGAAGAAAAACTTAAAGCATATAAAATTAAACAGCTGAAGGGAGTTTTATGGCAAAATCCTATATGGAGGGGGTTAGTTATAATTTTACAGAAAACGGGAATTATGAAATTAATTAAAAAGGCACAAATAAAGCAAAAAATACGAAAAATTTTTTTCTAAGCTAATCCAAACAAAAGGAGGAAAAACATGTTCGAATTAGAAGATAATAAACGTAACTTAATTAACCTAAGGTCAAGATTAACTAAGCTTGGTGATTCTCTTTGACATTTCTAACTTAAAGAAAGAAATAGATAGACTCCACAATGAAACATTAGAAGAAGATTTTTGGAAGAATCCAAAAACTTCTGAAGAAACTCTTATTAAATTGAAAAGTGCTGAAAAAAAATACAATCAATATAATATTTTATTAAATCAACTAAATAATCTTATAGAGTTAAATGAGCTTTTGCTATCAGAACATGACACTGATATGTCAAATGAAGTTATAAGTAATTCAAAGAGAATAGAAAATGAAATTAAAAATTTAGAATTATATACTCTTTTAAACGACAAGTACGACAAAAACAATGCAATTGTTACAATTCATCCTGGTGCTGGTGGAACAGAATCGCAGGATTGGGCAGAGATGCTGTATAGAATGTATTGCAAATGGGCAAATTCTAATTCTTATATAATTAAAGAACTTGATTATTTAGAGGGAGAGGAGGCTGGCTTAAAAAGCGTAACATTTTTAGTAGAAGGAGAGAACGCCTATGGTTATTTAAAATCTGAAAAAGGTGTACATAGACTAGTAAGGATTTCGCCTTTTGACAGTGGAGGAAGGAGACACACATCTTTTGCATCGGTAGAAGTTTTGCCAGAGATTACTGAAGACGTTGTTATTGACATATGCCCTGAAGATATAAGAATAGATACATATCGATCATCTGGGGCAGGAGGTCAACATATTAATAAAACAGATTCCGCTGTAAGAATTACGCATATTCCGACTAATACTGTAGTTAGTTGCCAATCGGAAAGATCCCAAATTCAAAATAAGGAAACTGCCATGAAAATGCTTAAATCAAAATTACTTGACCTAAAGGAGAAAGAAAATAAAGAAAAAATCGAAAACTTAAAAGGAACTCAAAAAGAAATTTCTTGGGGAAGTCAAATTCGCTCTTACATTTTTTGCCCATATACTATGGTGAAAGATCACAGAACAAATTACGAGGTTGGGAATGTTCAAGCTGTTATGGATGGAAATATAAATGAGTTTATAGAAAATTATTTAAGACAGCAAGCAAATCAAAATAATTGACTTAATATGTCGAATTTGATATAATTTTTTTATGGAGGTGTTTATTATGGCAAGCTATGAGGATGAAGTATGCTATGATTGCATTTATTATGGAAAAAGCTCTTGTGAAAATCCTAAATGGGATAAAAATCATGAAGCATGTAGGTGGTTCAAACACAGATAATATGTACAGGGGATGGTTCTTTTGTTTGTCCCATCCCTTAAATTTTTTTTAACAATAATGTATTACTATGTACAAAATTAAAATACATAGCATATCATATTGTATACAATTTTAATCATTAGGTTTAGACTTAAACCTAATGTTGATATTAAAGTAAAGAGGGACCACTAATGAACATAATTGTACAAAAATTTGGTGGAAGTTCTGTGTCAAATACAGAAAAATTATTTAATGTTTGTCGTCATATTAGACGAGAACAGGAGGAGGGAAACAGCGTTATTGTTGTAGTATCTGCACAAGGGAAAACAACAGATCAATTGATTAAAGAAGAGCAAGAAATTGCTACATTACCGAATAGTCGAGAGCATGATGTATTAGTTTCTGTTGGTGAGCAAATTACAACTGCAAAATTGTGTATGTGCCTTGAAACTTTAAAAATACCAGCTATATCACTTGCTGGATGGCAAATACCTATTATTACAGATAGCAATTATGGAAATGCAGAAATAAAGCAAATTGGAAAAGAACGTATTTACAATGAATTAGCTAAAGGAAAGACGGTCGTAGTAGCAGGATTCCAAGGGATAGACAGTGAAAAAAACATTACCACATTGGGAAGAGGAGGCTCTGATACAACAGCTGTTGCAATTGCTGCTGCTTTTAATGCAAACAGATGCGATATATATACAGATGTTGACGGTGTATATTCTGAAGATCCAAATTTAATAAAAGATGCCATTAAATTTGAAACGATTTCATATGATAAAATGCTTGAAATGTCAAATAATGGTGCAAAAGTTCTTCATAACAAATGCATAATGATTGCTAAAAAATTCAATGTTCCTATTATAGTAAAATCTAGCTTTGAGCATAAGTCGGTAGGAACTTTAGTAGCTAATATATAATTCTATTAATAAAAAAGCTTAGAAATTTCTAAGCTTTTTTATTTGTATGTGAGCCAATATGATAAATCTAGCCATGGACAAAAAAAACATATTAATATATAATTAAAAATATTCTATATAACTCAAAAGGGAGGAAAATCATGTTGAAAAATGAAAAAATAAGACATCTTATAATGCAGTTTGTTAAATTTGGAATTGTAGGAGCCATCAATACAGTTCTGTCTTATATTATTACGAACACTTCCTATTATGTATTTTCTGTAAACGAGCAGATTTCAAATATTACAGCATTTGTTATAACTGTTTTTATTTCTTTTATTTTAAACGGAAAATTTGTATTTAATTCACAAGATAACTTTTGGAAATCTTTATTAAAAGTTTACGCTTCATATTCTATTACGGGCTTATTTCTAACAGCAATTTTGTTATATATTGAAGAACAAATATTGGGTATACCACATTATATTGCAACATTAATGAATTTAATAGTTACTATCCCATTAAATTTTATTTTAAATAAATTTTGGGCATATAGACAAAAATAATTTTTCAATTTGTTTTGTTCTAAATAAGACAAGGCTTGAATATATATATTTTAGATATATCAAAAATAGAGGAGGAAACATTATGATGAGCAATGAAGAAAGAAAAAATATTACAAATGTAATCCAGAATCTAATTCTCGAAAATAGAAATAAGTTAAATATTTCAGGAGTCCTAGATGTATTTAGCTTTGATGACCAGGTTGTTATTGTAGAAACTGAGCTAGGTCTTTTAACGGTAAAAGGTGACAACTTAAGAATTAATAAACTTAGTATTGACACATCTGAAATTATTGTTGAAGGAGAAATATCTAGCATGACATATTCTGACAAAGAAATAGATAAGAAAAACAGTTCTTTTTTAAACAGAATTTTTAAATAGACTAGGTGACAGTTTATGAACCTAAATCAGGCGTATTTATTTTTTATTTTCTTTACAACAGGAATATTAATTGGTATTTTATTTGATTTGTTTCGAATTTTGAGAAAAAGCTTTAAAACATCAGATTTTATTACAATTATACAAGATATAATTTTTTGGATAATTCTTAGTTTTTTATTTTTTTATGTTGTATTTGTGTTTAACAATGGAGAAATTAGAAGTTATGTTTTTTTAGGTATAGCATCTGGATTAACAACTTATATTTTATTCTTTAGTAAAATATTCATTGATGTTAATTTAAAAATTATTTTAGTGGCAAAAAAAATTATTAAGGTGGTTTTTGACACTATATTATACCCTATAAAAATTATTTTTAAACTTTTAATAAAAATATTTCTTGATCCAATTGCTTTTATTTTTATAAATATAAGGAAAAATATCAAAAATTGTTTTAATATAATGTCTAAAACTATGGAAAATAAGAAAAAAATACACAAGAACCGCAAAACTTCCAAGAGGTTGGAAGGAAATTGCAAAAAAGTGTAGAAATATATAAATAGAGTATCCGTAAGATTACGTGATTATACCAAAATGGAGATATCAGAATAACTTATGAAAAAATTGTTTAATAACAAAAAATTATATAAAAATATTTTAATCATATTAATTATAGGTTATATAGCGGTTATATTTATACATCAACAGCAGACGTTAAATGCTTATAAAGTTGCAACAGAATATAATGAGCAGCAATTAGAAGAAGAAAAAGAGTATCAGCAAAGTTTAATTGCTATGCAGGAAAACATAAATTCAACAGAATATATTGAACAGATTGCAAGAGATAAACTTTATATGTATTTACCAAATGAAAAAGTTTATATCGACCGAAGTAAACAATGAGGCTAATTTTAAGGTTAGCCTCATACATTTTTCTTATTGAACATATATTGTTATTCCTAAAAAGTAATTTTTATTTTTCTGTAAACTTTCCAAAATTTTTAAAATTTAAGAATCAAATCAAATATTATAAGGGGGCTATAATAATGGATTTTGATAGACTTACTATTACTGAGTTAAAACAGGTTGCAAAAGAAAAGGAAATTAAAAATATTTCTAAACTGCATAAAGAAGAATTGATAAATATTCTTAAGGAAATAGAACAAACAGAAAGTGTAAATGATAATAATTCGTTAAATGAAGAAGATAGATACAAGCTTACCAATGAAGGAGATGAAATTGCTGAAGGTATTTTGGAAGTATTACCTGATGGTTATGGCTTTTTAAGAGGAGACAACTATTTACCAAGCCCAAAAGATGTTTATGTTTCGCCAGTACAAATTAGGCGATTCCATTTAGACACGGGTGATAAAATTAAAGGAATTATGAGAACGCCAAAGGAAGAAGAAAAATTTCCTGCACTTATATTTGTTGGAGAAGTTAACGGCGAACACCCTGAAAATGCAATGAAAAGAAAAAACTTTGATGAGTTAATTCCAATTTTTCCTAATAGGCGTTTAAGATTAGAAACCGTACAAAATGAATATACAATGAGATTAATAGATTTAATTTCTCCAATTGGAAAAGGTCAAAGGGGAATGATTGTTGCTCCTCCTAAAGCTGGTAAAACAACAATATTAAAGAAAATTGCTAACAGTATTTCGATCAATAATTCAGAAGTAGAACTAATTGTTTTACTTATTGATGAAAGACCTGAGGAAGTAACTGATATAAGACGTTCTATAACTGGTGATGTGATTTATTCTACCTTTGATGAATTACCTGAGCATCATATAAAAGTGGCTGAAATGGTTTTAGAAAGGGCAAAAAGACTAGTAGAGCAAAAAAAAGATGTTGTAATACTACTAGATAGTATTACGAGATTAGCAAGAGCATACAATTTGGTTATTCCTTCATCTGGGAGAACATTATCTGGTGGTTTAGATCCGAGTGCTTTGCATAAGCCAAAACGTTTTTTTGGGGCTGCAAGAAACACTGAAAATGCAGGAAGTTTAACAATTCTTGCAACAGCGCTTATAGAAACAGGTAGCAGAATGGATGATGTAATTTTTGAAGAGTTTAAGGGAACAGGTAATATGGAAGTTCACCTTGATAGAAGATTGTCTGAAAAAAGAATTTTTCCAGCAGTTGATATTAGTAAATCTGGAACAAGAAGAGAAGACCTCCTTTTAACGGCAAAAGAATTAGAGGTTGTCTTTTGGCTTAGAAAATCATTTGCAAGTATGTCTACATCTGATATGACAGAACAACTAATAAATCAAATTATAGCTAGCAAAAACAATGATGAATTATTAGAAAAAATAAAAAGCCAGTTTAAATATACTTAAATATATTTTTCTCTAATAAAACAAGGCATATTACGCCTTAAATTGACAAATAAATTTTAATGGTAGATAGGGTAAATAGGTGAAGTATATTTATCCTAGTCTATTTTTTATTTATATTTAACATTGCACAAAATCAAAGTTTTGTGCAAATAGAGATAGGAGCATAATATAATACAGCCATAAACCTCTACTTTTACTAATTCAAGGCTTTTAGCTGTTTTATACATATCATTATTCCTTTATATATCTTTATTTTTTATTTATATCTATATTATATTCATTATTATTATAATCCTTTGTATTATAGTTATATCAATATTCTTATGACTCATTAAAATCAATTTTAAGACATTTTTTTATTTTACTTATATAATTTCATTACTATAATTATTTTACTTATTTTATTTTTAAATTTATATCTATAATTTTTTCTTATTATATATTTTTCATTCTTATATATTAAATTCTATGAAAATTTTTCAAAAATCTCCAAAGTGCCTATTTCTCCATATTTGCCTTATTTTACGGACAACAAACTATATGCCTAAAAAATAAAAACGGCTTAAAATCGATTCTCGTGCGTCGCTTTTTTGGCACTTTTTTGCATATCTATATATGATAGTAGTTTCTTCAAAAAAATCTACTTTTTAATGGTAATTTTCTAAAATCAATATTTAACCTAAAATTTTAAACAAGTAATTTATCAATCTAAAAATAAAAATGGCTTAAAATCGATTTTAGAAGGTCATTATTTTGTATGATTTTAG
>CALYAM010000002.1 GCA_944393565.1 uncultured Clostridia bacterium
TTTACTATCCATAACAAACCTCCTAATTATTTTATTAGTAATCCTAATTTTACAATAGGATTCTTCTCTGCTAAGAACACCTTTTTAATTTCAATACTTTTTGGAATTATAGGTGATTTATTCTTACCGTTCTGGAATGTTACTTCGGTGTGTACCGTGCTTTTGCTAATTCCAAATTTTTTTGCTGCTCCTCTTACTGTATCTTTACTGTCTATAATATAATGTGCTAAATTTATCGCTCGTTCTTCTATTGAACTATTTTTTCTCAAATGAAAAACCCCCTTAGAATACGCTGTTTTGTACATTGTATTCTTAATGGGGTTGTATTAGAACTTTCTGCATTCTTTGTTATTTAAAAAATAAGTTTTTTATAATAATACCTATCACAGTAAATAATATAATTCCAACTAAATTTGCTATTCCTATTGCTATCTTTTTTTTATCATCTATTTCTTCGTTCATATATACTCCTATCTTTTTATATATTATACTTCACCCTTGGAATGTAGTGCGTATGTAGTAACTCATGCGCCTTATGGCTTCCTGGTTTTTCTAAATATTCTTTATATAATTGTATCATTACCGGGCTTTCATGTGATTTTCTAATAATACTTCTTCCATCAATGGTATAAAGTGCTTCTGCCCTTTTTTTGCGAACGTCTATATTCATTCTTGTCTTAGAAGATTTTATTGGCTGTCCTCCACCCATTACGCATCCTCCTGGGCATGCCATTATTTCAACAAATTGATAATCAGCTTCACCAGCTTTTATTTCTTCCATAATCTTTTGAGCATTTGCAAGTCCATGTGCAACAACCGCTTTTATTTTATTTCCTCCAATTTCTATTGTTGTACGTTTTATGCTCTCTTCTCCACGTACAGATTCAAATTCTATTTTCCCAAGCTCTTTTCCTGTTAATGTCTCACACACTGTTCTAAGTGCTGCCTCCATAACACCTCCAGTTGTTCCAAATATCGCTCCTGCTCCTGTTGCTTCTCCCATTGGGATGTCAAATTTGCTATCATCAAGTTCAACAAATTCAATATTCCCCTGTTTAATCATTCTAGCTAGTTCTCTTGTTGTAACAACTATGTCTACGTCTGGCATTCCATTGTTTGAAAGTTCTTCTCTTTTTGCTTCATATTTCTTTGCAATACAAGGCATTACAGAAACTACACAAATGCTTTTGGGATCAATGCCATTCTTTTGAGCATAATATGATTTTAAGATTGCACCAAACATTTCATGTGGAGACTTACATGTTGATAAGTGTTTTAAATTTTCAGGGTAGTTCATTTCTATATATTTAACCCAACCTGGACTGCATGATGTAATCATTGGTAAATCTCTATTTGCTTTTAACCTTTCTACAAATTCATTCGCCTCTTCCATTATAGTTAAATCAGCACCTGTATTTGTGTCAAATACTTTATCAAACCCAAGTTTTTTTAAAGCTGTTACCATTTTGCCAGTCACATTTGTTCCTATTGGCAATCCAAATTCTTCCCCTAAAGCCACTCTAACAGCCGGTGCGGTTTGAACAATTACATATTTCTTATCATCTTTTAATACATTCCATACTTCATCAGTATTATCTTTCTCACGTAAAGCTCCTGTTGGGCAAGCTTCTATACATTGTCCACAGTTTGTACAATTTACATCTCTTAGACTATTGTTTCCAACAGTAGAAATGCATGATTCAAATCCGCGATTGATACAATCAATCGCACCTATTTTTTGGACATTTTTACATGTTGCAATACATCTTCTACATAAAATACATTTATTAAAATCTCGCACAATAGATGGAGATAAGTCATCTATTAGATGTTCTGATTGTTCTCCTGTGTATTCTATATTTTGTACATTAAACTTAATCGCTAGATTTTGTAATTCACAATTCCCAGAGCGACTACATGTTAGACAATCTTTATGATGGTTAGATAATATCAAATCTAACACCACTCTTCTTGCCTCTAACACTGCTGGACTATGTGTATGTATTACCATACCTTCTTCTACTTTTTGTATACATGATGTTGCAAACCCTTTTTTTCCTTCTACCTCTACAATACACATTCTACAGTCACCAACTTCATTTACATCTTTTAAAAAGCAAAGTGTAGGTATGTCTATTCCAACTAGTTTTGCTGCCTCTAAGATTGTCATTTTTTCATTTGCCTTTACTTTGGTTCCATCTATCGTTAAATTAACAGTCTTTTCTTCCATTTGTAACTCCTTTCTATTTATTTATTGCCTTAAATGGACATTTTGTCATACATAATCCACATTTAATGCAAACATCTGGATCTATTTTATGTGGTTGTTTTATTTCTCCTGATATTGCTCCAACTGGACAGTTTTTCTTGCATAATCCACATCCCTTGCATTTAGTTGGATCTATTTTTATATTGGCTAAGGCTTTACATTCTCCAGCTGGGCACAATTTATCTCTTATATGTGCTGTGTATTCATCTTTAAAATATTTTAGCGTTGACAAGACAGGATTTGGTGCTGTTTGTCCAAGTCCACACAGAGAAGCTCTTTTTATATTATTTGCTAGCTGTTCTAATTTTTCTAAATCTCCTTTTTCCCCTTTTCCATCACATATTTTTTGAAGGATCTCTTGCATTCTCTTCGTTCCAATTCTGCATGGAGTGCACTTCCCACAAGATTCATCAACTGTAAATTCTAAATAAAATTTTGCTATGTTCACCATACATTTTGAATCATCCATAACTATAAGTCCGCCCTGACCCCATCATGGAGCCAATTCGTGCTAATGATTCATAATCTATTGGGGTATCTAAATGTTCTAATGGAATACATCCCCCTGAAGGCCCTCCTGTTTGTGCTGCTTTAAATTTTCTACCGTTTGGGATTCCACCACCAATGTCATATACTATTTCTCTTAATGTAGTGCCCATTGGAACTTCAACAAGCCCTGTATTTACAACATTTCCCCCTAAGGCAAAAACTTTTGTACCCTTTGAATTTTCTGTTCCAATACTCGCATACCATTTTGCTCCATTTAGTATAATTTTAGTAATGTTTGCATATGTTTCTACATTGTTTATTAAAGTTGGTTTTCCCCATAAGCCAGAATTGGCTGGAAATGGTGGTTTTAATCGTGGCTGTCCACGTTTTCCTTCAATTGATTCTAGTAAAGCAGTTTCTTCACCACATACAAAAGCACCTGCACCTAGTCTTATCTCTAAATCGAAGTTAAATCCTGTTCCCCATATATTATTTCCTAAAATGCCATACTCTTTCGCTTGATCAATTGCTTTTTGAAAACGCTGTACAGCAATTGGATATTCTGCTCTAACATATATATATCCTTTATCGGCTCCTATTGCGTAGCCTGCTATCATCATTGCTTCTACAACACAATGTGGATCGCCTTCTAGTATGCTTCTATCCATGAATGCTCCTGGATCGCCTTCATCTGCGTTACACACTACATATTTTTGTTCTCCTTTTGCATTTCTAGTAAATTCCCACTTCTTTCCTGTTGGGAATCCTGCTCCTCCTCTTCCTCTTAGTCCAGATTCTTTAACAACTTCAATTACCTCTTCAGGTTTCATTTCAAGCAGACATTTTTCTAAGGCTTTATAACCATCAAAGGCTATGTATTCGTCAATATTTTCAGGATCAATTACTCCACAGTTTTTAAGTGCTATTCTTTTTTGCTTTTTATAAAAATTAAGTTCGTCTAAACGCTTTACAACTGTTTCATCAAGTTCTCTGCATAATAATTTCTCAACTAGTTTTCCTTCAATTAAATGTATTTTTATAATATCTTGGCAGTCTTCGGGTTTAACCTGAGAATAAAAAACGTCTTCAGGTCTTATAATTACAATTGGTCCTTTTGCGCAAAGTCCAAAACAGCCTGTCTGGATTACTTTTACATTTTCTAACTTGTATTCTTCTATTAATTTCTTAAAGTTTTCTATAATAATAGGAGACTTAGAGGATGTGCATCCTGTACCATGGCATACTAATATATGTTTTTCTTTACTATTTGCCTTTAAATTTACTCTTAAGTCCAATTCTTTTTTCTTTTTAATTCTCATTTCTTCAATTTCCTGTAATGTTTTCATCTAGCAATACTCTCCCTTCTTTATTGTATTAGTAATTTTTAGCCCATTTTTTTGTATTTTTCAATTACTTCTTCTACCATCTCTGGGGTTGCTTTTCCATAAACTTCACTATTTACTGTAAAGACAGGTGCTAAGCCACATGCTCCAATGCATCTTGTAGATTCTATTGAAAATAATCCATCCTCAGTTGTTTGCCCTACATCAATTTTCAAAATTTCCTTTACCTTGTCTAATACCTTTTCAGACCCTTTTACAAAACATGCTGTACCAAGGCAAACTGCAATATTATATTTTCCCTTAGGTTTTAATGTAAATCTTGAGTAAAATGTAATTACTCCATATACTTCTGCCATAGGTATATTTAAATATTCTGATATATTAGTTTGTGCTTTCTTTGGAATATAGCCATATGTTTCTTGTACATCATTTAATATTTGTATTAAATTACTTTTTTCTTTTTTATATTTCTGTAAAATTGCAATTAGTTTTTCGTCTTTTGTATTATTTCCGCATTTACATGTAATTGCTTCCATTTGTCCACCTTCCTCTTTTTATTATATTTATATGATATATATTATATCTATTGTCCACAAATCAAGTATTTAGGTACCGTATTGTGTGTAGCAGTTTTGCTTCCGCTTTGTGAAACTGCGTGTGTCTTTCCACATATGCTACAAGTTTTTGATGCCGCTAAGTTTAAATTTGTAGTTTTTCCACATGTTGCACATTTATATGTTTGTATACTCCTTGTAAAATTTTGTGTTCCTGAATGGTAGCCACAGCTCAATCCATATTTCGTTAACGTTCTATTACATGTTCCTGCTGTTGACAGTTGGTTTAAATAAGAATTAGATGCTTGTCCTGTAGATGATGAAATATACCTTAAGCATTTGCTACAATACCAAAGAGTTGTAGCAGTATAATCAAACTCCGTTGTTTTCCCACAGTTAGCATTATTGCATTTGACTTCAAAAACCTTTCCTATATAGCAAATTGCATTACAGCAACTACTCCTTATTGATGTAGTATCATATTCCTTACATCTTACAATTTGTTTTATTCCTGGACATTTATATGTTATAGCTTTCGTATAGCAAGCACCAGACACTGTATATGTTGCGTCATCTCCTATTGAAGAACCATCAACACGATTTCCTCCTGGATATGTATGAGTGTGAGAACATGTATAATATGTTTGTGAAGTTGTTGAACTTAATGCAAAGCTACCTCTACATGCTGTTGAATAGCATGATGCATTATGTCCAAGAGCTGCTATTGTTTGTGTTTTGGTTGTATTACATACTGTACATGTCGCAGTTTGTGTACCAGTATTTGAATGTGTTGCTGCTTTTGTTGTAACCCATGAGCTCCATGTGTGATTTTTGTCCTCATAAGCTCCACATGAGCATGTACGCCTATGGATCTGGTCATTAACTTTTACCCAATTTCCATAGCTATGTCCAATAGCTGCTATTGTTCGTGTCTTTGTTGAGCCACAGACATCGCATGTAGCTGTTTCAATTCCCTCATCAGTATGTGTTGCTGCTTTTGTAACAACATAATCACCATAGCTGTGTTGTTCGTCTTTAGTCTCCCCACATGAACATGTCCCTCTATGAATACTGTCGTTTACTGAGGTCCAATTTCCATAACTATGTATATGTTCTTCTTCAGTTAAAATTCCTCCATAATCTTCTTCTAAATCAGATGATGAAAATTCTGGAGCATATCCCATCACATATTCAATATTTTTGGCTAGTGGTTCATTTTGTCCAATTTCGATAATAACTGAAACCATCTGTTTTTCTTCTTGCATTCTAGTACTAAACTTGCAATTTGTAACACCTGTACATATTTTTACTCGATTTTGATAAATTCCTCCATCTTGAAATGTAAACACTGTTCCTGATGTAAAAATAATACGACTGTTTTCATTTTCTACTTTGTATACCTCATTTCCTTCTTTTTTTATTTCCTCAAGAAATGCTGCATTAAATTTATTAAATTCTCCTAAATTTGTTGCTGAATCACTCATGCTTGTTGTATTTGAATAAAAAAAGGCAGTAATAGTTGCAATTATTCCCACAATAATTGCCATTACGATAACATATATTACTACACTAGTTAATGTAATACCTTTTTGTGATTTCATTTTTCTCCTCCTATTTTGCACATAAGCCGAATCTTTTGTTTTTTTTATTATATATGTTTTTTCTACATTTTAGCAAGTATTTTTTAATTGTTTCTTTTATTATATCATATTTTGTCATTTAAAGCAGTGTATTTTCTTATTTGGAAAAAATTACCTTTTGTTTTTTTTAATTATTCAATTTTTCCCAAAATTCTATTTTTTTAATCTAGCTATATTTATTTAAATTCCAACAAAAGCTTAATGATTTGTTAACTAATTAACCACAAAAATTGTGTAGTAGTTTTTTGAGCAATGTTTTTTTGTAGGGTACAATAGTAAAAAGAAACCGCATCGGTTTTCCCTTAGCAGTTTCTTTTTACTATTGTTTTATCATTATATGTACATCATCTAGTTGTTTTTTTGTAACTGAAGATGGAGCCCCCATCATTAAATCTCTTGCTTTTTTATTTTTTGGGAAAGCTATAACCTCTCTAATGTTTTCTTCTTTTGCAATAAGCATTACAATTCTATCTATTCCAGGAGCAGCCCCTGCATGTGGTGGAGTTCCATAAGAAAATGCATTATATAACGCACCAAATTTTTTCTTAACGTCTTCTTCTGTATAACCTGCAATTTCAAAAGCTTTTACCATAATTTCTTGGTCATGGTTTCTAACAGCTCCTGATGCAATTTCATAGCCATTGCATACCATATCATATTGATATGCAAAAATTTCTAATGGATTTTTATTTATTAGGCTTTTCATTCCTCCTTGTGGCATAGAAAATGGGTTATGGTTAAAGTCTATTGTTCCCTCATCTGATAATTCATACATTGGGAAATCAACAATAAAGCAGAATATAAATAAGTCTTTGTTTATTAGTTCTAAACGTATTCCAAGCTCATTTCTTATTCCCCCAGCTATTTTTGTTGCTTTTTCTCTATCATCTGCAATAAAAACAATTGAATCATCTTCTTTAGCCTCTAATTTTTTTAGTAATTCCTCTTTTGCCATAGGCGTTATAAATTTTGCAATTGAACCACTTAGTTCCTCTTCAATTTTAATCCATGCAAGCCCTTTAGCCCCAAGTTCTTGAACAGAATATTCTGTAAGATTATCATAAAATTTTCTTGGATTATTTGCACCATTTGGAATTTTTATTGCTTTTACCGTTTTATTTTTAAATGCCTGAAAATCAAGATCTGCAAATATTTCAGTTACGTCTTTAATTATTAATGGATTTCTTAAGTCTGGTTTATCTGTTCCATACTTTTCCATAGATTCTAAATAAGGTATTTTATATACCTTATTTTCAATTTTTCCTTTAGCATGTTTTTTAAATGTATTTAATACAACTGTTTCTAATACATTTAAAACATCTTCTTGGCTTGCAAAACTCATTTCAAAGTCTAATTGATAAAACTCGCCTGGACTGCGATCAGCTCTAGGGTCTTCATCTCTAAAGCATGGTGCAATTTGATAGTACCTGTCAAATCCTGCTACCATCAAAAGCTGCTTAAATTGCTGTGGAGCTTGTGGCAAAGCATAAAATTCACCTGGGTGCAATCTACTTGGTACTAAAAAATCTCTTGCCCCTTCTGGCGATGAATTTGCAAGTATTGGAGTTTGTATCTCTGTAAAACTTAGTTTGTCCATTTCTTCTCTTATTGTTTTTAATATCTTAGAACGTAGTAATATATTATTGTGTATTTTCTCATTTCTTAAGTCTAAAAATCTGTACTCTAATCTTAAATCCTCTCTTACGTCATTTTGTTCACTACTATTTATTTCAAAAGGCAATACATTTTTACACTTTCCTAATATTGCAATATTATCAGCAATAATCTCTATTTGGCCTGTTTTTATTTTTTCATTTTTATTTTGTCTTTCTACTACTTTCCCTTCTACCATAACTGTACATTCTGTTGTTAGTTCTTTTATTTTAGTTTTCATATCTTCAGAAACTATTATCTGTGTAATTCCGAATTCATCTCTTAGATCTATAAATGTCATTCTACCTAAGTTCCTAATTTTTTGAACCCAACCAGAAAGCTTAACAGTAAGTCCTATTTGTTCTTTTGTAAGTTCCCCACAATTATGTGTCCTAAATTCATGCATACTAATTCCTCCGTTTTTCATTTTGTACTTTTATATTGTATACTTTTTTTTCAAAAAAGTCCACTATTTGCTTGAAAAAAGCCAGTTATTCATGTATAATTGTAAAATCATATATAATATGTAATTATTATATTGGAAAGGATGATTCTATGAAATCATATACACTTGTAAAAAATTTATATAATGCACCTAATGAGTATGCAAATAAAGAAATTACAGTCGCTGGGTGGGTAAAAACACTACGTGATTCTAAAACCTTTGGTTTTATTGAATTAAATGATGGTTCATTTTTTAAAAACATACAGATTATTTTTGATAATAATTTAACGAATTTTAATAAAATATGCAAACTTTCAATTACATCTTCTATTGAAGTAGTTGGCAAATTAGTCCTTACTCCTGAATCTAAGCAACCATTCGAACTAAAGGCAAGTAAAATTATCATTGACAATATTGCTTCTTTAGAATATCCTTTGCAGAAAAAACGTCATTCTTTTGAATATTTACGAACAATATCGCATTTGCGCCCAAGAACAAATACTTTTAACGCTGTATTTAGAGTTCGTTCAGTTTTAGCTTTTGCGATACATAAATTTTTTCAAGAAAGAGGCTTTGTATATGTCCATACTCCAATTATAACATCTAGTGACGCAGAAGGTGCGGGAGAAATGTTTAATGTTACGACTCTCAATATGCAAGATACACCAAAAACACAGGAAGGATGCGTAGATTATTCAAAAGATTTCTTTGGAAAACCTACTCATCTAACTGTAAGTGGTCAATTAAATGTAGAGACATTTGCATTTGCATTTAGAAATGTGTATACATTTGGTCCTACATTTCGTGCTGAAAACTCAAATACTGTAAAACATGCTTCCGAATTTTGGATGATTGAGCCTGAAATATGTTTTGCAGACCTCAATGAAGATATGAATTTAGCAGAAGAAATGGTAAAATATATTATTTCATATGTACTTACAAATGCACCTGAAGAAATGAAATTTTTTAATGATTTTATAGACAATGGATTAATAGATCGTCTATACAGCATAGTTAATTCAGACTTTGTAAGAATCTCCTATTCTGATGTAATTAAAGAGTTAGAAAAAGTAAATAATCAATTTGAATACAAAGTAAGTTGGGGCTCAGATCTTCAAACAGAGCATGAACGTTATATTTGCGAAAAGCTTTTTGGCAAGCCTGTATTTGTTACAGATTATCCAAAAGATATAAAAGCATTTTATATGAAGCAAAACCCTGATGGAAAAACAGTAGCCGCTGCCGATTTGCTCGCTCCTGGTATTGGGGAAATTATTGGAGGAAGCCAAAGAGAAGAAAATTTAGAATTACTAGAGTCACGAATGAAAGAGCTTAATATGAACCTAGAAGAATATAGTTTTTATCTAGACCTTAGAAAATATGGTAGTGTAGTACATTCTGGATTTGGTCTTGGTTTTGAAAGAATGCTTATGTACCTAACAGGCATGTCCAATATTAGAGATGTTATTCCATTCCCAAGAACACCAAATAATTGTGATTTCTAAAATTATTATTGTATAACATAAAAGAAGAAAAGTTGTAAAATGCTTTTCTTCTTTTATGTTATCTTACCTCTTCATCTTCTTGTTTATCTGCGTGTTTTTGCTTATACCCCATATGTTCTTCTACTGCACGTCTTTGCATGTTTACTTTTATTGTTTCTTGTCTCTTTTTATACTCGTCAGATTCCTTTAATATTGTTTCCCACATAGGTATACAAGCTTGCTTCCATTCTTTCATTCTTCTTATCTTATCTATCTGCATATCAATTCTTTCTATTTCCATTGCAGCATATTCAGTGTTTAATTCCTCATCAATTTCATCATAGCATCTTTCAATTTGTCCCTTCCTTTTTTGTAAGGATCCAACAAATAGCATTGTTTGCCCAAGTACTTTATCTTTTAGCCCCATTCTATAATATAAATAATGTTGTTTTACGGTTTTATTTGCTCTTAATAAGCGCTCTCTAATTCTTTGATAATCTAATAAATTATATAGTTGCTCCCTAAATCCTGGTTGTCCTATTAGTTTATAAATTTCAGGGCATGTACGTAATAAAAAACTATCATGAATTATTTTATCTTTTCCTTCATTTTGCATTATAGAAACTTTTTTTGCATTTTGCATATCTATTTTATCTGTATTTTGTGCTTGTTCTATTTTTCTATCTGCTCTATATAATCCTTTTTTTCCAACTATTTTATAAAAGTTTATATCACAATTATAATATTTATTAGTATTTCTGTCTAATAATTGAATTCTATATGCATTTAAAAGTTCTTTATTTTTATTAAAAATACCCATTTCACAGACTTCCTTTTAATATATTAATATTGTCTTCCCCATACAACCATTGTATTTGCAGGTTTTCCACAAACAATGCAAGAATTAGAAATATGCTCTTTCTTAAATGGAATACATCTTGAATGTGCACCAGTTAATTCTTTAATTTTATTTTCACATTCCTCAGATCCGCACCACATTGTTTTTATATACCCTTGTTTTTCGTTAATTATTCTTATAAATTCATCTAAATTAACTGCAATGCTGGTTTTTTCTTTATTACGTTTTACACATTCATTATACATATTTTTTTGAATATTGTCTAGCAGCTGGTTTATATTTTCAGATATAGTCTCTATTGAAACAGTTATTTTTTCTCCTGTATCTCTCCTTACAAGAACTGCTTGATTATTTTCTATATCTCTCGGTCCTATTTCAAGTCTAATTGGTACTCCCCTCATTTCCCAATCGTTAAACCTGTATCCATTAGAGTATTGTTCTCTTACATCTAATTCTACTCTAAATTTCAAATTTAATTTGCTATACAGCTCTTGTGCTTTTTCTCTTACTCCTTCTTTGTGAAGTGCAACAGGAACTATAACTACTTGAATTGGAGCAACCTTTGGTGGTAATTTTAGCCCCCTATTGTCTCCATGAGCCATAATAACAGCTCCAATTAATCTTGTACTTATTCCCCATGACGTCTGATATGCATATTCTTCTTTCCCATCTTTATTTTGGAATTTTATATTAAATGGTTTAGTAAAGTTTTGTCCAAAGTAGTGAGATGTTCCCGCTTGCAAAGCTCTTCCATCATGCATTAGTGTTTCTACCGTATATGTTGCCTCGGCTCCTGCAAATTTTTCTTTTTCAGTTTTTCTTCCTTTCAATACAGGAATTGCAAGCAATTCCTCTATTACTTCTTGATAAATATCTAGCATTTGCATTGTTCTTTTTTCAGCTTCCTCAGCTGTTTCGTGAATTGTATGTCCTTCTTGCCATAAAAACTCTCTTGATCTCAAAAATGGCCTTGTTTCTTTTTCCCATCTTAGTACATTACACCATTGGTTATACACAAATGGTAAATCCCTCCATGATTTAAGCCATTTAGAATACATTGTAGAGAACATTGTTTCTGAAGTTGGCCTTATGCAAAGTTTTTCATCCAATTCTTCTCCGCCTCCACGTGTAACCCATGCTACCTCAGGAGCAAATCCTTCAACATGGCTCTTCTCTTTTTCTAGTAAATTTTCTGGGATAAGTAATGGCATATATAAGTTTTTTACACCCGAATTTTTAAATTTTTCATCAGTATATTTTTGTATGTTTTCCCAAATTGCATAGCCATATGGCTTTATTGCAATACAACCTTTTGTATCTGTATAGTCTGCTAAATCAGCTTTAATTACTATATCTGTATACCATTTTGCGAAATCTTCTTCTATATTTGTGATTTCTTTTACATAATCTTTATTTTCATTCATCATTGTTTCTCCCCATATTATTTTCTACTAGCCTCTCCTTATCTAATACCTCTTCGGGCATTGGAGCTTCAAAATCCCCAATTGAATCATCAATAACAATTTGTTCATTTCCATCTATTTTGTATTTTGGAAGTTCCGGTAATTCTTCTAATGAAGAAATACCAAACATCTTTAAAAACTCATTTGTTGTTTTATATGCTCTTGGTTTACCCGGTAAATCTAGTTTTTCAGCTTCTTCTATTAGCCCATATTCTAACAATTTATATATGCACGAGTCTGACGATACTCCACGAATTGCTTCAATTTCAGCTTTAGATATTTTAGGATTATATGCAATAATTGAAAGAGTCTCTAACGCTGCTGAAGATAAATTTGGTTTTGCTCTATTGTCAAATAGTGGATATATATATTCGTAATATTCTTTTTTCGTTATCATTTGATAGCTATCTTCTATCTTTATAATTTCCATAGCACGATTTTGGTTTTCATATTCAATTTTCAATTGGTTTATTGCATCTTCTATTTCATTTATAGAAATATCTAATATTGATGCTATTTCTGCAGCCTTAACTTCTCTTCCGTCTTGCAAATAAAATAGATTCAATAATAGATTTTATATTTTTTTCTCCCATATATGGATCCTCTTTCTTACTTTCATATGTAATATTATGCCATTTATTTCCCAAAGTGTCAATAATTTGCTTGTTTTTTATCTTGTTTTATGATATTATTTAAAAAATTGTTGGAGGTTTTTAGTATGCAAGAAAACGAAGAAAAAGAAATAAAAGTAATATCAGGTAATGGCTCTGAAATTAAAATTTCTCCAGTTCGAGAGCATTTGAAATCATTAAAGCCTAAATTAAAAGAAGAAGAAGGCAAAAAGAAAATTGTAATTCCCCAAGAGAAAAAAAATATTTCTAAAGACAATTAAACTCTTCCAGTATAAATTTACCAAATAGCTTGATTTTTGCCCGCAATTATGGTAAACTATATATGTTATAGTTTATTATTTAAAAAGAGGTGAATAACTTATAATGTTTTCATTATAAGGATATATATGGGAATATTTAAAAATTTTTTTAGTGCTTTAGCTAATAATTCAAATGATAGTGAAATAGTTGAAGGTGAACTAGCCCAATTTTTATTAACTAATTCTGATTCTGTTAAAAGAGTAACTAATCTTGAAAAAAGATTAGAAGAGGGCATAAAGGTTAAAACAAATTTAGAAAAATCTGTTTCCACTAATAAAAGTTCTAAAGAGAAACCAGCTATTAAGCAAAAAACAATATCAAAAGAACATGGTGAAAGATAGTAGTGTAATGCTTATGCTATTTATTTCATTAAGCTTAAGGTTTGGACCTTAAAATTCCATTATCTAAACTTTAATATATATTATTTTAAAAACATTACAAAATTTATTATCATTTTTGTTGACAAAGAGTTGAAAAACTACTATAATAATATCTATCTTTTATGGCGAAGTAGCTCAGTTGGCTAGAGCACGCGGTTCATACCCGCGGTGTCGAGAGTTCGAATCTCCCCTTCGCTACCATAAAAAGGACAGATAACGTTATTTTAATGTTATCTGTCTTTTATTTTAATTCATATAATCTCTTAATTTCTTGCTTCTACTTGGATGTCTAAGTTTTCTTAGTGCCTTTGCTTCTATTTGCCTAATTCTTTCTCTTGTAACCATAAATTCTCTTCCAACTTCTTCTAATGTACGTGCCTTTCCATCTTCTAAGCCAAAGCGAAGTTTTAAAACTTTTGCTTCCCTTGGTGTTAATGTGTTCATTACTTCTTCTAATTGTTCTTTTAATAATGTATATGCAGCTGAGTCATGTGGAGCAGGGCTATCTTCATCTTGAATAAAATCTCCTAAGTGGCTATCATCTTCTTCCCCAATTGGTGTTTCTAGTGACACAGGATCCTGTGCAATTTTTTGTATTTCCATTACTTTTTCCACTGGCATTTCTAGTTCCTGCGCAATTTCATCTGGCGTAGGTTCTCTGCCCAATTGTTGTAATAAATGTCTTGAAGTTCGTATTAATTTATTTATTGTTTCTACCATGTGAACTGGAATACGAATAGTACGTGCTTGGTCTGCAATAGCTCTTGTAATGGCTTGTCTTATCCACCAAGTTGCATATGTGCTAAATTTAAACCCTTTAGTATAATCAAATTTTTCTACAGCTTTTATAAGTCCCATATTTCCTTCTTGTATCAGATCCAAAAACAACATACCTCTTCCAACATATTTTTTTGCAATACTTACTACTAAACGCAAATTTGATTCCGCTAATTTTTGTTTTGCCTCTTCATCTCCTTGCAAAATTCTCTTTGATAATTCTAATTCCTCTTCAAATGTTAATAATTGAATTCGGCCAATTTCTCTTAAATACATTCTAACAGGATCATCAATATTAATTCCATCGAAATTCATTGAATTAATATCTTCTAATTTTATATCCTCTACTTCTTCTAAATCTTCTATATCTGGCTCTTCTAAATCATCTTTTAATACATCAACACCAAATTCTTCAAAAGCATCAAATACTTTATCAATCTGTTCTGGATTTATGTCTCCAAGTTCGCTTGCAAGTTCCCCATAAGTGATTTTCCCTTTTTCTTTAGCCTTTTGTAATATATTCTTTAATTTATCTACATCATTTATTTCTCCAGCACAGTCCTTTTCGTTATTTTCTTTACTGTTTTCATCCGCAATTTTTGGCTCATTTTTTGCTTTATCTTCCACAGTTTTCTTTTTTCCCCCTAATGGTAAATCTGTTTTTTCTTTTCTCTCCTGAGATTTATTTGTTTTTGTATTCACAGGTTCTATCTCATTTTTTAGTTCAATAGCTTTTTCTTTTCCAGCTCCTAATTCATCAATTTCTTCTGGTATATCTTTTTTCTTTTTTTCCACTTTTACCCCTCCACTTTTATTTGGCTAGTTTCATAATAATGTCACTTAATTCTCCTTCTAATTTTCTTGCCTCATCAGTTGAAATTTCTAATTTATTCATTTCAGCAATAATTTCATTTTTTCTTTTAATTAATTTTTCTCTTTCATATGTATATAAAATATCTTCAATGCATTTATTCACATCATTTATTTCTAAGTCTTCTGTCATAATAGCTGTTACCTGGTTAATACTATCTTCTTGTCCTTCTAGTAAATTTAAAATGTTCTCTATATTACTTTTTCCGTTTTCAAATTCTTCATACATTTTTTTTACAATTATTTTATTTTGTTCAAGTTTAAAATCTTCTGGTTTTATTTTATCTTTTATTTTTTCATATACGCTTCTACCTTCATTTATTAGCAATGTTATTAAAACTTTCTCCGTTTTTGAAGATTGTAATATTTCTTTATCTTCTGGCAATTCTGTTTTTCTTTTAATTATTTGCTTTTCCAGCACACGTTCTGCAGGTTTGTTCCCATATCTTATTTTATTGATTTGTGCATATATTGCCTCTTTTGATATCTTATATTCACTTGAGAGCCTGTCAATATATACTTCCTGTTCTATTTTATTGTCTACTGAAACAAGAATTTTTGCCATATCATTTAAAAATTTTATTTTATCACTAGTAGTATTTATGTTGCTATTCCTCTTTAATATTTTAACTTTGTATTCAACTAGTGAAATTGCATCATCCATTAGCTTTAAAAATCTGCCACTACCATATTTTATAACATATTCGTCTGGATCCTTTGCTCCTTCCATTTGCAAAACCCTTACATCACATCCCATTGCTGTTAGAATATCCATTCCTCTTACAATAGCAGCTTGTCCTGCACCATCTGAATCATAACCTAATATAATTTGTTTTGCATACATTCTAAGCAATCTTCCTTGAGCTTCTGTCATAGCAGTTCCAAGTGATGCAACTACATTTGTTATTCCTCTTTGATAAAGAGAAATCGCATCCATATAGCCTTCTACAATAAGTAACTTTGTTGTATCAAACTTTTTTGCTATATTCAATCCGAATAAATTTCTTCCTTTACTGTATACAATATTTTCTGGTGAATTTATATATTTAGGTTTTGACTCATCTAAAACTCTTCCTCCGAAAGCAATAACTTTACCGCGAATGTCTTGTATTGGAATCATAAATCTATTACGGAATCTGTCTATAAATTTTCCATTTTCTGTTCTGTTAACAAGGCTAGATGCAAGTATTTGTTCATCAGTAAATCCATTTTTCTTTAAGTAATTATACAATTCATTATAATTGGGGCTTGCATAGCCTATAAGGAAAGCCTTTAGAGTTTGGTTATCTAATTTTCTTTTTTTAACATATTCTTGTGCATTTTTGGAATATGGTTTATATAAATTATCATGGTAAAATTTCGCTGCTATTTCGTTTATTTCATACACCTTTGCTTTTAATTCTTGCTTATATATGTCTCGTGCGTTTTCTGATGCAGGCAAAGCAATGCCTGCTCGTTCTGCCAGGAATTCAATTGCATCTTTAAAATTTAGTCCTTCTATTTTTGAAATAAAATGTATAACATTTCCTCCTACACCACACCCAAAGCAATGAAATATTTGTTTATCTGGTGAAACGGAAAGAGAAGGTGATTTTTCTTTATGAAATGGGCATAGCCCAAAATAGTTACGCCCACTTCTTTTTAATGTTACATATTGTGATATAATGTCTATAATATCATTAGCATTTCTAATTTCTTCAATTAATTCATCACTATATAGCACTATACTACTTCCTTTCCTTAACATATATATTATTCGACAAATTTGCCATTTTTCCTTCCTCGTGCTTTGTGTTAAAAGCTCTCCTTTAGTTGATTTTAAAGCATTTTTAGCTTTAGTTCTTTTTTGTCTTTAAAGATTAAAATTGTTTTTTTATAAGGACAAATATGGCTTCGCTAGACTTTTTCTCTACTTTCTAATTTGATTACATTAATTTAAGGTCTAGCAAGATTTGTTGATGTGAAAAATTGCACAGCAATTTTTCTATGCTTCTGTATTTTTTTACATTATAGAAAACGCAATTTCCTATAATGTAAAAAAAAATCCTAAACATTTAGGACTCTTTTTTTATTTCAGGTTCATATTTTATAATTTTAAGCTTCAGTTCCTGTTTCATCAAACGGGATAAATTTTTTAACAATATTGTCTGCTTGTTTTTCAGGATTAAACTCTGCAAATGATGTGTTAATTTTGTTTTCTACAAGGTCTTCTATATAATCTTTCGATGAATGTTCTGCTAAAACAAGTTCACTAACCAAAATTTGTTTTGCATTAAGTAACATTTTTTTCTCTCCTGTTGATAATCCTTTTTCTTTTTGTTTAAAACTTAAATTGCGGACAACATCTGCAATTTCATATATATCTCCACTTTTCATTTTTTCCATATTATCTCTATAGCGTTTGCTCCAGTTCATTGACATTTCTGTACTGTTTTCTTCTAATACAGCAATAACCTTTCCTGCTGTTTCTTTATCAATTATGCTACGAATTCCTATATCTTCTGCCTTCGCAACTGGTACCATAGCCTTTACTTCCCCTGGCATTTTTAGTATGTAATAAGTTTGTTTTTTCCCTAGTATATCTTTTTCTTCAATTGATTCAATTGTACCTGCTCCATGCATTGGGTACACTATTTTGTCTCCAACGTTAAACATATTACCACTCCTTCTTGTATTTGCTTATTCATTTTTCCGACATAATTATTATACTATAAAAATTACCAAAAGTCAAAACTTTTGGTAATTTATTTTTCCTTTATTTACTTGTAGATCCAAAGCCTCCTATTCTTTCTCCTTCTGAATAATCATTATCTGCTAAATTATACTTTTGGAAAATAGCTTGCCCTATTGCTTCGCCTTTTTTTATTACAGCATCCTCATCTTTTATATTATAAAAAGCGAACATAATATGTCCATCATTGTCTGGGTTATTATAATAGTCTTTATCTATTATTCCTATTCCATTTGCCATAACCAGTCCTTTTTTTGCCGGATTTGAACTTCTATTTGCAATCATTAGGTATTCATCATCCATCATATAGGCTTTTAAACCAGTTTTTATTAAGGTTGGTTTTTGTCCTAGTTTAAATGCTGGTATTGTTGTATCTTCTGCTGCTTCAACGTCATACCCTGCTGAATATTTTGTTTTTCGAACAGGTAAATTAATTTGTTTGTCTTCATATCCTTTTGCTACTTCAAAGCCACGTTTTTTCATGATTAATCTCCCTCTTTTCTCCTTCTTTGTTTTTTTATTTTCCTTTCTGTTTTTGGTTTTTACCTATTTTTGTTCTTTTTTATATTATATTTTTTCCATTCTTTTGTCAACACTTTTTGGCTAGAGAAAGAGAAAATATAAACGGTAGTTTAATTTTACTACTTCTAATGTTTGGGACATTCTAATGTTCAGATTTTCTGTATTTTGCAATTAACATACCAATTATTATACTTACTCCAACAGTTATTACTGCAGCAATGATGCTATTTGCAATTATTTCGCTTCTTTTTTTATCTCCACCTTTTTCTTCATTTTGTGTGTTTTCTGAATTATTATTTATATTTTCTTTTTCCTCTTCTTCTGTTTTTCGATATGCTTTTATGGTATATGTTGTTGTTGTAATTCCATCTTCTGCTGTTACAACAATAGAAATTGTATTTTCGCCAAACTTAAGATTTTCATTTCCTTTGATTTCAATTTTTGCATTTTCTCTTTGTGGCACTGCAAGTATATTTAAAACCTCTTGATTGCTTGCTAGGTCTGCTGTATATTCAAAAATATCTGCACGAAATTCTGGAATTAATACTACATTTTCAATCGCTAAGTTTTCTAGCATGCTATTTGTTTTTTCCGCTTCTCCTGTTTTAGTTACTGATATTGTGTATGTTTTTTTATTTCCATTTTGTGCTGTTACAACAATTCTAATTGTGTTGCTTCCCATTTGTAATCCATTATTTCCCGTAATTGAAATACTGCTTTTTGAGTCTTCTACTACTGCAAGCACATCAATATCACTTATGTCTGCACCAATTATTAAGTTATATTGGGTTATATCTTTTTGAAAACTAGGAGTTATGCCTTGAACATCAAGTTTAAGGGATTTTAGATTTGCATTTGAACTTAAAGTATTAGTATTGCTATTATTATTTTGTGGCGGATTAGTTGTTGTTCCAGAGTTGCCAGGGTTATTTGGTGTTGATGGAGTATTTGGTGTACTTGGTGTTGATGGTTCTTCTGGTGTACTTGGAGTTTCAGGTACTACATCTTCAGTAATTGTAACTGTTGTTCCAGAGAAAATTGGATTTACTGGAGTCTCATCTGGAGTATAAAAGTCTCCATTTATTGAAAATCCACTACTGCCAACTGCTTTTGCCTTGAATTTAAATGTAGCTAATACTCCACCAATTTTTGGTGTATCACCTCCATTTGGATCTGTCCAAGTATAAATTACTCTTCCATTTCTAAAGCTTGTATTGCTTGGTCCTGAAATATATTCTACCTTGCTTGTATCTACAGTTATTCTCGCTGTTAAAGAAGCTACTGTAGCGTTGCTAAGTGAAACACTTACATTAAATTCTTCTCCCACTTTTACACTTGATTTGTTAGATGATAGGCTAATATTTCCTGCTCCATATACTATTTGAGTTATGCCTAAAATTAGAAAAAATAGACATATACTTATAATTTTTTTCATAGCTTTTTCTCTCCTTTCTTTACTGCTCTATAAATTTTATTTCCAAAATATGCTTTTGTAATTTTAATACATCTAATGCAGATGGATTGTCTCCATTTTTACTAATGTTTCCTGTTTTTAGATAAATGCCTTCCAATAACTTTGTTTCCAAAATATGTTTTTGTAGTACTAATACATCTAAAGCGTTAATTAATCCATCTCCATTAACATCACCATAAATTAAAAATTCATATTCATATATTGTAGTTCCATCTGATGAACTTAGTATAAGTTTGCTTCCTGTCCCAACTAATTCTTCTGCTTCTAAACTATTACCATTATTGTCAGCAAAAGACATTTCTAAGTTTGTAGTTATTTGTTTTTGTATGTTAGAAACCTGAAAATTTTCAAGTCCGCTTATTTCATTTCCTGTTATTTTAATTGATGGTGCAAATTCTAAAATCCATTCATTGTTCCAGTTGCTTACTGTAACTTCGCATTTTTTCTCTATATTTCCTGCTTTTGCTATTATATTAGTTACTCCTACTTGTTTTGCCTCAATTAGTCCTGAGTCTGTTACTGTTGCAATATTTTCATTTTCCGATTTCCAACTAATTTGACTTTGGCTTGCATCTTCTGGAAGTATGCTTCCTACTATTTGAAAAGTCTTTCCTAATAATATATTTATTCTTTCTTTTGATAAAATTATGTCATAAGGCGCTGTGTATACACTTATTTCGATTTTCCCTTCTACTTCTCCTCCAATAGTTTTAGCTATTATATTGGCTTTTCCATTCCCGATTGCTGTTACCTTCCCATTTTGGTCTACTGTAATAATATTCTCGTTTGTTGAAAGCCATACGATTTTTTCTTCTACTCCTTCTGGTGTTGTTTTTATTTTTACAACTTGTGTACTACCTTTTTGCATAACTTCATTTTCAACACTAAGCTCAATTCCACTAATTGTTGGTTTTGGTACTTCTTTTAAATAACTAGAAAAAACGTATCCTACCATACCATTTTCAAGTTTGATTTTGTCCCAAATTTCATCAGATTGTATTCCTTTTTTTATTCTAGTTATTATTGTATCTTTGGGAATACTTTTTAATATTTCATATTGTGTTCCTGGTCCTGTCCTTATATTAAGAGTTGTAGTTACATTTGCATACATTTTTGTATTATCATTTGTAAAATCTGAATCAATAATGTCTGGGCTTTCAGTCATTATTTCTGGCATGTTTTCATACACAGGAATTAAAAAACCAATTGAAGAATCCAATACGCCATTATTTTTATATGCTTTATATATTCCCATGCTTTCACTGTATGGTGCCAAGCAGTTAGTCATGTATTGGTGCCAAAAAAGATTTTCTGGGTAGTCTGTATTTACAGCAAATTTTTGCAAATATAATGTGTTTTGACCTACATTGATGTAATTTCTTCCAATGAATACGGCTCCTCCTTTTATAGCTCTTTCTGGTGTGTTCCATGGTATAAACAAATTTTGCTTTTCTTCCTCTGATGCTCCTTTTCCATCCCTTGCAAAGCTAAGTCCATTTTTTACTGCTCCTAATTCTTCGCTACTACTAGTTGCTCCTATATTATAAAAATTGTATAGCCCTTCGTAACCAGATATATTCCCACTAATAGAAGGGTGGCTAACAAATGCTCCTAATTCTTGCCTCATACGTGATGCAAGGTGGTATGGGCTTACTCCAGAATATATAGCTGAATCCCATAGTAAATCTGAATATGTTTTGTCTGTTGTAATTATTTTCCCTTCTGATGTTTTATAACTTACTTTTCTTTGATAAAATTCTGTTCCATATAATATTTTTTCTATTCCTTCTTTTGTGTGAATTGATGTATCGTAAGATAATTTTTCAAAACAAAAAATACGAATTTCATTAATGAAATTTCTAGGGTCCATAGTATACTCTACTGCTCTTTTAGATGCATTTACCCACCCTTTGTCTATTTCTACATTATAAATTCCTGGGTCTGTACATTTCCAGATGTCGCTATAACTTATCGGTACTAAATTCCTATTGTTTCTATATTCGTTTGAAATAACCTGGTTAAAATCTAAACCTGTATATAGGGCACTAAATTCCCAGTTGGGATATTTTTCTTTTAGTGCTTCTAAATACGGCTTATATGAATCTGGGAAATTTTCAATACCTTTTTTTATTTCTGCAGCTTTACTAATATTACAAAGCCCTATTAAAACTGCAAAAATTATTAAAATTAAATATATCTTTTTCATTGTGTTTGAATTTCCTTTCATACATAATTAAAACCCAAAAATTATTATAATTTAATTTTAGTATTTTCCAATTTAAGTAATTTATTCTTTTACATATTCTTTTTTTTTTATGAATATAATTTAAAAACAATATTTAGGAGGATGTATTATGTGCCTTACAAAAACTTCTGCTGGCAAAAAAGCTTTACTCCAAAATCAAGTTGACTATACCATAGCAATTGCTCGGCAATCCTAATGTAGGGAAAAGCACTGTATTTAATGGCCTTACTGGCATGCACCAGCACACAGGTAACTGGCCTCGGTAAAACCGTAGCAAATGCCTCTCGGCATTTGTAATTATTCTGGTACACAGTTTTTACTAGTAGATATTCCTGGTACTTATTCACTTATGTCTAATTCTGAAGAAGAAGAAATTGCTAGAAACTATATATGTTTTGGTAAACATGATTGTGTAGTAGTTGTTGTAGATGCTACATGTTTAGAAAGGAATTTAAACCTTGTTTATCAAATACTAGAGATAACAAGTAAAGTAGTAATTTGTGTGAATTTGTTAGATGAAGCAAAGTCTAAAGGTATTAAAATTGATTTGAAATGTCTTTCTTCGCATTTTGGAGTTCCGGTTGTTGGAACTATTGCAAGAAAAAAATCATCATTAAAAAAATTAATGGATGCTGTTTTAGGCGTGTGCAATCGGAAATATTTTATGTGATCCATATAAGATTTCTTATGCTCCGATTATAGAAGATGCTATTTCTATAATTGAACCTGAAATTAAGAAAATGTATTTACCACTACCTGCAAGATGGATTTGTATAAAATTATTAGATGGAAATAAAAAAATTTTAAATGCAATTTCTTTTAATTTAAATATTGCTTTTGAAAATAGTATTCTTAATGCTAGTTTGGAAAGGGCTAATAATTTATTAAATAATAGCAATATATATTCAAGTAATTTTAAAGATGTAATTGTTTCTAATATACTTTTTGAAGCTGAATCTATTTGTAATAAAGCAGTTGTATTTTTTAAAAATGATTATCAAAATCGTGATAGAAAAATTGACAGTATTTTAACTTCTAAGTACTTTGGTATACCAATAATGCTACTTTTCTTAGGTTTTATATTTTGGCTTACTATTGAGGGAGCAAATGTACCTTCTAGGCTTTTGTCAGAATTTTTTAATTATATTGAGAGCAAATTATTATTATTTTTTAATTTTGTAGGTGCTCCTATATGGTTAACTCAACTTCTTGTTTCTGGTATGTATAAAACCGTTGCTTGGATTGTTGCCGTTATGTTTCCTCCAATGGCAATTTTCTTTCCTTTATTTACAATTTTAGAGGATTTGGGTTATTTGCCACGTATTGCATTTAATTTAGATAATTTTTTTAAAAAGGCTTGTACAACAGGCAAGCAGGCTCTTACCATGTGTATGGGCTTCGGATGCAACGCAGCTGGTGTTGTTGGTTGTAGAATTATAGATTCTCCTCGTGAAAAATTAATAGCTATTATTACCAATGCTTTTGTTCCTTGTAATGGTCGTTTTCCTTTTTTAATTACAATTGCTACTATTTTTTTTGGAGGTTTAGTTAGTGGCTTTTCATCGTCCCTTTTTGCCACTTTAATTATATTACTGGTTATAATTATTGGAGTAGTTTTTACACTTGTTATTTCAAAGTTTCTTTCAAGAAATATTTTGAAAGGTTTTCCTTCTTCTTTTGTATTAGAACTTCCCCCTTATAGAAAACCACAGGTTGACAAGATAATTGTTCGTTCTATTTTTGACAGAACTTTATTTGTTCTTGGTCGTGCTATTTCTGTTGCAGCTCCTACTGGTATTGTAATTTGGCTACTTGCAAATGTCTCCATCAATAATATTACTTTGTTAAATTATTTGGCAGATTTTTTTAATCCTTTTGCAAGGTTGATGGGGTTAGATGGCTATATTTTAACTGCTTTTGTTTTAGCTTTACCTGCAAATGAAATTGTTCTTCCTATAATTTTAATGAGTTATCTTTCTTCTGGAACACTTATAAGCTTAGATGATATTGCAAGTGTGAGTGTTATTTTAAGGCAAAATGGATGGACCATTCTTACTGCAATTAATGTTATGCTGTTCACATTATTGCATTTTCCTTGTAGTACAACACTTCTTACTATAAAAAAAGAAACTGGAAGTTGGAAATGGACGTTTTTATCTTTTATTATTCCTACCATCTGTGGAATTTTTATGTGTATGTTTACAACATTAATTTGGAATATTTTTTTATAAGTTTTCCTAAGCAAAACAGATGCACTATTTTTTATTAGTGCATCTGTTTTTTATTTGATTCCTCTTGCTCCTATATCTGTCATTAAATTTGAAAAATTATATAATACTAAAACTTCTGTTATATTATTTTCTGTTACATAGTCTGATAAATTCATATGATAATAACGAGGATCTATTACGTGTATTTCTTCATAATTGCTACATAAAAATTGTATAGTATTATGAGCATAAGAATCTTTTATTATCATTAATCTTTTATTGTTTTTTGCTTTAGTTTTTACAATAACTTTGCTATTATTCCCATTAAGAAAATATGAATATTTGTCTTTTGTATATAGATAATTTTCATTATAAATTGATTTTGTAGTTTCGTTATCATATTGTACATATTCTAAATTTGTATTTGCTTCATTTTCAAAAATAGTAATTGTATCTGCCTCTTGCCCTATGATTTGTGCTTTTGAATCAAATGTGCCTAAAAAGTCTGTGCTCACAATTTTTTTATTAAAATCTGTAATGCTTTTTGCTTTTTCACCTGTCTCTTTACAAAAACTTGTATATAGTATATATGCTCCAAGGCTTGTCATATGATGGTCTGTTTTATAATATAATTCTAAGTTTTTATATTTTTTTATTGTTTGTGTAACATCAATTGTATTAATATTATCACATTTTCTATATTGCTCTTTTATTTTTGTTTCTTGGTCTATTGTTTGTACAAAGGTTGGTAGTTTTTCTTTGTTTATATAAATAGAGTTTGGCACTATCATGAAATATGTTGGTATCTCCAATTTTCCGTGCAAAAGTATTGATGTTTTCCACAGCTTTGCTTATGTTTTCTTCATTATAATCAATTTTTTCAAAAAGGTAACCATCTTTTCCGATATATACTCCATTTATTTGGCTTTTACCTAATGCTCTTTCAAAAAAGGTTTTTGCAATAACCCATTCTTTACGAAAAATAAAGTGGTCATTAATATATTCTTCTGCCTGTTTTGCATATTCCCCATTTAATAGTGTTTTCCATGTAAAAGAAGGCCATTTTGTAAGCATTCTATTTTCTTCTTCTGAAAAAGTTTTTTTAGGAATTATTAAATTAAATATAAATAATAAAATCCATATAGTAGTAAATATGCAAAAAAATATTTTATTTTTCATTTGCTTTTTTCTCCTCTTTAGAAACGAAAATATAAGAATGGATTATATGAATCACTTACTAAGCTTGTTGTGCACAATAAAAGTATAATTACATAGGCAAGTGTTACTACTAAAGTTGTTGCTTTGCTTTTCTTCTTTTCTATATTTTCTATTTTTTTCCATAAAAATGGTGTTGTAAAAATTATTCCAATTGCAATAATTACAATGTAATTTTTTATATAATATAGTGCTTCATTATTGATTATTGGAACATTATTCATGCTAAATAATGTTTTTAAATACTCCCAAACTTTGCTTAAATCTTCAAATGCAAATATAACCCAACTTATCATAACAAAAAATATTGTATATAAATGAGAAACTATTGCATTTGCTTTTTCAAGCCATTTTAGCAAGAATAGTTTTTCTATTATAAGTAAAATCCCAAAGAATAGTCCCCAAATTATAAAGTTCCAAGAAGCTCCATGCCATGCTCCGAGTTAGCCCCCATACAATTATTATATTCCTAATTTGCTTTGTAAGTCCTTTTCTATTTCCTCCAAGAGGAATATAGATATAATCTCTAAACCAACTTCCAAGCGTAATATGCCATCTTCTCCAAAACTCTGTAATGCTTTTTGAGATATATGGGAAATTAAAGTTTTCATCAAATTTCATTCCAAATATCTGTGCAAGCCCAATGGCCATATCCGAATATCCACTAAAGTCAAAGTATATTTGAAGTGCAAATGCTATAATTCCAATCCAAGCAAATACTGTTGACATCTGTACATAGCTACTTGTTTCTATAATGTTCCAAAGTTCACCTATACTATTGGCAAACAGTACTTTTTTTGCAAGTCCTTGTATAAATCTCCTCATTCCGGTTGCTAAAATTGTCTATGCTAATATTCTTAGTTTCCAGCTCCTCATCTACTGTTTCATATCTTACTATTGGACCTGCTATAATTTGTGGAAATAGCAGAGTATATGTTAAATAATTGTAAAAACTTTTTTCATTTTTTACAGTTCCTCTATAAACATCGATAATATATGATAGACTTTGAAATGTATTAAAAGACACGCCTATTGGAAGTGGAATATTTAAAAGTGGGATTTTAAGTCCTGTTATTTCATTAATACTTCCAATAATAAAATCAGCATATTTAAAAAAGAATAAAATTGCTAAATTAACTCCAATATCTATTAATAAAAATAAACGCTTCTTTTTTTTGTTGTCCCAATTTTGTGTAATTTTTTTTCCACAATAAAAATCCATTACTGCAAGCAATAGCATTATAGGAATATATCTTATCTCACCCCAAGCAAAAAATAATAAGCTTCCAATTATCATTATAGCATTTTTCATTTTGCTTGGTACCATAAAATATACTATTAATAATATTGGTAGAAAAATATATAAAAACACTATACTACTAAAAACCATTTTTCTTCCTTTTTTTAAGGCCAAAGTTTATGCTTTGGCCTCTTAATTTCACATTTAATTTTATGTTGTTTTTTTGCTTACTCCACAATCATTGTTTCTATTTCTTCAGCGTTCTCACAAATTATAAGATATACGTAATCTCCATATGTTCCTAATTTGCGATTTCTTACCAAATCATATTGTTCTGGAAGGTATGTTGACCATTGCTCTTCATAGCTGTTAGCAAATTGTTCTACTTGGCTTTTTACAGTTTCTGCAGTGTTTTCTTTTGCTTTTATAATCATGTACATGCTTGCTTGTGTATTCATCATAGGGAATTTTCCAATAATTTCCTCTATATTTTCACTTCCTATATTCATATAATTTGTAAGTATTTCATCACTTATATCAGATGTCATCATTTCATTAAATGGTGCCGTTCCGAGCTATTTTTGTATTTAGTTCTTCCAAATTTAGCTCTTTAGGTCTATTTACTGTCATAGCATAAATTGCAACTCCTACTATAATAACTATAAGTATGATAATTGCTATAAATGTTTTTTTGTTCATATTTTTCCTCCTTTCTTTTATTATTTATGCCCTAATATCTTATTTTTCATGTTAAAGTTTATCATATTATATATATAAAATCAATTTATATTTTATTTTTCTTGACTTTTTAAAATATTTGAAATATGATGGGGACATAATATAAATAGGAGGTTACATGTTATGGATTTAAAAGGTTCAAAAACAGAACAGAATTTAAAAGCTGCTTTTTCTGGAGAATCAGAGGCTAGAAATAAGTATACTTACTTTGCAAGTGTTGCAAAAAAAGAAGGCTATGAACAAATTGCTGCTTTATTTTTAGAAACTGCTGAAAATGAAAAAGAACACGCTAAAATTCATTTTAAATATTTAAACGGTATTGGTAATACTGAGTCAAATTTAGCTGATGCTGCAGCTGGAGAAAATTATGAGTGGACAGATATGTACGCAAACTTTGCTAAAGAAGCTGAAGAGGAAGGTTTTGCAGAAATAGCGTCTACATTTCGTGCTATTGCAGAAGTAGAAAAAAAACATGAAGAAAGATATCGTAAGCTTCTTTCTAATGTTCAAAATGGTGAAGTGTTTAAAAAGGGAAGCATTGTTATTTGGAAATGTAGGAATTGTGGACATATTGTTGTAGGAACTGAAGCTCCACAAGTTTGTCCTGTTTGCAAACATCCTCAATCTTTTTTTGAAATAAATGCTGAGAATTATTAGTGAATAGTAGTCTTTGAAATTTATTGCACAGATAATCTAATTTCACTATATATTAAAACACCTCTAGCTTTACTAGAGGTGTTTTAATTATTGATTAAATGAAGCTATTATATTTTCTAATATTTCTTTTTTGTTCTTCATGTTTTTCGTTGTCAAAATGTAAATTTGTATTGTCATGGATTAAATTTCGTATTATTTACTTAAGCAAGATCTGCAATAAGGTCATATTCTAAGACATCTGTCATTATACATGTAACAAATTCACCATTATTTAATTTTTTTGTGTTTTTGATTAAGCAAACTCCGTCCATATCTGGAACGTCCATGTATGTTCTTGAAATATAATATTTATTGTCTAATGTTTTTCCTTCTATTAATGCTTCAAATTTATTTCCAATCTTTTCTTCTAATTTTTCTTTAGAAATTTTTTGCTGTAATTTCATTATTTTGTTCCTTCTTGATTTCTTAGTCATTGGGTGAATTTGTCCTTTAAATCCAGCAGCAGGTGTTCCTTCTTCTTTTGAATAAGCAAATACTCCTAGTTTGTCAAAGCGCGTATTTAATACAAACTCATATAGCTCATTAAAGTTTTCTTTCGTTTCTCCAGGGAATCCAACTATTAATGAGGTTCTTAATATAACATCTGGAATTTCTGTTCTTATATAATTGATTAGTTTCTTTATTTGTTTTTCATTACTTTTTCTGTTCATTTTTTTCAAAATATTGTTTTCTATATGCTGAATTGGTATATCAAAATAATGACATATTTTTTTACTATTTTTTACTGTTTCAATAAGAAATTTATCAATACTTTCTGGATATGCATATAAAAAGCGAATCCACTTAAGTCCTGATATTTTTTCTAGCTCTTGTAATAATATAGATAACTTACTTTCTCCATATATGTCTACTCCGTATTTAGTAGTGTCTTGTGCAATAACAATTATTTCTTTTATTCCATTTTGTACTAGCATTTTTGCTTCATCCAAAATTTCTTCAATTGGTCTACTAATAAATTTCCCTCTTATCATTGGTATAGCGCAATAAGTGCAATAGTTACTACAGCCTTCTGCTATTTTTAAATATGCCGTTGTTTTTCCAGTTGTAATTGTTCTTATTTTATAATCTAATTTGTCATTTTTAGGTTTTTTATTTTGTAGAAGTTCTTCAATTTTATACCATAGTCTATCATATTCATCTATACTAACCCATAAATCCACTTCTGGTAATGCTTTCCTAAGTTCATTTTTATATCTTTTTACTAAACAACCCATTGCAATTAAATATTTGCATTTTCCTATCTTTTTGTATTCTGACATTTCTAAGATTGTATTAATTGCTTCTTCTTTTGCGCTTTCAATAAACCCACAAGTGTTTATTATAATAATTTCCGCTTCTTCTGGTTTTGATACAATTTCATATTTATGTTTCTTAAATAATCCTATACATAATTCTGTATCTACTAGATTTTTAGAGCAACCTAATGAAATAAATCCTACTTTCATATTTTCCTACCTTTATGTTAAATTATTTATGTGCTTTCTAGTCATTTCCAATAGATTTAGTTTTGTAAATCCTAAGACCTGGGTTTTTGACCTGTCTTTTTTTAATTCTTCTTTTAAAAGTCTTTCAATTTTTTCTTTGCTTTTGTTTTCTTTCATGTCTATATAATCTATTATTATAATTCCTCCAATGTCTCGTAATTTGAGCTGTTTTGCAATTTCAGTAGTAGCTTCACAATTTACTTTATATACTGTTGCTTCAGCTTCTTTGTTTCCAGTATATTTGCCAGAATTAACATCAATAGCAGTTAATGCTTCAGCTTTATCAATTGTAATAAATCCTCCACATTTAAGCCAAATTTTCCTATTCTCACTTTTTTTGATTTGTAGTTCTATATCTTCTTTTAGTGTTAAATCATAATCTAAGTTTATTTTAATATCTTTTTGTTTTATAAGTCTTTCTACTTTTTCTTTTAAAGATTTTGTATTTACTGTAATCATTCTGATTTCTTTTTCTACTAAGTCTGTTAGCAGTCTTTTTAATATATCATTGTTTTTATAAAGTAATGTTGGCATTTCTTTTGTGTTGTTCAATTTATATGTAATTTTCTCCCATTCTTTTAAAAGGTTTTCTATATCTTCTTTTAGCATAGCTTTTTCTTTTCCGTATTGCAGAGGTTCTAATAATTGCTCCAAAATTATTTGGCAATAGACTCTTTATTTCACTTTTTAGTCTCTCAATTTCATTAATATTTTCAATTTTTTGGGAGGCTGTAATTATATTTGTGTTAGGGAGTAATACTGTGTAATTCCCAGATAGGCTAATATGAGTTGATACTTTTGCTCCTTTTTTGTTGCTTTCTGCTCGTTTTACTTGAACTAATATTGGATTTCCTGGTTTAATAATCTCTTTTATGTTAAATTTATCTATATTTAGCTTTCCGCTTGATATGTCTTTTTTTGGCAAGAGATCTTTTAAGTGAATGAATGCATTTTTGTTTTCACCAATGTTTATAAATGCTGCTTGCATTCCAGTTAAAACATTTTGTACTTTACCTATATAAATATTTCCCTCAATATTTTCCTGGTTTTCTTTTTGCAATATTCTTTCTACCAGGATTCCATTTTCCAGTAAAAGAATTTCTATTTCGCCGCTATCTCGTATTATAACATCATACATGTTTTTATCCTCTCTGATTATATAAATTCATTGCAACTTCAATTCCATCTTTTAGGATTGTTTCTATCGCCTTCTTTGCTTTGTTCTTTCCTTGCTCTAGTGCAATCCATTCTTCATCTTGCACAGCTCCAATAACATGATATATTAAGTCAACATTTTCTAATGGTTTCCCTATTCCTACACGTACCCTTGTAAATTCATCAGAGTTTAGAGCATTTACTACAGATTTCATTCCATTATGTGTTCCTGGGCTTCCCTTTCTCTTAATACGTATTTCTCCTGGTTTTATGTCAATATCGTCATATGTTACTATTATATTTTTGTTTTCTATTTTATAAAATTGTTTGAACTTTATAATTGATTCTCCACTTAAGTTCATATATGTTTGTGGTTTTAGTAAAACAACTTTTTTTTCGCATATAACACCTGTTCCATAGATTCCATAAAATTTATTTCTTGTAAGTTCAATATCATGTTCTTTGGCAAGTTGGTTAATAACATGGAAACCCATGTTATGCCTTGTTTTATCATATTCTACTTCAGGATTTCCTAATCCCACTATTAAATACATTTTGTTTTCCTCTTTTATTTTTATAGTTTATACTTTTTTTCTTTTTCATTATAAAAATCTACTACTTCTTTAAATTTTATTTTTTCTTTGATTTCAGTTTGCAGATTTTCTAATTGTAATAATTTTTGGTTAAATTTGTCTATTACTTTTTTTGTAGCTTCTTTTTTATCAATGTTGCTTGATTTCGAAATTTTTTCTAAAAATTCTCCATAAAAATATATTGCTCTTTTTAAGCAACAAGCCTGAATATCTGGTTCATATTTAAAGTGCTCAATACATTCATCATATACAGTAATTGAATCATCCAGTCTTTTCATTGAAAAATCTTTTCTCATTATACTATTACTACTTTGTACATATCCATATAAAATGTCATTTGTTTCTACAATTCTTTTGCATTGCTCTATTAACCTATATATAATTGTTTCATCATCGATAATTCTTCCCGAAATATATCGAATATTTTTAAATAAATTGCTTTCAAAAAGCTTATTGCACATTATAACAGTTTTAACATGTTCTTTATCATCTTTTCCATAAAGTTCTATTAGTGCTTCTTTTCTTGTCATTACTCTTGTTTCTTGATTTTTTTTGGGAAAAGTGTATTTTTCACCTTCAGTTATTCTTTCGAAGCCACATTCTGCTATTTGTGCATTATGTGTTTTTATTAAATCTAGCATTGTTTCATAAAAAGTATTTTCTATATAGTCATCTGCATCAATAAACGAGAAGTATTTGCCTACTGCATTTTCAATTCCTGTATTTCTTGCAGATGCTGCACCTCTATTTTCTGTAGAAATAAGTTTTATTCTATTGTCTTTACTTTTATATCTTTTACAAATTTCTTCAGATGAATCTGTTGATCCATCATTAATTAAAATGATTTCTATTTCTTTATACGATTGGTTTATAATGCTTTTTAAACAGTTATCTAAATATTTTTCTTTATTGTAAATTGGAATAATTACACTAATTAAATCTTTCATTCGTCCTCCTCCTTGTATGATATAGCAAAACTATGTGGCTTAAGCTGCAATTGCAAAACTTGATTTTTATATTTCCACATAGTTTATTTTATAAAGTAAATTTGTTAATATTCTTCATCATATTGTGAAATTTTATGATACATATCTGCATCAGGTCTTGACATGTCTTCTCTAACCTGTTTTGGAACATAAGTCCTAATATCTGCTACTATCTTGCAATAATTAACAGCTTCTTCATAATCTTCTTCTAAAATTTTTCCTATGATCATTTGTTGTGCTTGTTGTGCTGCTGGAACTTTAAGTTCAATACTTAATTCATAAAACCAGTGCATGTTTTTTAAAATCTTTACTCTTTCTTCATCAGAAATTAATGTTGAATCAATAAATTTATATAGCATATATGACATGTTTTTTGCATACATATATCTATAAAATCTTAATTGGTTATGCCTTTTAAAGTTTTCATATATTGCTCTGTATGAGCGGTTTATTCTTTCGAAGTAGTCTGCAGAACAATAAAATGACACTGATTTTACTGCATTTCCTTGGTTCCTTTGGCGGTAGCAATATACAATGTCTTGTATGTAGTGTACATTTTTTGATTCCATAAATGCGTATGTAGTAAAGTATGCATCTTCTCCTGGTACGCCCTCTAGAAATTTTATATTATGGTTTTTAATAAATTCTTTATTAAATATTTTATTGCATACAGAACCATTTAATACAAAAAATGATTTTGTATAGTCTGTTATACTTAATTTAAAATTAACGTATTTGTCTAAATTGAATATGGGTTTTTCCCATACTGTCCCATCCTCATCTGCATTTATATAATTTGCTGTGATAAAATCTGCTGATTTTTCTTCAATTGCATTATACATTGTTTCACAAGCTTTAGGAGGTAAAAAGTCATCTGCATCAGCAAACATTAAATATTTTCCCTTTGCAAGTTCTATTCCCTTGTTTCTCGCAGTTCCAGCTATTTTGTTGTTTTGTGGTAATTTTACAGATAGAAAATTGTCGTATTTTTCAGCATATTCATCCATTATTTTTGTGCTATTATCTGTTGATAAATCGTCTACCATAATTATTTGTATTTCTCTAAAGTCCATTGTTTGGTTTACTATAGATTCTAATAATGTTCTTAAGTACTTTTCTGCATTATAAACTGGAATTGTTAATGTGATTTTGTACATAAAAATAACCCCCTATGGTTTTATATTATACTACTTTACCGAATTATTTGTCAAATTTCAGGATGTTTATTAGTATTTTTTCTTCATATATTTATACCATTTTAGAGGGTAAAAAGTTTCATTTTATTTTTTTAATTTATTTACAAGATTATAGAAATTATTTAGGTATTGTTCCATTCCATATTTTTTTGATCTTATCTTTCCATTGTTTCCCATTTTAATTCTTGTTTCAGGATTTTCTACTAAGAAGTCTAATTTTTCTGTCATGTTTTTGATCAAATTTTCGTCCTTTTTTATAACATAGGCACAGCTATCATCAACTATTTCTGGTATTCCTCCCGATTTAGTTACAATTAGAGGTAAGCCACTGCTCATAGCTTCAACTACCACTAGTCCAAATAGTTCTTCCCACATTGAAGGAACTACTGCAATATCTGAAATATTATGAATCTTGTATAATTCTTTGTTATCAATATATCCTGTAAATCTAATTCTGTTTTGAACAGGTTTAGCAGCTTCTTCTATTTCGTAGTCATAGTCTGTTTTTACTCTTTCTCCATAATTTGCACTTCCCACAATCAGTAATTTTGCACGGTTTATATTTTTCATTTTTTCAAAGCTATTTATCAATTGCTTAATTCCTTTTTCTGGGATAGTTCTTCCTGCAAAGAATATAACAACATCATCTGGTTTAATGTCGTATTTTTCCCTTAGTTTAAGCCTTTCTTCTTCACTTATCTTTTTGTCAAAATCTTTTAGCTCAATTGCATTGTATAGTAATTCTACATCTGTTTTTTTTACGTTGCCGTTTTCTATAATTAGTTTTCGAGTGTATTCACTAATTGCAATATATTTACTATAAATCTGGTTATTTATTGTGCTATCTCCAAGTGCATTTCCATGTATATGTACTAAGCACTTTTCTTTTGGAAATCTCTTTAGTAAATATTGATAGCCAGAAATGTCTCCTCCTTCTATTATAATAAAATCAAAGTTTTCGTTTTTTATTTTATCATATATATCATCCATGTAACTCTCAAAAGCCGTATCATTGCTTTCAAATGTTAGGTCTAAATTATCTCTTCTTTGTTTCATATAAAGAAATTTGGTATGTTTGTAATTTCTACTTAGTCTTTCTGCTTCTTCTTCATATACACTCACACATGTAAAGTGGATTTTTCCTTCTTTTTCATTTTCTTTTAGCAAATTTGTCATTAATGTTTCTGTTGCACCACCTTTTGTTGCTGGTACTGGGAATACATTTGGCATAATTAAGCATATTTCCATGTTATCGACTCCTATTTTACTTATTCATTTATTTTATAATTTAATACTTCTATATTGAATTGTTTATGTTCGTAGGTTAGTATGTTAATACTTGTGTTCTTTTGGCTATATTTTTCTCTTTCTTCTGTAAATGGTACCCCTGTTACTTTTCTTAAGAACGCCTCTATTGCAACTCCATGAGATGCTATTAAAATATTCTTTTTTCTATTTTCCTGCACAATTTTTTCTATTTCATTATACATTCTTTGTGCTACATGTTCTGTTGTTTCTTGTCCTGGTATATCCATTATTTCGTTTGTTTTTATATGGTTTTCATGTATCTTCGGGTTTTCTCTGTTTACATCTTCCCATTTCCAGCCATCATAAATACCAAAATACATTTCTGATAATTGCTCTTTGATATATATTTTTATATTATTTCTGTTTATAATTGGTTTTATAGTATCAATTGCCCTTATACTTGGGCTAGAATATGCAACATTAAATTTTACATTGGCTAAATAGTTTGCTAATGCTTCTGCTTGCATTTTTCCATCATAAGTAAGCTCATAATCTTGCCTACCTGTTAGTCTTTTTTCTACGTTTCCTGTTGATTGTGCATGCCTTACAATGTAAATATAAGTTTTCATTATTTTAACTCCTTTTCCTCTTCAAAAACGTAGTTTCTCTTTGGAAATATTGGTGTTCCAGTATGTTCTTTTAATGCTTTTAAAACACATACTGTTCTTGGATAAAGCCCATTTGTTTCATTTTTTATAAAGCTTAATAAATATGGCTTGTACTTTTCTGGTGTTTCTTCATATAAGTCCATTACATATGACATCATTCTATACATATCTGAACATCTTCTAATATTAGGAGTAGACATTATACTTCCTTCTCGGTTTCTTACATAATTGTATATTGGAAATGCTCCATAAGTTATTTTATCTGCATGGATAATGCTTTTTAGTGAGTATACCATATCTTCATAATACATGTTTTCCACAAATGTAATGTTATTTTTTATTAAAAATTCTCTTCTCCAGCATTTACTTGAAACAGCAAAATGCATATCACATGCAATTCTAGCCTCTTTTGTTGAGTTTTCAGCTGTTGGTATATATAATCTGTTGTCACCACCAATATACTGAACGCCAAAATAAGCTATATCTATTTTTTCCTTTCCTAAAACTTCATAAATACGGCTTAATGTATCATTTGCATATAAGCTATCATCTGCATCAAGATATAAAATATATTCTCCTCGTGCTTTTTTTACTGCTATGTTTCTGGCAGCACCTAGTCCTTTGTTTTGCTTGCAATCAATAAAATTTATCTTTTTATCTTTATATTTTTTTATAACTTCTGCTGTATTGTCTGTGGATCCATCATTATAAATAACTAGTTCATAGTTATCATAGTCTTGTTCTAATACACTTATTATTGATGCATCAATATAATTCCCAACATTATATGCACAAATTATAATGCTAAATTTAGGTTCTTCCATTTTGGTATTATCATTCCTTTCTAATGTTTTTATATTTTCAACATTTTCTTTAGCTTATTATAGTATCTACATTTGTGCTTAACATATTTTTATATTATATTATTTTTAGTGTGTTTTGTCAATTTATATATGTTAATTCTATTTTTTTGGTGTTAAGTATCCTACCACTTGCCATTGGTATGTTATTTAATCTTTTTTTATATGTTTTCCCTTTTTATGTGTAAAATTTAGGAAGAAACATTTTAGCATACAAAGTATAGTTAAAATGTTTCTTCCTAGATTTTACATCCTTTCGCGCACTTTATTCGTGAAAGGATGTTCGTTTTTCATATATTTTGCTAAAATCTGAGTGTTAAAATCTAACTGTGCAATTCAAAAAAATTTTTGAATTGCACAGTTAGATTTTAACACTCTAGTTTTCTCCTTCCTTTGTCAACACTTTCTCTGAACATTTTGAGTGTTTATAATATGAACTTTAAAAAATGTTTTAATAAAGTTCACTCTCTATTCTTTTATAAATTGATCTTTTCCTGCACCACATAGTGGACATACCCAGTCATCTGGTAAGTCTTCAAATTTAATACCTGTTTCTTCAGGGTTATATTCATAACCACATACCATGCATTTATACATTTTATCACCTTCTTCCTTAAACCTAAATAAATTCTTATAACCTATTGCTACAACTGCTCCAATCATTAAAGCAAATGATAGAGCTTTCCAAACACCACTTTCTAATAGTATAACCGCAAACATTCCGAGTGTTGCACTAATTGCATATAAAATTAAAACAGCTTGTTTTTGGCTATAACCTTTTGTCATTAATCTATGGTGCAAGTGCCCTCTGTCTGGTATTACAATAGCTTTTATTGATTTTCCGCTTATTACTCTCCTTATTATTGCCCATATTGTATCAAATATTGGTAGTGCAAGTACTATAAGTGGTGCAATAATAACAATTGCGGTATATGTTTTTGCAACTCCTAAGATAGATATAACAGCTAGTGAAAATCCTAAAAAATTAGATCCTGTATCTCCCATAAATGTTTTAGCTGGGTTAAAGTTAAATGGCAAAAATCCAACTAATGCTCCAGCTAAAGCGGTTACTAAAAGTATTGCTATGAGTGGAGAATAATTTAGCGAGAATATGATTAAAAGCGACAAGCATGAAATGATTCCAATTCCTGTTGATAATCCGTCTAAACCATCTATTAAGTTAATCGCATTAGTAATTCCTATTATCCATCCTAGTGTAATTATTATTGAAACTGTATAACTAAGACCTATTGAATTAAAAAATGGTAAATTAAGATTTTCTATTCTAATACCACTATAAACTACAATAATAGCTGCAATAATTTGCCCTGCGAGTTTTGTAAATGGTTCTAATCCTTTTGAGTCATCTATAATACACGTTATTGCTAAAACTATTATTCCTCCTAGGAACCCAAGTAGTTTAATTCCATATTCTTCTTGCCCAAATAAATTAAATGTGCCTTCTATGCTCATTATTGTTACTAAATATATTATCGAAACCACAAATCCTAAAATTACTGCTATTCCACCTAGTCTTGGCATTGGTCTTGTGTTTATTCTTCTTTCGTCCTTTGGTATGTCCACAGCACCTATTCTTCTGGCTAGCTTAATGCTATATGGTGTTACTACAAAAGATGTAATAAAAGCAAGCAGAAATGCTATTGCAATATCTCCCCACATATAAACCTCCGGTCTATTTCATATTTTCTTCTTCTATTTCATTTATAATTTTTAGCCTTTCTGCATGTCTTCCTCCTTCAAAAGGCGTTGCAAGCCATATTCTTAATATGCGAATTGCTTCTTGAAAATTCAAATAGTCTGCTCCTAATGCCAATATATTTGTATCATTGTGCATTCTTGAAAATTTTGCTGACTCTTCATTATATATAGAAGCACAACGAATTGATTTGAATTTATTTGCAACAATTGCCATTCCATAGCCTGAACGGCAAATTAGTATTCCCTTATCGGCTTTTTTAATCTTCTTGCACACTTCTTTTGCAATTGTAGGATAGTCGGCTTTTTCTTCTGAATAAACACCTACATCTTCATATTGAATTTGGTTTTCATCTAAGTATTTTTTTATTTCTTCTTTTAATTTATACCCACCATGGTCTGAACCAATTATTATCATCTGTGTTCCTCCCTTAATTTTATTCTACAACATAATATCACATGGTTTTAAAGAATACAAGATACAAATTATATAAGTATGTTAGTTTAACTATAAATTGACAAATTTCGATTTTTAACATAATATATTTATTATGGAGGAAATGTTATGTGGAAAGAATTTAAGGAATTTGCCATGCGTGGCAATATTATGGATTTAGCTGTTGGAGTTATTATAGGAGGGGCATTTCAAAAAATAGTTACTTCTTTAGTAAATGATTTAATTATGCCAGTTATATCTATATTTACTGGCAGCGTTGATTTTAGTAATTTAAGTATTGCAGTTGGTAATTCTTCTATTAAATATGGTGCTTTTTTTACATCTATATTGGATTTTGTAATAATCGCATTTTCTATTTTTTTAATGGTTCGATATATTAATAAAATAAATAAGAAAATAGAGGAAGTAAAAGAAGATAGCCTAAGAAAATTAGAAAAAAAAGGTAAACTCAGAAGAAGGAAAACAGATACTCCTGATCCTGGTCCTACAACCAAAGTATGTCCTTATTGTTATTCAGAAGTAAATATTAAAGCAACTCGTTGCCCACATTGTACTTCTTCTTTAAAAGATGTTAGCAATAGTGAAAGTTAAATTATATTTTAGAAAATTTTAATATTAAAATAAAAACTTTTTTGTTTGTTTTCAATCTCCTTTTATAACATTTTTTAGCAATTTGCTTGCCAAATTGCATTTACTGTGGTAAAATGATTTAGATAAAAAATATTTTATGCAGTTGAAGGAGGTGCTATGAATGCCAAATATTAAATCAGCAATTAAAAGAGTTAGCGTTATTAAAACAAAAACTCAAAATAATAATATGGTTAAAACAGCTTATAAAACAGCTATTAAATCTTTTAAAAAGTCTGTTGAGGAAGGAAATAAAGAGATTGCTCAAAAAGCTTTAATTGAAGCTACTAAAAAAATAGATCAAGCTTGTACCAAAGGTGTTATTAAGAAAAATACAGCTTCTAGAAAAAAATCGAATTTAGCAAAAATATTAAATACTATGAACTAAAAAAAATCGTAATGTGTGTTTTATCACATTGCGATTTTTTTATTATATTTTTCCTTTTTTTAGCCTATCCATTATAAAACCACATGCTACAAATTGTGCAGCAAATAAAATTGATGTTCTGATTAAAATTATTCCTGCCTTGAAAAAGTCGTAACTTACTGAATATGTATTATATGTGAGCATGAGCAATAAACCAATAATTGAAACTGCAAAGCAAAATGTAAAACCATAATTTATTATTTTTATAACTTTTTTGTTTATTTGTTTTATTTCAGATAAAATTTTTTTCATAATATTTGCCTCTTTTCTATATGTTATATATTTATGTTAACATTTTTATAAAAAAGAAGCAAAGTAAATATTTTACAATCTTTATTTGTTTAATTCTTCTTTAAAAATTTGATCTAGTAATCTTGGATTTGCCTTTCCTTTTGTCTCTTTCATTGCTTGTCCTATTAAAAATCCAAGTGCATGGTCTTTTCCAGATTTGTAGTCTATTATGGATTTAGGATTTGCTTCTAGTATTTTATGGGCTAATTTCCTAATTGTATCTTCGTCTGATATTTGTACTAATCCATATTTTTTAATAATTTCATCTGGTTTTTCTGATGTTTCAAACATTTTCTGTAAGACTTTTTTTGCAATGCTTGTACTTATTGTTCCTTTGTCTATTAATACAATTAAATCTCCTAAGTCTTTTGCTGAAAAAGGTATTTTGTCTGGTTCTATTTCTCTTTCATTTAGTGCTCCTATTATATCTGACATGATCCAATTGCTTACAGATTTTGGATTTTTGCATATTGCAAGTGCACCTTCAAATAAATTAGACAAATATTTTGATGATGTAATGATGTTTGCATCATATTCTGGCAAATTATATTCACTAATATATCTTTTTTTCCTGCTTTCTGGCAATTCTGGCAAATTTTCTTTTATTTTTTCAACATATTCTTTTGTAATTTTAATTAATCCCAAATCTGGTTCAGGAAAATATCTATAATCTTGTGCATCCTCTTTGTCTCTCATAGATATAGTTTGCCCTTGTAGTTCATCCCAGCGTAATGTTTCTTGCTCTATTTTACCACCATTTTCTATAACATTAATTTGTCTTTGTGCTTCATAAGAAATTGTATTTACAATTGCACGAAATGAATTCATATTTTTAATTTCAGTTCTTGTTCCATATTTATTATCTTCTTTTTTTCGAACTGATACATTAACGTCTGCGCGAAAAGATCCTTCTTGCATTTTGCAGTCAGATACTTCTATGTATTCTAATATTGCTTTTACTTTTTTAAGATAAGCCTCAGCTTCTTCTGCTCCCCTTATATCTGGCTCTGATACTATTTCTATTAGAGGTACGCCAGCTCTATTTAGGTCTACAAAACTTTTTTTTCCAAATTCATCATGGTTTAGTTTTCCTGCATCTTCTTCAATATGTATTCTTGTAATTCCAATTTTCTTTTTTCCTTCTTTTGTATCTATCTCTACATAGCCATTTTTGCATAGTGGCATATCATACTGAGATATTTGATATGATTTTGGTAAATCTGGGTAAAAATAATTTTTTCTATCGTTTTTACTAATTTCTGCTATTTCGCAGTTCATTGCAATTCCAGCTTTTACCGCATATTCAATAACCTTTTCATTAAGTACTGGAAGTGCACCAGGCATTGCCATGCAAACAGGGCAACAATGCGAATTTGGCTCTCCCCCAAATTCGGTTGGGCATGAGCAAAAAATCTTTGTTTTTGTTGATAATTCAGCATGTATTTCTAACCCAACAATAGTTTCATAATCTCCATTTGACATTTTTCTCCTCCTTATGTTTTATCATTTTTAAATTGTGGTTTGTATTTTTCCCTAAAGTTTTCCTCTTTCTCATATGCATATGCTGTGTATAATAGTTTTTCTTCTGAAAAACTATTGCCTATTAACTGGAATCCAATTGGCATACCATCCTTATCTAAACCACATGGAATAGATATAGCTGGTAACCCTGCTATGTTTATAGATACTGTACATATATCTGCTAAATACATCTCTAGAGGATTATTAGACTTTGTACCAATATTAAATGCTACTGTTGGTGATGTTGGTGTTAAGAGCAAGTCATATTTTTCAAATAATCTCTTAAATTCTTGCTTTACTTGTGTTCTTACTTTTTGAGCTTTTTTATAGTATGCATCATAATAACCAGATGAAAGAACATAAGTTCCCAAGATAATTCTTCTTTTTACTTCTTGGCCAAACCCTTCGCTTCTTGAGTTTCGGTAAAGTTCTTTTATATTATTGCAATGTTCTGCTCTATAACCATAGCGAATGCCATCAAATCTTCCTAAGTTTGAGCTTGCTTCTGCGCAAGCTATAATATAATAAGTTGCAAGAGCATAATTTGTTGTAGCCACATTACATTCTTCTATTATTGCTCCCATTTGCTCATATTTTTTTGCAACCTGTAATATTGCCTCTCTTACTTCATTGTTTATTCCTTCTCCAAAATATTCTTTAGGTATACCGATTTTTAATTCCTTTACACCTTTTTGGAGATTTTTAGTATAATCTTTTGGTTGAATTTTTATAGATGTAGAATCTTTCTCATCATATCCTGCTATTTTATTTAATAGAATCGCACAGTCTGTAACATCTTTTGTAATTGGTCCAATTTGATCTAAAGATGATGCAAAAGCTACTAAACCATATCGTGATACTAATCCATATGTTGGTTTTAGCCCAACTACTCCGCAAAATGATGAAGGTTGCCTTATTGATCCTCCTGTATCAGAGCCTAAAGCCCATGGTACCATATCCGCTGATACTGCCGCAGCACTACCTCCGCTTGATCCTCCTGGTACTTTTGATAGGTTCCATGGATTATGTGTTTTTTTAAATGCAGAGTATTCTGTTGAAGCCCCCATTGCAAATTCATCCATATTAAGTTTTCCAAGTATAACATGATTTTGTAGTTTTTCCATTACAGTAGCATCATAAGGTGATACAAAATTTTCAAGCATTTTTGAGCTACATGTTGTTTTAATTCCTTTTGTACATATGTTGTCTTTTATTCCTATTGGAATTCCTGTTTTCCCTTGTTCTACTTGTTTTTGTGCGTCTTCATTTATTGAAACAAACGCTTGGACTTCTGGCTCTTTTTCTCTTATTCTTTGTTCATAGCTTTTTACAATATCTTTTAAATTAATTTCTTTTTTGTTTAATTTTTCTTCTAATTCATGCACAGTTAATTCACATAGTTCCATTTTTTTGCTCCTTTCTTAAGAAAAAAATTAAATTACTTTTGGAATATGGAACATTCCGTTTTCATTTTTTGAAGCATTTTTTAAAAGAGCTTCCTTATCTTCAAATTCTTTTACCTCATCTTTTCTGAATACATTATATGTTTCATTTGCTATTATACTTTCATTAATGTTTTCTGTATTTACATTTTTTATTGTATTGGCAAATGCAATTATTTCTTCCATATCTTTGGTGTATTTTTCTATTTCATTTTCTGTTAAGTTTAAGCTCGCAAGGTTTGCCATGTGGATTACTTCTTCTTTGCTAACATTCATTTGATTAACAGTCCTTTCTTAATTTAATTGTTTTATTATATCTTTTTTTCCCTTAAAAAACAAGCTGTTTAATGTGTTTTTAAAATTTTTTTACTAATTTTACTAGATTTTGTGATATAAATGTAGTCTAAATCTTGTTGTATATCAAAAATTGTTAAAATCACTTGAAGATCAAGATTAGTTTTTTGGTACAATAAAAAAAGGTGTATATTTGTCAAAGCAAAATTTTCACTAATACACCTTTTTTTGTGGAAAAATCGTTTTTTGATTTAGGAGTATATAATATTTTTAACATGTAGGAAATATGTTATTTACTATAAAATCTTATTATTGTTTTAATTAGTTTCCGTAATAACTGTCTAGTAAAATTTGTTTTAGTTCACTAACTAGTGGTAATCTCGGATTTGCCGTTGTGCATTGGTCTTCAAATGCTCTATCTGCTAATTGGTCTAGCTTTGCTAAGAATTGTTGCTCATCAATTCCACAGTCTTTTAAGCTTCTTGGAATTTCTAGTTTTTGCATTAATTCTCTAATTTTGTTAATAAATTCAAAAATTTCCTCTTCTTCAGTTTCTCTTTTAATTCCGACTCTTTCTGCTAATTTCGCGTATTTTTTATTAGCTATAAAATATTCATATTTTGGAAAAGATACAAATTTTGTTGGTTCTTGGCTATTATATTTTATTACATATGGCAATAATATAGCATTAGCCCTGCCATGTGCAATGTGAAACTCTGCACCTAATTTATGTGCAAGTGAATGATTTATCCCTAAAAACGCATTTGTAAAGGCCATTCCTGCAATTGTACTTGCATTGTGCATTTTTTCTCTGGCAGTTTCATTGTCCCCATGTTCATATGCTTCAACTAAATTTTGAAAAACTAATTCAGTTGCTTTTTCTGCAAGTCCATCAGTATAATCTGATGCCATATTAGATACATATGCTTCTATGGCATGTGTTAGCACATCCATACCTGTATCTGCTGTGACTTTTTTTGGAAGAGACATTACTAAGTCTGGATCTACTATTGCAACATCTGGTGTTAATTCATAATCGGCAAGTGGATATTTTTTTCCTTGCTTTGTATCTGTAATAACAGCAAAAGATGTTACTTCTGAACCCGTTCCAGATGTTGTTGGAATTGCAACCATTTTTGCTTTTTTCCCTAATTTAGGGAATTTATATGTCCTTTTACGAATATCCATAAATTTTAGTTTTAGTCCTTCAATGTCAGCATCTGGTTGTTCATAAAATAACCACATTCCTTTTGCAGCATCAATTGCACTTCCTCCTCCTAGGGCAATTATTACATCTGGCTTAAATCTTTCTATTTCTTTTAAGCCTCTTTTTATAGTGTCAAAAGAAGGATCTGATTCAACTTCTGAAAATATTTCTGAATGAACATATTGTTCCCTTTTTCTTAAATGGTATAACACTTTATCTACATATCCTAGTGAAACCATTGATTCATCTGTTACAATAAACGCTCTAGTTATGTCTGGCATTTTTTCTAAATAAGCAATTGAACCTGATTCAAAATAAATTTTTTCTGGAATTTTAAACCATTGCATATTTACCCTCCTTTTTGCTACTCTTTTTATATTAATTAAATTTACACTCGATACATTTGCTGTTGTTGAATTTCCTCCAAATGATCCACATCCTAATGTAAGTGAAGGCATATTTGTATTGTATATATCTCCTATTGCACCATGTGTTGATGGCGAATTTACAATAATTCTACCAGCTTTCATTTTTTCAGAGAATTTAAGTATTGTATCTTTATTTTCTGAGTGTATAACTGCTGAATGACCTAGGCCTCCATATTCGATTAGTTTTTCTGCTTTTTCAATTCCTTCGCCCGCATCTTGTACAATATAATAGGTGAGAATTGGACTTAATTTTTCTTTTGAAAATGGGAAGCCCTCTCCTATTCCTGTTTCATATACTACTATTACTTTTGTATTCTCTGGTATATCAAATCCTGCATTTTTTGCAATTAAATAAGGACTTTGCCCTGGAATATTTGATTTTAATTTATAGCCTTTTTCTGGGTCAAACATACTATTTTTTAGTTTTTCTTTTTCTTCGTCATTTGTGAAATAGCATCCCGCTTCTTTCATTAGCTTTTCAAATTCATCATGTATACATTCGTCTACAATTACTGCCTGTTCTGAAGCACAAATCATTCCATTGTCAAATGATTTTGAAAGTACTAAATCATTTACAGATGTTTTTAATTTGGCTGTCTTATCAATATAACATGGTACATTTCCTGGTCCTACTCCTAATGCAGGTTTTCCACATGAGTATGCAGATTTAACCATTCCTGTACCTCCAGTTGCAAGTATTAAATTAACATCTGGGTGATTCATTAATAATCTAGTAGCTAAAATAGAAGGTTCTTCTATCCATAATATACAATCTTCCGGTGCTCCTGCTTTTACAGCGGCTTCCTTTAAAATTTTAGCTGCTGCAACACTACATTTTTGTGCTGATGGGTGGAAACCAAAGATAATTACATTTCTTGTTTTCGCAGAAATAATTGATTTAAACATTGTTGTTGAAGTTGGGTTAGTTACAGGTGTAACACCTGCAATAATCCCAACTGGTTCTGCTATTTGTACATAGCCTTCTTCTTCATTTTCATTTATAATTCCCACTGTTTTATCATATTTTATGCTATGATAAATATATTCTGTTGCAAACATGTTTTTTGTAATTTTATCTTCATATATTCCACGTCCTGTTTCCTCTATTGCCATTTTTGCTAATTCCATATGATGCTCTAATCCAGCCATTGCCATATGTTTAATTATTGCATCTACTTGCTCTTGATTTAATTTTAAATATTCTTCTGAAGCTTTTTTTGCTCTTTCTACAAGATTATTAATTTGCTCTTGTACTTTTGCTTCATCTTGCATATTTAATTCATCTGACATTTTGTTTCCTCCTTTTATTCTGTATATTAAATATAAGCTATGCTAAAAGCATACTGTATTATTTTTAGTATAACCAAAAATAGTATAATAAAAAATTTTTTTTTTTGCAATAAAATTTTTTTATTTTATATAAGGCAAAAGTAATATCAAGATTCTTTAACTTTTTGCTACTTTTAAATTCTGCTAAAATTACAAGTATAAAATCATATGAATGTTTTTTTGTGCAACGAAAAAGAAGGCTATAAAGCCCTCTTATAAATTATTTGTATATATAATTTTGTGGATTTTTAATTTCACCATCTACTCTTACTTCTAAATGCAAGTGTGGTCCTGTTGAATTCCCAGTTGAACCAACAGCTGCAATAACTTCTCCTTCTGAAACTTCTTGCCCCTTTGTAACATATAGTTTGCTACAATGTGCATAGTATGTTTCTACTCCATTTCCATGTGACACAATAATTAATTTTCCGTAATTACCCATATTCCCTGAATATGTTACGACTCCCGGAGCAGCTACTTTAATTGGTGTTCCCGTGTTAGCTGCAATATCTAATCCTGTATGGTAACCACTTCTTCTTCCTCCAAAACGTGAAGTTATCGTTCCAGTAATTGGTATTTGAAGTAGTATACCGTTTACTGTTGCTTCTTGCTCTTTTAGTTTTGTTTGAATAGCTTCATCATTGTTTACCTTAGCAACTGCTATGTCTACACTTTCTGTTTCTATATCATTGCTATCAATAATTTCTGTTATTTTTAAGTCTAATTCTAAATCTTGATTAAACTCTTGTTTTATTTCATCTACAACATTTTGAGCTTCTTCTTTAGTAGATACTACTGCTTTTTGAACTCCTGCTAAAGTAATGGCATATCTTCTATAAGTAATAATTGCTGTTTCCTTTATTTTTTGTATTATTTCTTCTTCATTTGTTTTTTCTTCTGCTGAAACCAGCTTAAACTCATAATTAGGTTGTTCTTTTAAAGTAATAAATGCAATATCTTCATTTACCTCTTCTTTATATTTTTCAATTTCATTTTCTATTTCTTGTTTGCTTGATACTTTTCCTATCTCTTCGCCAAAATAAGTAACAACATATACTGGTTTATATTTTAGCCAAATAATTAAAGATATTATTAGAAGACCAAATACTAATAATGTAATCCATCTTAGGCTTTCTTTTGTATAGTATTTAATTTTCTTGTTTAAAATAAAGTTCACTCTCCTTTTGCGCTTTTAGCACGACAATATTAATTATACTATTTATTTTAAACAATTTCAAATAAGATATTCAAATTTATAGCAAAATAACCAAAATTAACATCATGGTAGACATAATTTTGGTTGTTTTGGCTACATTTTCCTTTTTTAAACTCATTTTTCCTTTGTTTTTCTCTGTTTTTCGTTTTAGCGACCGCCTCCGCCGGCCACCTCCACCGCCGGCCTCCGCCTCCGCCGGAAAATCCTCCGCCGAATCCTCCTCCAGAAGAATACGATGATGACGAAACACTTGACTGGTATGCTCTTTGCATTGCAGTATTAACAGAATTTACGAAAGATGAATTAAAATCAGTATGTGCAATTAAATAAAAATATGTTGTTCCCATTAGATAATCATCATTTAAAAATTCAGGATAAACCACTTTTAATTGTTTTAACACTTTTTCAGCATTTCCAAATAGTGTTGCATAAACTAAATATTTTTCCCATAGTACTAGCTCTATTACTTCTCTGTCTTTTATAAGTGAAAAGTCCTCCATATATTTTTTTAGCCCTTCCCACTGTTCTTTTTCGTCTAGTCCTTTTTGGGTCAATCCATTTGCTTTTCCAGACATATTATAACATGTCAAAATATATACAATAGCTGGAATAATTGCAATTGATAAAATTATAAAATTAGTTTCAAATATTCCTAATGCGAAAAAAACTAGTATAACTAATACCGTTAATATTGAATTGCCTTTATTTATCCAAGAGTCATGTTGTTTCTTTAATTTTTCGTCAAAATTTTGCTCATTTTCTTGTTCTGCTTTAGCTATTGATTCTACACTTCGTAAATAGGATAAAAATTCTCTGTTATTTTTTTTAGCATATTTTTCAAATTCTTTCATGTTAAATTTGTTATCTTCTTTTGCAACTTCTTTGAGAATTTGATAAATTATTCGTTCTCCTGATTTCAGTTCGTCTTTATCTTTGTTTGGTTCTAGCTTTATCGTGACTTCTTCATTTTTTGGTAAATTTTTATTTATCTCAAAACTAATATATTTTTTTAATGCTAAATTCAGTATCGTAGATGATAATATTTTTGGCATTACCATGCTTAAATTTGTTTTACCATAGTAATAAAGAAAGGCTACTGAACTTGGAGTTTCATCCTCATTTGGTATTTCTCTATAATATTCTAGTTCTTGAGTTGGTTGCATTTTTGGAGTTTCCTTAATTTTTTTTATGTTTTTTATAATAAGCCAAATAAATGTTACTGCTACAATAGAACAAATTAAAATACTTCCCCAAAATATTGTGTTTTCTCTTTGTTTTATTCTTTCCCTTTGTGCATTTGCTTCGTTTGCCCATGTGGTTTCTTCATCAATAATATCTTGTAGCATTAGTATATTACTTGTTTTGTTAGATTCATAAAACATTTCTGGTTTTAAAATTGCAAGTCTAATTTCCAAATATGTACCTGTAATATATGGAGACATATTAAATTTTACCGTACTCGTATTTTCTCTTTGTATTTCTCCATTTAGTTGGCCATGTCCCCATACACGCAGATCGTCTATATTTTCTACACTTTCTGGCAAATATATAGTTCCAGTTACATTCTCAATAGGAGTTTCAAAATTATCTCCTATGAATTGCCAATACAATTCCGCACAGTCTGAATATACATTAATAACATTGTTTACCGTATAACTTACATTATATGTGTGTGTTCCACTGGATTTATTTACACCCCAAGCAATTTCAAAATCTCCTTGATGGTTTAGTGCATGGAAATAGTCTGTGTCGACATGGTTTTTCCAATAGTTACTTTGCAAAAATTTGCTTGATTGCCCATTTGTAATTTCTGCCACACTTACATTTGTAATATTATCATATTTAGTTTTATCAGTTTCAAATGTTTTAAATAGAGTATTTGTTGTTCCATTTATTTTAACTCTCCAAGTTTCTGTAACGTTCATACTTCCATTTTCATTTAAAACAGCATTAAAATCCATGGTTTCTATTTCAAAGTTTGATGCAGCATTAACTTGTGAAACAGTTGAAATTACTAAAGTCATAAATAAAAATAGTAAAGTTATTTTGCAGATTTTTTTCACTTTTTTATCTTCCTTTCTTTTTTTTAGTATTGTATAGCATAATTATTATATTTTCAATAAGTTTATATAGAAAAAACGCCACTTCTAAAGTGGCAAAAATTATTAATAAAAATCATCTTACAGTTTTGGGGAAAGTATATATTCTCTTTCCAAATCTTACCTCATTTACCTTTTTTTGAAGTTCCATAATGATAATCGGGCATATGGAAATAGCTGTTACAATTAGCCATTGGGCACCATTTAATGGAATGCAATCAAATAATACAGCTATTGGTCCTATACTAGCCACTCCTATTTGCATTATTGCACCTAATATAAACGAGCCAATTAAATATGGATTTTCAAATATTCTTGTTTTTAATATAGATTCATCACTTTTAATGTTAAAACTATGAATTAATTCTAGCATACTTAAACTAATAAAAGCCATTGTCCTGCCTATTTCTAAGCTATACAATTTATTGCCTATTGTAAAGGCTAGTAATGTTAGCATTCCAATCATGCATCCTTCTAAAAATATCTTTTCCCATAGTCCATCTGCAAATAAACTTTTTTTAGGATTTTCTGGTTTTCTACTCATAATGTCTGCTTGTGGTGGTTCTAACCCAAGTGCAATTGCAGGTAATGAATCTGTAACTAAATTAATCCATAATAAATGTATTGCAAGCAGTGGAGATTCCATTCCAAGCAGTAAGCCTATAAAAATAACAACTATTTCTCCTACATTTGTTGCAAGTAAAAAATGTATTGCTTTTTTTATGTTATCGAAAATGTGTCGTCCTGTTTTTACTGCTTCTACAATTGTTACGAAATTGTCATCTGCTAAAATCATATCTGCGGCATTTTTTGCAACATCTGTTCCGCCTTTTCCCATTGCTACTCCAATATCTGCCATTTTTAGAGCTGGGGCATCATTTATTCCGTCTCCTGTCATTGCAACCACTTTACCATTTGCTTGAAATGCTTTTACTATTTTCACTTTATGCTCTGGCGAAACTCGTGCAAAAACAGAATAGTTCATTACTTCTTTTTCAAATTTCTCATCAGGAATTTTATCAAGTTCCTCTCCTGTAATTGCAGAATCTGTTCCTTTTAATATACCTAGTTCTTTTGCTATTGCCTTCGCAGTTGCTATATGGTCACCTGTTATCATAACAGTTTTTATTCCAGCTTTTCTGCATGTTTCAACAGCTTCTTTTACACCTTCTCTTGGAGGATCAATCATTCCAATTAGCCCGAACAAATACTAAATTTTTCTCTATTTGTTCACTTGTTATTTTTGATGGTAGTTGCATGACATCTAAATAAGCAACTGCAATCAATCTCATGGCTTTTTCAGCAAGTTTTTGATTTGTAAGTTGGATTTGGTTTGTTTTATATGTATCCATTATTTCTGTTTTACCATTGTAATAATATTTTTCACATCTTTTTATTAGAATATCTGGTGCTCCCTTTGTAATTATTCTATACCCATTATCTAATTTATGAATTGTTGTCATTAATTTTCTAGAAGATTCAAATGGTATCTCAAAATTGCGTGGAAATTTTTCTTCTAATTCCATTTTATATATCTTATTTTCCACTGCTGCATTTATTATAGCATTTTCTGTTGGTTCTCCTAATACTTGCCATTTTCCTGCTTCTTTTTGTAATGTAGAGTCATTACATAAAGTTGCAAGTTCAAGTAGGAAACGATTTGTATTTGTTGTTTTGTTAGAAATGTTGCCACTTGCATCATTTAGAACCATTACTTTCATTTTATTTTGCGTTAATGTTCCAGTTTTGTCTGAGCATATTACTTGACTGCTTCCAAGTGTTTCCACTGCCGGAAGTTTTCTAATAATACTTTTTTTCTTGGCCATTTTAGTTACACCAATAGATAGCAAAATTGTTACAATCGCAGGTAATCCCTCTGGTATTGCTGCAACTGCTAAGCCAACTGATGTCATAAACATTTGTACCCATTGGATTTTCTTTAATATACCTATTATAAAAATTATTATACAAATTCCAAGTGCAACAATTCCTAGCTTTTTTCCAACCTCTCCAAGTTTTTTCTGGAGCGGAGTGTCTGGTGATTCATCTGATAAAATAAGTTTTGCAATTTTTCCAACTTTAGTATTCATCCCTATATCGCAAACAACAGCTTGGCCATGGCCTTTTGTTATAATCGTCGTGGCAAAAGCCATGTTTGATATATCTCCTGTTTGTGCTTTATTGTTAGTCATATCTATTGGTTCCTTTGTAACTGGAATTGTTTCCCCTGTCAGAGCAGATTCCTCTATCTCTAGTGTAGTTGCTGTTAAAATTCTACAATCGGCTGGTACAAAGCATCCTGTTTCTAACTGTATAATATCTCCTGGTACAAGTTTTGTGGACATCACTTCTTTTACTTTTCCATTTCTTTTTACTTTAGCAACTGGCGCTGATAGTTCTGCTAACGCCTCTAATGCCTTTTCTGCTTTATTTTCTTGTATTAATCCCATAATTGCATTAAAAAATACAATTGTTACAATGATTATTGAATCAATATACTCTCCTGTACCTTCTAAATAAGACATAACAGCTGATATTACAGCTGCTATCAGCAAAACAATAATCATAAAATCTTGAAATTGTTTTATGAATTTTACAAATATATTCGTCTTTTTCTTTTTTTCTAGTTTGTTTTCTCCATAATCCTTTTGTCTTTTCTTGGCTTCTTGCTCTGTTAATCCATATTCAAAATTTGTTTTGAGTTTTTTTCTAATTTCTTCACTTGTCATAGTATGCCACATTTTTCTCACTTCCTTTTTTTCTTTATTTATATATATGTGGACTTGCTATAAATATGACAAGTATTTTCTATTTTATGCTAATTTCATTGAGAGTAATTTGCTTATTCCGTTTTCTTCCATTGTAATTCCATATACAGTATCAGCAGCTTCCATAGTACCTTTTCTATGTGTTATCACTAAAAATTGTGAGTCTCTTGCAAATTTTTTTAAATAGTCTGCAAAACGATACACATTTATATCATCAAGCGCTGCTTCTATTTCATCTAATACACAAAATGGTGCTGGATTAATTTTTAGTATTGCAAATAATAGCGCAATTGCTGTAAAAGCTTTCTCTCCTCCTGAAAGTAGCATCATATTTTGAAGTTTTTTTCCAGGTGGCTCAGCTTCAATTTCTATCCCACTTTCCAAAATATTTTCCTCATCTGAAAGTCTTAGTTCTGCCTTTCCTCCACCAAATAATTCCTTAAAAACTTCTCCAAAGTTTTTATTAATAAGTTTAAATTGTTGTTCAAACTGTTGCTTCATTGTATTTGTAATTTCCGTAATCATCTTTTTTAATTTTGCACTTGCATTTTCTAAATCTAATCGTTGTTCACACATAAAATCATAACGTTCTTTAGTTTTTTTGTATTCTTCAATTGCGTCTATGTTTATACTTCCTAATTGTTTTATATCATTTCGTAAATTTGTTACCATTTTATTAGTTTCAGCGATGTTATCCGGCTTTTTATATTCTTTTGCAACACTTGGAGTGATTTCATAATCTTCCCACATTTTATTTACTATTTGTTCTAGCTCTATTTCTAGTTTGGATTTTTTTACATCAATTTTTGAAATTTGTTCTTTTAATATGTCTATATGTGTGCGTTGCTCTTCTTGTTTTCTTTCATTTTCTTCTTGTAATTTTATTTTTTGTGTTTTTTGCTCTTTAAACATTTCCATATGTTTGGTTCCATCTTCTGCTTTTTTCTTTATTTCTTCTATTTTATTACCTGTAATATCAATTTGGTCTTTTAATCTCTTTTCTTCTTCTGCAATTTTATTTCTCAATAGTCTTTTGTTTTCCACACTTTGCTGTGTGTTTTTTATGTCTTCGTCAATCCTTGCTACAATTTCATCAATAGAATTTTCACTTTCATCAAACGAAGATACTGAAATTCTTAAATTCGTAATATCAAAATTTAGGTCATCTATATACTTTTGGTTGTCCTTGTTGGATTTTGCAAATTCTGAAACTATATTATTTAGCTCATTATTTTCTTTATCTATTTTTTCTATTTCAGTATGAGCACTTTCAACTAAATTTTGTGATGTTTTTTTATCAGATTTAAGTTTTTCACTTTCTAGTTTTAGTCTATTAAGTCTTTCTTCTAATTTTATTATATTTTCATTCAGTAAATTTATCTTTTGTTTTTCTGTTGCATATGATATTTCAATTTCTGACATTTGCTTTTCAAGGCTGTTTAATTCTTCTATATTTGCTTGTATGTTTTCTTCATATTCTACTTGTTCTTTTTTTGTTTTTTCTAATTTGTGTTTTATTTGTTTTATTTCCTGCTCAAGTGTTTGAATTTCTTGTTTCCTTCCTAAAATATTAACAGTTTTTTGTGCAATCCACCCACCAGTTATACTTCCTGATGAGCTTATGATATCTCCTTCTAAAGTTACAATTCTAAAACTATATTGATTTTGCCTTGCCAAAATAACCCCTGTTTCCATGTTATCTACAATAACAGTTTTGCCTAGTAAGTTCATAATAATTTGCTCATATTGCTTGTTATATTTTATTAAATCTGACGCTATTCCTATTACACCTGGAAGTGCATTTTTTATTAGCCTTTCAAGTTTTTTTCCTCTTACTGAGGATATTGGTAAAAATGAAGCTCTCCCGAGTTTGTTTTCTCTTAAATATTCAACAAGTTTTTTCGCCGTTTCTTCTGTATCTGTTACAATGTTTTGTAATGCTTGCCCTAAACTCATCTCTATTGCTATTTCATACTCTTTAGGAACTGTTATTAAATCTGCTAATACTCCATGTACTCCTTTTCTTAAATTTTCGTTTTTTTCACAATCAAGAAGCAATAATCGTACGCTCTTTATATATCCTTCTTTTTCTTTTTCTGTTTCTTCTAAGAAGTTTTTCCTATTTTCTTTCATTTGGAGTATATTTGAAAATTCTTTTGATTTTAATTCATATTCTTCTATTTTGCTTTGCTCTTCTTTTCTTCTATTTAAGAGCCTTTCTAAAGAACTTTTTATCTCTTGTCTGTGGTTTTCTAATTGTAAAAAATCATTTTCAATTTCAGTTTTCGTCATTCTGTTTGAATCCAGTTCAGAAATTGTTGAATACAAGTCTTCACTTACTGTTTTTTCCCTTTTTATTATATTTTCTATATTTGCGTTTTCCTTACTAATCTGATTTTTCTTTTCATATTTTAAGTCTATATTATTTTGTATTTTTTGCTTTTTTTCTTCTATTTCCTTTTCTTTGGCTGTAAGCTTACTTGTTATTTCTGATAATTCTTTTTCTTTGCTCTCAAGTTCTTTTATAAATTTTTCTTTGTTCTCATATAAATTTGTTTTTTTATCTTGCTTTTGTTTTTCTTCCTCTTTTAATTCTTCTATTTTTTTTAATAATTCGTCTATTTCTTCACTATAGTGTAAGCTATTTTCTTTTCCTGTCTCTATTTTTTGAAGTGCAAGTTTTATATCTGAATTTAGTTTTTCTATTTCATTGCTATTTTCAAAACCTAAATTTTGCAAATCTTCTATTTGTATATTTAATAATTCTAATTCCTTTTTTAAATTTTCTTTTGTCTCTTGTAATTTGTTTTGGATATTTTCTTCTGTTGAAAGTTGTTCTACAAATATATTACAATCTTTTGTCAGTTTTTCTATTTTGTTATCATATTCTTCTATATTGTACAAAAATAATCCTATTTCTATTTCTTTTAATTTTTCTTTTAAGTCTAAAAATTTTTTTGCTTTTTCTGACTGTTCTTTTAATGGCTCAATTTTAGACTCAACTTCTGATAAAATATCATTAATACGTAGTAAGTTTAGTTTTGTTTGCTCTAGTTTTTTTTCAGATTCTAATTTCCTTGTACGATATTTTACAATTCCTGCCGCTTCTTCAAATATATGCCTTCTATCTTCAGATTTGTTACTCAATATTTCATCTATTTTTCCTTGTCCAATAATTGAGTATCCATCTTTTCCAATACCTGTATCCATAAATAATTCTAAGATATCTTTTAGCCTACACTGTGCTCTATTTATAAAATAGCCAGTCTCCCCGCTTCTGTATAATCTTCTTGTAACCGTAACTTCATTATATTCAATTGGAAGCTTTCCATCTGAATTATCAAATATAATTGAACATTCTGCATATCCTAATGATTTTCTGTTTTGTGTTCCGGAAAAGATTATATCTTCTGCCTTAGTTCCTCTTAATGATTTCATACTTTGCTCGCCCAATACCCAGCGAATAGCATCAGAAATATTGCTTTTTCCTGATCCGTTTGGTCCGATAACTGTTGTAATCCCTGGCATAAATTCAAGAACAGTTTTATCTGCAAATGATTTAAACCCATATAGTTCTAATCTTTTTAAATACATTTTTAGTCCCTTCCATTTTTACTTTAAATTTATTTTATAATTGTATAAGATATTGATGTTTTTATCAAGTAAAATTTTTTTAACTATTGACCCTTTTTTTCTTTCGGTATAAAATAATTTAAAGAAAGGAATTTATGAACAAATGAAGAAAAATGAATTTGATTTTTATAGTAAAACGTCTTTAAAATCATATAATTTAGACGCATCTATGAGATATCAATTAAATATGCTTGATAGTTTGGATGTTTTTACAAGAAAACATTCTGAAAATGTTGCAAATATTACTTGTCGCTTGTGTGAATATATGCATTTGAGCAAAAGTTTTACTATTTATTGTACAATATGTGCATACCTGCATGACATTGGTAAACTTTTTATCCCTCCAAATATTTTGCAAAAAAATGGTCCTCTTACAGATGAGGAATATGAGATTATTAAAACTCATACAACAATAGGTTATAATATGTGTTTTAATGACTTAAAGCTTCGCCCTTTTTGTGCAGGGCCTTTATACCATCACGAAGCATTAAATGGCTCTGGCTATCCAAATGGATTATTTGCAAAAGATATTCCATTAGAAGGTCAAATTATTCGCGTAGCAGATGAGTATGATGCCATTGTTAGTAAAAGGCAGTATAAAACACATATTGGAATTACAGATACCCTACTTATTTTAATTCAGAATGCAAAACCTTCTGAAAAGATTTCAAATGATTCTGCTTTGGAAGAACTTTCAGAATATGCAAAGTTTGGGAAAATTAATCCAAGAATTCTTAAATATCTCTTTAAGATTGTAATAGATGATACCGAATATGAGATTAGTCAGACGTACGACTATATAGATTTTTTAGATGAACAAATAAAACGTTTAAAACAGGCATATAAATATTATGAGAAAATGTTAGTTCAAACTACGGAAAGGAAAAAGGAATATTATAAATCCGGTGTAGAAATGCTTTTATCTCATGGTGAGACCATAGATAATTTTAGAGAAATATTAGAGGAATATAAGAATGCATACATTATAAGGAAAGCAAATATCGATAAGCTATTTAATGAAGTTAAAAATATTAAAAAATTAAAAATATAGTTTTTATGCCTCTTTAACGTTTTTTGTTAAAGAGGCATGTTTATTAATCTTCTAATCCAAAGCTTACTCCAAGAGCACTGTTTATTTTCTCCATTGTTTTTATATCATCAATATGTCCTATCTTTTCCTTTAGCCTGCTTTTGTCAATTGTTCTTATTTGCTCTGTTAATATAACAGAGTCCGCTTTTAATCCATATTCTTCGGATGGAATTTCTATATGCGTTGGTAACTTATTTTTATTAATTTGTGATGTAATTGCTGCCGCAATTACTGTTGGACTATATTTGTTTCCTGTGTCATTTTGTATAATTAATACCGGTCTTATTCCACCTTGTTCAGAACCTATAACCGGGCTTAAGTCTGCATAAAACATATCTCCTCTTTTTATTATCATTTGATTCACTCCTGCTATACTGTATTTAGTTTCTATATTTTGACTAAAATAAATCCCATGGCAGAAGTTTTTATAAAAATATTTTCTGGTTTATGTTATAATATTTCTTCTTGCCCGTCCATTATTTTAATCTCATTATATAATATGTAAACCAGAATGTTTTGTGTATTATCTTGTATCTCTAAGCTTTTTGGAGCTTTAGTTTTTTTGTCGACACAAAGTACTTTTTTGGCAATATATCTATTATCGTTTTTTACAGTTGTCTCTAATATTACATCTTTTTCTTCTTCTCTAAAGCTAGCATCTTTAGATTCTTTATAATCTTGTATAAAATATTGTAATCCTAATTCATTGCTTGATATGTACTGGTAGTTTTCATATATCTTATTTAAATTTAATTTCGTATTTTCTAATGTGAGTGTTCCATTTCTGTAAATTATTTTTGTTCCACTAATATTTTCAGGTTCTATAACTTCTTGTGTATAATCTCCATTTTCTGAATATGTTTGTTTTATTTTGTACTTGTTAATTGTTTTATTGCTTGTAACTGTAATCTCCGCTATTGCTTCATAGGAATTTATTTGTAAAATATAGTCTTCTAAATTTTTTATTTTACTCATATTATTTCCCATATTTTGAAGTTTATTATTATTTTTGAAAAAAATAAATAATATTGTAATAATAATTAAGATTAAAAAAACTATTGGTAAAATTCTTTTCAATTTTATATTACCTACTTTCTTATATTTTAAAGCCTTTCTTATAATTTATATGCGAGGTCCAATTATAAAATAAAAATAGAATAGCAAAAGCTATTCTATTTTATGCTATATTTTATTAAAGTATTCTATTAAACAGTTTTCTAATTCTTTTTGGCTTGTAATTTGATTTATTTTTTCTCTTATTTTTGTGGCTTCTTTTAAGTTTTTAATATACCAACTAATGTGCTTTCGCATTTCCTTTACAGCTATTTCCTCTGTTTTGTATTTTACCTCTAATTTTATATGTTCGAGAATTGTTTCTAATTTTTCTTGTTTAGTTGGTTTTTCAAGTTCTATTCCATTTTTTAAGAATTCAATTATCTCTCTGAAAATCCATGGATTGCCAAGTGAGCCCCTTCCAATCATTATTCCATCTACTTTTGTTTTTTCTAACATTTCTTTTGCATCTTTAGCTGATGTAATATCTCCATTTCCTATAACAGGTATGTTAACCGTTTGCTTGACTTTAGATATTAATTCTACATTAACGTCTCCTGAATAATTTTGCTGTTTTGTTCTACCATGAACTGTAATTGCTGAAGCTCCTCCATTTTGAATTCGTTTTGCAATTTCTTCTACCATTATACTCTTTTCATCCCAACCGGTTCTTATTTTTACTGTTACAGGTATTTTAGCATTTTTAACTACTTCTTCTACTATGTTTTCCACAAGATCAGGATTTAGCAATAGCTTGCTCCCATCTCCATTTTTTACTATTTTGGGTGCAGGGCATCCCATGTTTATATCTATTATATCACATTTTTCACTTACTAATTTTGCTACGTTTCCCATTATTTTAGGGTCACTGCCAAAAATTTGTATTGCAATTGGTGGTGTTTCTCCACTTGTATCTATTATTAACTCCGTTTTTTTATCTTTGTAGTAAAGAGCTTTCGCACTTGCCATCTCTGTTGTTGTAAGCCCTGCTCCTTGTTTTTGTACCAAGATTCTAAATGCTTTGTCCGTGATTCCTGCCATTGGTGCTAATAGTAAATTATTCTTTAAACATATATTTCCTATTTTTAGTGTATGTAATAACATAATGTTCACCTTATTCTATAAAAATTGCCTTTTGTCTTCTTCCACTTATATTTAGTAATAATGCAATTGCAATAAAATTTGTAATTAGAGCACTACCACCATAGCTTACAAATGGAAGTGGTATGCCTGTGATAGGCAGCAATCCTAATGTCATTCCGATATTTTCTGTCATATGGAAGAAGAGTAATCCTGCGATACCCATAGCAATATATGACCCTAAATCATCTTTTGCAGTTTTTGCAACATATATTGCTTTTGTTATTAAAAACACATACAAAACAATAATTATACTTGACACTAGAAAGCCAAATTCTTCTCCTATTACTGCAAATATAAAGTCTGTTGTTTTAGGATAAAGAAAGCCTAATTGCGTTTGATTTCCTTTAAACATTCCCATTCCTAATAGTTGCCCTGCTCCTATTGCTAATTTAGATTGTATAATATTATAGCCTGCTCCTCTTGGGTCTTCTTCTGGATTTAAAAATATCTCTATTCTTGTTTTTGCGTGCTCTGGCAAAACAAAAATATAAAGGATTGGTAATAATGTAAGAACAATAAGAATTGCTACTACTATATATTTAGCACGAATACCACTTACAAATAGCATAAAACAAATAGCTACTAAAAAAGCAATTGCTGTTCCATAATCTGGTTGTTTGGCAATGAGTAGCACCGGCACAATGGTAGCTAATAGTATAATAGCTATTTTCCATGGTTTATTTATTTCTTCTCTTCCTTTTATGCATAATAAATCAATAATATATGCTATAAATAAAATTCCAAATATCTTTGCAAACTCTCCTGGTTGAAAAGCAAATACTCCTAAGTCAAACCAACTTGTTGCACCATTTATCGGCTCTGTAAAAAAAACTGCTATTAATAAAATAATAAATATTCCATAAAACAGTGGTGATAGTTTTGCTATTGTTTGGTAATCTATTATAGTTATAATTGTTACAACTGGAATACAAATTATAGACCACATTAATTGCTTTTTGAATTCATCGTAATTGGAATTTTGAGTAGCAGAAAAAAGTGCTACCATTCCAATAGCCAATAGCAGCACACAGCAAATCAATATTCCCCATTCCATATTCTTGAGTATTTTCTTTTTCACTTTTTACCTCTAATTTATGGATTTTCTTTTTTTAAGTCCTCTTGTTCTTGTTTATTAGTTTCCTGTTGCTTTTTATTTTTTTCTAGTTCTTCGTTTTCGTCTAGTTTTTCATTTTCTTTTTCTTCTTTTATTGTTTCTTGTATTTCATCATTTTGCTCACTATCTTCATTTTTTTGAGTCTCTTGTTCTTTTAGATCTACTTGTTCTTTAGCTTTTTCTGTTTCTGTGTTTGCCCTTTTCATATCATTTCTAATATTTAATATAGGAATGTTAGCATAAAGAGCTGGAGCTCCTTTTTCTCCATCTTCACCTGTTTTGTTTGTGAGCCTTACATCTATTGCACTTTCATCAACTTCTATATATTTTTTTATCACATCTATTATTTCTTGTTTCATTAATTCTAAGAAATCTGCTGAAACATTAGCTCTATCTTGCATTAAGACTAAGTGAAGCCTTTCTTTTGCCGTATCTTTTGAATTAGATTCTTGTTCTGCTGACTTCATTAGTTTCTTAAAAAATTTCATTATTCCTTCGAACATATATTTCCTCCTATTGTAACTAATTTAATCCGAATATTCTCTTTAGTTTTGCAAGAAACCCCTTTTCCCTTCCTGGTATGCTAACTTCTATATTCTCTCCTAATATACGTTTCGCTATTTCCATATATGCTTTACCTGATGGTGCTTTTTTGTTTGATACTACTGGCTCTCCTTTATTGGTTTGTGTAATAATATACTCATCATCCGGAACAACACCAATAAGCTCAATGGATAATAGGTCTACAATATCGTCTACATCCATCATTTCTCCTTTTTTTACCATTCCTGGTCTTAATCTATTTACTATAAGCTCTGGATTTTTAATTTCAGATGCTTCTAATAGTCCTATTATTCTGTCAGCGTCACGAATTGCAGAAATTTCCGCGGTTGTAACAACAATCGCACGGTTTGCCCCTGCAATAGCATTTTTAAACCCCTGTTCTATGCCAGCTGGGCAGTCTATTAAAATATAATCAAATTCTTCTTTTAGTTTTTTTGTTAATTCTTTCATTTGTTCTTCATTTACAGCACTTTTATCTCTTGTTTGTGCAGCAGGAAGTAAGAAAAGCTCCGGAAAGCGCTTATCTTTAATTAATGCTTGTCTTAGTTTACACTTTTCTTCTACAACATCTACTATATCGTATACTATTCTATTTTCAAGCCCCATTACAACATCTAAATTACGAAGCCCTATGTCAGTATCTACTAGAACTACTTTTTTACCTTCTAATGCCAACGCAGAACCTAAGTTAGCTGTTGTTGTTGTTTTTCCAACGCCACCTTTTCCCGATGTAATAACGATAACTTCTCCCATATAAATTTTTTCCTCCTTAATTTGTAAATGAAAAAATATCTGTATGCAATACAGATATTTTATCTTTTTTTTTGTTAAAAGTCAATGAAATTACTTCACTTTTACGAAATTTACAGTTTTATGTGTTTACAAATAAATTGCAAGTTTTCTGATACATCATTTTTGACTGTTGCTATATCTTCTTTTAGCATCGACACTTCTACTTCTATTTTATCGACTCTTTCTTCCAGCTTATCCATTCTCTCTTCCAGCTTATCCATTCTCTCTTCCAGCTTATCCATTCTCTCTTCCAGCCTGTCCATTCTCTCTTCCAGCCTGTCCATTCTCTCTTCCAGCCTGTCCATTCTCTCTTCCAGCCTTGCCACTGCTACTTTTAGTTGTTCTACTCCTTCGTTTGTTTTTATAATGTTTTGATTCATTTGAATTAAAGTCTGTTGCATCATAGTTTGGTTTTCAAGCAATTTCATAATAAGTTCTTCTGCCATATACATTCCTCCTTTGTTTTTATGTTTGTCAATAAGTCTATCATCGTTTTATCAAAATGTCAATACCATTTTTGACATTTTGATAAACTTTTTTATTGATTAAATTTGTCCATACTATTTATTAGTTTCTATGTTGTTATTGTATTATCTGTCCTCCATAACTCACTACTCTAATTGCTATGTTAAATTTTTTTAATTGCTTATTCCAACCCATAGTAAAGTCTCTGTTATTACATCATCATATGGTCCTGGAGCTCCATTATGATAGGATGAATATGTTCCTACCGAATACCACCATGTATCTCCTACTTGTCCATCTAAAAGGCAACTACCAGAACTACTTTTGCCAAGGCCATAAAATCCTCCTGCTGTCCATGATACTTCAACAGGCTCATAGTTCTCAACTTTTTCTAAAGTAGTACATGGGTTTGATGTTTGTTTCCATCTATTATAGCCACTAATTCCCCCATATTCTAATAAAAATTCAAATTTTCCATCTTCTCTTCTATATTTTTCCAGTTGCCATAGTGTACTATACTTGTCCGTTGAATTATAATTTAGTGCTTCTTCTTCTCCCTCAAATAATATCGTACCTGCTTTATTGTTTTGATATAATACCATTTGCCACATTGCCCCATATTCTTTTTTTCTTAAAGGAAATTTATAGTTATTGTCCTTTAAATAATAATAGTATACCTCATCTGTTTTACTTGTATCTTTTACTATAATTTGCTTATCTTGTCCTTCAATTCTTCCTGTTTCTCCAAAATAATTTGGTAGCTGCCATATTCCATTATATTCAAAACTAATATCGTTTTTTAATATGTATACTGAATTGCTACTAAATGTATATATTTTTCCACCTTCTTCTTTAATTGGTATTTGTTCTCCACTGCATATTTTATCTAATTGTTCCTTCGTATATATTGGAACTGCACCTTCTCCAAAATATTCTTGATATATTTCTCCTTGATTTCCGCTTTCATATATTTCTTCTGTTTTTTGACTGTATTGTATCTGGGATTGCCTTTTAACTGCACTTAATATAAACATGCTTGTTAAAAAAGTAATAAAAAACAAACATGAAATTAATACAAATAATGTAATTGAACCATTTTGATTTTTTATTTTTTTCATTTGTTTCCTCCTTGTATAATATTCTTTATCTATATATTCTTTTCTGATTTTATTATATGTTATATATCTTTATATTGCAAGTTCTTTAGCCATTTTATACGCTCTTTTCTTAGTACTTCATATCGTTTTTTTTCTTCAATTTCATTTAAGTTGATTGTCCTGCCATTTATTTGCTTCAGCATACATTCTCCTATTTTTACAAGCGGAAATGTTTTGTCATTTTCATTTCTAGCACATTCAATTACAATCTGCATTCCATCCAGCCCAAGTGGTGATTTTGCTAGTTTTTCTATTAAGTCTACTTGTTTTCCAAATTCCATTTTTTCAATTTTTTCTGCTCTTGCATCTACTTCTGCTGAAATAATACCACATTTTTCCCATACATTAGGCACTCCTATTGTTTTAGACATTTTTTTAACTAACTCTATGCCAATTGTATAGTTTCCATTATGATGTGAAATCATTGTTTTTGGAGTAATGTATTTTCCTAAGTCATGTACCAATACTGCATATATTACTTCTGCTCGTTTCGTTAATTTTGTTGCTTTATTAATTGCTACCATTGTATGATTAAAAGCATCCCCCTCTAGAAGAGATTTTACACGTTGTGTACTTTCAATTAAACTATATATTTCATTAAAATGCACATCTAATAAATTTGCTAGTTTTAAATTTTCAAAAAAATTAGATGGCTTTTGACTTGTTAAAGCTTTTCTTAGTTCTGCATAAATTCTCTCTTTAGGCAAATTATATAACTCATTTTTTAAGCTATTCATTAATATGATGGTTCTTTCATCTATTTTATAATCCATATATGCAGAGAATCTTGCTATTCTATATACTCTTAATGGATCTTCTTTAAATCTTTCGGTTGTAGCCCTTAAAATTTTTTTCTTTAAGTCCTCTATTCCTCCAAATGGATCAATAATTTTTCCAGATTGTATTTCTTTGGCTATACTATTTATTGTTATATCTCTTCTTGATAAATCTTCTTCAATTGATATTTCCTTTTTTGTGTCTATTAAAAATTCTCCATGTCCTTTTCCTGTTTTTGTTTCTCTTCTTGCTAGTGCAAATTCTATACCTTCTAAATCAAATACAGCAAAATTTTTTCCCTTTAAGTGCGAATTAGGAAATAATTCTAAGAATTCATCTTTCGAAAGTCCCGTAACGCAGTAATCTTCATCACTTGGTTTTTTACCTAGTAATTGGTCTCGTACAGCACCTCCTACTAAATATAATCTACCACCTTTTTTATTTATTTTTTCAGCAATTTCTTTAATATCCACTTTTGCCTCCTTAGATTTTTTATTGTATCATAAAAGTTTGCTTTAATACAAACCTTGACTTTTTTTAGCTTTAGAAATATACTTTGATTGTTAAATTACGTTAAAGGAGGTTTTGAACAAATATGAGTGACTTAATTGAAATTAGATGGCATGGTAGAGGTGGACAAGGTGCAAAAACCGCTTCCTTGCTTCTTGCTGATGCTGCATTCAATACAGGAAAGTATATTCAAGGTTTTCCTGAATATGGACCTGAGAGAATGGGAGCTCCTATTACAGCATATAATCGCATTAGTAGTAGTCCTATTACAATTCATAGTAATATTTACAATCCTGATTACGTTGTTGTGGTAGATGATACTCTTTTAGAATCTGTTCCTGTAACAGATGGTTTAAAAGAAGAAGGCGCTATTATAATTAATACAACGAAAGATGCAAATTATTTGAGAAGTGTTTTGAAAGGATATAACGGTGCAATTTATTCAATTGATGCTCGCAAAGTTTCAATGGAAACACTTGGCAAATATTTCCCTAATACACCTATGCTTGCTGCAGTTGTAAAAGTAAGCAAAATTATGCCAGAAGAGGACTTTATTAAAGATATGATTGGATCATTTAGACATAAATTTGCAAAAAAGCCTGAAGTTATAGAGGGAAATATGAAAGCTTTAGAAATGGCTATGAAAGAAGTTAGAAAAATCTAAAAGATGAAAGGAGATTTTCATTATGCATAATTTAATTAATAGTAGTACTCCATGGCAGGATCTTACTCCAGGTGGCACAATTTATAATGCTGGAAATGCTAGAGAATTTAAAACAGGTGATTGGCGTTCTTCCAAACCGGTTTATATTTCTGAAAAGTGTAAACAATGTGGTTTATGCTTCCCTGTTTGCCCTGATGATGCAATCCCTGTAAATCATGATCAAAAAAGAGAAGATTTTAATTATGATTATTGTAAAGGTTGTGGTATATGTGCAAAAGTATGCCCTTTCGGAGCAATAGAAATGAAAGAAGTATAGAAAGGATGGTAAAAATGGGAATTAGAGAAAGATTAAGTGGAAATGAAGCTGCTGCAACGGCGATGAAACAAATAAACCCAGATGTCGTAGCTGCTTTCCCTATTACTCCTTCCACAGAAATACCACAATATTTTTCAAGTTTTGTGAGTAATGGAACTGTGGATACAGAGTTTGTAGCAGTGGAAAGTGAGCATAGTGCAATGTCTGCATGCATTGGTGCAGAAGCTGCAGGTGCAAGAGCTATGACAGCAACTTCTGCAAATGGTCTCTCCTTAATGTGGGAGATGATTTATATCGCTTCTAGTTTAAGACTGCCTATTGTTATGTCATTAGTTAACCGTGCAGTTTCTGGGCCTTTAAATATACATAATGATCACTCAGATGCAATGGGTGTTCGCGATAGTGGTTGGATTCAATTATTTTCAGAAAATAATCAAGAAGCCTATGATAATTTACTTATGGCTCATAGAATTGCAGAACATAAGGATGTTTTATTACCCTTAATGGTATGTCAAGATGGTTTTATTACATCTCATTCTATTGAAAATATTGAGCTTTTAGAAGATGAAAAAGTAAAAGATTTTATTGGAACATATAAACCTGAACATTATCTTTTAAATAATAAAGAACCTATAGCAATTGGCCCTCTTGATTTACAGTCCTATCTTTTTGAACATAAAAGAGCTCAGTCAGAAGCAATGAAAAATGCAAAGAAAGTAATAATAGATGTTGCAAATGATTTTGAAAAAATGACTGGAAGGCATTATGGTTTTTTTGAAGAATATAGAATGGATGACAGTCAATTAGTTATAGTTTGTATGAATTCAACAGCTGGTACTGCTAAATACACTGCAGACCGTTTAAGGGAGGAAGGTATAAAAGCAGGTGTTCTTAAAATTCGTGTATTTAGACCTTTCCCATCAGAAGAAATTGCAAAAGCACTTGCTGGTCAAAAAGCAGTTGCTGTTTTGGATAAATCTGATTCTTTAAACGCTGCTGGTGGAGCTTTGTTTGAGGATGTGACTTCAGCAATGTTTGTAAATGGAATTTCAGTTCCAACAGTAAATTATATTTATGGTATTGGTGGTAGAGATACTACCGAAGCTGACATTCGCAGTGTTTATAAGGATTTAGTTGAAATTGCTGAAAGTGGAAAACTAGAAAATCCATATAGATACCTAGGTGTAAGAAGTAAATAGAAAGGAGAAATAAATTATGGCTTATAATTTTAAAGAAATAATTGCTGAAAGGCCTTCTCGCTTTACAGCAGGTCACAGAATGTGTGCTGGGTGTGGTGCTCCTCCTGTTGCAAGAATGATACTTCGTGCTTTGAAGCCAGAGGATCACGCTGTTATAGCGGTAGCTACTGGTTGTATGGAAGTGTCTTCCTTTATTTACCCTTATACATCATGGACAGACTCTTTCATTCATACAGCCTTTGAATGTGCTGCTGCAACTGCATCCGGAGTTGAAGCTGCATATAAATCTATGAAAAACACCGGTAAACTTCCTAAAGATATTAATACAAAATTTATTGCATTTGGTGGAGATGGAGGTACATATGATATAGGTCTTCAAAGTTTATCAGGAGCAATGGAAAGAGGTCATGACATGGTATATGTATGCTATGATAATGGTGCATATATGAATACTGGTATTCAACGTTCTTCCGCTACCCCAAAATTTGCAGATACAACAACAACACCAGCAGGTACTAAAATTCCTGGAAAAATGCAGGCTAGGAAGGATTTAACTAAAATATTAGTATCACATCATATACCATATGTTGCGCAAAGCATTGGCTTGAATAATTTTAAAGATTTATATGAAAAATCTGAAAAAGCTATCTATACAAATGGACCTACATTTTTAAATGTACTCGCTCCATGTCCAAGAGGTTGGGGTTATAATACAGAAGATTTGATGCAAATTAACAAATTAGCTGTTGAAACATGTTATTGGCCTTTATATGAAGTAATTAATGGTAAATATATTATTAACTATAAACCTAAGAATAAACTTCCTATTGAAGAATTTTTGAGACCTCAGAAAAGATTTAAGCACATGTTTAAACAGGGGAATGAATGGATGATTGAGGACTTTCAAAAAGAAGTAGATGCAAGATGGCAAGAATTATTAGATTTAGAGGAAATTACAAATAGTCATGAAGCGTAACTAGTAATTTACAAATAATACAAGTTAAATTTTTCTATACTATAAAAATTCTTCAACACATATATGTGTGTTATTCTTCATGATATTTCAGTGAAAACTAACTTTGTTGCGCAAAAGTAATAAAAAGATGGTACCTATTTTTAATAAATACCATCTTTTTATTATATAGACATTAATATTTTTCATTTAAATATCTATGTACTTTGTTCCGGTGCATCTACTGGGCAAACTCCGCTGCATGTTCCACAACTTATGCATTTTTCTTTATCAATTACATATTTATCTTCACCTTCTGAAATGCAACTTACTGGGCATGCACCTGCACATGCACCACACTTAATACATTTATCTGTAATTATATATGCCATTTTTTTACCTCCTTTCCACATCTGTTTTCTATAATAATCGCAATCGCTTGCAAATTGTATAGTTGCTATATTTCTTCTTCATTTTTTACTTCTAGTTCATCTAATTTTTCTAGTTTTTTTAGTTCTTCTAGTTCTTCTTCTCCAACGTCTTCGTCTTCAGTATCATTCCTGTCTGAATCCCTTATCAATTTTATCTCATTAGCATTGTATCGCTTATAGAAAATGTCTTCACCATCATTTAGTTTTACTTTAACCATTTCTTTTAATATTTCAACCATGCAAACTTCACCTTCTCCATCTGGAGTTTTTACAATTGCTCCTACTTTAGGAAGTCGTTTTAATTTTTCTTCGTAATTTTCTTGCTCATATTTTAAGCAACACATTAACCTACCACAATTTCCTGAAATTTTTGATGGATTTAAAGAAATGTTTTGTTCTTTAGCCATCTTTATAGAAACAGTTTCAAAGTTGCTTAAAAAAGAACAACAGCATAATTCTCTTCCACACATTCCATTTCCACCAATTCTTTTGACTTCATCTCTTACTCCTATCTGTCTTAATTCTATTCTGGTCTTAAAAATTGCAGCTAAGTCTTTAACTAAATCTCTAAAATCAATTCTACCATCGGCAGTAAAGTAAAATATAATTTTGCTATTGTCAAATTTATATTCTACTTCAATTAAGTTCATGTTTAATTTATGTTTTTTTATTTTGTCTTCACAGACTTTAAACGCTTGCTTCTCTTTTTCTTTATTTTCTTCCTGATGTTTTTTATCTTTTGTGGTTGCTATTCTCACTATTTTTTTTAAAGGAGAAACAATTTTATCTTCTGGAATTAATCTGTTTGGGATAATGACTTCTCCGAATTCTTTTCCCAAAGTAGTTTCTACAATTACATTGTCTCCTTTTACCATTTTTAATTCTCCTGGGTCAAAAAAATATATTTTCCCCGGCTTTTTAAAACGAACTCCTATTATATTTTTCATGTATCTCCTCCCATAGATGAAATAACATATCATCTATTGTCATATCAAAATTCGCATTTTGTTTTAATCTGATTTTTGCATTTTCAATAATTTTAGCACAATTTAAAAAATTATTGTTTTCTTTAATTTTTTTAAATAATATTATATTAATATAATCTAACACATTTTGGATGTCATCTTTTGCTTTGTATAAATTAGTTGATTTTTGCACAATATCTATTTTATCAAATTTCTCTATATTTAAAAATATCTCTTCTATTTGTTTATATAAATCCTCTTTTTCTTTTATTCCATAAGCTTTTCCTATGCTTCCACCCATTGCTTCTAAAAGGGTATTATTAATACTTGAGAATAAATTTTGTTCTTTTATATACTTTTCTAATTCTTCTTTTGAAAGATTTTGAAATACAATTTTCGTACACCTTGACTTGATAGTGTTTAATAATAAATTTTCGTTTGAACATATCAATATTATAACAGCATATTCTGGTGGTTCTTCTAATGTCTTTAATAAACTGTTTTGAGCTTCTTTTGTCATGTACTCGCAATCATCTATGATGTATACTTTTTTATCTGATAAAATTGGCTTTTCCATTATTTTATTCTGCAAAATTCTAATTTGCTCTATTTTTATACTGTTTCCATCAGGATTAATTATAGTAAAGTCAGGATGATTATTATTATCAAATTGCTCATAAGAACTTTCTTTAGAATCTTTAGCATATAATATTTCTTTTGCAAATTCCTTAGCAAACATTTTTTTCCCAATCCCATTTTCTCCGACAAATAAATAGCTATGTAAAAAATGTCTTGTAGAAATTGCCTCTTGTAATAGTTTTTTTATTTTATTATTCCCTATTATTTTTTCAAATGGCAACTAGTTTCCTCCTCAAATATTAATCTACTTTTCCAAATAAGCTAAGTGGCCAAAATCTAATCCATACTTTACTTTCTATTTTAGAAATCGGTATACATCCAAATCTTCTGCTATCTGTGCTTTGGCTTCTATTATCTCCCATTAAAAATAATGTTCCTTCTGGTACAACTAGGTCTGTATATACACCGTCTAGCGACGTAGTAAGTACATTTTCCTCTAAATATGGTTCTTCTAATAGTTCTCCATTTATATACACATGATTATTTTCTATTTTTATATGTTCACCAGGAAGTCCAATAACTCTTTTTATATAACTTGTTTTCCCAGTTTCTAATACATAATATGTAAATTTTCCCCACCATCCTTGTGGTTCATTTTCATATTTTGCTACTGGATATTCTAAATTAGCTTCATAAGCTGATACAAAAGAAGTACTTGGTGCCTCAAATGTAACTATATCTCCTCTTTCAAAATCATCATGTGTGGTTCTTGCCCATCTATTTAGTATTAGTCTCTGATTTTGTTTAAGTGTAGGATACATAGATGGTTGCATTACAATAGTTGGTGTGCCGATATAGTATCTTACTGCTAAAGCTAAAACAATTGCAATTATAATACAGTATAACCACTCCATCGCTTCTTTTACTTTTGGATTTATTGTTGACATTTGTTTTTTATTACCTCCTCTAAGTTAATTAATATTAATACTTCATTTTTTCGACTTATTATCTCTTTCATAGGCATGAGATAGTACCTGTAATGATAGAAAGCTGATTTCTACCTTTTGTATTATACTCTAATTTTATCTTTTTTTCAATACAGTGTACCCCCTGTTTTTTCATCAATTATATGTACCTTAGTTTAAATTTAATAATTTATATTACTTTGTAGGTACACGGATTACAACTTCTGTGCCTTCCCCAACTTTACTCTTGATATCTATACTACCATTATTTTTGTCTAATATTTCTTTAGCTATTGGTAATCCCAGTCCAGTTCCTCCCATCTCTCTGGTTCTTGCTTTGTCAACTCTATAAAATCTTTCAAAAATCTTTGTTAAATCTTCTTCTGGTATGCCTATTCCATTATCAATAATTTTAATATATGCATCGTTATATACGAATCCAACATATACTTTAATTGTCCCTCCTTCTTTCGTATATTTTATACTATTTGTTAGAATATTTAGAATAACTCGTTCTATTCCATATTTGTCTGCGTTTACAAGCGGAACATTTGCTGTTACAAAACATTCCATATGCTGATTTTTTTTATTTATTTCTATTTTTTGGCTATCTATACATTTTTTTACCAGCTCTCCTAAATCGAATTCTGTCTTTTCCCACTTTGCTTCATTGTTATCGTATCTTGAAAGAGTAAGTAAATCGCTTACTAGTCTTGCCATTCTTCTAGCCTCAGATGCTATAACCCCTAAGAATTTATCTTGTGTTTGCTTGTCATATTCGCTTTCTGCTAAAGTATCTGCATAGCCCATAATAGATGTGATTGGAGTTTTTAGTTCATGTGATACGTTTGCGACAAACTCTTTTCTCATATTATCTAATTTTACATGTTCTGTTATATCTTGAATCACAACAATTACTCCACTTGGCCTGTCATTTTCATTTGTAAATGGTGCAAAATACAAATTTACAAACTTTTCTTGAACATTAATCCTTTGCTCATATGATGTCCAATTTTCTAAATATATAATTTTTTCTAGGTTTACTTTCACATTTAGTTGTTTGAAAATTTTATCAAATGTATTATCCGATGGTGTAAGTCTTAGCAATCTAGTTGCAGCCGGATTTATATGTAAAATCTTTCCTTCAATATCAAATGCAATAATACCGTCTGTCATGTGCAGTAATATCGTTTCTATTTGTTTTTTTTGTCTAGACGCTTCATTTAAGTTCTCCTGTAGCTCTGTTGTCATTAAATTAAACGCTTTTACAAGGTCTCCAACTTCAGCATCTTCTTTTTCGCTCGTTAAATACCTTATATCAATTATTTCTCCTGCTGCTATCTTTTCAGCATTTTTTAAAATTTTTTCAATTGGAGCAATTATTATTTTCATTGCAATTGTTCCCACAACAATAGCTAAAAGAGTATAAATTGCAATAGCCATAAAAATAGAAAATGCAATTTGACTCACCTCAGAATTAATCAATTGCTGATATTGCACTTCCATAATGTCCATTTGTATTTTTTTTAGCTCACATATAAATGTTACTCCATATAAAGTAATTGTAAGTATTCCAATTGCAAGGAAAACAAGTATAATCTTTAATCTAAGATTTTTTACCATACAACTTTCCTTCCTTGTCTTATTTGGTGGCAATATAATAGCCAACACCTCTTTTTGTAATCAAAATTTTAGGGTTTGCTGTGTCCAGTTCTATTTTTTCCCTAATTCTTCTTACTGTAACATCTACTGTGCGAATATCTCCATAATATTCATAGCCCCATACTTTCTCTAATAATATTTCTCTTGTTATAACTTGTCCTGGTTGCATTGCCAAATATTTTAACACCTCGAATTCCCTTAATGTCAAGTCTACTGTTCTACCTGCTGCCTTTACTTCAAACTTGTCTAAGTCTAACTCTAATTCTCCTACTTTTATGATATTTTTTCCTCCGGTTTTTGTTATTCTATTTTCTTTTGCTGAAAAATTAACAGCTTCTGCTTTGCGCAAATTAGCTTTGATTCTTGCCATTAGTTCCCTTACGCTAAATGGTTTTGTTACGTAATCATCAGCTCCTAGTTCTAACCCTAAAATTTTATCAATTTCTTCATCTTTTGCTGATAATATTAGAATTGGTACATTTAATGAATGGCGAATTTTTTTACATGCTGCTAAACCATCCATCTTAGGCAACATAATGTCGAGCAAAATCAAATCAGGTTTTTTCTCTAATGCAATCTCAACGGCAGTTAATCCATCTTCCGCTTCTAGCGTATTATACCCTTCTTTTTGCAAATTATATACCAAAATGTCAACAATTGGTCTTTCGTCATCAACTATTAATATAGTTTTTTTATCTTGTTCTTCTAGGTTTTCCACAAAAGATCCCCCTTTTTATCTAATTCATAATTATTTTATACCACATTACGTGAATTTGTACAAGATTTTTTGCAATATTTTTATATGTTTGTAGCTAATTCCTTGTCTTGTTTTATGTTGACTTTTTTATACAATAATGGTAAAATATTTATGGAATATATGTTAATTTTAAAGCTAATTAGAAGTGTAGTTTGAAAGGAACTCTTTTATAACTATGTATGCCTTGGAAAGGGATGAAATATATTATGAGTAAAATAAAATTTTTCTTTTTGACTGTTATTTTTTTGTTTTTCTTGCTTACAACCACTGTTAATGCAGATGATGAAATTGTTACAATTCAGTTCGTAGATAATAATTTATATCAATCAATAAAAACAATAGCATCTTCGATAATAGTGGAATATAATGATGCAAACAAAGTAGTTAAAATACCACAGGATAGTATATCAAAAGTGTACTATTTAAATCTTTCTAATAAAAACATTACTTATTTATATGGTATTGATAAATTTACTAGTCTAACAAATCTTAATTTAACAGGTAATAATATAAGTAACCTTCAGTACTTAAGTAATCTAACCAATTTGACTTCATTAAATATAACTGAAAATAAAGTTAGTAATTTAACACCTTTAGTAACTCTAAAAAAGTTAACACACCTTTATGCTGGCTATAATTCAATCAATAACATTGATGCTTTAGGAAAGCTTACTAGTTTGGTTGCCGTTATACTAGAAGAAAACAATATACGAGATATTACTCCAGTTTCGTCTTTGCAAAATTTAAGTATTTTAGGGTTGAAAGGAAATCGTGTAGAAGATACGTCAGTAATTTTAAGCATGCCCAATTTAGATTCTTTTAATCTTGAAAGCCAAAAATATGTTTATTCTCTAAATGGTGTAGCTCTTGCTAATATTAACACAAATGTAAATTTGCCAACTTTCTTTTTACAGGCAAAACAAGTAGGTTCTCCTATTTATACAGATTTAGATTTTACTGTTACAGGAGCTACAATTGGCAGTACTCCTTCTTATATAGTATTAAAAAATGATTCTTATGGTCAAAAAGTCGCAACTGTTCAAATTAACGGTGGTGAAGCTGATGGTAGTATTTTGACTTTAAATTATAGTACAGTCCTTGTAACTGTTTCTCCTTCCACATCTTCTCCGGAAAAAATTTATGAGGGTGAAGGGGGAAATATTTCATTTGTAGCCACTGCAAATGGTGATACTTCAACTGATAATTTATCAATTCAAATATTGAAAAATAATATTAACGTTACAAATAACTTTAATATTACTACATCTAAGTCGGCAAATAATTCATTAGATTTCAACATACAAGTTCCAAAAGATATTGTATCCGGTTTATATTCAATATATGTAACATATGATAGCAAAATTGCAGTTAGAGGAAATTTTACTATTTACGATAAAATTTCAGTTAGTAGTATAGCACTAAATACTCAAAAGCTTTCTCTTGCTCCTAATGAAAATAGCGTACTACGAGCTACAATAAATCCAGCCAATGCAACAAATAAAAAAATAATTTGGTCTAGTAACAATCCTTCTGTTGCAACTGTAGATTCTTCCGGAACAGTAAGTGCGCATAGTGCGGGTACTGCAATTATTACAGCAACTTCTGAAGATAGTGGCAAAGCAGCTTCATGTACGGTTATTGTTTCACAGCCAGTTCAAGGTGTTTCTCTAAATTATACTAATATAACCGTCAAATTAAATGAATCTATACAATTATTGGCAACTATTAATCCTACAAATGCAACAAATAAACAAGTAATTTGGAAATCTGGCAATGAACAAATTGCTTCTGTTTCTCCAAATGGTCTTGTAACTGGTAAATCTGTTGGTACCACAGTTGTAACTGTAACTACTGAGGATGGAAATTATACAGCAAGCTGTAAAGTAACTGTAAAAGATGTCTCATCTGAGCCTGTTGTAATTCCAGTTCAATCGATAACTTTAAATAAGCCATCTATTTCACTAATTTTAGGGAAAGCTGAGCAATTAGTTGCAACTATTTTGCCTTCTAATGCGACGAATAAACAACTCATTTGGTCAAGTGAAAATCCAAACATAGCTAGTGTAGATTCAAGTGGTATTGTTACAGCTGTTGGAATTGGCTCTACAAGAATTGTTGTAACTGCGCTTGATGATTCAAATGGTGAAATTAAGGCAATATGTAATGTAGTAGTTAATACCAACAAGCCTACTTCATTAAAATATAAACTTGAAAATAACTATATATTAGGTATTTCTCCTGAAACTAATATAAAAAATTTCTTAAGTAATATTAATATTCCGCTTTCATATAAAATTCAAAATAATTTAGGTGAAGAAGTATCAGAACAAAATTCTTTAGTTACTACTGGAATGAAAATTGTTTTGGAAGATTCTTCTTCCTATACCATTATTGTAACAGGTGATATTTCAGGAGATGGTAAATTATCTTCTAGCGATATTTTAATGTTGAAACGTCATTTAGTAAATATACACAAATTAGATGCCTTGCAGTTAAAAGGTGCAGATGTAAATAATTCTAATTCTGTTACTCTTACCGATTTAATGCAATTAAAAATGGCAACTGTTAAATTAATTACTTTTTAAATATATAAGAAATAAATTTAAAAAATAATCGCTATAAAACAAAGAGGGAAGAAAGTCCCTCTTTGTTTTATAGCGATTATTTTTTAAGGTTTCATCCTATTTTTTCTGCGCTATATAACAAAAGTCCTACATTATATTACATTTCTATTTCTACCTCATAATTACCACCGTTTCCATCCAAGTTAATTACTTTGTCTATAATCTCATTCCCATTTAAAAGCATCTTTTTTATTCCCGATGTTTTTCCATTTTGGTTTTTTACTTTTATATAATATATACTATTTTTATATTTATATCTAATGCCGTACTCTTTCCAATTAGGTGAAATGTTAGGCATTACTTTCAATTTACCATTTTCGACATTTAATCCCAAAATTGATTCTAACCCTGCTTGATATAGCCAACTGCTAGATCCAGTGTACCATGTCCATCCACCTCTTCCTGCTAAATTTTCTTCTCCATAAACATCCCCAGTTACAACATATGGTTCTACTTTGTATTTTTTTGCTTCATCTTTTGTCCTTGAATGTTCTATTGGGTTGATCATACGAAAATATTCTGTTGCCTTTTCCCCCAGTCCAAGTCTTGTCTGAGCCATAATCGCCCATATAGCACCATGTGTATATTGACCTCCATTTTCTCTTACTCCAGGCAAATAGCTTTTTATATAGCCAGGCTCTATGCTGCTTTTTTCAAATGGTGGTGTTAACAATTTTATTACTCCGTTTGTTTTATCTATTAAATAATTTTCTAAAGATTCCATTGCAATGTATTTTTTATCATTATCGCCTGCATCAGATAACACTGCCCAGCTTTGAGAAATACTGTCTATTTTACATTCTTCATTTTCTATACTTCCTAATATTTCACCATTATCTGTAAATGCTCTTCTAAACCACCTACCATCCCATCCCTTTGTATTTAATGTTTTCTTTAAATGCTCATTTATTTGTTTATAATATAATACTTTTTCAACTTCTCCTCTTCTTTCACATATAGGAATAAATTCATCTAAAACTTTATATAAGAAAAATCCAAGCCATACGCTTTCTCCTCTGCCTAAGTTTCCTACTGTATTAAATCCGTCATTCCAATCTCCTGAACCTATTTTAGGAAGCCCATTTTCTCCAAGGCAAATTCCCTTGGTTAATGCTCTTATGCAATGCATATAAACATTTTCCTTAACACCACTTCCCAAAAATATATCATATTTTTCATCGGTTCCTTCTGATAATAAATCTCCTTTTAAATATTCAACATCTTCTTCTAATATTTCGAAGTCACCTGTTGTATTGCAATATTTTGCAACTGTATATGGTAACCATAATAAATCGTCAGAAAATTTTGTGCGTATTCCTCTATTTGTTTCATCGTGCCACCAATGTTCTACATCTCCTTCAATGAATTGGTGTTTACATGCTCTTAATATTTGCATTTTCATTAATTCCGGTTCTATCAGTCTTAACCCTAATGTATCTTGCAGCTGATCTCTAAATCCATACGCTCCTCCTGATTGATAATAACCTGAACGCGCCCATAATCTACACGCAATAGTTTGGTATACAAGCCAACCGTTTAGCATTAAATTCATAGATTCGGCAGGAGTTTTCACTTGTATGTGATTAATCTTCTCATACCAAAATTTTTTTATCGTAGATAATTCTTGATAGCAATTTTCTATACTATTATATTTATTAACGACTTCTTGTATTCGATTTTCTGTTTGCTCTTGCCCCATGTAAATACAAACTTCTTTTGTTTCAAATCCATCTAATTCAATTTCGACTTCAAATGCAATACAACCAAGTTTTCCAAGTGAATTTTCCCCATCTAATGCAACTTTGTCAATTCCGTCTGGATGAAAAATGTTGCCATTTCCAATAAATCTTTGCTTATCTCCTGTATAAGATTTAATCTTTTCACTGCTTCCCAAATATAAAATCCAATTAAAATCTTCATTTGCTAGATTTTTCATAGTTAAATAATTGTTTTTTTTGCTTAAATCTAAAAATCCTCTCGTTTTTTGTTCATCTTCTCCAAGTACTGGCTTAATATAATAAATAAGTTTTAAAGTTCTTCTGTCTGCTCTTTTATTTTTAAGTTTAATTAATGTTATTTTTGTCCTGTCTTCTTTTGGAACAAAAACTCTTGTCTCACATAAAAAGTCATTACACAAATTTGTATAAACAGCATAACCAAACCCATAAGTTGCTTTAAAATCTCCTTCATTTTTAGATATAAAACTACTATTTGACCATACTTTTCCTGTTTGTTTTTCTTTGATATATAAAATTTCCGATGGAATATCTAAATAGGGAATATTATTCCAGCTTGTCATTCTATTTAGTCTGCTGTTTTGATTCCATGTAAATCCTCCTAGTTGTTCTGTAACAATGGTTCCAAAATTTTCATTTGCTATTACATGTGCCCATGTCGTCGGAAGTGGACTTTCGGGTGTTGTTTTTATTATATATTCTAAACCATCTTTACTAAACCCTCCATATTCATTATAATATTTCAAATTCTCAGTATCTAATGTGATTTGTCCTTTATTACTCGGTGCAGACACTAGTGCTTGTTCAAATCCTATTTGTTTTCTACTATCTATATAATTTTCTTCTTGTTCCTCAAGCTGCTCCTTTAGCTTTCCTTTACAAGCATCAAAGATTAAGTTACTATGAAAAATAAGCCCATTTATTTGCTTTTTTTCTAGTTCATTTGTGTTTAATATAAAAATACCGTTTTTTTGTCCAATTAAATATGATAAGTGCCTTTCTAGTATACTACTTTCTATCTTTTCTTTTACATATTGCTCATAAACATTTCTTTCCTCATTTAATATAACAATATCTACATCACACATTTTTAATAGAAAAAATTCTTTTGCTTTTAAGATTTGCTCCACAACATAACTATCATTTGGTTCTTTAATTCTTATTAAAAGTATTGGTATATCTCCCGAGATTCCCATACTCCATAGTTCTCTTTGTGGATATATTGTTTTAGGCAAATCTAATACATATAATGTTTTTAGTGGATTTTGTATTAGCAAGTAGCCTAATATTTTTTGATAAAGCTCAGTGTCTTCTTGAGATATTTTTAAATATCTATTCTCTGCTTGCGTTTTTGCTCTTGCAAGTTTAAATGTTTGTTCAATTTTTTCTGAGTTTTGGTATTGCTTTAGCATATTTATAACTTTATCTTTGTTTTTATCTGTAGCTATTAATAATGTTATTTGTACTTCATCTTGAGGTAATAATTTTATAGTCTTTCTCATAGCTGCAACACCTTCTGGAACAAGTTTTATTGTATTAGAAAAGGGAGTAGATTTCTGTATTTTTTCTGGTATGTTACAGTTTCCTCGCCCCATGAAATCTTCTTCATCGATTTCGTATTCAATGTCCACAATTCCTTCTTTTTCTGAATATAAACACACTCCCATATAGATTTCTTGTTCATTTATTCCTCTTTTTTTTCGTTTAACAATTAGTGCTTTAAGGTCTTCTTCCCATTCAAAACTCAAAAATAAATTATTAAATGCTGGATGTGCATAGTCTTGCTCTGGAAATGATAAAACTGGTTCTAAGAAGCTACTTATTTCTAGTACATCTTCAGAATTACCAATATTTTTCAGACTCATTCTCCTTATTTCAACAGCCTCTTCTGGTGCAATTGTAATTTGAGTTTTACTCTCTATATTTCCATCTATTCTATTAATTATATTACTATCAGGTAAAAAAGTTATTTTATACTTATCTGGTTTATTTAAAAAAGGTAGTCTTGCTTGTGACCAAATTCTTTTAGTTTTTATATTTTTTATAAAGAAAAATATTCCTTGTTCTTTGTCTAGCCCTTCTTTAAATTTATTTATTAAAACTCCATTGTATTTGCTAAATCCTCTCCCATTTTCGTCCATATTAATTGTATAGCCATTATTGCTAATTACATTAATTTGTTTAAAAAATTCATCTTGTTTTGTATAAATCCTTTGACTGTATGTCTCAAAATTTTCCATTCGTATTTTGTCTATCTTTTCTTTCTTCTCTTTCGTTAAAATTGCAAATTTTGGCATTCTTTCTTGTAATAAAATATCAACAGATTCTATTTCTGGATTTTTCATAAATCGTTTTACCATAATATTATTATTAAAAAAATTATTTAAAGCTAGCAAAATAAGTCCTTGATGGTGTGCCATGTATGTTTTGACAATCTCTTTTTTTGTACCTATTTTTTGCCTAGTAGGAGTATAATCAATAGATTCATATAATCCATACTTGTCTAACATTTTTTCTTTGTCTAAAATTTGCAAATTGTCTATTACATCTCTTGGAAAATCTGGCAATGCCATTATGCTCCCATAAGAAGATACAACTCGGTCATCAGCTAATCCTCTTTTAAGGCCAAGCCATGGAATTCCAAAAGCTTTGTATTGATAGTTTCCTTGAAAATCTTTCACAGAGAATGCGGCTTCAGAGATTCCCCATGGTAGCCCTAGTTTTTTGCAATATTCTTTTTGGCATAACACCATAAATTTACAAGACTCTTCTAATAAGCTACCAGGGTAATTGGGTATAATCATATTGGGCATTAGATATTCAAATGCTGTTCCAGACCAAGATATTAATCCTTTGTATTTATGAAAAACAGTTAGAGTCCTGCTTAAACTATTCCAATGTTTAGCAGGAATATCTTTTTTAGCTATTGCAACTAGGCTCGTTTGCCTTGCCTCAGATGCTAGCAAATCATAATAAGAATCAGTTAGTTTTCCGTCTTCTAAATGATAGCCTATTGAAAACAATCTCTTCTTGATATCATATAGCTTCGAAAAATCTGCTGAATAAATAAGTTTATCAATTTTGGGTGCAACACATTTTATTGTTTCATTTTCTTCTGAACTTTTTTTACTTTCTAGGAATTGTTTTAATACATAAAGATAACAAATAAAATTTCCACTGTCTACAGTAGATATATATTTAGGGCTTAGTGGCTCTAAAGTTTTTGTATTGTACCAATTATATAAATGCCCATTCCATTTAGGTAAATTCTCAATTGTGTTTACACATTTTTTTATTAGTTCAATACCTTCAGAAAGTGAAATGAATGTAAAATCTATTGCGGATATAATGCTAAGTAATCCAAGGCCAATATTGGTTGGTGATGTTCTCATCGCAATTTTATCTTTTCTATTTTCTTCATAATTATCAGGTGGCAAGTAATTATTTTCACTATTCATATAACAGGAAAAATATTTCCATGTTCTTTTTGCTATTTCAAGTAAATATTGTTTTTCTTGTTCGTCTATTTTTGATAATTGATTTTTATTTACAGTTAATGGTCTACTAATTACATAAGCAATATATGGTCCTAAAAACCAAAAAATAGCTATTACTATTCCTATTATACTTCGATTTATGTCTCCATTTTGCATAGCTAGCATAAAAATTAGTATACCACTTAATACATTAATCCACATTTGTTTGTAATATGAACTACAATTTGTTTTGGCTTGTTTTTCAGCTTCTTCTGCAGTAAGCCATTCCAATAAATTTTTTTTACTAATAAATACCCTATATATTGTTTTTATTATTGCACAAATTGATATATATGCTTTATAAGGTAAGAATGCAATTTCGAGAAGGCTTTGTATTAGACTTCCTGTTACTCCGCTTACTTTCCATAAAAAGTTTTTACTTGCATTCACAAAGCCATTTTCAATCTCTTTTTTAAATACAATTTTGTCAGCAAAGGCAATTAATGTTGTTATTGCTAATCCAATAACAGCTACTAACATAGCACTTATATTGTAAGGACTTGGAATAGAAATTCCTAAAAATAACAATAAAAGTAAACTAATAGGCACTATGCTTCTTCTCATATTATCTATGATTTTAAATTTAGATAATATGTTTAATGGATTAATTACATAAATTCCATTTTTATTTTTTACTTTTGGCATTACCCATTTTATTATTTGCCAATCTCCGCGAATCCATCTTTTGAGTCTTGTCATATAGCTATTATACTTCGAAGGAAATCCATCTAATAGCATTACATCGCTAATTAATCCACATCTTAAATAATTTCCCTCTAGCAAGTCATGGCTTAAAACAGTATTTTCTGGAATTTGTTCTGTAATAATTTTTGAGAAAATATTTAAATTATAAATTCCCTTTCCCGTAAAAATTCCCTCGTCAAAATTGTCTTGATACACATCTGATACAGCATTTGTATATAAATCTGTTCCTCCTGTTAATGCAAATATTTTACTAAATGTAGATGCTGAGTTTGCTTGCAAGTTCACACCAATTCTGGGTTGCATTAATGCGTGACCATTTACAACTTTATTTTCTGAAATAATTGGTTTATTTAAAATATGATCCATAGCACCAACTAATTCAAATGCAGTATCAAGTACCAAATTTGTATCTGCATCTAAAGTTATAATGTATTTTATTTTAGGCATAAATTGCCTATATGATATAATTGAATTATACTTAAAGTCATTTTTTTCGTAATTTAGCAAGAATTCATTAAACTGTATTAAAAGCCCTCTTTTTCGCTCCCACCCTAGAAAACATGATTCACTTCGATTCCAAGTCCTTTTTCTATATAAAAAATGAAATTTAGGGAATCCGTCATTGTTTTTATATTTGTTGTTTAATTTTTTTATTTCCTCTTCCCCTGCCATAATTATTTGGCTATCAAAACTTTCATTTTCACTCATTCCAGAGCTAACATCTCCAAGCAGTGCAAAATAAAGGTTTTCACTCTTATTAGCCCATGAATAAACCTCTAAGTTCCTCATTAACTGTTTTACTTTTTCCTTATTATTTAATATGGTTGGAATTACAACAAATGTTGCTGATTCTTTTGGAATTCCATTACTATAATCCATTTTAGGAATTCTTTTAGGTTTTACAAATTTTCCAAGTATATAGCAAAGTATTTGTGAAACAATTTCTGTTAACGGAAAAAATATTGCTACTGATATAAAAAAAGAATGTAAAAAATTCATACTACTACAATAGAAAAATGCAAAAAAAGCAAAGCAAAGATAAAGAGGTAGCAAAATATTAACACAAATGTATGCCTTAGATTTATTCTCCTTTGAAAAACGTTTTTCCTTAATTTCTAGCTTTCTGTATAATAAATTTGGTTTTTCAAATAGATAATAACCAATATGTTTTTGTTTTTCTTCCTTACCAGTCTTTGCAAGCTCTAAAAGAATTTTAGCTATATATATTTCAGAAATTTTTGTTTTTCTTGATATTTCTTGAATTTTATTTTGATAATCACTTTTAGTTTTATAATCCATATATTCGTATATTCCGGCTGGGTCTTGTCTTAATAGTTCATCTGTGCCCCCTATTTCTTTTGTTATTTCAGAAAAATCCATTCTAGAAATTTCTTTTAGACTAGTAATTAAATTTCCCATACTTACCTTATTTACTGCAAGCGAAAAATGAACTTGCTTTATTACATCTGCTACATTTGTGCCCATTTTATTGACTTGATCTTCTAATATTTGTAAATATGAAGCTCCTCTTTTACCATAACTTTTTAATTTATATGATAGATACTCAATAAATGCATAATTAATCCTTTCCCCTTCATGTTTTACTCTTTTTACTGGTTCATTAAAGATCTGATTTTGTTTTTCTTTTTTATCTATTAATCTTTCTATAATACTTTCGGCTTTATATTTTTGTATTTGCGAATTGTATATTTTTTCACATAATTCACGTATGTTATGAATAATTACAATTTGCAATAAAACTGGAAAATTCCAAATTTCTTCCATAGTTAAGTTATTTTTACTTTGATATGCATTTAATAGTATCTTCAATGTTTCTTCTTTTATTTCTCCATCTGTGTACGCCACAATTTCAGATGCAAGGACATAACTTCTAGCAAATCCTTTGTATATTCCATTACCCAGTCCCACTAAATTTTTATACTTTCTTTTAGTTAATTCTTTTTCAATTGATTTTACTGCTTCTTCTAAAATATAAAAATTATCTAATAACCACTCTCCTGCTGGGTCAACAGTTATTTTTAAGTTTGCATGATTATTTAATAATTGATATGTCTCATAAATAAATTTATAATTTTCCTTAAGGTTTGGAATAGGCCATGTGCTTTCATCCGAATTTGGAATTGTAATATGCTCTGTTCCTAGCTTTTCAAGGTATTGGCATAGTCTGCTTTTATCTAAAATGGCACCTTTAAGTGTTAGCATTTTATATTTATTTGTCTTCATGTTTTTTCTCCTTGTATTGTTATTTATTTCTAGTTTCTCTTTAATTAGCTCATTTTATACATTTCCTGCTTTTGACTTTTTACAAATTTTATGATATAATATATGTGAATTTGAAAATTTTACCTTAATCAAAAGAAAGGAAGTGAGCATATGGCAGAAAACAAAAATAGAAACATCAAAAAATCTCAAGAATTTAGAAATAGTAATAAATTACCTAGTAATAGGTTACCAATTCATCCAAGATTATTTATGCCTAAAAATACAAGTTTTTTTGATAAAAATAAAAACAAAGCTGAGGAAATTTACTCAAGAAACATAAGAGATTAAAAAAAGACTACTTTTTGTAGTCTTTTTTAATTCATAAAATAATCCATAATTCCAACATATATTCCCCATGCTAATCTATTTTGATATTCATCTGTTGCAAGCAATTTTGCTTCTTCGCTATTAGAAAGGAATCCACATTCTACAATTGAATTTGGAATTTTTACATTATTTACTATATACTTATTTTCTATTTTTAACGGCTCTCGTTTGCTTTCTTTTTGTATTGATTCATTTAGACCTTGTTGTAATGTAGAAGCTAATCTTTTGCTATTGTCGTCATTTTTTCTGTAAAATGTTTGCCATCCCCAATATTTTGTTTGTGATATTTTGTTTAAATGAATTGAAACAAAAATATCTGCTTGTGATGTATTTGCAATTTCTACTCTATTTTTCATATCATCGATTTTCATTTTTCTTATTGTATCACTATCATCTGAATAAATGCCATTCTCATCTGAACGGGTAAGTAAAACTATACACCCACTTTGTTCTAGTAATAATTGCACTTTTTTTACAATTTTCAAATTAATACTACTTTCACTTATATTATTTTCTCCGTGTAGCGCCGCTTATCTGGCAATCCATGACCTGCATCTAATATTACAACTTTTCCTGATACAGGAAGTGCTACTGTCTGAGTTGCTTTTGGGTCATTTGCAACAACCGAATAAATACATGCAAATAGTGCTAAAATAATTAAATTTGCAGTTATAATCAATCTTTTTTTTCTTAATATTATCACTAGCTTTCCCCCTTTTTTATTTATATGCCTGCGGGAAAGCTTTATTCTCATTTTCTTCTGTCTATTGCATAACTACTGCCCATAATCGTTTTTGCTATGTGCTTTATTTGAGCTCCAACTTCTCCTATCTCTAATATATTATGAAATCTTTTGGCTTCAACAACTACAACTCCAATTGAAATTGAGGTAAGTGGAAACTGCTCAATAATGTTTCTTCTGTTTGCGACTTCTAAATAGCCTCTTTCCAAATCTGTCTGGGTAAAATAGTTTCCTACTTTTGCATCAAATTCTGCTATAATGTCTTGGCAAATTTCTTCATAATTGCCACATCCAACAATGGCAATAAAATCATCTCCACCAATGTGTCCAACAAATGAATCAACTATGCAGCTTCCATGTACATGCTTTAAAATAGTTTTTGCAGTAAATTTTATAATCTCATCACCTTTTAAAAATCCATATATATCGTTATATGCCTTAAAATTATCTAGATCTAAATATAAAACTGCGAAATCTTCCCTTCGCGATAATCGTTTTTTTAGTTCTGCATGTATTTGTACATTTCCTGGAAGTCCAGTTAATGGACTTACCCTTCTGTTTGTGTTAATTAATCTTATTACATTTTTAACTGTATAGTAAAAATATTCTTTATCAACTGGGGATATTATATAATATTCAATAGCACACTCTAATATTTTTAGTCTATGCTCCTTGTCTCTATTTGATGAAACAACAATAATTGGTGTAATGTTGTTATCTTCATCATTTCTAATTTGTTTGCATAACTCTAATATAGGTACCTTTATTGAGTCTTCATTAATAATAAATAGCTCTGGTATATTTCTTAAAGCCTCTTCTATCTGGTTAGTTGTTACTCTTTTAATTTTGTATTCTTTTTCATTTGTGAACATTTCTTTTGCACACTCTGTTACATTGCTGTCATCGTCTATAATAAATATCTCATGTTCCATTTTTATCTCCTTTTTTAAGCTATTTTTTATCTATCTTTTTTGATTTTTTTGTTAAAAACTCATTTATTTTTTCTGATGTCATACTTGGAAATGCTCTTCTTAATCTTTGAGTTTGTTTCTCTAAAATCTCTTTTAACTCTATTTGAGTTTGTTTCAATTCGTCAATAACATTTCTTAGTGTTTCTATATTTTTTGCTTTTGCTGGTATGTTTTTTAATTCTTCCAATTTTTCTTTTATATTAGCAGTAATTTCACTTAGTTTCGTAAGTTTTATGTTAATATTTTTTATTCTAATTGATGTTAAGCAAAAATCCATAATCATATATATGCCTATTATTAATGTAACCCAATTAATTGTCTCTACTGATATTTTTGAAATAAAAAAACATGTAATTGGGTAAATCAATTCTATAAATGCTACACCTAAAAATCCCCATGTGAGTGAGTTAACAAGGCAAATCCTTCCTTTTATGTGAAACTTATAATAAGAATAGTCCCAATATTTTGTATGGAATATTTTTTCCAATAGCCATCCTGCAAAATATTCCCATAAGGTAAATATAATAAAGCTTATAAAAAAAGTTGCTATATAGTGTCCTTTGTATGAATTAAGCATAATGATCATAATTAATGCTCCAACTCCATATATAGGGCAAAAAGGACCAAATAAAAAACCACTATTTACAAATTTTTTTTGTGCTATTGTTTTTGTAATACTTTCTAATATCCACCCTAGAAAGGAATAAATAAAAAAAAATGTAATTAAATATATAATATCTTGCAAATCCATAGTTTTTCCTTCCTACAATTAGATAAGCAGAAAGCAATTATGCTTCTGCTTAACTACTTTTTTCTTTTATGGTGTATATACACATTTACCATGGAATTTAACAGCTTCAATTCCAGCTTTGTTCCATGCTTCTATTATAATTTCAGACTCGCCAGGTTCTAACTTTTGTACATGCGTCCATTCTTTTCTATCATCAGTTGAGCTAACCCATCTATATTTTTTACCATTTATACTATATTCTACATAATCCAAACCTTCTTCATCCGTTACAGTAATAGTTAAATTTTCACCAAATTGACGTGGCGTTGCTATTACAGGTCTTGAATAAGCTTGACAATGTTGTATTTTTGTTTCTGTGTTATTATTACTATCTACTGCAATAATTGTTAAATCATTGTCACCACGAATAACTGGTATCAGGGTTTCTATAATGGTTTTACTTTCATCTGTTGCATCTACTCTTACTTCTTCTTCATTATTCCAGCGATATGTTATATAAGAAATTTCCGTTTCATCTGTTGCTGTTATTTTTATCATATTTTCTTCTCTGCTAATGGCAATACTTGGTTTTAATATATCTATACCTCCAGGATTGTATAAATAAGTATTAGTATAGGTTTCTTGTATGCCTATTGAATCAGTTACAGTTAGGTGCAGTACATTTTCTCCTATTGGCATTTCTATCAATTGCTCTATGGAATCATTATTTCTTCCATTTATTGTTATCTCTTCTCCATCGTTCCAATTGTATTTAATATTATTTATTGCCTTATCATGCGTCACATATATTCTAACATATTTATCTTGCACTACACTTGCCGTTATAACTGGTTTTTCTGTACTTATTAGAACCTCTTTAGAATTTTCTTCTACTATTCCAAATATTCCCTCTCCTAATAGCAATATTCCAAAAATAATTAGTGCTATGCTAAAAAACAAAATTATTTTTTTTATATCTGTTGGCTTTGATTGAGTGTCTTCATATAAAATCTGGTTCATAAGTTACCTCTCTTTTACTATTTATTTTGAATTATAACATATAGTATTTTTAATGTAAATAAATTACACAAATAAATTAATTTTCCTTGCTTAATATATGATTTTTGCAAGTGCCTAATCTCTTAAACAACAGCAAATAGCATGTCACTCAACCGCAAAAACATCATAATTTCATTATATAGTAAGACCTATTTTTTTATATTAAAATGTAAATTTCCATTAATAGTAAAAACCAGTAGAAATATCCATCTACTGGTTTTTATTGTTAAATTTCTTTATTAATTTAACACATATTTTTTTATTAATATAATTCCGCTTGCTAGCATTAATAGTATTACAAGTATTAACGTAATGTATGTAGGCATATTACCTGTCTTTACAGTTAGCATTACAGGAGCATCATCAATATCATCTTCTCCTTCTTTTTGATTATCCGGTGTTGAATCAATATCTTTTGCATCATCTTCATTATAGTCTTCACTTATTTCAGCTATATTTACCTTTAATCCTAAATTTTCATCGTCATTTATCCATGTTAATATTACTTCTACTGTTGCACTCTCACCTGGTTGTAATAGTGTGTTTTCTAATTTCCTTGTAACTATTTTTCCATCTTTTTCTTCCCAATCAGGGTTATCTTCTTTCAAGAAAGTTAAGCCTTCTGGTATATAGTCTGATACTTCTTTTGCATAACCTGCAATTTCTCCCTCATTTGTAATTTTAATTACATAGCCAAATTTTACTGTTACCTCATCTAGTTTTTTTCTATCCAAATCTACTTTTACAATTGGCTCTGGATCTTCTAAGCCAGTATGTCCAGTTTCCCTTATTGTTGTTTCTCCATTTTCTGTAATGTAAACCTTGCTTACCCATTTTAATAGGCTTAAGTCAAAATATTTTACTTTTAAATATTCTTTGTCAATATCATCTTCATCTGGAATATTGTTACCCGGTATAGAGTCTTCATCATTAATATCCTTTCCGTCCTCATCACTATCATCAGTAATCTCTGCCGTATTAATAATAATTCTATCTGTTGGAAGGTTTAGTTCTGTTACTTTAAATGCAATTTGTACATCTCTATAATCTGGATTTAGATATTCCCCTTCTGATGATAATTCTTTTGTTGTATCAAACGGATTTATAAGATTGTTTTCTCCTCTAGCGTCTGATTTTTCTTTTGATAGGTAATCTGTTGAAACGGATTTTCCATCTTCTGACAGATTCCACTCATATTTTTTATTAATCTCATGTTCTGGCAAGTAAGATAGTCCATTTGGGATGTCATCTGTAATTTCTTTCGCATAACCTGCCATTTTTCCTTCATTATATACTCTTATTGTGTAAACTACTATATTATTGTTTGCAACCAAAACCGGTTCTTTTGTATGAGTATATACAAGTTTTCCATCTTCTGTTAGGCTTACTTCTGGAACTCTATCTGTAATCTCCTCTCCATTTACATTTGTAATAAACTTGCGCAGAGCTAAATCAAAATATTGTAATTTTAGTTGCTCGTAGTCATCATCATCTTCTTGGTATTTAGAGTTATCATCTGGTGGTGTATAATCATCTGTATTAACGTTTCCTGGTGTTGAATCTGTGTCATTATTACTGTCTTCTGTTATCTCAGCTATATTTCTTAAAATATTTTCAGATGTATTTGGCTCTGTTACCTCAAATTCTATTAAAACATCTCTATAATCCAAGTTTGGATTTTCTGAAGTTTTATCAAATCCCTCAATTAAAAAGTTTTCTTCTTTACTTGTTGATTCTTTATTAGAATTTGCTTCTGATAAATAATTTGTTGTTACTGTTTTACCGTCTTCATCGACAATCCATTTGTATTTTGCATTAATTTCGCTCTCTTCTGCTGATACGAATTTAAGTCCTTCTGGTATATAATCTGTAATTTCCTCAGCATAACCTGCTATTTTCCCTTCATTGTATACCCTTATTGTGTATATTACTCTATCACTTGTTTGTACACCAATAGGATCTTTTGGATGTGAATATATCGCTGTTGTTGACGTTCCTGCAATTAGTCCTGTTAAATCTACCTGTGGAATTCTCGATGTTATTTCTTCGTCATTTATTTGTGTTATGAATTTTCTTAGTGCTAAGTCAAAGTATTCTAATTTTAAGTGTTCTTCATCGATGTCGTCCTCTTCTGGTTCATTATTTCCCGGTATAGAGTCTCTATCTGTTACATCGTCTCCATTCGAGTCAGTATCTTCGCTAATTTCTGCAATATTAGTTAATATATTATCAGATGTATTTGGCTCAACGACTTCAAAAGCAACTTTTACATCTTTATAGTGTAAGGTTTCCATATTTTCTGGGTCAAAGGCTAATATCTCGTTTTTATCGTCTTTTTCTAAAGATAAATAATTTGTTGTGATTTTAGTACCATCTTCTGATAGTCTCCACATGTATTCTATATTAGTTGGATCTGTAACTAAAAATTTTAAACCGTCTGGAATATCATCTGTGATTTCTTTAGCATAACCTGATATTTCACCTTCATTATATATACGAATAGTATATATTACTATGTCTCCTGTTTGTACAGCTACTGGATCTTTTGGGTGTGTATATTCTGCTGAAGTAGCTGTTCCATCTTTTAACCCCGTTACATCAACTTGTGGAATTCTTGATGTTATTTCTTTATCATTCACTTGTGTTATAAATTTTCTTAAAGCCAAATCAAACTCTGGCTGTTCTATATCTGTTTCTTTTTCAATAATTATTTCATGTGGTTCTTTTTCTATAATTGCAACAGGCTGTTCTTGTAAATAGTTTTCACTACTAGTCCAGCAAGTTATAGTTGTTGTCATATAATTTATTTTTGCCTGTACTTTTAATTTCATAATATTTTTGTTAGAAGTTGGTATTGCAATGTAAAATTCTTTTTCCATTAGTCTAGAGTCGATAACATCGTTTTCTATAATATTTTTACCTGTATCTAATAATTTATAATCCGTTATTTCTTCTTCATTTTGATCCACAATCTTTACTTCAAATGTATATGGTAATTTTGTATGGTTTGATTCTTCAAAATAATATGGCCCTGATATAAAGTACTCAGTATCTCCTATTGTTTCTGTTGTTGTTACATTCTCTCCTTCTGGCTTAGTAAATTGAAAATTAGGCTCTTTTAAATCTCTTATTTCACTTGTTCCATACAAAGATGCGTTTTCTTTTGCTGATGTTATAAAATATGTATATAGTTTTTTCATATCATTATATCTTTGAAGGCCTTCTGTTGTAAGTGGCTTTCCAATTTCTTCTATTGCTGTATCATTTATTGCAATTGATGGAAAATTATCTGGTTCATAATGATAGCCTAAATTATCTGAAGAAAAATACCATAAAGCAATTTGTTGAATAACTTCTATGTCATTATCTGTTAATACATCTCTATCTATTCCTGCATCTGATAATAATCGTTCTTTTACAGTATTTCTATCTTCTTCAGGAACTTGTTTTGGAAGATATGAATGTTCTAGAATCCATAGCATAGAATTATATTTTGTTTGATCTTTAAATAAATCTTTATATTTTTGTTCAACACTACTTAAGTCCTTCATATTAAATGAAACATCATATTCTTTTTTATCGTTTCCTGCAGTTGTTGCACTTCCAAATCCTATTTCTGGATTAATACAGTAAATAGCTTCGTCATAGTTTGCGACTGCATCATCTTGCATACTGTCATAGCTTACTATTTTCCATATTGTTTTTTCAGAATTAGTCATGCTGCTTGATGTATTAACGCTTGTAATCTTATATGTTTCGTTGCCTTCTCTTTGTCCTATTATATTCAAATATTTCGAATCCGTCGCAAATGCCTGCACAGCCATAAATACTATTACAAAAATACTTGCTAATACTAAAATCGCTATTCCAACTTTTGTTTTCTTTGCCATAACATTTACCTTCCTTTTTTACTTATATAATTTAATTGTACTATTTTTTTTTTATATGTCAATAGGCGATATTTGCCACTTTGTTTAAGTTTTTTTTTCATTATTTTTTTCTGTTACGGAATAAACCATTATAAAGAACGTATTTTCTTTTTCCTCTATATTACAATTATATTACATTTTAGGCGTAAAATCAACTTATTATGCTGATTTTGTAGCGTTTTTGCTCTTTCCCTAAATTAATTTTAATTTAGGGTATTTTCACTTTGTCTTATACATATACTTATATTAACACTAAAATAATAAATGTTTTTTATACTTGACATTTGAATATTTTTTTGTTATTCTTATAATGTTCTATTTGTGCGGGAATAGCTCAGTTGATAGAGCGCTGCCTTGCCAAGGCAGAGGTCGCGGGTTTGAGCCCCGTTTCCCGCTCCATAAATGGCGCTATAGCCAAGCGGTAAGGCACGAGTCTGCAAAACTCTGATCCCCGGTTCGATTCCGGGTGGCGCCTCCAATGACATATCTGTTCGAATTGATAGAACAAAATTGCTACAAAATCAATCAGAAAATATAATCTGGTTGTTTTTTTGTTGCCTATGAACAATATAAAATCATACAAATGAAAGGATAGTGCAAATAAATGGAGATAATTAAACAAGAATTACAATTTGAAGGAAGTCCAAAACAAAGGCTAGAATTTATACATGAGTTTTCTAAAGTTATTCCAACAATTATCAACGGTAGCATTAGAAAAATTGAAAAACTAACATTACATATATTGAACCATATAAATTATGGAGAAAATAAAATTGGAAATAAAAACAATAGAGCAAAATAAAGTAGCATTGAGTTTATTAAATATAATAGAGTTCTGAAGACTAACTTGTTTGAAGGCTTATATTTTTGACAAGTTTATATAAATGTAGTATAATATAAGTGTAACCATTTTTTTTAAGATCTTCCATGTTTGCATCTGCATCATGTGATTGATCAACTAAGATTTTAGAGGAGGATGGAAAAATGGCTAACAACATCATCGCAATGGATTCTCAGTCCTACAAGGTAGATTTTGTTTCTGACTGTGAAGCCTATTGTGACGAACGTCACATCGGGTCTATCAGCGAAGAAACTCTCGCAAACTGCTTTGAAATGCCTGAAAATGGTGTCAGGGTAAAAAACCTCTATTTTGAGGATACATACTACCCAATCATGAATCAAAGCTGTTTGGACTGCCGTTGCGAAAACCTTGGACACTTTTGCTACAACAATGGTCGTGTGGTATTCGTTTACCGCAATGGCAAGACTTACATTGCAAAGGGGTACAAAATTCTGAACGAGCTGCGTGCTGCAGGGTACACTGAGTCTGGTCTCTTCGTTCCATTCTCGAATGGTGAAGAAATTCTGGACTATGCACTTAGAGTGCGTTGGGAGTCCATCACCAAGTAAGTTAGTCTTCCCAAGATAAGCACTGCACATCTTGGGGCATTGGGGTCAGCTTTGGCTGGCTCCTTTGTTTTTACAAAAGTTTTATATTAAATATCCTGAAATTTTTAAATAATATTTTAATCTATATATAACTTAGTTAATTATTATATCAATCGTTAATGATAAATGGAGTTGTAAATATCTACGACACCTGCTCCAAATAATATAAAAACAATGAGAATTTATTAATTTTCATTGTTTTTATTATGTATAGATGAAATAATCCTAAAAATTTTATGAGAAACAATTTAAGACCATTGTTATAAACTATCAAAAATTTATATTCTCAATTACTTCTTTATAAAATCATTGTATTCATACGCAGGTTAGTTAATTATATGTCTCACTTTTTAAAAATATATAGTTTTATTACTATTACCAAGCTTGTATTTTCCTTTGTTTGTTGAAATTTTCCTTTTTTTGTTGTATAATAAAGAGGAGGAGAGTGAAATTTTATGTGTAAAAAATTTCTTTTTACATTTTATATTGCATCTATCATTCTTTTACTTGTATCCGTTTTTTCATATGCTGCTAGTGAAGAATTGCAAACATATTCTTATAAAGTAATAAATCAACATAATATTAACTATATAGTTGGTATCTCTGCAGATACTACTTTAGAAGAACTTCTTAGCAACATTTCCTTTAATAGCTCTTTTCAAGTATTTACTTCTGATGGAAGTCAAGCTAAAAATACAGATTTAGTAAAAACAGGAATGTATATTAGCATCAATAATAATTTATATTATCTTGTTGTTGGTGGGGATGTTAATGGCGACGGAAAAATTACTCAAACAGATTTATTAAAAATTCGCTCACATATTGTAATGATTTCACCTTTAGAAGATTCATTTTTACAAGCTGCTGACTTAGGAATAAGCGCATCCATTACTGCTACTGATATATTACAAATGAAGCGAATTTTAGTAAATTTAATGGATCAAGATAGCCTTTATAAATATTCTTCTTCTAATAATGAATTTTCTTATACTACTTATAAATTAACAAATTCCATAAGACTAGATAGATACTTGGATGAATACTATAATACTGTTACTATTCCAGAACAAATTCAGGATAGCCCTGTTGTTTCTTTAGGTAAAGATTTATTTGCTAAGAATTACAGTATTAAAACAATTGAAATTTCTAAAAATATAATGTTTATCCCTCTGGATTTATTACAAAGATGTGCTAATTTGGAATCGATTAACATATCAAAAGGTAATACAAATTATTTATCTCAAGATGGCATATTGTATAGTAGTGATGGGAAAACATTAATTTCATATCCTCCCGGAAAAACAAACGTTTCTTACCTTATCGAAGAAACTGTTCAGTCTCTTGGACCTAATTGCTTTAGCAATGCGCTTCTTTTGAAACAACTGTTTGTTCCTTCTGCTGTAACATACATTAATGATTCCTCTTTTGAAAATTGGTCTGGAAGTGTTTATGGAGATGATGATTCTTCTATTATTAATTTTGCTAAATCCAACAATCTTCCCTACGTAATTGATAAGCCTCCTGTTGTTGAACAAATTACCCAATCAAATACGCCTTCCCAAGTATCAGGCTTTAGTTTTCTCGCAACTGATGATGCTGGTATTGTGGCATGGACCATTACAAAATCGGAAGAAGCTGCAACAAATTGGACTAAAATCACTTCAACTCTTAGGTTAAACGCTACTAAAGATAATATCACAGAAAACGGAAAATACATCATTTGGTTAAAAGATTGTTTAAATCACGTTACACAGAAAGAAGTTACAGTTAATAATATTGATTATACTCCCCCTACTGTTACATCAATAAATATCATTAGTCCTGGCTCTGGTGAGATTTTCTTTGGTGAAACTGTTACAATTCGTGTTACTTTTAGTGAAATAATTAAAGGCTCGGCTCCTACACTTTTATTAAACGTAGGTGGTATAGCGGGTATAGGCACAATGCATCCTGGAGTAGTTAGTGGAACAACAAATTATATTGATTATATTTACACCACCGCAAAACAAGCTGGACTAATTACTATCGCAAGTTATTCTGGTGGGAATTTAACTGACTTAGCCGGTAATATAGCTATTATTAATACCAAAGAAAATACCGGAAATCAGGTTACAATTAAAATAGCAAATGGTAACCAGATCGCAAATACAGGAGTTTATATTATTCCTCCTGTTGATATCTCTCAAACTTATATTGGTGCATTTTTCGACTCCGGTCACCTTGGTCTTGATATATATAAAAATGATAGAACAAGCGGTCTTCCAATTTATGCTTGTGCTGATGGAACAATTACTAGAGTTAATCGCGGAGATGGATTTGTATATATTGATCATGGAAATGGTGTCGTTATGAGATATGGTCACATGCTAGGAGATATTGTTCATAGTGGTGCTTATGCTGTTGGTCGTCAAGTTAAACAAGGTGAACAAATTGGTACAATGGCATCACAAGGAATTAGTGGATTACCTGCTCATTTGCATTTAGAAATTATTATTAACGGTACAGAAGTAGATCCATTAACTTATTTGCCAGAATTGTTAAACTAATTTTAAAAAGAGAACTTGAAATAGTAACATACTATTTCAAGTTCTCTTTTTAGTCCACCAGTGCAAAGCACATAGCATATGGCGAAGCCACTTTTCTTATTTAATAAGATATGCCTTCCATAATTCTTTCCAATATTCCCACTCATCTTTTTTCTTTACGGAAATTGGTGTTACAAGGCTTAAATTTAGTATTTCCTGTTCTTTATTTTTTACTACAATATTTCCTACCTTTCTGTTTTTTTCTACAGGTGCTTCTAATTTGCCTTCACAATTAATCTCTATTGTTATTTGTTCTTCTTCTTTTACTGGATAATTTTCATAAGGAAACTCTTCTTCTATTTTAGGCAAAATACTTTCCTGTTTTCCCTTTATTATTTCTATTTTATTTTCCTGTTGCCATGCTTCAAAAGCCTTTTCTACTTTCTTTTTTAAATCCATTTCAGAATAATTTGCATAAGTATATTCTATTATTTGTATACTATCTTTCGTTCGAATTTTTTTGCTATCTGCCCCAAGTACAACGGAAATAATATTTTTTCCGTTTCTTGTACACGATGTTACTAAACATCTGCCCGCATTATTGGTAAATCCTGTTTTTACTCCGTTAATACCTTCTAAATTACCAAGCAGCTCATTTGTGTTGTATAATTCTCTTTGCTTCCCATTAATTAAAATAGTTTTTGTCTTACAGCTTACAATTTCTGAAAATTTTTTATTTTTGAGTGCATAATCTGTAAGGATTGCAAGTTCATATGCAGTTGTATAATGTTCTTTATCATCTAACCCGTGAGGTGTTACAAAATGTGTATTATTAAGCCCTAATTCTTTAGCTTTTTTATTCATTAAGACCGCAAATCCTTTATAGTCTCCCCCAATTGTCTCTGCAATTTGTACCGCAGCATCATTTCCAGAGCATAGCATTAAACCATATAATAAATCATTCATACTAACTTTGTCTCCTGTTTCTAGTCCTAATCTTGAACCTCCTATGTTAGCAGCTCTATTGGATACAATTATTTCCTCTTCAAGTTTACTATTTTCTAGGGCAATAATTGCTGTCATTATCTTAGTTGTACTTGCCATAGCAGTTTTCTCATTACTGTTTTTGCCATATAAAATTCGCTTTGATTCTCTGTCTATGACAACTGCATAGCGTGAATTTATCTTGGGCTTATCTACCACACTTGCAGATGCCTGTATTTCTTCAGTATAAATTTGATTTATATTTATTTGTTCTGTGTCAATGTCATCTGCAAAACATGTAGTTGTTATTAAGGCAACTAATATAAATAGAGTACTTATTTTTTTTAGCATAATAAAATCACCTCTTAACACTATATTCCAAAAAGGTGATTTTATAACTACTCTATCTTCCTATAAATATTTGCACATATATTTTGCCATATTTTGGGCTGTCTACTACAGCAATTCCTGTATAATTATAGCTATTATTTAAAATATTTTCCTTGTGGCCTTCTGAATTCATCCAAGCATTTACAGCTCCTGTATTAGTACCATTCCCTGCAATATTTTCTCCCGCTGTTCGATATGATATACTAAATTTCTTTAGCATATCAAAAGGTGATCCATAGTTTGGTGAAGTATGGCTAAAATAATCTCCATTTACCATGTCTTGTGCTTTTATCCTTGCAACATTTTGTAATTCATTATCTATTGCTAAAGCTTGAAGTCCATTTGCCACTCTTTGTTCATTTATTAATTCATATACTTCATTCTCATCATTTGTTAATTCTGTTCCTACTTCAGTAGTGCTATTATTTTCTTGATAAATAGGGATTATATAATCCGCACTAACTGTTCCAACAAAATCACTTTCAGTTTGTACTATATACCAATTGTCTATTTTAGCAAATACCCTTATGTATTCATCTTTAGTAATTTGTGATATTATATCATAGTTTAATCCAGGACCTGCTCTTACATTTAAAATATTAGCAGTAACAATCCCTGTTGAAAAATCTACTTCTTCATAATTACTCTTTCCAAAACTGTTTATACTCAATAGCATTAAGAATATAATTAATATACTTAGTAATATCTTTTTTACCATTTTTTCTACCTCGGCAATAATATTATTTACTAATATTGTTTACAAAATTTTCTATTTTATTCAATAATTTTTTAAATAATTACTTTGCAATAGTTTTCCAATGCAATAAAAAAAGAGAAATAACATTATATATATTTTTGTTATTTCCCTTAAGTTTTATTCATAAAACTCTTTTAGTTGATTCTGTACAACCTTATTAGGGTCTTTTGCACCAATTATTTTTTGTGTTTGTTTATTAGCTTGTATGAATTCAGCTAATATTCTTTCATCTTCATCTGTAATGCTATCTATATCAGCTCCTAATAGCTTGTTTCCTAATTGTTGCATTTCATAATCACTATATCCCTTTTTCTCTTGAAAACTTTGCATAGCATCTAGCATTTCTTCTTTTCTTTGTTTAACTTTACTATTTAGTCTTGCTTTGTCGATTTTTCCCTTAGCTCCTTTTGCTGCGCCATGGGCTGCTTCTGCTTGTTCATAATCTCCTGTTAGTCCATATGCTAAAGCTGAAGATACAATTATTCCAGATAATTTTTTCGCTGTATTAGCACTTCCTTTTCCAATATATTTTGACATGTTTTTTAATACTTTCTTTCCTGTTTTATTTGTGGTTTGTGCATTGGATTGTGAAGAAGAGTTATTTGTTTTAGTTTCTATTCCGTTTTGTTTATTTCCTCCAATTTCTCTCGTCGTACCAGGCAAAGAGCTTGGCGTTTTTATGCCCTTTACTGCTTTTAAGGTAGAGCTTGCATTTGATGCACCTTTTCCAAAGTTCTGTACCTTTGAAATTGCCAATGCACCTAACGCAGCTGCAGATCCTAAATTGCTTGTTTCAAAACCAAATATTGATTTTATGATATCTTCTGATTTATACATAAATCCAAACATTATAATTACAACAAATATCTGTCCAAAGTGTAATATTTCTGATGTCATAATAATTTCATAAATGTTTTGTATAAAAAGCATATATATTATACAATGAAATGGTTGTATTAATATATTAAATGCAAATTCTTTTAACCATTTATTTAATGCCTGTGCTCTTCCATCTCCTGATTTGTCTATTGCATAAGTAACAGTAATTAGTGGTGAAATTAATATCAAAAAACATATTGTTATAAAACGTTTAATATATAATACCAAAAACAGCATTGTCATTGCAACAAGCATCAAATATATAACCGAAATTGATAAACCTCGTACAAAATCTACAGTTAGTAAAGCCTCTTTTAAAATTTTATCCCCTATATTTCCTGCTTCAGAATTGTCCATTTCTTTATTTGTATTGTTTTGAGTTTGGTCTGTACTATCATTTGCATCCATTTCTTCCGTGATACTCATCTTAGCACCATTTAATACATCTACAATTCCTTCATTTAGTTGAATTACAAATACCATTAGATATTGAAGTACAAATATAAGAGCAAAACTTACAAACCAGTCTTTGAACATTTTTTTATATTTTGCTTTGTCATCTGCAATTGATGATATTGCCATTTTTATTCCTATATAAACAAGTACTGCAAGACTTAGCGCAATTGCTAAGTTTCTTATAGCATAATACCATGTAGCAACATTTTGTCTAATTAAATAAAGGACATTATCACTACTTATGCTACTATCTCCTGCCGAATCAAAGTTAAATACATTTACATCTGTAACTGGAACTTCATTAAATAAAATATGATCTATTGTTAAAAATTTATTTATTCCTAAAAATCCTTCTTCACTACCTATGCTTCCTATTTGTGTTCCTATTAACTGTAAAATTGCTCCTGGCAGAACAATAAATATTACTCTAACTGGCCAAAGCAAAGATTGTGCTATTATGTCTAATGTAACAGTAAATGATGCAAATATGCTTTCTTGTCCTGATAGCAATGTTCCAATATTATCATTTATAAATTGTTCTATATAATTTGGTACATTATTTAAAAATTCATTTGCTTCACTCTCTTGCTTAATATTTTGAGCAATCAGTTCTACATCCTTAAAGAAGTCTCCGTCCTCCTTGTAAAAATTGTGCCTTTAAATTTTGGAAGTATTCTTGTAATTCTATATTTATAGATTCTTCATCCATATTTCCTAGTTCTTGTTCTTTTTCCGTCTTTAATGTTCTTAAATAATTTAAGAATGCTATTCTTGCTGTTTCTAATGAAATTACTCCGTTCGTGTACATTGTATATTGATTATATTTTCTTTGCGCAATTTCTTGTACAATTTCATTTGCCTCGTTGCTGTCTACATCATTATATGGAATGTCTTTAGCCACTTCTCTTTTCCATTGATTGTCTGTTGCAAATCTTGCAATATAATCGACTCTATCACTATTATTCGTCATTTCATTTAATTTGTTATCAAGCCAACTTTCAATTGCAATCCTAAATTCGTCTAATGTCATTTTACTTTCTGGCTCTTGAATGTCTGTGCCGTAAACACTAAATACATTTGGGAATAGTGTATTTATACAAGTTAGAATAATTATAAATGAAATAAATATTTTTCTTATTATTCCGCACATTTTCCCCTCCTACTCTAGTGATAATGTAAAACCATATAAAGATACAGCATTTTCCAGTTCTTGTTCTTTCAGTTCTTCTTTTCCTGAATATGAGCGTAAAACTCTAACGCTATCAAAGTTTATTCCTGTTGTATTTACTCCTTCATCAAAAAATTGTGTACATGAAATAGTAAAATTGTTATTGCTTCTTGGCTTTACATATATAGCCTGCCAGTTTTCCTCAACAAGCATTGGTCTGTTTTCACCTTGAACAATAAAGCTAATTTCATTTGCAGTCTCATCATCTGCAAGGACAATTGTATATTCTGTTTTGTTTTGAACCTCTATATTATATATTTCTTCATCATACATAATACTTTTGCTTTTAATTGTAATTCGCATATATTGATCTTCATACATGTAGTCCGTTTTTTCATCACCAATATATGATTTTACAGACATTAATAGTTTTCCATTGTCTTCTGTAAAAATAAATCTATCTTCAAAATATTGTAATGTCTCGCTATATGTAAGTCCAGTTGCTAGTATATCTTCAAATAATCTTACTCTGTATATATATACATTATCCCTATTTGAAAAATTTTGAATTGAGTAGACTTTTGGAGAAGAGAACACATAATCGACATATGCTTTAAATTCATCTATATTTGGGTATATTTTCTCTCTGCAATTCTCACTAATCATATTATACGCTTTTTCATAATCTTTTTTATTACAATAGTCTACATATTGTTTAATATAGTTTTCTATATCATCCTGCCACTTTTTTGGTGTTGTATCGCCGTTTTCAATTATAGGCTCATGCGGAGTGTATGTTGTAATTGGGGTATCATTTGGGATGTTTTTAAGTATTACATTAATTGCTATTAAGATAGACCAAATTACTATAAAAACAACAACTTTCCACTTATGTTTTTTTATAAAATTTCTTATTTTCAGTCTGAAGTCTGTTAACATTTTTTCACCTCTTTTTCAGGTAGATTATTTTGCCTGAAATGATAATGTATAATCATTTAATCCATTTTCATATACTATAAATTTTTGAGTTTCTTCTTTTTCATTTTCACCCAAATTTGTTATAGTTACTGTTAATATATAATAATTGCCTTGTCTTTCAATTGAATCATATTCTAGTTTCATTAAATCTGAATATTTTTCTTCAGCATAAGAACTAAATGATGAAATTGTTGGAAAATAATTTTTTTTGAATTGGTCATATAAAAGTGCATATGCTTCGTCATATTCTTTTTTTTCAATATGTTTCAAAAATTCTGCAACATAAATTTGCACTCTTTCTTTTTCTCCTTTTGGCCTTATTATATTTGTTATCTGCTCATCTCTCTCTTCTTGTGTACGCACTTGGTCTTCTTGATTTTCTGGTTTATTTAAGTATAGAACAAGTAAAAGGAAAAGTAAACATATGATTATAGTAGTACATACAATAAGAGCTATTTTTATTGACCTTTTTATATTCTTTTTATTGCTTTTCATATTATTTCTTTTCCTCTCTTTTTAATAATTTTTAATAACTTCTTTCTCCACTCTAACTTCCGAATTTATTTTCCCCTCAGGTCCTTTTGTGTAAATAAATTTAAAATTAGTCATATAGTTGCTGTTAGCTGTAATGGTAAATTTGTCCGTTACTGTTATTGTCCCATCTGTTTCTTCGATTTCTTGTTCCACATTGCTTTTTACAATACTGCTAATAGCGTCTTCTGCTGTATATATTTCCCTATTACTTCCTTCTAGGTAATCACCACTTAAGTAATAATTTAATACATTATTTTTTGCTTCAGTAAATTCATCTAGGAAATCATCATATTCCTCATATCCTTCTATGTATTTGTCATAATTCAATGTGTAAATTACTTCATCTATTTTCTTAAGCAAAATATCTCCCAAATATATAATATAGTCATCTTCGGTTATTCCAAATGCACAATCTACAATTTCTGTTTTTACTTTAAGCTTGTCTAATTCTTCTATTCGTTCTTCTTTTTGGCTCTCAAGATTTCCCTCATAATAATCATCTGATAGTCCAAAATATCTAGTTGCACCTATTAAAGTATCTGTTTTCGTTAAGTCTACCCCAGAAAGTGCATTGATTATTGCACTTTTAGCAATGCTATTCCTTTCATAGGTAGCTAAATTTCCTTCTGGGCCAGTATATCGTAGGAAATCATTTCCCGGCTCATTTAATACAGTACTAATACTATTTAAATTTGGATATAATGGTGATAAAATTCTGTTAAATACAACATTTATTATTGCTAAATTTTGTGCAAATGCTTCTTGTCCATTATTTCCTATAAGCTCTTTATCCTGCAAAGTATATAGCATAAGTTTTTCTTGATCAGTCAAAGCATTATCTCCATCGTAAGTTTTGTGCTCAACATTCATGTAGTTTTCTACCCTTAATAATTGTTTTGTAATGCTAAAAAGTCTTAGTTCTATAGTAGTAGTTCCATCATCTATTGTAGATGCAGTTGCAATTATATCTCCCCTATTTACCTTTGTATTCACAGAAACCGCAGGAGTAATGTTTCCCTTTATATTAAGAATCATTCCTGCAATTGAACCTGTTTGTTCGTCATTGCTACCAAATTCAATTTCAATTGTTCCATTTTCTGCCTTTGTAATCGTGCCAGAAGCTGGTGCCACTAAGTTGGCATTTCCTCCTTTATAAATCATTTTAGTACAATTGCTTTGTGCTGTTTCATATTCTGAAGGCCATGGTGTATAAGGTATATAGTCTGGCATAACATTGCTTAAGACCTTTTGTGCTGGTACTTCTACATTTTCTATATCAAACTCAAAGTCTTCAAATAATTCTCTTAAATCTCTTCTTAAGTACATAATATTTTGCCTATCCGTACATTGTTCTAACAGATTGTCTATTACCTGCAATGCAGTTTTTCCTTGAATATATTTTTTCCCTTCAGATTGTTTTTTGCTACTAAATACATTTGTTGTGTCTTCACCTGTTTTTTGTGCTACCTCATCATCTGTTCTTCCATCAAAGATTAAATATTTATCTTTAAGCCAATTTCTTATATATTGCGAATTATCCTCGAAAATTGGATTATGTATTTGTACAATATCCGCACTTCTTGTTTCTTCTACATATAATTTTTCTTTAAAAAAGTTACTAATTTTTTCAGAATCACTTATATTTGCTTCTTCTGGAAGTTGGTAATATGTTGGTTCTGGATTTGCAACAACATCATATGAACTATTTTCTCCTATAATTCCTTCATAATTTCCCTGAGCTACTGCAAATATATTGCTTAGTAATTCTCTTTGTTTATCTGTTGTTGCTACCGCCTCCCAAATATTTCTTTGTTCTTCTATAAAAGAATCTATTTCTTCTTGTGTTGTTATTCCCTCTATTTTCTTCCTTTGCTCTTCTATTTTGTCTTCATATGTATATATAATCTCAACTGTACTTAGATTTTCCTCAGAAAATGCTTCATTTATGTCTGAAAGCATTTTGGATAAGTCTGTTTTCTTCTGGCTTATATTTATTTCTCCTGACCCTAAGAAATATTGGTTTCTATACCAATGATTTTCTACTTTTGTAATGTATGGTGTTGCAGTGCTTAAAATACTATCTTCATACTCTATTACCACATCATACAATTGCTTTGTTTCTTCATAATTAAATGACTCCCCTAAAACAGTAATGTCAATATTCTCTATGTCTTCTATAATATTATCTATAAGGTTTCTTGCTCTAGCTAACACCATTCCTGCTGGGGAATTGGGATTTATTTTGTTTCTTATACTGTTTAGTTTGTTTACAAGTTCTTCTAGTTTAGTATTACCATCACTTGCTAAATTTTCTATATCTTTATAGCCATTTAATTCATTCGCATAATTACTTAACTTGTTTTCTCCACTTATAAGCTCAAATATATTATCAGCTGTATTTATTTCTTCTGATTTCTCCCTAAGTTCACTGATCAATGAGTTGTATAAATCACTGTCTACTATTCCTTTTGTTGCTCCATCTATCGCTTCTTCTACTACGGGTCTTATGTATTCTCCTTCTCCATCGCTTTCTGTTGTAAATTTCATATGCATGTTTACTGGAAATAAATCTATATGAACTTTTGTGTCTACTGCCGGAGAAGTTGCAAACTGGTAAACAAAATCTGGAGCTCCTGTTCCTATATGCATAGCAAGTAATGCTTCTACAGGTTTTCCATATTTACATGTCCACCCATTTAGGTCATATGCATAATTGCTTTGTTTTTTTACTATACTCCAAAATCCTTCACTATTATCAACTGTATTTACAATTAGATATCGATTATCTTCATCTATTTCCACGTCATATGTATAATTACCCTTTTTCCACCCAGTTTTACTTCCATTTTCAACTTCTGCGTCATTGTTGTCTAAATATATCATCCCTGTTCCAGCATTTGCATATGTCTCAAATTCTCTTTCATAACTAATAAATTTATTGTCAGCTAGAGTAAGAAAAGCAGTTCTACTCTCAGTATCTAATTCATTTAATAAATTTTTTCCAAATATAAATTTAGTTTTCTCTTCGCCATTAAGGCTCCATTCAATATTTGTATCCCAATTAATATAATATGTTTTTTTGTATTTATAATATGCTTGTATTGTTTCTTTTACTCTGTCTCTTATTTCATTTGCTGGAATAATTGAATAGTAGTTATAGTCTGTTAAATTTGTATCTTTAGGCTCTTTTCCCTCTTTTTTTACATATTGATTATTCGGTGCATCATATGAATAGAAGCCATCTATCATGTTTTGCACATAGCCTTGAGCATCTTGCGAGCTTTCATTCCATATATCTTCTATTGCTTGTTCTGCATAAAAATCATTATACGTAGTATCAAATGTATTCCATAAATCATGTAATTCAAAATCATCATTTGCAATTGCATATGCCTTTCTCTCTGAAATTATATATGATTCTAGATACTTGCTTTTTACCCCAATAATTTCTCCTCTGGTTGGCTCCTCTGGAGTATCAAAACTCTGATCTTTATAGGTTTTATCTCCGCTTCTTGTAATTTCCTCTACAAAACCATAGCCTTCTATATCATAGCCCATTTCTTCTAAGTAATTACACATTTCAATTAAGTCCTCTTGGCTTACTTCAAACCTTGATTCTGAAAAAATATTTTTTACCCATCCAAATAAGCTATCTCCTATTTTACCTGCCACATTTCCAGGTAATACAAAAAGAAAGCCTACAACACCTATTAAAAGAATTAATCCTACAATTATTATTGCTATCTTTAATATAATTGGGTTTTTTAAAGCCTTAATTGTATTTGCCACAGAAGCTAGTGTAGAGCCTAAATCTCTTCTTTTTTGTTTTTTTTCTTCTTCATCCATTTACCAATCTACTTCCTCCACTTATAATTCTGATTTGTTCCATACATAATATTATCTTTCAGATGTTGCTTTACATCATTTCCTTTTTTATCATATTTTTTATACATATCTTCTATATACATTTTAAAATTAATATCTTCTATTGATTTCAGTGAAGAAAAATCTGTGTTATGAAGTTTTTCTACTATATTTGCTAATTCTTCATTGCTTAAATTTTTATTAGAGTTTTGTCTATATTGTTCTGCTCTTGCTATAAATATATCATCATCTGACATATTAATTATTTTTTTCTTTTTATTATTGTTTTTAATTTTCTCTACTGTATTTTTAGCGAAATACACACCTGATGTTGTATAAAGCATATCTTTATAGCCTCGTATAGCCCTTTTAATTGGACTTGGTAAATTTTTAAGTGGTCTTCTGTTTTTAGCTGTGTATTTTGTGGAATTATTTAAATTATTAGCAGTTTGCTGTACCTTATTACTTATTTGGTTTTTATCTTGATTTTGTTTGTTCTGACCTGTTGTTTTAGAATCTTCTTTCACACGGTTTTGTTCTGCTAATATTCTCATATGTGCCAGAGTATCAGTAGTCATTTTGTCATCTTGTTGTAAATATTTATTTGCATCCTTTAGTTTTTTACTCGCCCTTTTATCATTTGCAGCACCTTTTATAGTAGCAATGTTTCTTACATTATTAATAGTTTGTTTCGCAAGTGCAAATACTGCCACTTTTTCTACTAAACCTTTTGCTTGAGAAAAGCCAAATATCTCTTTTATAATTTTTTCTCCCATGTAAATGCTTAAAATAAATATAATTGCCAGAACCATAGCACCAAAGTCTAAAGAACCAGATTCTGTAATTAGGTTGATTCCAGTGCTTACAAAGATTAAGTAAATAAGACAGTGAAATGGTTGTATTAAAACATTGTAAAAAAAGTTTTTAAGCCAAGTGTCTAATATTTCCGATTTATTGTTTCCGACTTTGTCTATTGAATAAGTTACACTTATAAGTGGTGCTACAATTATCAAAAATGCAATTGTAAGCAATCTTTTTATATATACAATTAAAAAACTACATGTAATAAAAAGTAATGCAACATATATAATTATAGATGCAAAGCTTTTGGTAAATGGAATCCACCATACTTGAATTGCAAGTTGATTCATAAAATCCCAATTTTCTGTTGTTCCATTGTATAATGCTCTTACAAGTAGTTCATTTGCATTAATTGTAAACACTATTATATAATGTAGAATAAATATTAGTCCAAAACCCACTACCCAATTTGTAATCATAGATTTGTATTTTGCCTTATCTTCTGCTGTGCTGTTTATTGCCATTCTTATCCCTATATAAATTAGCACTGCTAAAGAAAGAACAATTGCTAAATTTCTAAATGCAATATAAAACTTTGCAATTGAATTTTTAATTGTATTTAATGCATTTGATTCTGATTCTTCAAATATATTAATATCTACTAATGATAATTTATTTTCTCCTTCTATATTGTTAAAGAATATTCTTTCTAATGTAACAAATCCTGGATCTCCACCAATAGCCCCTATTCCACTTAGAATTAAATTAATAATTGCTCCAGGGACAACTAATAAAATTTTAAATGGGTACAAAAACACTCCCAAGACCCCGTCTAAGATACCTGTCAAAAAATTATCATTTAATGGATCATCTTCATTACCTACTTGTTCTTGTATACCTTCTAAAGATGTATTAGGTGGAAGCGCAAGAAATATAGATAATTTTTCTTGTGCTTTTTGTACATCTACACTTCCATTTGTATAAAATAATTCGTCCATTTCCACTAATATACTATTTTTAACATTTTCAGAATATAAGCCAGTCTCAATTTCTCTTCTCAGTTCTTCAATATAATTTATTAGTTCCTCTTCGTCTTCTGTTGTTAATGATTCTATTTTATGATATACAGCCGTTATAATTCTATCTGTTTCATCATAAATTTGTTCTTCTTCTGAAATAGGTTCTTCCATTGTAGCACGCAAATTGTTAATTTCTCCTAAATCAACTTCGTTTTCAGATGCATAATATAGACTTATTACATAATTTGTTGCATTTTTTGCTATATTAAAATAATTTGAATATTCATAAAAATTTCCTCCATATTGAACTGCATCAGATGTTTGTGTTATTTTCAATAATAAAAAGTCAACATAGCTTTGAGTAAAATAGTTGTTCATGCCATTTTGAATCCATTCTTTAACTGCAGTAATTCCTTCTGTTCCTCCTCTTTCGATACTCGCACATAGAACATCTACTCTATTCCCCAGTTCGTTTGTATAAGCCTTTGCATTATTTAAAAATTGTTTTGTTTCTGTATAATTTTCATCTCCGTTTTGTATATCTACTGCTATTCTTTCTTTTATTTTTTCTTCTATTTCACCTTGTAATGCAAGAGCAAGGTTAATCGCGGTTATTTCATCATAGCTTACTGTAGCACAAGAAAAGTGTGGTATAATAAAATTCAGTAATACCACCAAGATAATTAAACTAAATAAAACTTGTTTTATCTTTTTCAATTTCTTTCCCTATGCCTTTCTTTAATTTAATCTTTTATTGCCTTTATTTGTGATGCTTTCTTTCATTGCTTGAATAGGGTCATCTATTCCCTGTGACAACATTTGTTTTTCAGCATTTGTTATATGTAATTTAAAAATAATATCATGTGTATTTTTTAGCTCTCCATATGAACTATTTCTAAGTGCTTGTATTCTCATCATTAATTGCTGATCAGTCATTGATGGATTAACACTTCTTCTATAATCCTCGCTTGCTATGTAAAATAATTCTGCTCCCTTTGGTATTTTTTTTCTATTTTTTCTTTCTTTTCTTTTATCTTTATAATCTTTATAAGCTGTGTAGCCAGTTGCAGTCGCAATTGTTCTTAATTGAGTGCTCCCAATTTCGTTTACTAATTGCATTGCTCTATTTGTTTTTCGTTTTGCTTTGGCTTCATTAGCATATGTTCCATCATTTTTTTGTTTTATAGTATTATTAGTATTTGCTATTTTTTTGGCACGTACCTGTTTTGGTTCTTGGTCTAATTTATTTGTAATATTTTGTTTCTGAGTGTTTTCACTTTTATGCTGCTCTACTACTTCTTGTGTACTTCTTCCACTTGGCATAATAGTTGGAGGTTCTTCCTCCTCTTCTTCTTGGCTTGCTCCTTTAGTTGCTCTTTGTACATTACTAATAGCATTTGTAACCATTGCTCCTGTAAATAACTTTTGTGCTATACTAGAAGATTTATTAAATCCAAAGATCATGCGAATTAATTTTTCTCCAATAAATATGCATATAATACATGTAATTGCAAGTATAATTGCGCCAAAATTTAATGAATCTGCTGTGTACATAATATTCATAGCAGCACCAACAAATACTAAATATGTAATACAATGAAATGGCTGTATTAAAACATTATAACAATATTCTTTTAGCCAAGTATTTAAAACTTCTGATCTATTGTTATCGCTTTTATCTATTGAATATGAAACCGTAATAAGTGGTGCAATTATCGTCAAAAAGCAAACCATTAGCATACGCTTAATATATATTATTAGAAAAATAAATGTAATGATAAGCAATGTAGACCACATGATAGCAGCTCCCCAGCTTCGTGTTAAACCTAGCCCAAATGCCTCTGTAAATAACGCACCAGTATAATCTTCTGATAAATTTATTAGATTACTTAAACCATTTCGTTCCCCTTCTGTTATATCTATTCCAGCCAGGGCATCTACAAGTACAGCATTAAGATTTATTACACCTATCATAAAATAATGTAAAATAAATATTAACCCAAAACCGCACAATCCAATTTGTTAACATTTTTTTGTATTTTGCTTTTTCATCAGCAATACTTGTAATTGCCATTCGTATTCCTATATAAACAAGAGTTGCAAGAGCCATTGCAATTGCTAAATTCCTAAATGCATAATACCAAGAAGCAACTCCTTTTCTAATTTCCTGTAAACTCCCAGATATTCCGCTACCGTTTGTCGTAGTATCATTTGAAAATATATTTATGTCTGTTAGAGCAACTTCATTAAATAAAATTTTCTCTAGTGTAATTATTTGTGCATCTCCGCTTCCAACAGAAGAAATTTCTGTTAATACTAATTCAGCAACCAGGCCTGGCACTAACAAATATAGTTTCCATGGATATGTTAAGAATCCAAAAACTCCATCTAATAATGATGATCCAATATTATTAAGTGGATCTACAATAGTCGTTGCATAAGAGGTGTTTGGTAAAGAAATATTTACAAGCACAATTGTAATTAATATCAGGCAAATTATTCTCTTTAAAATACTCATATTTTACCAAACCTCCTTTTTTATCTAATTAGATTCTCATATTTTCACTTAGGTCTATTATTGTATTATCTGTTCTATTTACTGCATCAACATAGCCTTCTCTTACTTCTATTGTTTTTCTTAAAATATTTTTTAAGTCTGCTCGTATCTTTTCCCTTTTTTGGTTTATATCTTGATTTGTGTTTTGTTTAAATACATCAATTTTTTGTCCATCTATTTCTATATTATAATCTCTTTTTATGCTTCCCTCTTTGTTGATTGCCCTTGTCATTAAATTTGTAAAGTCGTCTGTATCTAGGCTTTTCATTACATTATTAAAATTTTTCTTGTCTGATAAGTATCTTCTTGTTACCGCTTCTAACCCATCTTTAATATATTTATCTTTTTCTTTACCTTTTAATCGTTGTTCTTTTGCTTCTGCTTTTAATTTTATTGCTTTTTGCTCTATTTCTCTTGGTATCTGCTTTCCAAATTTTATTGTTTCTGTATCTTCTGAAGCTCTGTTAATAATAGCATTCTGTAGTTCTTGCTTAAAATTATTAACTAAATTTCGTTTGTTTGTTTTAACATTTGCATCTCCATTTTCTATTGTATTTGCAACTTTTCTTACAGTATCAATGTTCAAATTTGTTTTTTTATTGCTTGTATTATTCAATACTTCTGCATTTACTGCTTTACTTACTTCATCTTTTTTTATTATTTTACTTGCTTGTGCAAGTTTATCATTTATAGTTTTTCGCCATTTTTCTATATAGTCTTGGCTATTTGTTTTTTCCCTTTTTTCCATATTTTTATCAGTATCATGCAAACTCTCCACATCTGGTATTTCTACTAAATGAGAATTAATATATGTACTATTTAATATTCCATTATTACTTTCATATAAGTCATTAATACTTTGTCTTAGTCCCATTTCTTTTTTTCTTTGTGCATCTAGCAACCTTATTTTCCCTTTGTTTTTGGTTTTAAAGCTCTTTTTCACATTTCTGTTATAGCCTTTTATTGTCGTGGTTTTCATAAATACTCTAGCTGCTGCACCAGCTGCAATGAGATAAGATATACTTGCAAGCGGATTTGTAATAAACAAACCGATTCCTTTTCCAAAATTTAATGCTGTATTTCGTGCTGTGTTCAATGCTTTTTCTGCATGTTTTTTACTTGTGTTAAAAGCATTTTTTGGTTTGTTTTCTTCTGTTCTTATTATGCTGTTTATATTGCTGTAAGTTTTTGAATCATCCAATTCCATACCATATTTATTTTCTCTATAACCTGTTTTAATGTCTTCAATGCTTTCTAGTAAATTACCTATTTTACTGTTCTTTGCTCCAATTTGTTTTATTCCTTCTGCCATAGGCTGCACAATTAAATTTTTTCCAATGCTTCTTGTAGCTTTTACCGATCCTTTTGCCAGTCCAACCCCTCTTTTTACCCATCTAGCTGCAAGTTTATATGTTGCAACCAATCCAATAGTAGAATCCATTACTTCCTTTAATGCATCAGATGATTTAAAGCCAAATATATTTTCAAATATATCCTCAACTGCATCCATAAATTTAATAGCGATAAGTAGGAACACACATGCTCCAATCATATTTAATATGTTAGTATCTACTACTATTTGACTTATAATTCCAGCTATAAAAACTGTATATATTAAAGCATGAACTGATTGAATAAGTATTGTAAAGGAAATTTCTTTTAGCCATTTTCCCAATGATTGCGAACGATTATCTCTAATTTTGTCTAAAGCATAGCTTACTGCCACAAGTGGTGATAAAATAATTAAAATCAATACACTCAATAACCTTTTTATGTATTTCCATGCATATTTGAGCATATACCAAACAAGTGCAATATATAAAATTGTTCCATACCAGCCTTCTGTGAATCTGAAGTCATATGCCATTATTAAAACAGAATCATAAAAGCTTCCCATATCAGAACTTTCAATTATATTTGTAAATACATTTACAAAGTAATCATTTAATTGCATTATTATAACTATAAAATAGTGAATAAACATTACAATGAAAAAACTTATAAACCAGTCTTTCAACAGTCTTTTGTATTGTGCTTTTTCTTCTGCTATACTCGTAATAGCCATTCGTATTCCTAGATATATTAAAATAACAAGTAATAATGCAATAACAAAATATCTAAAAGCATTATACCAACTAGCAACATTTTGCCTTAATGTAAGTATTATATTTCCTGCATTCTCATTAGTGGTTAATGATTCGCCACCTGCTTCATTTGTATTAAAAATATTTACATCAAATATAGGCACTTGATTTAATACAATCTTCTCTAATGTTAATGTTTCCTCTACAGGTTGAGTTGAAATAACTTCTAAGCTTTGTGTTGCAAAGCTTTGGGCAACATTTGCAATGCCAATAAATGGTATCCTAACTATGTAAGTAACAATACCAACCAGATAATCCATAATATCTAAGAATACATCTATAATAGACAGTATTCCTCCGTTTTCTGTCACACCCAAACTCCCAACTTGCCCTGGTATTCCAGAATAATATAAAAAGCCTGATGTATCTAATTGCATAATAGCATCAAATTCTCCATCCCATGTAGAAATTACACCATTTGGCCAGCGTATAATTTTAGGTTTTTCTGGTTCCCAATTTTTATCTAACAGCTCTGGTTTTAGTCTAGAAGCCACTCCATATCTATCTATTAGAGTTCCTTCACAATTTACTTTTCCACCTGCATTTCTAGCCATTGCCAATGTTATAGGTTGTCCTTTATATTGAGAGCATCCTACCATATTATCTATTCCAAAAACATATTGTGAGCCATCTGTCTGTATAATCTGGTGATTTCCATCTGCGTCCATTCCTATGTATAACATTGCATGCCATCTATAGCCACTGCCAACTAGTACATCCCCAGGTTGCAAATATTCATTTTCTTGTATACTATTAAAATTTCCTCCTCTAGGATTAAAAAATCCTGTTCCTCTGATATTTCCTCCTCTTCCTGTTTTTGAATCCCATATATCTACATCCAATGCCTGGTGTAATAGTCCTGCACATAATGAAGCACAAGATACTTTCATAAGTCTTAGATCTGATTGGTCTAGTTCTTCTTCATCATTTTGATGATAAAATTGTCTATGGCTTCCCCCAATATCATAATCATGTGCTGCTGTCCCATATGTTCCATAATATTCCACAGTCTGACTATAATAAGCTCTAACATATGCACTAAGATATCCTTGTTGTTCTGCAGAAAGTCCTTGAGTGCCTTCTCCTACGATACCTATTTCTTCTAATGCCATTGCTGAAGGGGTTAATAACTGTATAACTAATATTGAAATAAGCAAAACAATTGTGATGTTTTTTAGTATTTTCATAACTTTCCCCCTTCTTTTATACATTACTTTACACTATATTTTATATTTCAATTGATGTATCATCATAAAATATTTTATTTCCATCTATTTTTTCTATTTTATACTCTTGTTTTCCTGTTATTATTGTTTTTAATTTTCTTGTACTTGCATTATAGCAAAATATTCCTTCTCCTTTTACAGAATATAGAAATCGTTCATCATCTAACCATCCATATGTATTTATACTTATATGTCTTATAAGTTCTGAGTTTGGTTCAGTTTGGTCAATTGATACGAACTTTACGTTTCTTATTCCCTCTCCTTCTACGTATTCATAAACAAGCCTAAATTTATTGCTTGTGTTTTCTGTAAATTTATATGATTCTCCGGCGTTTTCCTCTTTATAATCATTTTCATCTGCCATTTGTGCATATTCTTCTATATTATAAGTCATCTGCTTTGTAAAGCGCTCTATTTCATTTAAATATACAAGGTCTTCATTTGTATGCAAATAGACTTGTTCTGGCAAATTCTCTTTGTTCAGGCTCTCAAGAGTTATATTCTTTCCTAAATAACCTTCAAAATTATTATATATATTCAGTCCATTTTCTGGGCTAACATTAAATTCTACTCTTACTCCTTTTAATGCATATTCTAATTCAATATGTTCTGAATCATATTTATATAAATTATAATCTTGCCATATTTCAGTGAGATCTTTTACAAAATTCTTTGCATCTTTATTTTCTTGAAACTTAAGCCATAATTCTAAAAATTCATCATTATTATAGTCTTTTTCTCTTCTGTATATAGAAACCTGATTGTTTGCGAAAAATACATAACATTCTTCTCCCTTATAGCCAAACATATCCTCGTATACAAATACTGGCTCTCCTAAACTTTCTATTACTTCTTGTTTTGTACTATTTACTGTTATGTCTTCTACTATTGTACTTTTATAGTTTTTAGTAAAAACTATATTATAAACTTTCCCCCCAAGTGTTTTTATCTCGATACCTTCGTCAAAGTAAATATCATAATCGTCAAATCTACTTTCTAGTGTACCTAATTCAAAACTTGCTGCTCTCCAGTCATTTTCTATAAATTTATTTATTTCATTAGAATGAATTGTAAATTTTGTCTCTGAAATTTTTTCAAAATTTCCAGCTTTTTCTTTTGTTTCTTGTTTTTCAAAATAATTTAATTCTCCATTAATATATACTTCATCGATTGTTTTTGTTTCAGGATTTACAATAACTCCTATTATAAGTTCCCTTGAGATATCTATTAGTCTATAATTTTGATGGTTAAGTAAGCCTGTTAGATTAAGCACAATACTATTATAATATTCTTGATTAGATTTTCCATCAGTCCACAAATCCTTACCAAATGTCAAATAAATATCTTTTTTAAATTGTTCTTCTTCTGAATCCATAATTTGTATGTTTTTGCATTCATAGTAGTATAATAACTCTTCTATTGAAGAAAGATCTGTTATAAATAGTGCATCTGTTGTTTCATCTTTATTTGTAAATGCTATTCTAATTAATAATATGAGAAAAATAATAGCTCCTAAAATAACCAATATTTTTCTTAGATTTTTTTTAGTTTTCTTACTCATAAAATCTCCTTCCTACTTACGTCTCAATTTTCCTACACTCGCAGTTCTTTCTATCTTAAATATTTTTCTCACTAACTGTTCTCCTCTTGATAAAGACGCTAGGAATACAATTGCAAGTAGTGGAGCCCTTTCCATTATTCCATAAACAGAATACATAAATATTAAAAATAATAATGCGTGTAATGGCTGTATAAATAAATTCACAAGAAATTCCTTTATCCAAGTTTTATAAGCTTGTGCTTGATTATCACCTGCTTTATCAATTGAATATGTTATTGTAATAAGTGGTGATATAACCATTAGGAAAGCCACAGTTAGCATCCTTTTTAGATACATAAAGAAAAACTTAAATTGATAAATTGATAGTATTAAAAATACCAATGCTAAAGTAAAACTTTCCCAACCATACCCTTTTGCAATTTTGGTAAGTAGTCCTTCAAATCCATTTCCCTCTTCATCTATTTTTCCGTATAATAAAGTGGTTTCAAAATTCAAGCCTTTTTGTGTCTCTATATTTTCATTTGCAACTTGTCCAGCCATATTTGTATTTTCTGCTATTTTTTCCGCTGTAGTTCTTATTACATCAACACTTACTTGGCACACATTCATTGCAATAGACATAATATATGGAAGTAAAATTAATAGTGCAAAACTTGCTACCCAATGTATTAACATGTTTTTGTATTTTGCTTTATCTGTTGCTACACTTGAAATTGCCATTAAAATTCCAATATATATTAAAACAGCAAGTAGTGCAGCAATAGCAAAGTTTCTCATTGAATAGAACCATCTTGCTACATTTTCTTTTATAAGTACATTTGTATTGCTAGACATATATGCAGGATTACTAGCCTCACTATTTTGTCCAACACTCATAAAATCTATATTAAATAGTTCGTATCTTCCAAATAGCAAATCTTCTATTGTGAATAACTGTATTTTTGTTCCAGTTTCTGATTGAATTACTAAAGCAAGCAATGCATTTATTACTGATCCAACAGGGTAAATACAATATGTAAGTACGGTTCCAATTAAGCTATTTGTTCCTTCAGAAGCTTGTATCGATTCGGTTTCCCCATTTCTGTTAGATGTTCCAGATTGTATTTGATTAAACTTCTCCACATCTCTTGCCCACACACGATTTTGAAGTATAGCTGTAGACAATAATATGAAAATTAATAAAATCGTGATGGCCTTTTTCATACTAAACTCCCTTCCTTATTACCTTTAAAGTTGCTCCTACTGATTATTTTGCTTTCTCATTTCAGCTAATTTATTTTGGTTAGTTTCAACAAATTCAAATTCCTTCTTTGTTGGTTTAATAGCTATAATTGCTGTGTCTTCACCTACTTTTAGTAATCCTTCTCCTCTATTGCATGTAGTTAAAAAATATGCTTCACCTTCACTTAGCTTAAATACCTCTTTTATATATTGAATCTCAGATTTGTCTTGTGCTAAGAATAACTTAGTATCTGATGAAGTAAGAACTGCTTGCACTTCTGGTTTTTCATAAAAGTCTTGAAATTTTTGAGACATAACAGCAAGTGACACGTTTCTTTTTCTTGCACGCCTTGCCATTGTGTTTAAGAAATCTACAGCTTCTGGGTATGGAAGAAGCATCCATGCTTCATCTATCAACACTCTCTTTTTAGCTGCTTTTTCTCTATCTTCACTGTTCTTCTTAACATACTTCTCCCAAATCCATGAAAGTAAAATTTGTTGCGCAAGAGGTCTTGCAAATCTTTCTTCTAGTTGTGATATGTCTAAGTTAATAAAAGGAACTCCATCTAATAATTCAAAAGTAGATTGTCCGTCAAAATACGCCATTTGTCCGTCATAGTCTCTTATATACTGTCTCATAACCTTTGTTAGATAACTATAATGAAATCTATAATCTGGGTTATCATTATTCTGTGCATTAGTTAATAGTCTTCTATACCAAGAGCCAATTGTTGGCATTTCTTTTTTCTTTCTTCCTAAGTAGTCATTATTTCTAATATTATTGTCAGCATATAGACTTTCAACATTACTCGTAATTCCAATTGCTGCATATTCTTGTGCAACAGACTCAGCTATAATTTGTTTTGTAAGCTCATTTACCTCTGTGCTTCTTGTACTACCTCTTGCCATTGTAAGTAGTGCTTGCGTTACGTCCTCAACTTTATTTTCAACATTAAGAATTGTTCTTTCTTTACTTGTTATTTCATCTTTTATAATTTCTGGCTCTATATCAAACAAATTAATAACAGTATTTGAGTTTGGGCTAACTGTTACATTTACTCCGCCTAAGGCTTCTGCTACAACACCATATTCTCCTTCAGCATCTAGAGCTAAGCTTTCAATACCCATAAGTACAGCAGATCTTGAAGTTAATGTTTTAATTGTAACACCTTTACCCGCACCAGATTTACCAAATATAACCATATTATAATTTGATAAAGTTGGGCTAAAATTATCAAATAGCACAGGTAGACCTGTTTGCCTATTAAATCCAAGTGGTATTCCACTTTCATGCCCTACATCTGATGTAAAAAAAGGAAAAACTGTTGCCATTGAACGCCTATCAAATGTGTGCTCGGTTTTTACTTTATTTTCACAAAATGGCATATTACTTTTAAATGCCTCTTCTTGCATTGCCCATGCTGATTTTACTCCAATTAATGTTTTTGACATTTCAGATGAAAGCATTTCTGTATATCTATCTAGCTCATCCATGCTATAAGCAAATAGAGTACATATAATACTTGATGCAAATAGCTTGTTAAATCCTGCTGCAATTTCATCGCGCAATTCTTCTGCTTCTGCTCTTTTTTGTGCTAAAATTCTTTCACGGTTAATGTCTCCCCTGTCAAATGCAACAAGTCTTTCAGATTCAAGCTCATTTATAGTACGGTTTAATTCTGTTTGTGATATACTCTCACTAATTGGATTTATAAATACAGATATATTAACATCACCAAATGTATACATGCCTCTTAAAAACTCTGGGAATGTACACATTCTTGGAATAGTTGCAACAATCATGTTCCTGACATATCTTGTCTTTGTTGAAATAATTTCCATTGAATTCGTTTGGCTAACATCAACACCAGCTGGAGCAATCAAATCTTTTAAATTTTTAACGTTTTTCCCTATTATTTCTTCTTGTCTATATCTATCATTCATAACTTCAATTTTGATGTCATTCTTCCTTTTATTTTTTCCCATTTTCATTTCCTCCTTTACTCTTTTGTGCTATTTTTTCTGCTAATACTTTTAGTTCTCTTTTTTATCTCATTTTTTGCCTCCTCAAAAATCTCAGGATCAATGCTGTCTTTATATTCTTCTAATAATTCTAATGACTTTTCTTGTAATATTCTCATTTTTTCTTCTTCACTAATTTCAGTTTGTCTTTTATCTGCCTCTATTAATGTATCTGTTACAATATCTATTGCTTGTTCTTCAATTTCCTTATCTAACATTTCTTTTTTCTTTTCTAGTACATCTTTTGATGTTGAATATAATGCATCATATTGTGCATCTAGTGCTTTAGATAATTGTAAAGTTTCTGAACCATCACGATTATAAGCAACATATAATAATTCTGCAAGTTCTTCTGAATCCAGTATTCTACCACCAACCTCTGATGAAGCAAGTAAACGAATAATTGATTGGCACCTTGTATACAGCTCTGAAAAACATATATTGCTCATTTCATCTTTTCCATATGTACTTGTTGCACCAAATTCAGATGCATAATATGAAACTACTATATATGTTTTTTGTTGCAAAACATTTTTATTTGTACTAAGTCTTGCAACATAATCTGTAATGTCCATTCCATATTCTAATACATTTGCTTTTCTTCTTCTATCGAATTCAAGTCTTTCTACTGCTTTTTGATCTTCTCTTCCACTTGCTTCTTTTATTTTTATATCAAGTAGTTCAATTTGTTTTCTAAATCCGTCTACTTTGTGCCTATATTCTTCTACTATATCTCTTAAATTTAAACTCCTTGTTTGAATATATAATTGTATAGGGAATCTTAAGGTATTTAATAATTGTACAAATCCTTCTTCAACTGCTATTTTTTCTTGTTCTGATAGCAAATCATAATTTACACCCTGACACTGAATTACCATAACATACTGTTGCCCATTTTTTCTTACAATCATACTATCTTTTATCTCATCAAATTCCATAAAACTATATATAGATTCTCTAGTAAGTCCATTATATGTATTGTTATCTTCTTCTTTTGGTTTTTGTTCAAGCTCTTCTTTTTTGTTTTTGCTACGAAATACCATAATGAAATAAATTCCTGCTAAAATTAATGCAATGAATATAAAAATTAGTAAAATAATTGTAAGTATATTAATTAGTTCCATTATTTTTTTCCTCCTTTGTGTATACATAAACTTTTCTGTTCTTTTTAAATTTTATATAACGCAGTATGATTTGGTCAACAGATTCTCCTCCAATTTTTTTTGTAACAGGAATGCCTGCCACAATTGGTATTTTAATTGCTCCACTTGCAAACCCAATCACCCCAAAAAAACCAATTGAAATCCATCCAATAATTTCAAGTCCACACAATAAAAAAATTAAGTAAAACACTAACCCAACTGCACCGCCTATTAATGTTGTAATTAGTGATTTAACCGAAAAAATGTAAAGGATTCTTGTTTCTCCTTTTACATTACGTGGTATATAATATGTACCCATATATTCCTCCTTTGTATTTATTTACTAGCCATTTACAGACGCACCTGTGAAGAACAAATATGCAAGTTGCCAAATACCATAAGATGCTATTATAACAATTCCTGCAATTACTAGGCCAACTAATTTTGTTTTAATTTTAGCAGCTTCTTCTGGAGTAGCCGTCATGTATTTAATTCCAATTATTAAAATTCCAGCAAGTACAACTGTTACCCCTATTGTAACTAAAATACCAGAGAGACCATTTATCAGGCTTCCAACGTCGCCCAATTCAATAGGTTTATTCTCTCCTCTATTTATAAATTCACCTGCTTGTCCACTTATATCTTCCCAGTTTAATGATGCATAGCTTGGAATTGTTGTCAAAGCAAGAAGCATACTTAATATAAGTATTGTTTTTATATGTTTCATTTTGGCTCACCTCTTTTTTACTGTATGCATAAAACTCTAATTAACTTAATTATACTGTTTTTCAAGCTCTTTTTCAACATTTTTCATTAAAAATTTAGTTCAAACTGCAAAATGTAATTTGTTTGTAATATTATTAATTCTTTCTTATGTCAAGTTGTTTTTGGAAATAAATTATATTGGAGCAAAAAAAGCTTTAGCAAAACTGCTAAAGCTTTATCTTGTAGGAAATATTGTAGAAAAATTTGCAATTATTTGTAATATGCCTGTTGCTCCATAAAATATTATTACACCTATTACAAATGGAACTAATTTCTTTTTTATATCTGCCTTTTCCTCAGTGCTAGATAGAATATATTTTATACCTAAATAAATACTTGCCCCTACCGCTACACCTGTTCCTACTATTTGTATAACTCCAATTACTCCTCCTAACATGTTAGCCAATTCTTGATTAATTTTTGGTTCTTCTATTTGGTCAATTATTCCTGATGCATATGATATATTTGCCATTACAATAATTAGCATAAAAATAATACTTGTTTTTACTATTTTTTTCATTTCTAGCTTTCCTTCCTAAAATTATACTTTTATTGAACCTTCTGCAAATTGTTTTATAATTTCTACTATTCCAACACATGCAAATATCATTATTGCGCCTATTATAAAAGGTATCATATGTTTTTTCAGCTCTGCCTTTTCATTTGGTGCAGAAGAGATGTATTTTATTGCAATTACAATTAGCATAATACTTGCAACTGCTACACCTATTACCTGAATTATCGCTATTATTTGCCCTCTTATTTTTATAAGTTCTGGAGCTATATTGGTATCTTTCGTAGCATTAGTAACTGGGGAAATATCTACTGCGTATATTCCAATATCACTTACTATTAAAAATGTAATAATTAATGCTAATATTATTTTTTTCATTTACTTTCACCTCTATTTAAGAAGTTTTTAAAATAGGCCATCTAATTTATAGATGACCTTGCTTTACATATGTATATGTACTATAATTTCTAACCATTACCATATTCAATTATTCCTGCAAAGTTTTTAATGATTTCAAGAATTCCTGTTGCAGCAAATAATATAACTGCTCCAACTACATACACAACAATATGTTTTTTTATTTCTGCTTTGTCGCTTGGTGCTGCTGATATATACTTAATTGCTACAACTATAAGCATTATAACTGCAACTGCAACACCTATAATTTGTACTATTGATAGAATTTGTCCTGTTATGTTGTATGCTGTATCTGCAATGTTTGCATTATCATTTGGAGTTATTTTTTCTGGGTCTAAATAATCATTAGATGCAAATACTGGAATCATTAGCATTGAAATCATCATTATAACAGTTAAAAAACTAGCTAGTATTTTTGTCATTTTCTTTGACATAATAATATCCTCCTTTTATTTTTTCATCTTTTTACCTATTTTCTTTATTATAATACAAAAAAATGAAAAAAGCAACATTTTTGGTTAGAAATGCTACTTTTTTATTTTTTTACATTACACTTATTAATGTATATATTCGCTTTTGTTTTTTCTTATGTTTATTACTAGTTTCTTGGTAGTACTCTGCAATTAGTTTATCAAGTTCTATGCTTATTTTATAAACTATTTTATAGTCTTTTCCTTCTACTATGCTTTTGTTTAATTCTTCTCTTAGCTTGCAAATTTCGTCATTAATCATAGCTACCACTCCTTCTCATACTATTTTTTCTTTTGTATAATTATAAAATACCATATTTTTACAGTTTAGTCAAGAAAATATCAATATTTTTAGTAAGTTTTACCTTGCATATTTCCACATTTTGTAAGAACTTATAATTTATTATGTAAATTTTTAACTTTTTTCGATAAAAATGATAAAAGTACGACTAATATTGCAATTGATAAAACATGTGATATTCTGTATTTTCCTATCATTAAACTGTCGATTCTTAACGGTTCTATGATTGCTCTTGCAAAAGAATAAAAACATAGATAGATATATGTAATTTCTCCTCTAAAATTTCTTTTTTTTTGGTAAAAAAGTAGAAATAGAAATATAATAAATGTTGCAAATGATTCATATAAAAATGTTGGATGAACTTCTTTATATATTCCATTTTCTAAGATTCCCATTCTTAAAATATTTGTAGTTTCCGTTCCATATGCTTCTATGTTTACAAAATTTCCCCATCTGCCAATAGATTGTCCTAAAGCAATAGGTGGTATTAAATAATCTAAAAGGTTTAAAAAATCTATTTTCCTTTTACGTGAAAATATATAGCATGTAATAGCACCAGCTATAATTCCTCCATAAATTGCAAGGCCCCCTTTGCTTATGTTTAAAATGTCTGCTGGATTTTTTAAATAATAGTCTAAATTAAATAAAACATAATAGAGCCTTGCTCCTAAAAATGATATTGGAATCAAATATAAACTTAAATCAAACACATCTGCAAACTTGATTTTATATAGACCATCTCTTTTTTTATAAAATATAAATGCTATGCAAATTGCAACTACAATAAAAATAGCATACCATGTTATTGGTCTACCCAATATGGTAACTGCTACTTTTGAAACATTAAATGTAATTCCAATTCCAGGAAACGTAATAATATTCATAATTTTTCTCTTTCTTATATTTATTTTTCCACAATAGATATTACTTCGTTTTCCTCTTTAAATACTTCTTGTAATATTTGCTGTGCAAATTTTTTGCCTATTGCATTATATTCTTCTAAATAGTCAAAGCTATTTATTCCTTTAAAAGAATCTGCTAAAAACATTCTGGCAATTTCTCCTACGTCATTATATTCTTTTATATAATTTCCATAAATTTTTCTCTTATTTCTTTCAAATTCTTCGTCACTTATTCCATTTGTTTTTATATTTTCTATTTCTTGTTTTAAAGCTTCCTCTACTGCTTTTGGATTTTTTGATTGTCCTGTAATCATAATATGTGCATAATCTTTTGAAAATTCGTAATCTAGTTCTGGCTCTATGTTTAATAGGTCTTCTTTATATAATCTTTGATACAACCTAGAGCTTTTCCCAATTATAATTCCGAAGTAAAATTTCTATTGCAATATGCTTTTTTACTATATCTTCTGCTGGCTTTTTATCTTTGTAAGCTATTGCAAAAAGTGGAATACTGACTTCCATTTTTTGAACATATTCTTTTTTTGCTATTTCTTGTGGTTCTTCTGCCTGAATTCTCTTGATTTCAGCTTGCTTTTCACTTTTTATTAGTCTCTTTCTTATTTCTAATATTATCTGTTCTGGCTCGAAGTCTCCACATATTACCATTGTTGTATTTGACGGATGGTAAAATGTCTTGTAGCAATTATATAATGTTTCTTTTGTTATTTTTTCAATAGTTTCAATTGTTCCTGTTATATCAATCTTTATTGGATGCTTTTGATATAAATTATTTAATGCGTTTAAGTATATTTTCCATTCTGGAAAATCATCATACATTTGTATCTCTTGTCCAATAATTCCCTTTTCTTTTTCTACATTTTCGTCTGTAAAGTATGGATGCTGGACATAATCCATGAGTTCATCTAATGCCTCGTAAAAATTGTCTGTACATTCAAATAAATAAGCCGTGTGATCATTTGTTGTATATGCATTTGCTTCTACACCTAATGCTGTTAATATATCCAAACTATTTGTTCCATTTTCTTGCTCAAACATCTTATGCTCTAAAAAATGTGCAACTCCATTTGGGACTTGTGTTATTTTATTTTCTCCTGGAACAATAAATTTATTATCATTTGATCCATAATGTATTCCCCATATTATATACTTTTTATTTGTGCTATGTTTTGGAATAACCATTATTTTCATTCCATTTTCTAGTTTTTCAATATATAGTTTTTCCTTTACTATATTATTTTCTATGATTTGCATTTTTAAATACCCTCCCTTTCTAGCAAACTAATATTTAATCAGAATTTTTCAAAAAATATACTGTATTTATTTGTATTTTATTTGCAATATCTACAATTTCTTTTTTTGTTAATTCTTGAATTTTATTTTTATACTCTTCAAGGCTTGTATTTAAGCCAGATAGCTCTTGTCCCATATAATAAGTAATTTGAGTATCTTGCTCTTCTTCTACTGAATTTATCCCATTTATCATATATTTTTTTGCATTTTCTATATCTTCATCTGTAAAATTACCTTGCTTCATATCATCTAACTGTTTATATATTATGTTTAGAGCTTTTTCATAGTTTTTTATTTCTATTCCGCATTTAATAAAAATATTATTTTTTTGCCTAATATAACTAGATCTTGCAGAATATGCTAAGCTTGCCTTTTCTCTTACGTTTTGAAATAATTTTGATGTTGCACTTTCTCCTAAAATTATGTTATATATGCTTGCTGCAAATCTCATATCCTTTTTGTTCTCTAAAATATCCAAACCCAAAATTAATTTTCCCTGAATAATATCAAGTATTTCTTCTTTTCGTTTTTCCTTTACTTCTTTTTTCTTTTCTGTTTGCTCATTATTGATTATATATTGTGGTTCTCGTGCATTTAATTTTTTTAAGCATAAATTATTTGTTACAAGGTCTGTTACTTTTTCTTCATCCACATCTCCTGATACAAAAATATCAATTTTAGCATCATTCACTAATTTTATATAATACTCATATAGTTTTTTACTTGTTATTTTATCTAAATCCTCTTCTTGTCCGTATTTATATAGTCCATATGGTTCATCAGCATACATTTCTTGTATACATTTCTCTTGAGCATACTGCTCGCGGTTATCTATTTTTGCTCTTATTTTCTTTCTAATATTTTCTTTTTCACTTTGAACATATTTATCTACAAAAACATCATTTTCAAGTAAAGGGTTAAAAACAATATCTAATATCAAATTTATCTTCTCTTCTAATTTATTTTCATTTGTAGGTAGAAATAAATCATTTATATATTCTATATAAAATTTTATAACATGGTTATCACCTATTTTCTCTATACCACAATCAAATGTTGCACCATACATCATATCCAATTTTTTATTAATATCTTCTTGTGTTTTTAAATTTTTCGTTCCTCTTCTTAAAACTGCTGGAATTATACAATCCATTGTTACTGTTTCTTTCTTTAAAGGAATACTTATAAAAATTGCAATAAGGTCTGTTTTAAATTTGTTTGTTTTTATTTGGTGTAAGGTTATCCCTTTTTTTACTTCAATACTTTCCGTTCTCATTATTATCTCCTCTTTCTTAATTATATTGTTATTATATATTATTTTATTTGTTTTATTCAATACAATTTTGTATTTCAATAATATGCCTCTTATAAATCTTTATTTTTAATTTTTTCACGTTTATTCAAACTCTTAGAAAAAATGTAGAGATTTATTAACACATAACATTGTGGCTAGTTTTTTTGCTATCTGCTTTTTTTGGGTATACTAAAATAGTCTTTTATATAAAACTAAAAAGACATAAAAGATTTCTCTTTCATGTCCTATTATTTATGCTTTTTAAAATTTTCTTTTTCTTGCAGCCTCTGATTTTTTCTTTCTTTTTACACTAGGCTTTTCATAGTGTTCTCTCTTTCTAACCTCTTGTAATACTCCATTTCTTGCACATTGTCTTTTAAATCTTTTTAAAGCATCTTCTATATTTCCATTATTTACTTTAACCTCTGACATTATTTCCCCTCCTTCCGAAGTTTCAAACCATCTTGTGGGATTATGCATCTTAATATCTTTGACTTTGTTATTATACCTTAAATTGCCTTATATTGTCAATACTTATCTGAAAAAATTGGCCTTCTTAAATTTTCTTAATTTATGTCTAGAGGAGCTATTTGTAATTTGTAATATTTAAAAATCAAATAAATCGCCTAATGGTCTTGCTTCGTTTACCCTTTTTATTGCTTCTGCAAACAGAGGTGCTATTGATACAACCTTTATTTTATCAATTTGCTTTTCCTTAGTCAGTGGTACTGTGTTTGTTATTACTAATTCTTTTATATCAGATTGTTTTATCCTTTCAATTGCAGGGCCACAAAGTATACCATGTGTGCATCCTGCGTATATTTGCTTTGCTCCAAATTCCTTTATTAGATGTGCTGCTTCAATTAATGTTCCAGCAGTTGATACTTCATCATCAAAAATTAGAGCTGTTTTATCCTTTACATCTCCTATTATACTGCTTGCAATAGCATGATCATCGTTTTCATCTCTTCTTTTATCAATTAACGCAATGGGACAATTAAAAATATGTGAATATTTATAAGCCTTTTTTGCACTGCCTGCATCTGTTGCTACAACTACCATATCTTCCAATTTTTTTTCTTTAAAATATGCTGATAATAAAAATTTAGCAGTAAGTCTATCACATTGTATATTAAAATATGCTTGTATTGCAGAGTTATGCAAATCACATGTAATTACTCTGTTTGCACCTGCTGATTCTATTAATTGAGCCATTAATTTTGCAGTAATTGGTATTCTTGGTTGGTCTTTTTTATCAGATCTTGAATAAATGTAATATGGAAGAATTACGTTTATTCTTTTTGCCGATGCACGTTTTGCAGCGTCTATTGCAATTAATAGTTCCATAACTCTTTCGTTTACCGGTGGTTGAGTTGTTTGTACAATATACACATCTTGTTCTCTAACTGTTTCTTTATATTGTGCAAAAGTATTGTCATTTTTAAATTTTAAAAATTCTAAATTACCAATAGGTAATTGTAAAGTCTCACAAATCTCTTCTGTAAATTGTTTTGCCGTTGGGCATGCAAAAATTTTAATCCCTTGCATTTTTTCCTCCTTATATAAAACATAAAAACCAGACAAACATATAGCTTGTCTGGTTTGCCTTATTTAAATTAATAATTCTGTTATTTTTTTATTTTTTTTAGATTCTTTTACATCGATTATTCTTTGATTTTTGGATCCTCTAAATTTTAAAGTTGGATCCTTTTGATCTTCTTTAAACCTACCGTCTACCAATACATCAATTTCTTGTAATGCTTCATTTGTAATCTTGTCTTTTCTTTCAATTAACTCTTCAATTGTATAGCCCGTATAGCACCATACATTAAAATGTGGTTTTATTTTCTTTACATCATGGATAAAATCTACTACTTCTGAAATGTTTTCTTTGCACAGTGGCTCTCCTCCACTTATTGTTATTCCCTTTAAAATAGAGTTCTCTTCTATTCTTGTAAGAATCTCTTGTTTGTTGAAGTTAGCTCCGTAATTAAAATCTTGTGCTTCTTTATTGTGGCATCCTTGGCAATGATGTGGGCAACCACTTACAAATAGTACTGCTCTCCATCCTAATCCATTTGATATGCTTTCATCATAAAAACCTGCCATTTTCATAAATTAATTCCCCCGTGTTTTTTATACACCTTTACAAGTGCCATCATGTGTTACCCTATCATGCAATTCTGCTAATTTACCTTTATTCCAGCGTGATGTTGTTCCTACTAAATAGCCTGTAATTCTTTGAATAGTATCAATATTTGTGCTTCCACACATAGGACATTTTTCTAATGTTGCATCTGCATTTTCAAATCCACAATCCATGCATCTTGATCTAGTGTGATTTACACTACCATACCCCATGTTGTATTTATCCATTAAATCCACAACTGCTTCTACACTTTCTGGATTATGTGTTGCATCTCCATCTAGTTCAATGTAAAAAATATGTCCTCCTTCAGTTAATTCATGATATGGAGCCTCTATTCTTGCTTTATGCTCTGCTGTGCACTTATACCATACTGGAACATGGTTGCTGTTTGTATAATATTCTTTGTCTGTAACTCCCTGGATAATTCCAAATTCTCTTTTGTCTATCTTCGTAAATCTTCCTGATAATCCTTCTGCTGGTGTTGCAAGCATTGAATAATTTAAATCATAGCGGTTTGCGTATCTTTCACATTCATCATGCATAAATCTTATTATTTCTAACCCTAACTTTTGTGCTTCCTCTGATTCTCCATGATGTTTTCCAGTTAGGACTGTCAGACATTCTGCTAAACCTATAAATCCAATTCCTAATGTTCCATGTTTTAACACTGGCTCTACTAAATCATTTGGTTTTAATTTTTCGCTATCTTGCCATAAACCTGACATTAAAAGCGGAAATTGTTTTGCAATTGCTGTACATTGGAATTTGTACCTATCATATAACTGCTTTGCAACTATTCCCTCATATTCTTCTAGTTTTCTTAGAAAAATTTTCTTTGTGGTTTGTCGATATTCTTGCGTCATATACTCTTGACTGCCTTTGCCTAAATCGAACTTTAAACCAGTCTTCTCTTGTGCTTCATAAGAGGCTTCTATTGCAAGTCGTACTAGATTAATTGTTGTAAAAGATAGATTTCCTCTTCCTACTGATGTTTTTTCTCCATGCCTGTTACTAAATACTCTTGTTCTGCAGCCCATTGTTGCCACTTCGTAATAATAACGGTTTGGATCTTTTGCATCCCATTTTTCGTGTTTGTTAAATGTTGCATCAAGATTGATGAAATTTGGGAAGAACCTTTTTGCTGTAACCCTGCAAGCTAATTTATATAAATCATAATTTTGGTCTTTTGGTAAATAGTTTACTCCTCTTTTCTTTTTCCATATCTGTATTGGAAATATTGGTGTTTCTCCATTTCCCACACCTCTTTCAGTAGATAATAGTATTTCTCTTATTATACACCTACCTTCTGGAGATGTGTCTGTACCATAATTTATAGAACTAAATACAACTTGGTTACCACCTCTTGAGTGAATTGTATTCATATTATGTATAAAAGCTTCCATTGATTGGTGAACCCTTGATACAGTTGCATTTATTGCCGCTTGTAAATCTCTTTCTTCTCCTTGTAAACCATCTAGTGATTTTATTATATAATCTTTTGGACTATAATCATAATATTTTGACAAATCTTTTTCTAGTAGTTCTTCTATTTTCTTAATTTCTTCAATAAATGTTAACTTAACATATGGGGCTAAATAATAGTCAAATGCTGGAATTGCCTGTCCTCCATGCATTTCATTTTGAACTGTTTCCATTGAAATGCAGCCTATAATACTTGCTGTTTCAATACGTTTTGCAGGCCTTGATGAACCATGTCCTGCTCTAAAACCGTTCTTTAATATTTCATCAAGAGGATGTTGTAGGCAAGTAAGTGACTTCGTTGGGTAGTAATCCTTATCATGTATGTGTATATAACCATTAGAATGAGCCATCCTTGCTTCTGGTGATAATAAGAAATCATCTACAAATGGTTTTGTTGTTTCACTTGCAAATTTCATCATCATTCCCGCTGGCGTATCTGTATTCATATTGGCATTTTCTCTTGTTATATCATTTGACTTTGTTTCTATTATTTCTAAAAACATGTCTTTTGTTCTTGATTTTCTTGCTACATCTCTATTATATCTATATGTAATGTACTCTTGTGCAACTTCTTTTCTTGATGAAGCCATTAGCTTTTTTTCTACGGCATCTTGAATGTCATATACTGTTGTTTGTAACTTTCCATCTAATTGTTTTTCAACAGCTAATGCAATTTTATTTGCTAAATCTATGTCTATTCCTCCTGCCGTATGTGCCATGGCAAGTGTCACAGCTTTTACAATTCTTTCTCGATTAAATTCAGTTACCCTTCCATCTCTTTTTATAACTTGCATAAAAATCCCCCTACTTTTGTTTTATTTTCTTGCAACCCCTTGCAGTTAGGAGGTTGGTTTTCATTAGTAACTTTATGAGCACATTTTATTACTTAAGCTATTTTCATGTCAAATTTTGGGGTTATGTAAATAATTGTGATTATTTGCTTATATATAAATACTTTTTTATTTTTTTACATATTATCCCAAAAAATTTTTTTTAGGATTTCCCATGTTCTTTTTGTTTCAACTTGTTTAGGTTTTTTACATTTATATTACAAAAAAATATATTTCAATTTGTGAATACTTTTTCTTAATATTATTTCGAAAATTGTATACAAAAAAAACAGCTTACGCTGTAAGCTGTTTTTTTACTTATTCTTCAAAAATCGCTGCAAATTCATCTCCATCGATTTTTTCTTTTTCCAAAAGTATTCCTGCCACTGTATGAAGTTTATCAATATTTTGGCTTAAAAGATATTCTGCTGTTTTGTAAGCCTTGTCTATAATATTTTTTACCTCTTCATCTATAATTCCAGCTGTTTCCTCACTAAAGTTCTTTTGCTGAGTAAAATCTCTTCCTAAAAATACTTCTTCTTGATTTGATCCAAATGTGATTGTTCCAAGTCTTGGACTCATTCCATAACGTGTAACCATATCCCTGGCAATCTTAGATGCTCTTTCAATGTCGTTGCTTGCACCTGTTGATATGTCATTTAGCACTAAGCTTTCTGCCACTCTTCCCCCAAGTAAAGATACAATAGTTTCTTCCATTTCTGATTTTGACATAAATGATTTATCTTCTGTTGGGCGATACATTGTATATCCTCCTGCCATTCCTCTTGGTACAATGGATATTTGGTGAACTGGATCTTGTGTAGGTAAAAATCTGCTCACTATCGCATGGCCAGCCTCATGATATGCCACTAGTTTATTTTCCTTTTCGCTTCTTACTCTTGTTTTCTTTTCTGGTCCCATTGTTACTTTCACCATCGCATCTTCTATTTCTGTCATTCCTATTACATTCTTATTTCTTCTAGCTGCTAAAAGTGCCGCTTCATTTAATACATTTTCTAAATCTGCACCAGAAAAGCCTGATGTGTTTTTTGCAATTATTTTTAGGTCAACATCATCACCTATTTTTTTCTTTCTCGCGTGTACTTCTAAAATTTGCTCCCTTGCCCTTACATCTGGGGAAGATACAACAATTTGTCTGTCAAATCTTCCTGGTCTTAGAAGTGCTTTATCTAATACATCTGGTCTATTTGTTGCTGCAAGTACAATAACTCCTTCATTAGTAGCAAATCCATCCATTTCTACTAATAATTGGTTTAATGTCTGCTCTCTTTCATCGTGTCCACCACCAAGACCTGCTCCTCTTTGCCTTCCTACTGCATCAATTTCATCTATAAATATAATACATGGTGCATTTCTTTTTGCTTGTTCAAATAAATCCCTCACACGTGATGCACCAACACCAACAAACATTTCTACAAAGTCAGAACCACTTATAATAAAAAATGGAACTCCAGCTTCTCCTGCTACAGCTTTGGCCAATAATGTTTTTCCTGTACCTGGGTGCCCAACTAGTAAAACTCCTTTTGGAATTCTAGCTCCCATGTCAGTAAATTTTCTTGGTGATTTTAAGAATTCTACAATTTCTTGTAGCTCTTCTTTTTCCTCATCTACACCTGCTACATCATCAAATGTTATTTTATTTCTATCTGCAGGTGTCATCATTCTTGCCTTGCTTTTGCCAAATGACATTGTCTTATTTCCACCTTGGCCTTGCCCCATAAGCAAAAACCAAAAGATAATCATTATAATTACAATTCCAAATGGTGAAAGTAAGCTTAAAACTGTAATTAAAATAGATTCTGTTTTTTCTGTAAGTACAATTTCTCCATTTATTAAGCGTTCTTGAATATAATCCATAAAACTATCTTTGCTAGGAATGTTTACTGTTTTTTGCTTAGATGATTCTTTTGTTGTCACATATGCTTCTTTTCCATTAGCCTCAATTTCAATCTCACTTATTTCGCCATTTTCAATTTTTGTAACAAGTTCTGAATATGCCATTTTATTGTCTGAATTATCAATAATGCTAGTTAGCAATGCAATAAAAATAATTCCTCCAACTAGCCACATGGCCAAGCTTTTTAAACTACTCTTCAATATTTTGTCCTCCTATATTTGATTTCTTATATACATATACCATAATCATTTTGTAAAATCAATTATTTTTCTATAACATTTTTATTTCATACTAAGCGGTTTTTATTGTTCTTACGGAATTAAATCTTTTCAAACACTATACTTTTATTTTTTATACTTATCTTTATTTTTTTGTTTGGTGTCAGAAATTTATTTCCTATATTTCTTTTGCATAAAGTTATAATATCCTCTATATTTATATTTTGTATTCCTAAAGTGTTTCCTAATATTCTATCAATAGTATATCGCACTATACTTTTTTTTATTACTTTTTCTAATAAGTTAAACTTTCTTAAATCTAATATTATTTTGTTTTCATATTCGTTTTTTAGCACTTCTATATATGCATTTTGCGTTTGTTTTTCTATATATTTTGATTCCTCTTTTGCAATTTGAGATAATCTATTAACAGTTTTTACAAAATTAGGATTAAATTCTTTTTCTACATATGGAATTACAACATTTCTTATTTTATTCCTTTGATATATTAATTCAACATTAGATTCATCTCTGCATGGGTTTAATTTGTTTTCAATACAATATTTTTCTATTTCATCTCTTGAAATATTTATTAGCGGTCTTATTATGTTATTATTTTTAATTTCGATTCCTTTAAGTCCTGTTATACCCGTCCCTCTGATTATATTAAGTAAAATTGTTTCTGCATTGTCATTTGCATTATGGGCAGTTGCAATCTTATTAGATTTTGTTTTGTGCATTATTTCATTAAAGTAGTCATACCTTACCTTTCTTCCTGCTTCTTCTGTTCCCATTCTTTCTTGTTTTGCAATGTTTTCTACTTTTACACGTTTTATAAATACAGGTATATTGTTTTTTTTGCAGTAGTTTTCCACATATTCTTCATCTAAAATACTTTTTGGTCGTATCATATGGTTAATATGTGCAACACATATTTCAAATAAAAGTCCCTGTTTTTTCAATCTTTCAAGAATATGTAAAAGGCAAATCGAATCTGGTCCACCTGATACTCCAACTACGATTTTATCTTTGGGTTCTATTAGGTTCTCTTCCTCTATTACTTTTTTTACTTTATCTATTAACATATTTTCCCCTATTTTTAGCCTCTATATTTTTCTATATTAGCAAATTTAGTATAGTTATTGAGCCATAAGAGTTCCACTGTGCCTGTTGAACCGCTTCTATGCTTTGCTATAATTACTTCTGCCACGTTTTTCTTCTCTGTATCTGGATTGTAGTAGTCATCTCTATACAAAAACATAACAATATCGGCATCTTGCTCTATTGCACCTGATTCTCTTAAGTCAGATAACATTGGTCTATGATCTTGCCTTTGCTCTGCGGCTCTTGATAGCTGTGATAATGCCACTACTGGTACATTAAGCTCTTTTGCAAGTATTTTCAGAGATCTACTAATTTCTGAAATTTCTTGTTCTCTGCTTGCTCCTTTTTTTCCTGTTCCTTGTATTAGTTGTAAATAGTCAATAATTACTAATCCTATATTTTTTTCAATTTTTAATTTCCTACACTTTGCTCTAATTTCCATTATTGATATCCCTGGTGTGTCATCTACATAAATTGGTGCCTCTGAAAGTGGCCCTAATGCAGTAGCAAGTTTAAGCCAATCTGCTTCTTCTATTTTCCCTGTTCTTACTTTCTGGCTATCTACCATTGCTTCACTACATAATATACGGTTTACCATTTGCTCTTTAGACATTTCAAGTCCAAACACAATAACCGGCATGTTTGCTCTTATAGCAGCATTTGCCGCTATATTAAGTGCAAAAGCAGATTTACCCATAGCAGGACGTGCCGCAATTAGGATTAAATCTGATTCGTGTAATCCTGATGTAATTTGATCTAAATCCGCAAAACCTGTTGGTATTCCTGTAACATAGCCTTTTTGATTATATAATTTTTCAATTTCCGCAAACGTATCTATTAATACATCTTTTATAGGAGTATAGCCTTTTTGATTTTTTTTTTGCATAATATCAAAAATCTTTTTTTCTGCCACATCCATAATATTATCCACTTCTTCTGTTTGGCTGTAACCTAATGTGATAATATCATTTGATACTTTTATTAAATTCCTTAATATAGATTTTTCTTCTACGATTTTTATATAATGCTCAACATTTGAAGTTGTTGGTACTTTATCAGGTAATCCTGCTAAATATTCTATACCACCTACAAATTCAAATCTACCATTTTCAACAAGTTCTGCTTTTACTGTAATAATATCTATTGGCTCTGGTTTAGCATATAAGCTTAGTATCGCTTCATATATAGCTTTATTGTCTTCCCTATAAAAATCTTCTGGTTTTAGTACTTCTATTGCGCTAACAACTGCATCTTTGTCTGTAAGCATACTCCCTAATACTGCTTGCTCTGCTTCTATATCATGTGGCGGTATTTTTCCGAAGCTCCATATGAACACACCCTTTCCATCTCTATACGTAAACTTATAAAGGCTCTACATTAATTGCTAGCTTTCCTGTTACTCCTTCATATAGTTTTATTTCTACTGAAAATCTTCCAAGAATTTTTATCGTTTCTGGTAATAAAATTCTTTTTTTATCAATTTCAATATTATGTTTTTCTTTAAGTACTTCAGAAATTTCTTTTGATGTTATTCCTCCAAATATTTTTCCGTTTTCACCTGCTTTTACCCTCAATTCTAAGGTTAATCCACTTATTTTGGCTGCTTGCTCTTTTGCTTTCTCTAGTTCTTGCTCTTTTCTATATGCTTCTGAATCTTTTTTTTCCTTAAGTTTTGCTAGATTTTCTTTGTTTGCTTCTACTGCTAGTTGTTTTGGAAACAAAAAATTTCTTGCATAGCCATCGTTTGCATTTATAATGTCATCTTTTCTCCCAACACCTTTTATATCAGTTTTTAGTATAACTTTCATAGTATACCTCCTTTAACTTATTTCCGTAAAATATTCGTTTATGCGAATTATTAATTCTTGTTTTACTTCTTCTACGCTCATACCTTCAACTTGGGCTCCAGCAAGCGTAATATGACCGCCACCTCCGAAGTTTTTCTAAAATTACTTGTACATTAATGTCTCCTATTGATCTACCACTAATACAAACTTTTTCTCCTAAATTACCAATTACAAAAGATGCTGTTATATCACTAATTGTAAGTAGCTCATCAGCGGCTTTTGCACATATAACTCCTGTGTCTTTATCTTGTTTATCATATATAGAAATTCCTATACTGCCATTTATTATTTCTGCATTTCTTACAATTTCTGATATTATATTATAGCTTTCTAAATCGCTTTGAAACCATTTTTTTACTTTAATAATGTCTACTCCGCATTTTCTAAGGTATGCTGCCGCCTCGAAAGTTCTTACTCCTGTCTTAAAAGTAAAGTTCTTTGTATCTACCATTATTCCTGCATATAAAGCCTCAGTTTCTATTTCTAAAAGCTTTACTTCCTTTTCACAATATTGTAATATTTCTATGACAAGCTCTGCAGCAGATGATGCATATACTTCATGAAATGTAAGCGTTGGATTTTCAATAAATTCTGTACTTTTTCTGTGGTGATCTATAACAACAATTTTAGATGTTAGTTCTAATAGCTCTGGTACTTCTACATATGTTTTTTTATGAGTATCTACTATTATTAATAGGGTCTCTTTTCCAGTCTTTTGAATAGCCTCTGCTTTTGTTATAATTACATTTTTGTATTCTTCATTTTTTGTTAGGGTTTCCATAAACGTTGTTAGTGCTTGTCCTGATGCATTATCTACTATGTTTGCTTCTTTATTTAAGGTTTTAGCGAGTCTATATATACCAAGACTTGATCCCATAGAATCAATGTCTCCATTTGTATGGCCCATGATAATAACATTTGATGATGCAATGATTAATTCTTCTAATGCCTGTGAAATAATTCTTGCTTTTACCTTTGTACGTTTTTCTATTTCTTGCGTTCTGCCACCATAAAAAACATATCTGCCATTCTCTCTAATGACTGCTTGATCTCCTCCACGTCCTAATGCTATATCCAAAGCAGAAAGAGCAGATTTATATTTAGCATAATTACTTTCTCCTTCTTCTGATATAGCAATACTTACTGTTAATTGTTGTCTTCCTTCAATTTTTATTTCCTTTATCGTATCTAATATACTAAATTTACTATTTTCTATTTGTTCTAAATAGCCTCTTTCAAAAACATATACAAATGTGTCCCTTTCTGTTTTAGTAATTAAGCCTCCTGTTAATTTCGCCCAATCATATATTGTTTTTTCTAGACTTGCTATCATTTGTGGTCTTGCTTCTGCCGATATTCTTTGAATTATTTCTTCATAATTATCTACCATTATTATTCCAACACATGTTTGTGAGCTTATATACTTAGAATAAAGCTCTATATTTTCTGTGTTATCTATGAAGTATAATGTCATCATATATTCATTGTTTTTTCCTTTTTTGCTTTTTACATATTCTCCTAGCACTTTGTATGTTTTTTTTCCTATCTTTATTTGTTTCATAATGCTTCGTTTTTCTTCATTAGAATGTACTATTTCTTGCTTTACCTCTTTTACAATTTCATCTAAATAAGAATTAATATCTGTACTGTTAAATTCATCAACGAATTTTGAACTTTTCCATATTATATTTCCATCTGTTTCTAATATAACAAGTGGGAATGGTGAATTAATTAAAGTGTTTTTTGCAGCAGAGTTTACATCTCCAATAAGCTCATGAATATGGTTTGAAATCTCTGCTTTTCTTTTTTTATCTACTTGATATGAGTACATTATAATTGCAAGAAATATAATTATAGCAAAAACGATAAATTTTGGCTCATATGCACAAAGCACAATTAATAAAATTGCAATAATTACAATGTATATTTTTGTTCTTGACATAAGATTTTCAATTACTTTTCTATTTTGGTTTGGCATAAAATCCCCCTTAATACACTTATAATTTTATCTTGAAATATACTTATTGTCAAGTATCCACGGGCTTATAGTAAAGGAGGTACGTTTTTCTTTGTACCCCCTTTTTTCATTTAATATAATAATATAGCTTTATTCTTGTGAATATGCTCCTTTTTCTGTATCTTCAGTTTCTTCTTTTTCAGTACTTATATGTGTATTTCGATATAAGTTCATGCCTGTTCCTGCTGGTATTAGCTTTCCGATTATTACGTTTTCTTTTAACCCAATTAAATTATCTACTTTTCCCTTTACTGCAGCTTCTGTAAGCACCCTTGTTGTTTCTTGGAATGATGCAGCTGATAAAAAGCTTTCTGTTGCAAGAGACGCTTTTGTTATTCCGAGTAGTGCTCTTCTTCCAGTAGCTAGTTGCTTTCCTTCTGCACGCATTTGTTCATTTAATTCTTCAAATTCATTAATATCTATTAGCGAACCTGGTAATAATGACGTGTCTCCTCCATCTTCAATCTTAATTCTTTTTAGCATTTGTCTTCCTATTACTTCAATATGTTTGTCATTAATGTCAACACCTTGATTTCTATATACTTTTTGCACCTCAGATATTAAGTAATCATATACTCCTTCTGCTCCATTAATACTCAATATATCATTTGGATTAATAGAACCTTCTGTAATTGGGTCTCCGGCTTGTATTTCATCTCCATCTTTTACTTTTAATTTAGATCCAAAGCTTACTACATATGTTTTGCTATCATCTCCGCTTGTAACTGTTACTTCTTTTCTCTTTTTGCTATCGTTAACACTAATCCTTCCTGCTATTTCAGATATAATTGCAAGTCCTTTTGGTTTTCTTGCTTCAAATAGTTCTTCAACTCTAGGAAGACCTTGAGTGATATCTCCTCCAGCTACACCACCATTATGTATTGTTCTCATTGTAAGCTGAGTTCCAGGCTCTCCAATTGATTGTGCTGCAATAATACCTATCGCTTCTCCTATGTTTACTTTTTCTCTTGTAGCAAGCCCCATACCATAGCATTTTGAGCAAACACCGTGTTTTGTCTTGCAGCCCAATACTGAACGAACCTTTACTTTTTCAATTCCAGCTTCAATAATTTTATCAGCAATTTTGTCTGTAATTATAGTGTTAGTATCCACAATTAATTCACCTGTTTGTGGATTAATTATATCTTCTAGTGGATATCTTCCTTCTAGTCTTTCACTCATTTTTTCTATAATTTGATTTCCATCTTTTATATCTTGTACAACGATTCCGTCATGAGTATTGCAATCGTCTTCTCTTACTATTATGTCTTGGCTTACATCTACAAGCCTTCTCGTTAAATAACCTGAATCTGCTGTTCTTAATGCTGTATCTGCAAGTCCCTTTCTTGCACCATGTGAAGAAATAAAATATTCCAATACATCTAATCCTTCACGGAAACACGATTTAATTGGTATCTCAACTGTTTTTCCAGTTGTACTTGCCATTAGTCCTCTCATTCCTGCAATTTGACGTAATTGACTCATATTTCCTCTCGCTCCAGATTGTGCCATCATGTATATAGGGTTTAAATCATCAAAATTACTTCTCATTGCCTCTGCTACATCGTTTGTTGCCTTTTCCCAAATTTTAATAACTTGGTTATAACGTTCATCATTCGTTATAAGTCCACGTTTGTATTGTTTTGATACTTCTTCAACTTCTTTATCTGCATTTGCCAAAATATCTTTTTTTGCCTCTGGTACTGCAACATCTGCAACAGATACTGTAATTGCACCTATTGTAGAATAATGGTAACCTGTTGATTTAATATAGTCAAGAAGCTCCGCTGTTCTAGATAATCCATGTACATTAATACATTTTGCAACTATTTTTGCAATATTCTTTTTAATAACTGGAAAATTTATTTCAGGCTCAAACGCATTCTCAAGATTACTTCTGTCTACAAATCCTAAATCTTGTGGTATGCCTTTATTATATATTAGTCTTCCTACTGTTGTTTGTACTGCTTTAGTTTGAATTTTGCCATTTATTTCTTTGCTAATTCTTACTTTTATCTTCGCATGTAATCCTAAGTCTCCATTTTGATACGCCATAAGTGCTTCATCTTCATCTTTTAAGTACATGCCTTCTCCCTTTTCGTTTGGAGCATCCATTGTTAAGTAATAACTTCCTAATATCATATCTTGTGTAGGAACTGTTACTGGTTTTCCGTCCTGTGGCTTCAATAGGTTGTTAACAGATAGCATTAGAAATCTCGCTTCTGCTTGTGCTTCTGGTGATAATGGAACATGTATTGCCATCTGGTCTCCATCAAAGTCAGCATTAAATGCTGTACATACTAATGGATGCAATTTTATTGCTCTACCTTCCACAAGTACTGGTTCAAAAGCTTGAATTCCAAGCCTATGTAAAGTTGGTGCACGGTTCAGCATTACAGGGTGATCGTGTATTACCTCTTCTAATATATCCCATACTTCTGGTCTTAATCTTTCCACCATTCTTTTTGCATTTTTTATATTGTGAGCTATCCCTCTTCCAACTAACTCTTTCATAACAAATGGCTTAAATAATTCTATCGCCATTTCCTTAGGTACTCCACATTGATAAATCTTAAGCTCAGGTCCGACTACAATAACAGAACGTCCTGAATAATCAACTCTTTTACCTAACAAGTTTTGGCGAAAACGTCCTTGTTTTCCCTTTAGCATGTCTGAAAGTGATTTTAAAGGTCTATTTCCTGCTCCTGTTACAGGTCTTCCACGCCTTGAATTATCTATAAGTGCATCTACTGATTCTTGTAACATTCTTTTTTCATTTCTTACAATTATTTCTGGTGCGCCTAATTCTAATAATCTTTTCAAACGATTATTTCTGTTTATTACTCTACGATATAAATCATTTAGGTCTGATGTTGCAAACCTTCCTCCATCTAGTTGTACCATTGGTCTTAGTTCAGGTGGTATAACAGGTATTACATTCATAATCATCCATTCTGGTTTGTTTCCAGAAATTCTAAATGCTTCTACCGTATCTAATCTTTTGATAATTTTTACCTTTTTTTGTTCGCTTGCATTTTTTAATTCCTTTTTTAGCTTTTCAGATAGTTTTTCTATGTCTATTTCTGATAATAATTTATGGATTGCTCCTGCACCCATTTCAGCTTTAAAAGAACCTCTGCCATATTTTTCTTCGGCTTCATGGTATTCTTTTTCCGTCAATACTTGGCATTTTGTAAGTCCAGTTGTGCCTTTGTCTGTTACTATGTAAGATGCAAAATATATTACTTTTTCAAGGCTTCTTGGTGATATATCTAGTACTAATGCAATTCTACTTGGTATTCCCTTAAAATACCAAATGTGTGCAACAGGTGCTGCAAGTTCAATGTGTCCCATTCTTTCGCGTCTAACCTTTGATTTTGTTACTTCCACACCGCATCTATCACATACAATTCCTTTGTAGCGAACTCTCTTATATTTGCCACAATGGCATTCCCAATCTTTTGTAGGTCCAAATATTTTTTCGCAAAATAGTCCATCTTTTTCCGGTTTTAAAGTACGGTAATTAATTGTTTCCGGTTTCTTTACTTCTCCTTTTGACCATTCACGAATTTTTTCATCGGATGCAAGTCCGATTTTAATTTTATCAAACATGTCTAATTCGTCCATTTAGAAGGAGCCCCCTTTCAAACTTTTGCCATTCTTTTTTGTAATATATATGTTTTTGTTATATACTCTGCTGTACATTTTTTTTGCTTTAAACTAAAAACATATATATTACTGGTAAAGTTTAAAACCTATATATTAAATTATTCTTCATCATCTAGTATGTCGTCATCATTTAGTAAATTTTCTTCTGCTAAATCATTATCACTAACTTCTTCATATATGTAGTCTTCTATAATGTCTTCATCATCGTCTAAAACATCTTCATCATCTACATCTGTGTTTAACTCTTCCATGTCGTCTGTGCCGATTGCTAGTTCTTCTGGGTCCACTTTGTTTTCATCTAAATTTAAGTCTATTCCTTCGTCAATATTTTCTTTTAATTCTAGCTCTTTGTTATCTTCTGAATACAAACGTACATCTAATCCCAAACTTTGAAGTTCTTTTACTAAAACTTTAAAGCTTTCTGGAACACCTGGCTCTGGAACATTTTCGCCTTTTACAATTGATTCGTATGTTTTTACTCTTCCAACTACATCATCTGATTTTACTGTTAATATTTCTTGAAGAGTATAAGCTGCTCCATATGCTTCTAATGCCCAAACTTCCATCTCACCAAAACGTTGTCCACCGAATTGGGCCTTTCCGCCTAGTGGTTGTTGTGTAACTAATGAGTATGGTCCAGTTGAACGCGCATGTATTTTGTCATCTACTAGGTGGTGTAATTTTAGCATATACATAACACCAACAGTAATTGGCTTATCAAATGGTTCTCCTGTTCTTCCATCATAGAGAATGGTTTTTCCGTTTTTTTCTAAACCTGCTTGTTCTAGTAAATCTTCAATTTCTTCTTCTGAAGCTCCATCAAATACAGGTGTAGATACTTTCCAACCTAGCATTCTTGCTGCTGCACCTAAATGTACTTCAAGAACTTGCCCTAAGTTCATTCGTGATGGAACGCCAAGTGGGTTTAAAACAACATCTACTGGAGTTCCGTCTGGCATAAATGGCATATCTTCTACTGGTAATATACGTGAAATTACACCTTTGTTTCCATGTCGTCCTGCCATTTTATCTCCAACTGAGATTTTTCTTTTTTGTGCAATATATACACGAATAACTTGGTTTACCCCAGGTCCTAATTCGTCTGAATTACTTCTGTCAAAGATTTTGACATCAACAATGGTTCCTTGTTCTCCATGAGGTACTCTAAGTGATGTATCCCTTACTTCTCTCGCTTTTTCTCCAAAGATAGCTCTTAGCAATCTTTCTTCTGACGTAAGTTCAGTTTCGCCCTTTGGAGTTACTTTTCCTACTAAAATATCTCCTGGTCTTACTTCAGCACCAATACGTATAATTCCATCTTCGTTTAAATCCCTTAGACTATCTTCCCCTACATTTGGTATGTCTCTTGTAATTTCTTCAGGTCCAAGTTTTGTGTCACGACATTCACAATCATACTCTTCAATATGTATAGATGTATATACATCTTCTTTTACCAGTCTTTCACTAAGTAATATGGCATCTTCATAGTTATAGCCTTCCCATGTTGTAAATGCAATTAATACATTTTTGCCAAGTGCCATTTCTCCATTTTGGGTAGAAGGTCCATCTGCAATAACCTCCCCTTTTATAACTTTTTCTCCTAATTTTACAATTGGTCTTTGGTTAATGCATGTTCCTCCATTTGTCCTTTTAAATTTACGTAGCTTATATGTATCCGTATTTCCATTTGTGTTTTTTATTATAATCTCATTTCCTGTTACTTTTTGTACTGTTCCAGATTCTTTTGCATTTATAGTAATTCCAGAATCTATTGCAGCTCTATACTCTACACCTGTTCCTACTATTGGAGATTCTGTCATCATTAATGGAACGGCTTGACGTTGCATGTTTGCTCCCATTAAAGCACGTTTTGCGTCGTCATGTTCCAAGAAAGGAATCATTGCAGCACCAATGGATACTAGTTGTTTAGGTGATACGTCGATATAATCTACTCGTTCTGGCTCGACATCTGTAACTTCATCTAGATATCTTACTTTTATACGCTTATTTATAAATTTTCCATTTTCGTCCATTGGCTCTGTAGCCTGTGCAATAACATAGCCATCTTCTTCATCAGCTGTCATATATTCTACTTTATCTGTAACTTTATGTGTTTTAGGATCTATTTTTCTGTATGGTGTTTCTATAAATCCGTATTCATTAATCATTGCATAACTTGTAAGCGCTGAAATTAACCCAATATTAGGTCCTTCAGGTGATTCAATTGGACAAAGTCTTCCATAATGTGTATAGTGAATATCTCTAACCTCAAAGCCGGCTCTTTCTCTTGATAGACCTCCAGGGCCCAAAGCCGAAATTCTTCTTTTATGTGTTAATTCAGAAAGTGGATTAGTTTGATCCATAAATTGTGATAATTGCGAACTTCCAAAAAATTCACGAATTGCTGAAGATATAGGTTTTGTATTTATTAGAGTTTGAGGTGTAATAACATCTAAGTCTTGTATTGTCATTCTCTCTCGAACAACTCTTTCTAGTCTTGTAAGACCTATGCGGAATTGATTTTGTAACAGTTCCCCAACAGAACGAATACGTCTATTTCCTAAGTGGTCTATATCATCTACTTTTCCTAAACCATATTGTAGGTTTATCAAATAATTAACTGATGAAATGATATCTTCTGTTGTTATGTGTTTTGGTACTAGTTCTCCAATTCTATCCTTTATTGTTTTGTTTAATTCTTTTTTGTCTGTATTGTCAAGAATATTTTTTAGTACTTCATAGTTAACGTTTTCTTTTATGGTAATTCCATCTAATACTTTTTCATCAACAAAGCTATGAATATCAACAGTTCCGTTTCCTATAATTCGAATTTTTTTATCATTTACCTTTACATCAACTATATTAATTCCTGTATTTTGGATTTCTCTTGCTTGCTCTTTTGTGATTTGGGCGTCTTTTTCCACAATTACTTCTCCTGTTTCTGGATTAGCAATAGTTTCAAATGCAATTTTTCCGCTAATTCTATTTGCTAAGCATAGTTTTTTATTATATTTATATCTACCAACTTTTGCCAAATCATATCTTCTTTCATCAAAAAACAAACCATTAAATAAATTTCTTGCAGCATCTACTGTTGGCAATTCACCTGGTCTTAACTTTTTATAAATTTCTATTAATGCTTCGTCTGTTGTTTTTATTGGGTCCTTATTTAAAGTTGATATTAACTTATCATCTTCGCCAAATAAGTCCAAAATCTGTTGATCCGTAGCAATTCCTATCGCACGTAATAATGTTGTGATTGGAATTTTCCTTGTTCTGTCTACTCTTACATAAAAAATGTCGTTGCTATCTGTTTCGTATTCAAGCCATGCACCACGTATTGGCATAACTGTTGATGTATATATTTTCTTCCCAGTTTTGTCAAATTCTTCTGCAAAATAACAGCCTGGTGAACGAACCAATTGGCTTACAACAACCCTTTCTGCTCCATTTATAATAAATGTGCCACTGTCCGTCATAAGTGGGAAATCTCCCAAATAAATTTCTTGTTCTTTTATTTCTCCAGTTTCTCTGTTAATAAGTCTTACTTTTACGTGTAATCTTGTTGAGTATGTGGCATCTCTCTCTTTTGCTTCTTCTAGTGAGTATTTTGTTTTCTCCTCCATGTAGTAATCAAAAAATTCAAGAACTAAATTCCCTGAAAAGTCTACAATTGGAGAGATGTCTCTCAATACTTCTCCTAATCCTTCGTTTACAAACCAATCATAAGAATCTTTTTGTACTTTAATCAAGTTTGGCATTTCAATAAAATCTCCAACCTTTGAAAAGTCCTTACGAGAGCATTTTTCGTGCTTAATTTCTTTTAACAAAACGAATCACCCCTAAAACAGACGTTATAGCTTGGTTTGCTCAAGCATATAAACATCCTTTGATTTTTTGAGCAGATTTTCTTAGAATTTTATTCTAATTTTTATATTTAAAAAGAAGTCCCTCTCAAAAAATAAATGTTTTGCAATAGTATTTGCCTCTGCTCTTACGGCTATTCCTATTTGCACCTTATTTAATTTTTAATTCCTCTTCTTTTAATTTACATAAATATAATTTAAGAACAGCAATAAAAAGGTATGCTGGCAAATCCATTTTACCAACTTACCTTTCTATTTTCTATAATTAAATTATTCTTACCATATTATTAATATTAACCACCCTTGCTTTTCATAGTAGTTTAATATTCTCTTTATTGCTGTATACACATTCGAGCAAAAACATTTTAGAATTGCATATTATAATATCATAGTTTGTACTTGTTTGTCAATCATTTTTCCTTTTTATTTTTAAATTTTTTGTTTCATTTCAAATAAAATCTCCGAAATTTTTTTGGCATACCTAAACCATAATTTTACTTTTTCCTTGATTTGTAAAACTTATATGCAAATATAGCAAATATAATTATTATTACTATTACAATAATATGTGATGCATCATCTAATATCCTTAATATATAATCTTTTTTGTCTCCAGCAAATGCTCCAATTAGAACTAATGCCGTATTCCATATTGCACTACCACATGTTGTGTATAGTATAAATTTAATAAGTGGCATTTCGCTCATTCCTGCAGGAATACTTATTAGGCTTCTTACAATTGGTATAAATCTGCAAAAGAAAACTGTTTTATTGCCTTTTTCATCAAACCATTTATCTGCTGATTCAATGTCTTTTGGTTTTATTCTTAAAAGTTTTCCATATTTACTGCTTACTATTTTAATTAGTCTTTCTTTATTTAATATTTTGCCAATATAATAAAGTGCAATTGCTCCTATTAACGAACCAAATGTTGATGCAATTATTACTCCAATAACTGTCATATTGCTGTCGATCGTCATGAAACCACCAAATGTTAATATTACCTCACTTGGTATTGGTGGAAATAAATTTTCCATACATATTAATAGTCCTATTCCTATGTAGCCATAATTGTTCATTATTTCAATAATTAAATCTTCCATTTCGTTTTCCTTTCGTGTCATTTTGCATTTTGATTTTTTTATTATAACATTATTGTATAAAATAATCTATAATTTTTAAAAATATTATTATCAAAATATTTTTCTGGCAGACAATTTTGTCATACATTTTTATACCTTCGCATGACATAATTGTCTTGGGTGATATTGCATGATTCGCGAAAATAGAATAAAGAAAAATTGGACACAGGAGCAATTAGCTGAAAAAGCAGATATAAGTTGGAGACAAATTCAAAGAATAGAAAAAAATGAAACTGAAACACGTGTACAAACATTAAGAAAACTGGTAAGAGTATTAGATATTCCAGAAGAAGAGGTTATTAAATTTTTAAAAGCAGACTAAATTTTATATATTCTTAGGAGTGTTTGTTAAAAATACTATATTATATAAAGAAAAAGCTGATTTTCCCATGCAATTAAAAGAAGGTATCCTAATAGGACACCTTCTTTTTTCTGTTTTAGGACAATCTTAGTTTTATTTTTTTACTTTTTCTTTAGTACCTTTTTTTGTATTAGTACTATTCCTGTTACTAGCATTATACTTGCTACTATTCCTACTATGTAATATATTGTATTTCCTTCATCTCCTGTTGGATTATACATCGTTACTTCTGATACCCCTGTGTCTCCTTCTTTATCTCCACTTCCTGGTACATAGTTCCCTGGTATGCTCTCTTCATCTCTTCTTCCTACTTCGTTTATTCTGCTTATTATTTCTACTTCATTTACATAGTTTAAATCATCGCTTCCTCCTACTGCTAGTATCTTACTTAATGTCATCGTTATTTCTTCTGTACTCTCTCCTGGTTCTAGTTCTTCATATAGTTTTTCTGTTGCCTCTACTGCTAATATTCCTCCTTCTATCTTCTCTTTTACTTCCCCTTTTACTATATTTGTTTCTACTCCTTCTCTCCAGCTTCCATTCTTACTTGCATCAAATCCTAGTTTACCTGGGTAGTCATACACTTTATTTGCCCTCGTTGTTATTATTTTGTGTTGATTGCTTCCATACCTTTCGTCTCCTTCAAAATAGTTATACAACGTGTCTTTTTCTCCTCGGTTTTCTACCCTTATTTTAAAGTCTACTTCTAATTCTGCCCCATTTATTAACTCGTCATCTAGTTCTATTTCATATGACCCATTTACTTCTTTTAGTCCACTGTTTATTCCGTTGCTTGTGTCTATTAATGTTATTCCTCTGTTGCTTATCTTTATTCCATTTACCTCTTTTATTGCTACTAGTTTTGATATCGGTCTTTTTATTAGGCCTAAGTTTACTTTGTGCCCTGGTCCTTCTTCTTTTATTCCTATTATCATTTCTTCTTCTGTGTCTGCATACATCCATGTGTTCCTTAGTAATTCTTCTTTGTTATTCCCTGCTAGTATTTCTCCTTTTTCATTTGTTTGCTCTACTGAGTAATTTATTACTTCTAGTCTCCTATCTTTATTGTCTTTCGCACTTGATGTGTTTTCTCCATACCCTACATATGTTGTTGATTTATAGTCTTGCCCATTTAAGTTTATTGTCTTTTCTGTTTCTCCATATCTGAACCTTACTATATATCTTCCTGGTACATATCCTGTAAATATATATTCTCCTGTTCCTACATCTACTCCTCTTTCATTTTCATGTAGTTTTCCTCTTCTGTCCATATAGCTTACTTCTCTTCCTCCTGTTTCCATCTCTTGCCATATGTATTCATATTCTCTTCCTTCTATATTTACTAGTTCTATTAGTTGTACTATTACTCCACTTTTTAGTTCTTCGTTTTCTCTTCTTATTCCGTCTCCTATGTTTACTCCATCCATGTCTTGCCCTGTCACCAAGTCTTCCCACACATACCCTGTCATGTTTCTTTCTCCTCCTAAATGTAGGTTTAGTCCTGGCGCTCTGTCTGTGTCGTCCTCGTATGTTTCTACATATGTTTCCAATGTACTTATATCTATATTCCCTGGTTCAGAGTTCGTATCTATTAGCCCTTCTGGGGTTGTGTATCCTGTTATTTCTGTTATTGTATATTTCTCTCCTAATATTACTCCTCCATTTTCATCTTTTCTTACTTGATATTGTACATTTTTGTAATATTTTGGCCATATTTTAATTGTATATCTTTTATGTAAATTTTTTAAGGAATAAAACTAAAAAAATCCAACTCTTATCGGGCTGGATTTTTTCTTTCTTGAGTTCAGTACAACTTTAAAACACCATATTTACTTTTGTTAGATTTTTTCGGAATTTAGTTTTTTGTTCCTTTTATATTCTATATAATCTGTAACAATAATTTTAATTACTGTAATAACAGGTACAGCTAAGAACATTCCAAGTACACCAAAATATGCTCCTCCAACTGTCACAGCAAATATAACTAATAATGGACTTAGAGTTAATGAATTACCCACAATTTTAGGGTTAATTATATTTGCATCTATTTGTTGAAGTATTATAATTACAATTCCTGTCCAAAGAGCTTGTGTGAATCCTCCTGTTAAAGCTGTTATAATAAGTGTAATTGCAACTGCTATAATTGCCCCAAAATACGGAATTATATTGAATAGTCCTATCATAAAACCTAATAGTATGGCATATTTGACATTCATTATTAGCATTGCAACAGAAAGTATAGTTCCAATTACAATGCTGTCAATAATCTGACTTGAAATAAATTTATAAAACACTTCATTTGTTTTCGAAAAATATTTTCCAATATTATAGCAAACTCTTCTACTAAACATGGCTTCTGTAACTCTGTTTATAAATTTTAATATTTGTGTTCTTTCTAATAAAATATATATTGATACAACAATTGTAACAAAGAAACTGAAGATACTATTTACAATTCCTATTGCACCTTTTACATAATTTATAATATTGTCTATGCTAAACCATTTCTTTATATCAATTTGTTCTAAGTTATGGATTATTTCTTTTGCACCTATTTGATTTAAAAGTGAATCACTAGGCTGGTTCTCTACGTATTCAGTTACATTTTTATAATAGTTTGGTAAATTTGTTGCCAAGTCTATAAGGCTTTTAGATAGTGTTGGTAATACAACATTAAATAAAATTAGTAATATTAAAAAGGCTATTAAATATGTTATGGCAACAGCTAAAGTTCGTGCTTTTTTTTGTATTATTTTTCGTTTTGACCTACATAATGCTTTTTCAATTCGCTTACATGGAAAATAAAAAATATATGCAACTAGAACTCCAATTAGAAATGGTGTTAGTATAGATATCAAATTTCCAAAAAACGAAGCAACTTCTGAATAGTTGTCAAACAGTTTGTATGCTATAATAGCACATACTACAAAAATAAAAACTTTAATCCAATTTTTTTCTTCTTTCATTTTTTACCTCTATTTTTATATATTTATATCAAGTTCAACAGGGCAGTGATCGCTTCCCATCACATCTGAATGAATCTTAACATCTTTGATTTTATTTTTTATACTGTCAGATACAATAAAGTAATCAATTCTCCATCCTATATTCTTTTCTCTTGCTCTCCCCATATATGACCACCAAGTATATTCATTTTCTTTGTCTGGGTACAAGTATCTATATGCATCTGTAAATCCATTTTCAAGTAGAGTTGTCATTTTTTCTCTTTCTTCATCTGTAAAGCCTGCATTTCTATGGTTTGTTCTAGGATTTTTCAAATCAATCTCTTTGTGTGCCACATTTAAGTCTCCACATAAAATAACAGGTTTTTTTTCATTTAAGGCTTTCAAATAACATCTAAAATCTTCTTCCCACTTCATTCTGTATTCTAGCCTTGTTAACTCTCTTTGCGAATTTGGTGTATAGCAATTTACCATGAAGAAATTATTGTATTCTAATGTTATGATTCTCCCTTCATTGTCATGCTTTGCTATATTCATCCCATATCTTATTTTTTCTGGCATAATTTTAGTAAATATTGCTGTGCCAGAATATCCTTTTTTTTCTGCACTATTAAAATATGAAAAATAGCTAGGAAAATTTATTTCAAATTGAATAGGTTGCATTTTTGTTTCTTGAATACAAAAAACATCAGCATTCTGTTTATTAAAAAATTCATCAAAGCCTTTTTTATATATGGCTCTTAATCCATTTACATTCCATGTAATTAATTTCATTTATACACTCTTTTCCAATTTTTATTATACAAGTCGTTTAGATTCTTGTCAATGTATTGTTAGTACAGTAGGCAAATCTTTTTATCTGTTTCCAATTTAACTGTGTTTATCATTTTTGCGTTATGTTATTTTTTTATATAGAAAATTTAATTTTCATATATAAAAAGCACTTTAAAGTGCTTTTTGTATAATCTATTTAAGATTTATTACATTTGGTTAAAATATACGTTTCCTCCTATATTTACACCTGATGCGGTTCCAGCAGCTCTAAAAGATAAGTAGCTGTGATTTCTTTTTCCATTTAATGCATCAAGCACTGCTTGCTTAACATATGATGCATAATTACCATTTAGACGTTTTCTCCAATGATTGTCAATTGAATAGCAAAACTGTCCTTGTGACATATACTGGCTTAGTGGGTCTGATCCCCTGCTTTTCCATTTGCTACTTACTGTTCTATTACATGCTGTTGTTATAACTGCAAGTGCTCCTTCATAACTTGAGCTACATTCTTGAGCTGTTATTGCACAAAGCAAGTCTAAATCTGCTTCTGAATAGCTCCATGTTCCATTTCCGTAGCTTATTGCTGTTGTTCTTCTTCCATTTCTTGAAACTGTTTGTCTTTGAACTTGTACTACTCTTGTTACAGGTTCTTTAATTATTTTCGAAGATATTTCTGTTCTTTCAATCTCAGCATCATTTTGATATTTTACTTTATATGTTACTTCCTTAATACCATTTTGACCTGCTGTAAGCACTTGGTTTTGTGTTTTTGCAGCTCCATTTGAAACATCTTTTGTAACAGTTTCAAATGGTATTTCTTCTTGAACTACTATTATTTTTTCTACTATTGGTGCATAGTCTTTTAATAGCTCATCAATTCCTTTTTGCTCTTCTGTTTTCGCAATTTCTTGTAATACTATTTCTTCCTTTGAAATTGTGATTGTTTTATCTTCGCCAAGTTCTTCTTCCAAACTTGGGTAAATATGTTCCTCTTTTGATAGTAAAACATGATTTTCTTCTAATATCTCTGATACTTTTGTTTTACTAGTAAGTATTTGAACAGTTTCTCCATCGCTATATTTAATTTTTACTGTGTTTACTTTATTATTTGAAGCAAATGCTACTGCACCAAATACAAATATAACACATATACTAAGCAATAAAATCTTTTTTAGTGAAACAGATGCCTTATCATCTTTTCTCATAAAAAGTAATTCCTCCTTTGTTTTACAGGCTTTTATTTTTGTCGTAAAACACATTTATAATTATACTACCATTTAGAAATTTTGTCAAATTTTAGGGAAGTACGGCTTTTAGCTGCTTTTTCAATGCATGTCCTACTAATCTATATATATGAAGCTCATTTTAAAATTATTACTTTTTTTAAAATTTTTTTCTATTGTATATATTTTAAAAATATGCTATTATATTTATTAATTATTATTAAGGAGGTTTTATAATATGTGGTGGGTTTTACTAGCAATAGTCTTAGTCTTAATTCTTGTTGTTGTTAATATCTATAACAGCCTCGTAAACTTAAGGCAAAAAGTAAAAAACGCATGGAGTCAAATAGAAGTACAATTGCAAAGAAGGTTTGATTTAATTCCAAATTTAGTCGAAACTGTAAAAGCTTATATGAGCCATGAACAAACAACTTTAACAAAAATAGCTGAACTTAGAACATCTTGGGCAAGTGCAAATTCTGTTGCAGAAAAAGCTAAATTAGATGATGAGCTTTCAGGTGTTTTGAAAACTATTATGGCAGTTTCTGAAAATTACCCAGAATTAAAATCTAATCAAAATTTTATGCAGTTACAACAAGATTTAAATGAAACTGAAAATAAAATTTCCTTTTCAAGGCAATTTTATAATGATACAGTAACAATGTACAATACGAAATTGGAAGTAGTACCTTCTAACATAATTGCTTCTATATTTCATTTTAAACCTGAAGAGTTATTTAAAGTAGAAAATGAAGAAGCAAGGAAAAGTGTAAAAGTAGATTTTAACAATTAATTTAAAAGGATTGAGCAGTTTTAAGTTCAATCCTTTTATTTAAAGTATCTTTCATAAAAAAGTTTTTATATGTTAAATATTTTTTCTGTGTTTTGATATGTTATTTTCGCTACATCTTCTATTGATATTTGTTTTATCTGTGCTATTTTCTTTGCAGTATATTTTAAATTACTAGAATCATTTCTTGTACCTCTTACCGGTTCTGGAGCTAAATATGGACTATCTGTCTCTATTAATAGTTTTTCAATTGGTACTTGTTTTATAATTTCATCTGCATTTTTTGCATTTTTGAATGTACAAGCTCCTGCAAGTGAAATATAATATCCCAATTTTAATGCATCTTTTATTAGTTCTAAATTTAGCTGGCAACAATGAAATACACCTTTTCTTTTGCATGGGCACTTCTTTAAAATTGCAATAGTATCTATATAGGCGTCTCTTGAGTGAATTACAATAGGCATATTAAGTTCATTTGCAAGTAAAATTTGTTCTTCAAAATATTTTTTTTGAAGAATTTTATTTTCCCTATTCCAATAATAGTCTAATCCAATTTCGCCTACTGCCACTACTTTATTGTTAGACAAACATAATGCTTTTATTTCATTTATTGAAGTGGTTTTTTCGTCTATTATGTCATTTGGTGATATTCCACAGGTTGCATACATATTATTCATGCTTTTTGCTATTTCTATTGCTTTTCGAGAAGATTCATAATTATAACCCGCAATAATTACTTTTGTAACACCCTCTTTATGTATTTTTTTAAACACTTCATCTCTATCGCTATTAAATTTTTCATCATTATAATGTGCATGTGAGTCAAAAAATTGCATTTTTTCACGTTCCTTTATATTTTTATTCATATATCATAGTAACATATGCAGTAGCATATTGTTTACAATGTGAAATTGAAATATCAATACTATGTATTCTGTTTTCAAACTCTACATCATGAAATATAATATATGGTTTACCAAATTTATCGTTTTTTATTTCTGCTTGTTTCCAATTTAGTTCAAATTTGTTTTCTAAAAGCACATACACTGCTTTAAATACAGCCTCTTTTGCCGCAAATCTTGCAGCATAATGTTCATATTTTGTATTTTTTTTGTTTTGGCAATATTCTATTTCTCCATCAGTGTATATTTCTTTTAAAAATCTTAATCCCGATTTTTCTATTGCATCTTGTATTCTGTTTATTTCTATAATGTCTGTTCCACACGCGATTTTCATGCCATGTCATTCCTTTACATAATTATATTTATATATAGATTGTATAAATTTAATAAAATAGAAATCAGTAAAATAATTCCTAATATTATGTTCCACTTTTTTTCTTTTTGTTGATATTTAATCCTTTTATGTTCAATTACAGATTTTTCTAAATTTTCTATATTCCATATTTCTTTTAACTTCTTGTAGAATATGTCTTCTTCTTCATTTAATGTTATCTCGTTTTTTATGAATATTTTTTCCCATTTCTCATTTGTTTTATAGTTGTTTTCTAAAATGCTTTCTGATGTATATTTTTGATCTAAAAAAATTAGATATGTATATAGATATGTTGTTTCAAAGATATAAGGAACTTTTGTGTAATTTTCATTTTTTACGCTTGACGTAAGCAAGAAATTTCCGCTTCTCCCAGAGTATAATTTTAAATAGTTTGTATTTAGAATTTCTTTTTTAGGAGCACTAAATGCCGTGCTCCCTCCTGCTGGTTCTATATTCTGATATTTTTCGTAAACTTCTTCTAAGCTTGCACTGTTTATATCTTGTTCGTCAAGGCATACATAAGAATGTATATATGGCAAGTCGAGTTCTACTTTATTTGTAATAGAAGTAATCAATGTCTGTATCTCATCACAAGCATCAAATTGGGTAGACTGGATAAATATTTTATCAAATTCATTTAGCTTTTGGCTTAGATTTCTAAATTTGTAGTTAAAATCTAATGCTTCCCTTATTGTATCTATATTTTCAATGTGAGTTTTCAAAATTAAAAAGCAATTTTTAGATGCCATACATGCAATAACAATTTCATCAATTGTAAAATATATTTTGTTCTCTCCTATTTTTCCATGAATTTGGTTCTCAAGGGAATATGAAAAATAGCAAGAGCCTTGCTTAGCTAAAATATTTGCTTTTAATTTCTCATTCATACTATTAAATGCTTTTTTTTGTTCATTAGACCATTGTAGTGTATTAAAGTAGTAGTCCCTTACATAATGTGAAAAGCATTTGTGAAGCTCAATTTCTTTATCTTTTTCTAATAAATTAAGCTTAAATTTTTTGTTTTTTAGCAAAGAATATATGTATGACTTGTTATTTGTTATTTTATATGGATATATAAAATAACAATACTGATATCTCACTTTATTTTCCAAAGTTTCCTCCTTGTTTTCTTTTGTATAATTATATTTCATAATAATACATATTTAAGTCCTCTGCCAAATGCCACTTTCCAATAAAATCAATTACTAAATTATTGTCTAGATTTACACTAGGCTCTAATGCAATATTTCCTTGATCGTTTAAGCATCCCCATACATTGCCTTTTTTTACACTACAATAGCCGTAATTATTTTGGGGTTTCGCGTCATCATATATGTAGTCTACAATTAATTCTCCATTTTTATTTTTATAACCATATTTTCCATTGTTTTTTGCCAAGAATAGTGTATGTTCTGGGAAAATATCTTGTTCTGTTTTTTCTTCAAACTTAAAATTGTAATATTTTTGTTCTTCACCAATGCGAATAGATATATAGCCTTTTTCGGCATTAACTTCTGAAACTATTCCACTTAGTTTTAGATTTAAATTATTATCATATATATCTGTTTGAGTAATATTTTTTTCTGCTTCTAAAAAGTTTGTTCCTTCTCTTCTTGAAATCATGTCATATTCAAATTTTATCTTTGTATTGCCTGACAAATCTATTACACCATATAAGTTATCTTTTTGTGCAATGTAACCATTGTTCCCTATACTTTTTAGATTTTGGTAAGTAAATGGTATTAATTCCTCACCTGATGTATTTACTACTCCAACATTATCTCCTCTTTTCAAGATAAATGTGTCTGCTAGAATCTCTATAACATCATCAAATTGATTTTCTAATATTGTTTCTCCCTTTGAATTGATAATTTTTAGTATTCCACTTTCTTTAACAACATAGCAGTCATTTCCATGTTTTTGCAATATCTGCTCATATTTTGCAGGTAATATTTCTTTTTTGTTGCTTCCAATTAAGCCCTGCTTGTCTTCTATATTTGTTACAATATATCCATCTTCATAATTATTTCCAAATGCCTGTATGTTTTTGTATTCAGGTTTTACAATAATGTCTCCTGTGTTACTTACTAATCCATAATTACTTTCTTTTTTTATGATTAAACTATTGTCTAAGCCCTTTAATGATGAAATACTATCATAACTACAATCTAAAATAAGGTTCCCATCAAAATTAATTAAACCATATTTCCCCTCTTTTCTTACTTTTAATACGTTTCTTTCATACCATAAATTTCCTACCACGTCAAAATTATCTATTGGTTCTACCAGTTCATAATCCCCATATATTTCTTCTTTGTTTTTATTTAGTACTTTAGTTTGATATGTACCTTCTGTTAAATTTGCATTTGTAATTGTAATAAAAATATCTTTTGAAGAATCTGGTATAAGAATCATTTCATCATATTCAAATGGTATAACCTCATTCCCTTTACTATCAATTACTCCCCATTTTTCATCTTTATATGCAGAGAAAAATGCTTCTCTTGATAAAAGTGTTTTTTCCGTTTTTGGTTCTAATAATCTTTTTATTGAAATTATAATCATCGTAATAACTACTATTGCAACAATTACTCCTAATACCTTTTTCATATTTAGCTTTCGTTTTGGTTCATATCTTTTTCCACTACTCATTATATTTCCTCCCGAAATATATTTTCTTTTTTACTATATCATATTTTTTAGTAAAATTACAATACACTATAGCTTTTTTTACTTAGTTTGATATGTTGCAAAAAAACAAAATAAGATATATACTGTTCTTTGGCATTTTATTAATGCTATAAATAAGCTGCTAGATTAATATAGTTAAATGCTTTAGAAAGGAGAGAATCATATATGAATATTTATGAGCATGATTTTACTATTGAGTATCCTGATATTAATCAAAATAATGAGTTAAGTGATTACGGCTTTTTTAAATATTTACAAGAAGTTGGTTGTCTGCATGCTTCTTTGCTGAAGTTTGGTTTAGACAATAGCAAGGAAACTCATCTTGTTTGGATTTTGCTTGATTGGAAACTTAAAATATATTCAAGGCCTGCTTGGAAAACTAAAATTCATGTGGTAACATGGCCTTCTAAAATGGAACTTGCAACATGTTATCGTGACTATGAAATTTATGGTGAGGATAACACATTGCTTGCTAAGGCTACTTCTAAATGGGTTTTATTTAATATTGAAACTAATCACATATCTAAGATATTTCCTGAGGTTGCATCAAAATTTTCCTGTGTTGATAAACATGTTTTCAACTCTCAAATAGAAAAACTTAAAGAACCTTTATCCTATGAAAACACTTTTACATATACAATTTTGAGAAAAGATATTGATACTAATCACCATGTTAATAACTTAAATTATATTCAATTTGCTTTAGAGGCTTTGCCTTTAGATGTTTATCAAAACACTAATTTTTCAAGCATTGAAATTATGTATAAAAAGCAATGCTTACTTGGAGATACTATAACATGTTATTGCCATAAAGAGAATGAAGAAGAATATATTATTTCTGTAAAAAATAGTAAGGAAAATTTACTTCATGCAATAATAAGGCTTCGTGTTTAAAAGCTTAAATCAAAACCACATTGATAGACTCAATGTGGTTTTTTGATTTATAAGTTAGTTTTGCTTACCTATTTTCGCAACTATTACACTCATATCATCTTTTATAATTCCAAATTCTAAATCAATTGCTTCTTTTATTATTAAATCTGCCATTTTTTGTGGATTGTCTATATTAATATTTTGTAAAAATTGTCTAAATGCTTCTTCTTTATTTATTGCTTCCCTGTTTGCATCTATTATTCCGTCTGTACACATTATTATTATATCTCCGCTCCTGAATATTCGTATCAAATACAACTGAATCCACATTGTTCAAAATTCCAGCTGGTAATGAAATAGCATGTATCATCTTTACTTCTTTATTTTTCTTTATGTATGTCGGGCATGCACCATTTTTTAAAAACTCAACTGTTCCTGTGTATAAGTCAATTATTCCAATATCTATTGTTGCAAATGTTTCTTTTTCTGTTTTCATAGCAATACTTGTATTTATTAATTCTAGTGCAGAATCTTTATCAAATCCCGCTCCAATTAATCTTTTTATTAGATTAATTGCTGTACTGCTACTTTTATTTGCCTCTGTACCTGAGCCCATTCCATCTGATAAGGCAATTAGTAATTTTCCATCTTCTAATTTAAGTTTTAAAATATTGTCCCCACTAATAGGAGAATTTTGTTTTGTTTTACTTGCTGTACCTATAATTGCATTTAGCTTGTCTTCTGATACATATGTTTGTAATATTTTATCTGCATCTGTGTTAATATTGTTTTTTTGTTTTTGCATTACCATTTTTTCTTGAAACACTTTGCCCAAAACACTTTCTATTTTTTGAATTTTATTTACCTCTTCTGTTATATCATCTTTTACCTTAGTGTATAAGCTTACTACTATTTTGCCATTGTTTTGTTTTGTTATATTAATATCATAGATTCCTATATTTTTTTGTAATAACAACAATTCTATTTCTTCTTTTTCTTTTTCAAACATTCCTATTGTTTTTTTGCTAATGTCGTTTGCTACGCTTGAAATCACCTTAGATACTCCATCTAAGCCTATAGATATTGTTTTTTTGCTATCTTCGATTTGTTTTTTCCATATTGAATTTAGTCTAGCAATTTTAGCTGAATGGTTTGCTATTTTGGCTACTTGCATAATGTCTTTTTCTACATGCTTTCGAATCTCTTCATCATTTATTCCAACCATATAACTATTATGTTTTTCAAAAATTTCAATGATATCTTGCATATGTATTTCTTCTTTTTCTTTTAAGTATTCATATATATCTCCCGCAATACCACTATCTACGTTCATGATATCTTCATATAATATATTATTTTTCTCGTTTTCCATGCTATCTAGCAATTCATCAATAAAATTTTCTTTTTGCTTTATACTGCTTTTCTTTATTTCCTCATCTTCTACAACTGTTGCGGCTACTTCACCATACGTTTTAGAAATTTCTGATATAGTTTCTGATACACTATTTAATTTATATATAGTATCTTCATTTTCTTCTAACATTCTTTCTTTAGTAGCTGGTAAAAATTTGGTTTTTCCAACTAAATCCGTAATATTAATTTCTATATTTTGTGGTACAAGTAACAAACCAATTGATGCAATTAATATTTCTCTAAAATAGATTATTTCTAGCGTATTACCTGTTGCTACATATGTTAGTATAATGTTTCCTATCAAAAAACCAATTATTACTCCTATTTTGCCAAATTTATTTAAAATTCCCGCTAACATTCCTGAAATAGCAAATGCTGCAATCAAACTTGGATCTCCTTTACCTATTATACCAAGTACAACTCCTATTGTAATTCCACCGTGTAGCTCCTACTAGTATTCCATTTTTCCATCCAAGAACTAATACTATTAAAATACATAGTATATTTCTTATTGAAAATCCAAATATAGTAAAATTTCCTAATGCCGAAACACCTATTGCTATAAGTAAGCTCGCTCCCATTACTTCTTCAATTGTAAATGCAGTTTTTTCTCCATAATCTTTTATCACAGTAATTGAATTTGTAAAAATTTTATAGAAAATATATGTTACAATTGTAAATAATATACTAGTTAATAAGTCATACACATAGAATGTCTTAAACATTATTCCCATAGCCTGTACTAAAAAAGTCGAAAATATCAAATGTGCACCTAGCTTTCTCTTTTCGTTTCTAACAGTATTTTCGTATTTAGGCCTATATATAAGTGAAAATGTAATAAAAACTAAACTTATTAATATATATGTTAATAAACCTTCTTTTCCAAGTCCTAAAAATGTACCTAATGCTACGGATATATATACAACACCTACTGGCATTTTATTACTACATGTTGCTGCAATAAGTGCTAATCCAAATGGAGATACACCTTCTGTAAATTCAACCATTGATGCGCCAAGGCATAAAATGTAATATACAATATTTTGAATTTTGAATAATTCCTTTATTTTATTTTTAGTTATTACTTTATTATCTACTTTTTGGTTTTCCTGCTCTGTATCTTCATACTCTGCATTAATATTTTGAAACATTTTCTTTTCCCACCTTCTACACTTTTTATTTACTATATTCTAGTATATTTTTTTTGTTTTTTTTGTCGTTTCTAGAACATAATATATAAAAAGTTTTCTACAGTTTGCCTTAATTTTTGCTAGCCTTTTATCTTTTGTGTCAAATGTTTTCAAATTATGTTTATTATTTTATTATACTTTGACTAAAAGTGCAATATTTTTAACAAAAAAAGACTTCTAGGCTAATTATAGCCAATTTGTGTTATTCATTTCTACTTTCTCTTACTTTTTTTATAAAAAAATCCAGCTCTTATCGAGTTGGATTTTTCTATTTTAGGACAATCTTAGTTTTATTTTTTTACTTTTTCTTTAGTACCTTTTTTTGTATTAGTACTATTCCTGTTACTAGCATTATACTTGCTACTATTCCTACTATGTAATATATTGTATTTCCTTCATCTCCTGTTGGATTATACATCGTTACTTCTGATACCCCTGTGTCTCCTTCTTTATCTCCACTTCCTGGTACATAGTTCCCTGGTATGCTCTCTTCATCTCTTCTTCCTACTTCGTTTATTCTGCTTATTATTTCTACTTCATTTACATAGTTTAAATCATCGCTTCCTCCTACTGCTAGTATCTTACTTAATGTCATCGTTATTTCTTCTGTACTCTCTCCTGGTTCTAGTTCTTCATATAGTTTTTCTGTTGCCTCTACTGCTAATATTCCTCCTTCTATCTTCTCTTTTACTTCCCCTTTTACTATATTTGTTTCTACTCCTTCTCTCCAGCTTCCATTCTTACTTGCATCAAATCCTAGTTTACCTGGGTAGTCATACACTTTATTTGCCCTCGTTGTTATTATTTTGTGTTGATTGCTTCCATACCTTTCGTCTCCTTCAAAATAGTTATACAACGTGTCTTTTTCTCCTCGGTTTTCTACCCTTATTTTAAAGTCTACTTCTAATTCTGCCCCATTTATTAACTCGTCATCTAGTTCTATTTCATATGACCCATTTACTTCTTTTAGTCCACTGTTTATTCCGTTGCTTGTGTCTATTAATGTTATTCCTCTGTTGCTTATCTTTATTCCATTTACCTCTTTTATTGCTACTAGTTTTGATATCGGTCTTTTTATTAGGCCTAAGTTTACTTTGTGCCCTGGTCCTTCTTCTTTTATTCCTATTATCATTTCTTCTTCTGTGTCTGCATACATCCATGTGTTCCTTAGTAATTCTTCTTTGTTATTCCCTGCTAGTATTTCTCCTTTTTCATTTGTTTGCTCTACTGAGTAATTTATTACTTCTAGTCTCCTATCTTTATTGTCTTTCGCACTTGATGTGTTTTCTCCATACCCTACATATGTTGTTGATTTATAGTCTTGCCCATTTAAGTTTATTGTCTTTTCTGTTTCTCCATATCTGAACCTTACTATATATCTTCCTGGTACATATCCTGTAAATATATATTCTCCTGTTCCTACATCTACTCCTCTTTCATTTTCATGTAGTTTTCCTCTTCTGTCCATATAGCTTACTTCTCTTCCTCCTGTTTCCATCTCTTGCCATATGTATTCATATTCTCTTCCTTCTATATTTACTAGTTCTATTAGTTGTACTATTACTCCACTTTTTAGTTCTTCGTTTTCTCTTCTTATTCCGTCTCCTATGTTTACTCCATCCATGTCTTGCCCTGTCACCAAGTCTTCCCACACATACCCTGTCATGTTTCTTTCTCCTCCTAAATGTAGGTTTAGTCCTGGCGCTCTGTCTGTGTCGTCCTCGTATGTTTCTACATATGTTTCCAATGTACTTATATCTATATTCCCTGGTTCAGAGTTCGTATCTATTAGCCCTTCTGGGGTTGTGTATCCTGTTATTTCTGTTATTGTATATTTCTCTCCTAATATTACTCCTCCATTTTCATCTTTTCTTACTTGATATTGTACATATATGTATATTTCTCCATTCCCTTCTATTGTTTCTTTTCCTATACTTTTTGTTCTTATTGTGTTATACCCTTTTGTTGCCTCTCCTTCTTCCCATCTTACTTCTCCTCTTGTACTTCCTTTTTCGTACCAGCTATCTACTAATATATATTCTTGGGCATAATATGTTGTAAGTTCACTTATACTTCCTCGGCTTCCTGAATAATTTTTTACCTTTATTTTGTATGTTATATATACTTCTAATTCACTTCCTCGGTCTGTTTTTACTGGGCTTCCTTCTTGATTATAGTCTTCTATTCGATAATTGTAATCTGATTTATATATTGCTTGGTTATATACTCTATTTATATCTGCTCCTTTCGCTTCTATATCTATCGCTGTTCCTTCATCCCTTTCGCTATAATCATATGTCGCTGTATATCCATTTATACTTAAGTCTACTTTTTCTACGTCTGTCATTATTCCTAAGTTTATTTGGGCCCTCTCTATTAATCCCAAGTTTATATATTTTACGTAGTTTGCTGTTCCGCTAAACCCTCCTTCTGTTCTAGATAGTATCTTGCTCGCTTCGTAAAATTCCTCATCCCTCTTTATTGTTGATGTGTGTTTTGTTATATCTTTTGTATAATTTAGTTTTACTGTTTCTTCTCCTTTGCTGTTCCTTGCTGTTCCTTTTACTATCTCATAAAACTTCTCATTTAATGCTTCCCTTTCGCTTTGTCTTTCTTCTCCTGCTGATTTCTCTTTACTATATTTCCCACTGTTTAATCTCGTTACTTCTACTGGAATATATTGTTGTCCTCCATATTCAAATGTTATTATGTAGTTTTCATTTACTGGTATGTTTTGCTCTTTTCCATTTTCCGTCATTTTTGTAAATATGTAGTTCCCATTTGCGTCAGTTTTTGTTTCTGCTAATATGTTATTTAAATTATTTGCCCTATATAGTCTTACTGTTACTCCTTCCATCCTTTCATCTTTTTCTGTTAGTATTCCATCTCTTTCTTCTTGTTTGCCTTCTACTGCATCTAACCATACTGTTCCTCCCATGTCTGTATATAGTACTTCTAACCTTTCAAAGTCATCATCATCTTCTTGCCCTCTTACATAATTTCCACTGCTTCCTGCTCCTGTATAGTTTTGCCAGTTCGTTTCACTTGTTGGTAGATTTATGTTGTTTTCACTTGAGTCTGTATCACTACTTATATAAAATACTTCTTGGGTATTTTTGTCGTAATATGCATATTTACTTACTTCTGAAATATTTACTATTTTTTCATTTGCGACTGCACCATCTTTTACTCTGCATATTACTTTTACATCTGCATAGTCTAATTCATCTCTATATACCATTCCATTTTCTGTTGCTTCACTATATTTTTCCAATTTCCTATTTTCCAAATATGTAGTTGTTAACACTGTTTTTCCATTTTCTGTTGATACTCTCCACTTGTAATCTACTCCGTCTACTACACCACTTACATACTCTAGATTTGTTGGTAAATAGTCTTTAATTTCTTTTGCATATCCATCTGCTGTTCCTTCATTATATACTCTTATTGTATATGTTACTATATCTCCAATTTTTACACCAACTACTTCTTTAGTATGATTATATATTGCTGTTGTCTGTCCATTTCTAAGTGGTGATACATCTACTTGTGGCTCCCTATTTGTTATTGCTTCTTCGTTTAATCCTGTTATGAATTTACGTAATGATATATCCACACATTCTACATTAAATTCCATATTTAAATATGTTGGTGTAACTTTTCTCTCTCCATATGCAATACATAATGGTTGTGCTGTTCTATTGCCTGGAGGGTAATTACTAATTGTTCCACAATGTGCATGTGATTCATGTACTTCACCACTTTTATCTACATAAGCTCCTGTAAGTTCTTTACCACAGTTTGCTGCAGCAGCATAAATTGGTGCACACTTGCTACATGGGTCTGATGCGGTACATGGAACTAATTCATAAGCCGTTTTCTTGCCTATATATGCTCCACCACAATATGCTCCATTACATCCAGCTCTTACAGTAGATGTACCTGTATAATATCTCTTATAACCATATGCAACTTCACTCCATCTATAATACACTTCCTGCACACTTACACTTTGCCCTGGATTACAGTTATAATAGTTAAGGTTTGCTTTTCGAACGTAGCCAGATGAGCCTCTGATATAATATGATGTTGTTCTATAAATTCCAACTCGTTTTTTTCCAGCGTATTTCACTTTTTCAAGTTCTTTATTATCTTCACATGTAATATATTTATAGTTCCTTCCACAATAAGCATTCACACTGGTTGTTTTTGCTTTGTATCCTGCGTAGTGTACTCCATCAATTGTATCTCCACAATTTACAGCTTCCAATTGTTTTCGATGTTCTGTACATAATGTCATGTTTCCACTTCCACCTTGGGAATAGTAGGTTCCGTTCATTTTTATTGCATGACCTGTTGCTTCTAAATTATTAAATTGGAATGTTAAGTTTGCTTTACTTATTATTACGCTCCTATCTATAAATATGTAGAATTCTTGGTTTGATAGTGGAAAATTATATACTACTCCTCCAACATTATTAGTTAATACAGAACCATCTGCATTTCTAAATCCCCATAAACTTGGATCTACTACGTTTCCATTTTGGTCTTTTAATGTTGCACCTTCTATTGAACCAAATCTTGTTCCTCCATAATATGTCATTGTGTAGTTTATCTTAAATGGTCCTACTATTCTCCTTGAATCAGTTCTTTCTTGTGTCTTTATTACTTCTGGCTGTTTATATGTGTTTCTATATTCTCTAAATTTAACAGCTGCATTATATAAGTCTCCACCATTTGCGTGTTCCATTCCATCATTTTGTGTTAAATTAAAGTTTGTCCTCCACAACGCACCTTGTATAGTTTGTGTATATAGGTCTCCTGTTTCTCCCTTTCTTGGTTCTGAAAGTATATATGCTACTTCATCATTTGTTCTTGTTTCTTCTGCAGATTTTGTATATGTTGCTGATGTTTTTGGCATTGTTGTACTTGACGATATACACAGAATATTTTGCCATCTTTCTACATCTGCCCTCGTAAGTTGTATGCTGCCACCTGCACTTAATGTGTTCCACATGGCTTGTTCTTGTGGAGTTAAAGAAACTCCTTGGGTTTGCGTTGTACCTGATGTTAATGTTCCACTAGATTTTAGTATTAGCTCGTTTGGAACCAGTATTCTACTTTGTAAACTTGCTCCTTCTACTTTCCCTGATATTATAATACTTCCTGTTAGTACTATCATTCCCATTATTAGCTTTTTACACAAGTTCATTAGTTGCCCTCCTTTCCTTCTTTTTCTTTTCCTTTTCCTTCTCTTTTTTCATTTTTGGCTCCTTTTGAACTTTCTATTTTATTCTTTTTCCATAATTTGATCTGCCTTTTTCTCTTATCCTCTTAGTACTTTTTTATTTATAAAGTATATCCCTGTTGATAATACTATTAGTATTACTATTCCTAATGTTACATACATTATTTCTCGTCCTGTTTTTATCCCTAGTAATACGTCCGCTGATGACATGTCATCTTCTCCTTGTACTTTGTTCCCTTCTCTTGAATCTCTGTCTCCTATTTTTTCTTCATTGCTTGTTTCTGCTATCTCTGCTACATTATTTATTATTCCTACATTCTCTTCTGTCATATTCTTCCTTAGTACTAGTTTTATTTCTTTTTCTTCTCCTGGTTCGATTTCTATGTCTTTTAGCTCGCTATTGTACAAGTTCCCATCTTGGGCTTGTATCCATGTCCTATTTAGTTCTGTACTAAATATCATTTCTTGTGGCATGTAATCTACTATGCTCTTTACTCGTCCTCCTATTTCTCCTTCATTTTTTATCCTTATTTTGTATTCTATTAATACTACTGTGTCTTTTATATATTTTTTGTTTATATCTGTTTTGGCTATTTTGCTTCCTTCTTCATATTCGTATTCTTTTGTCCCTTCTCGGTTCTGTACTATTATTTTACTTACCTCTTTTTCTAAACTCATATCAAATACTGGGATTCTAACTAATCCTATATTTATGTGTTGTATGTTTTCTTCGCTTACCTCTATTACATCTGTTATTCCTATTCCTGCTCCTCCTTCTATAGCACTTGAGTTTACTTCTATTTCCCCTGTCTTTCTATATTCAGTTACCTTATATTTGTTCTCTTCATATTTAAATATTACTTGGTATTCTCCTTTTTCTATTCTTCCTATTTCATAGTTCCCTTTCTCATCTGTTGTCGTTTTCCCTTTTTCTTCCCCTTTTCTATCTACTAAGCTTACCTCTATATTGCTTATTAGTTCTTCTCCTTCTTCTTTTATTCCATTTTTGTTTTCATCTAACCATGCTGTTCCACTTATTGTATACTTTTCTGTTTCTCCTGGTTCGCTTGGGTTACTTGGGTCATTTGGGTCACTTGGGTCACTTGGATCACTTGGGTTGTCTGGATCACTTGGGTTATCTGGATTATCTGGGTTCTCCTCTCCATTTTCATTCTCTATTGTAATTTCCCATTCTAATTCCTCTTCCCCTACTATCATTTTTGCTATTACTTCTTTTATTTTTTCTTTTATTTCTCCTACTTCTGCTGTTATTTCACATATATATGTTTCTCCTGGATATATTGTTGTTTGCTCTAATTCAAATGTTCCCTCACTTTGTGACATATCTGAAGTGTTGCCTTCTTTTCCAAACACTACTGATATTGGTTTTAGTTCTTCTGGAAGCTCTACTTTAACCTTAAATTCCCCTTTTTCAAGTCTTCCTACATTTTCTGCATTCATTATAAGTTTTACCATATCTCCCGCTTTGTTTGTTGTCTCTACATTTTCTGTTCGTTTTGTTATATTTACCTCTGGTCTTATAATTGTAGATTTAACTATGTTTGATGTGATTTCTGTTTCCAAGCCATCGTATGTTGCTGTTACCTTGTTTGTAATTTCCCTTTCATATGTGCTTCCACTTAGCTTATTTGTTGTAACAATTAATGTTAATATTGCATCAGGTTCATATAACATATTTCCTATGTTCCATGTTACAACTCTGTTTTTAGCATCATAGTTCACAGCATCTTCGATTTCTTTATATTGGTTTGTTTCTACATCATAAATAGTCATAATTGCTTTTTCATATGTCACTCCTGCTGGTAAATAGTCTTTTACTATAATGTTTTCAATTGGATCTGGTCCTTCTATTTCCGGTTCTGTTTCAGGTGGTACTTCTACTTCATCATCTGGTTCTGGTAGTGGTTCTTCTGGCTCTGGTATTTGTTCTTCATCTTCATCTACTGGTAATAAATAGTCACTTATATTATTTACATTTATCATATATGCTATTTGGTGTCCTTCAAGCACTTGGCTATTTTCTGCTCCAGTATTCATTATTAGCTCAAGTCTTGGTTTATTCTCTTCTGGCTTTGCTCCATTTTCTTCTTCATTTGGTGTTCCTTCTGGTTCTTCTACTGGTGCTCCCACTATTGGTGTCTCTTCTTCTTTTTCTTCCTTTAGATTTGATGTTATTTTTGTTCTTGCTTGGTTTCCTTCTAGCTCTGCTATTATCTCTCCTTCTCCACTCTCTTCTTTGCTTGTTACATTTAGCCCTACTATTATTGTACTTCCATTCCCTTTTGCTGTTGTGCTAAATTTGCTTTGTTTCCCTTTTAGTTCTATTTCTATCTCTTTTTCTCCTTCTTCTGTTCCTTTTACTTCCGCTCTTCCTATTTCTAGTTCTGTATCAAACAATAAATTTGTATTTGTTATTTCTGCTTCTTCTATAAACTTTGGTAATTTTACTTTTACTTTCGGATTTTCATATAGTTTTGAATCTTCTTTGTTGTTTCCTAATTCTATTTTTATTTCTATTCCTTCTCTCTTTTGGTTTATGCTTTCTTTATTTGCTTCTATTTTTAAGTGGCTTATCGCTTCTTCTAGCTTCCCTTCTCCTTTTGCTTCATTCCCTTTTGCTTCTCCTTCTCCTCTTACTTCTATTTCTTCTTCTATTTTTTCTAGCTCGTCTATTTCTTCACTTCTAATCTCTTCTTCCGCTTTTATTACTTTCCTATGTTCTATTATTAATGTCCCCTCTTCTTTTGGTTCACTTGTTTTTATTGTTATTCTTCCTTCTTCTGTTTCGTATTCTATTTTATATGCCCCTTCTTCTTCCTTACTATTTTTATCTATTTTTCCTATTTCTTCTCCTAATGCATTTTCTATTGTTATTATTCCTTCTTCTCCTAATATTTCTTTAAATCTTTTTGCTACTATTTTTGTTTCTTTATAGTATGTTCTTCCTTCTTCTCCTTTCATCTCTCCTTCTTTTGTCTTAAATCTGCTCCCTTTTTCTTCTATTATTATCCCTTCTGTTATCTCTGCTTTCCCTATATGGATTTCTTCTTCTACTTTATATTCTGTTTCGTACCCTTTTGCATACATTTTTGCCTTGTTTATTCCTTCTATTCCTATTTTTCCTCTTATTATACTTCCTCTTTCTTCTCCTATTTCTTCTTTTAATATCACTTCTATTTCTGTTTTGTTTCTCTCTTCTGTGTGGCTATAACTTTCTACTTCTATCTTACTCTTGCTTTCTATTTCTTCTTTCCCTTCTCCTTCTCCCTCTTTTGTTCCATATTCATATGTTATTATGTATCTGTCTTCTCCTCCTTCTTTGCTATATACTTCTCCTTCTATTTCTTCATTTCCTACTTCTATTTCTAGTTTCCCTTCGTTGTATTCCCATTTTACCTCTACTTCTTCTTTTCTCTTTCCATTTGTCATTTCTGTTCCTTGGCTGCTTACTCTTACTTCTTTTGCTTCTTCTCCTTTATATCTTGGTACTTCTATTTCTATTCTTGTCTTCTTTATTGGTAGCCCTTCATTTTTCCTTCTTATTACTATCTCTTCTTCTATTATTGTTCCTTCTTCTTCTCCTTCTTTATATCCTCTCTTTGTTATTATTTCCCTTTCTGCTTCTATTTCTGTTTTGCTTTCCCATCCTATGTTTATTATTACTTCTTTGCTTATTTCTACTTCTTCTCCCTCTTCTGTTACATATGTTCCTGTTAATTTTATCTTGCTGTTTTTATTTATCTCTTCTACTTTTAGTTTCTCTCCTATTTCTACTTCTACTGGTACTTCTAATATTGCCTCTGTTCCTTTGTTTATTTGTTTTAACTCTAATCTATTTCCTTCTTTTTTCCCTATTATTCCGTTTCCCTCTATTTCTCCTTTTATTCTATAATTCCCTTCTATTATTTCTATTACTCCATTTTTCATAAATCCGCTTTCTTTTACATTTATGTGCATGCTAATTACTGGTGTTTCTCCTACATCATATACTTCTGAATGTACTTTCTCTCCTTCTTTTTCTATGTATGCACTAAATTCTACATTCTTGTGCTCTGTCTTCTCATCTTGACTTTCTAAGTTACCTTCCGCATAACTTACCATGCTATTTCCTATTAGTATTAGGTTCCCCGCTGTTAATACAACTACTAGTATGCTTGCTATTATTTTTCCCATTATCTTTCTTTGCATCTTTTATATTCCTCCTTGTATTATTTTCGACTTAATACTACTATTTTCTTTATTTTCACATGTTTTTTAGTCTTAGTCAATATATATTTTTTTAACTTTTTTTTCTATTATCTTATCGCATACGGAAATTACTGTTTGCTGAAATATTACATTTTTGTAATATTGTATCCATATTTTAATTATATACTTTTTATGTAAAGTTTTCAATGGTTTTTCCTACTTTTTTCGCTTTAAAAGGAAAAAATGAATAAATTTTGTAACATTTTTTTCCTTACTTAGTACAATATACTAGTAATGTTTTATTTTTCATTACATATATTTATTCTAAGGGGGCTGTGTATTATGGATAAAGATATATCAGATATGATGAAAAAATTTTCTGACATGATGGCTAATGGCTCTTCTGAAGAAAAAACTTCTAATTCTTCTTTTAATTTTTCAGATATTTCTCCTGATATGTTAAGCCAATTTGCCTCATTATTTAAAAAAAACACTTCTGACAATAATAAATTTAACTTTGACATGGAATCTCTTTTAAAAATAAAAGCTGTTATGGAAAAAATGAATGCAAAAGATGATCCTAGAAATAATCTGCTACAATCACTTAAACCTTATTTAAAGCCTAGTAGGAAAGAAAAAGTTGATCAATATATTTCTTTACTTAATATGGGAAAGGTAATGGAAATTTTTAAGGAATCAAATGGAGGAAATAAAAAATGATATTCCCTTATCCTTTTTTTCACTCATCGTTTTTCCCTAATATGTACCGTCCATATATTAGAAAATATAATCCATTAATAAAAAAATATTCTGATGCTTCTAAAAAAAACTTAAGTGCGTCTAAAAATATAAATAATTCTTGTAATTGTGCAAAAAAAATTGAAAAATCCGAAGATAAAAACAGGCTCTCGTACGATAAACCTGTTTTTGAAATTTTAGGTGTTCCTCTTTATATAGATGATTTAATTATCCTTGGTTTACTCTTTTTCCTTTATTTCGAAGAAGTTCAAGACCAAGAATTATTTGCTATTTTAATTTTACTATTTTTTTCTTAAAGTAATTGTTAACTACTAATTATTTTAAAGTATAAGCATTTTTTGTATGATAATTATTCTAATATTATTTTGTCTTCTACCACATATGCATAAGTTTTTTTGTTTTCTGTCTTTTCTCCTTTTTCTATTTCTTTTACTATATTTGATATCCTAACTTGTGGAGCCTCTATGGATTCTGCTGCAATTATCGCTTTTTTATTTCCTTTTGCCCCTGCATGTGCTACTCCTCTTAATACACCAACTATCGCAATATTTTCCCCTGCTATAATTTCTGCTCCTCCATTTAGGTCTCCAATTAACACAATACTTCCTTCGTATTCTAATTTTTGTCCCGAACGCAAAGACCCTTTATGAAATTTAGTGTCTGAATTTTGTATTTCATCTTCAAAAGTCTTTTTTATACTGTATAATCCTAAATCTCTAGGACTATCAAATTCTATTTTAACATCAATATTCTGTTTTATTATCCCTTCTATTTCTTCTATCTCTTTGTTTTTTAAGACTTTACCTGTTATAAATATTGGTGTTTTTTCATTTCCATACATCTTTTTTAGTTCTAATAATTTTCTTTTTAATTCTTTTAAAATTTCCTCTTGTGATGCCTGTTCATGTATTTTTAGTAATATTTCATTTTGCTTTTGTTGTACCGTTATAGTGCTTCTTCTCATTTTTTCCCCCTATATTTTATCTTATTTCCTCTGTATAACCAGTTGCTGTCATGTCCTCTTTTACTCCATTCATGTTCATTCCAAAATATTCTCCAATTATGTCTCTTGCAATTTCTGCTGTATACCAACCATGTCCGCCATTTTCTACTAATACAACTACTGCAATTTCTGGATTGTCATATGGCGCAAATCCTGTAAACCAAGCATTTATATCTCCTGTATTACTTTCTGTTGAACCCGTTTTTCCTCCTACTTCTATATTGAAATTTTTAAAAACTGAATGTGCTGTTCCTCCTGTTTCATATGTAACTGATCTCATTCCTTCTAATACAGCTTGAACATTTTCCTGATTAATGTTTAACTGTTCTTCTGTATCTTCTGTTATTCCAAGTTTTTCATTAACAAATGCATTTATTTCTTCTTTTGGTATTTCAGTTCCGTCTGCTCTTATAACACTTTTTATTAATGTTGGATTAACTACTTTTTGTCCATTAGTTAATATACTTATATATCTTGCTATTTGAATAGGAGAAAAATTATTATCACTTTGTCCTATTACTGCATTTAGTGTGTCGCCTAAATACCATATTTCCCCATTTTTGTTGCTATTTGTCTCTCCTGCCACAGTCCCTGATACTTCTCCTGGTAGTTCTATTCCTGTTTTTTGTCCCAGTCTAAAATAACTTGCGTATTGTTCTAATGTTGCTATCCCCATTCGGTAACCTACTTCATAGAAGAAAAAGTTACACGATTTTTTTATTGCATCTGATACATTTAATCTTCCATGTCCATACCCGTAATCATTATATATCCAACACCTAGGGTTATGTCCATGTGGATATATTCCTGTATCGTTTATTCTTTCCTCTGTTGTAATCACTCCAGTTTCAAGGCCAGCAATAGCAGTAACCATTTTAAATATTGAACCAGGTGCATATGCTCCTTGTACAGCTCTGTTAAATAATGCATTTCCTTCGTTATATTCATTCCACTTGCTTGTGCTAATTCCATTTGCAAATTCTTGTGGTTCAAAATCTGGCTCACTAGCAAGTGCCAATACTTCACCGGTTTTTACATTCATAACAACTGCTGCTCCACCTTTTGCTTCGCTGACACTTCCAAATCCACCGTTTCTTATTTTTTCAATATTTGCTTTTAAAGCATTCTCGGTTATTCTTTGTAGATTTGCATCTATTGTTAAAACTACGTTACATCCTGCTATTGCTTCTTCTGAAATATATTCGCCTGTTGTTGTACCATTTACAGACATGTCTATTTGCCTCGTTCCATTTTGCCCTCTTAAGTATTCTTCTAATACATATTCCAAACCATCTTTTCCTATATAATCATTTGCACTATAACCTTCATTTTTTCTTTTTTTATATTCAGATTCTGAAATTGGCCCTACATAACCTAATATATGTGATGCTACGCTTCCTAGATTATATTTTCTTGTTGGCTCTGCTACCATGCTTATTCCCGGAAACATTGCTCCTCTTTCCCCAAGCTCATTTATACTAGCATTAGATATTGACTTCGCTATCGTTACTGGTTTTGTTGAACTGTAACCGTTTTCTGAAATTTCATATCTTACTATTAATATTTTTCTTATATCTTCTGGTGCTTCTTGTTCAATTTTGTATTTTTCCTTTAGTTTAAAAAATGCACTTTCTGCCGTTTCATTTTCATCTAAATCATAATCTTGTTTAAAATTTTTTAAACTAGTTTCTGAAGAAAAAGTATATGCATATGGATTTAATGCAATTGGAAAGTTGTCTATGTATTCGTCTTCATTTTTCTCTAACACTTTCAGCATTTCTAATATTGAATTATTTAGTGTTTTGTCATCAATTTTTGTTTTATATAATTCTAATTTAGTCGTTATTGTATTGCTTGCAATTACTGATCCAGTTCTATCTAAGAAAGACCCTCTTGCTGCAAGCAACGTACTTTCTCTTGTTAGCCTTGTATCGGATTTTTCTCTATATTCTGCTCCGATTTATAATTTGAAGATTAAATAATTGCATAATAAGTATAATTCCAATTAAATATATTAACACCGTCATAAGATTATATCTTAATTTACTTCTTTGATTTATATTATTTTCTTTCAAATTTGAAATGTCTCCTTATATTAATTTTTTTCTAAAAATATCTTGTTAATATATTTGAGCCTTTAAAAGTTTCTTCTATTCTATAACCTACTTTTTGCATTAGTGGATATAGAATAATAATTAGTATTGAATTATAGATTGATTCAATCAGCAAGATTTTTATTAGTGCAATAATCTCTATATCCATTTTATAGATAAATACTGATATAAAGTAGTCTGCACTTTCATAAAATAATGTTGCACCTATACACATTAACATAATTGTTAATTTGCTATCTTTTGAAAAATTTTTATCTAAACGGCTACTTGCAAAACCAACTATCCCAAGGAGTATACCAGATATTCCTATTTTTTCCCCAATAAATATATCAAGCAATACTCCAAATAACATTCCCAAAATAGCCCCCGGAATTTGACCTGCAAATAATCCTATAAACAGTACATATATGACAAATAAATTTGGCATTATTCCGTATATCGTAAACCAGCTAAAAAAATTCGATTGAAGAAAATATATAATTAGAAATACTAATATTAACAGTATATATATAATTATTTTTTTCATTTTTTTACCTTTTACACCTTATTTAGGAATCTTTTTTCACTACTAAGACTGTCTCTATTTTGTCAAAATCCACTGCTGTTTCTATAATTGCATAACGGTTTGTTATATTCTTTGTATTTACAATTTCTTTTATTGTTCCTATATGAATTCCTTTTTCGTAAATTCCTCCCATTCCTGATGTTTCAACAGCATCACCTTGGACTAAACTTGCTTCTGCCGGAATATATGTTGCTTTTAATGTCTTATTTTCCTCCAACATTCCTCTTAGTAATATTCCTTCCCTTGATGTGCTAATTGTAGCACTTGTTGTACTTGCTGGGTCTATGATTGTTTGTACTTTTGCAGTTGTTTCAGATGCAGATATAACATGTCCTACTAATCCTTCTTCGGATATTACAGTCATATTTATTCCTATTCCATCTCGTGTTCCTGCATTAATTACTATTATGCTACTTAAATTACTTGTATTTTTATTTATAATATATGCAGGTACCGTATTATATTCAGAGTATTTTTCTGTCATTTTCATGTATTCTTTCAGAGTTGTATTTTCAGCTTTTATTACTTCTAGCTCTCTTAATGATGCTTCTAATTCAGCATTTTGTTTTTTTAGTTCTTCGTTTTCTGTTTTTAAATTATTAATATCAGTAAAAAAGTCATCATTTCCAGCTAACTTGTTTTTTAAATATGTAAGTCCATTTTGAATTGGCATAACAAGTGTAGAAAATGCATTTTCTACACTTGTTATATTTTCTAAATTAAGATTCGACAGAATAACCAATAATATTAATAATATTACTGTTATTATAATTCCGGACTATGCCATTACTTTTTTTTCTATACATATTTATCTTCTCTTTCTTGCATTAATTAAAACACTTTTTAGTCTCTCTAAGTCTTCTAATGTTTTCCCTGTTCCCTTTACAACACATTCTAATGGGTTTTCTGCAATGTACACTGGCATTCCTGTTTTTAGGCTTAATAATTTGTCTATGTTTTTTATTAAAGCTCCCCCACCAGCTAGGACAATTCCCTTTTCCATAATGTCTGAAGCTAACTCAGGTGGTGTCTTTTCTAATGTGTTTTTTACAGATTCTACTATTTCGTTTATTGAATCTGCAATTGCTTCTTCAATTTGTGTGGATGTTACTATTACATTTTTTGGAAGTCCTGTTGTTAAATCTCTTCCCCTTATTTCCATACTCATTTCTGTCATAAGTGGTTGAGCACATCCTATTTCCATTTTTATTTCTTCTGCTGTTGTTTCTCCTATTGCGAGGTTCATTTCCCTTTTTATATAATTTACTATGTCTTCGTCTAGCTCATCTCCAGCTATTCTAAGTGAGTTGCTGATTACAATTCCCCCAAGTGAAATAACTGCTACTTCTGTTGTTCCGCCTCCAATGTCTACTATAATATTTCCGCTTGGTTCTGCTACTTCTAAATTTGCACCTATTGCTGCAGCCATTGGTTCTTCTATTAAATATACTTCTCTTGCTCCAGCTTGTATTATTGATTCTTCTACTGCTCTTTCTTCAACTTCTGTTATTCCTGATGGCACACCAACTACTACTCTTGGTTTCCCAGCATTATAGCGTGAGCATACTTTTGCTATTATATTTTTAAGCATTAATTGTGTTGCAGTAAAATCTGCTATTACACCATCTTTTAGTGGCCTTACTGCTTTTATTTGGTCTGGTGTCCTTCCTAGCATTTCTTTTGCTTCATGTCCTGTTGCCAGTATCTCCCCGCTTCTTCTATTTATTGCAACAACAGATGGTTCTTTTAATATAACTCCTTTTCCTTTTAATGTTACTAATATATTAGCTGTTCCTAAGTCTATTCCAATATCTTTTCCTCCGAAGTTAAAAAGTTTCATGTTTTTTCTTTCCTTCCTATTTTTTCTCTCGATATATTAGGCTTTTGTATTCTCCGGTCTCCTATAATAATATGGTCTAATAACGTAATTCCCATAATATCGGCTGCCTCATAAATACGGTCAGTGACACGAAAATCTTCTGTACTCGGTGTTGCGTCTCCGCTTGGGTGATTATGTGCAAGTATTATTTTTGATGCACCATTTTGTATTGCTTCCATTAGAATTTCTTTTGGCTCTAGAACTGCAAAGTTCCTGCCCCCAAATGCAATATCAATTATTTTTATAAGATTATTTTTATTGTTTAGCAAAAGTAGCTTCGCTATTTCTCTTTGTTCATAGCGCATTTCTCCCATTATTAAGTTTACAACATCTTGTCCTGTTTTTATGTGTATTTTCTTTGTATTTACCGGCTTTGACATGCGTTTTGCGAGTTCGCATACAGCTTTTAGTTGTATTGCTTTTACCTTTCCTATTCCATGGATTTTAGTTAGTTCTTGTAATGGTATATTTTGCAGTTCTCTAAGTTCATCTCCGCTTACGCAATTTTAATATTTTCTGTGCTAAGGTTACCGCTGTTTCTTCTTTTGTTCCTGTTTTTATTATTATGGCTAATAATTCTGAATTTGATAATCTTTTTTCGCCATATAATTCTAATTTTTCGTAAGGTCTTTCACTAATTGGAAGGTCTTTCATTTTAACTGGCATTTATTCTCCTTTTTTATTGCCCCCAGATTTTTATACTTTACGATAAATAAAAATTGCTATTGCCATCCCTATAATGCTTGCTATGTTTATACGAAACATTAAACCAAAAGTTATATTTATAACACTTAAGTTTAAAGTTAATGGCTCTTTCAATCCAAATTCCTCGCCATATGATAACCACCATAAAAAGTCTGTATTTTTTGCTATTTCACCAAGTAGTCCTCCTATTACTAATCCTGATAACAAAAATATTAATAATATCCATATATTTTTTTCTTTTGTTGCCACTTATGTTACCTCCTATATTGGTCACTTCTTTTTTACCTATTGTATTATATATTCTTTTTATAAATTTTTCAAGAAAATTCACTTGATTTTTTCTACTTTTAGTTGTTTTGCATTATATAATTTTAATTTTCCATAATTTATACATTCCCTTTTTTATTTTTTTATTATATAATATGTATATAATCATTCATTGGAGGTATTTACATTGAAAATTGAAAAAATTTCTGAAAATAAAATTAGAATTATTTTGAACTTAGAGGACTTAAAAGAAAAAAACATTGATTTTCATTCATTTATGTCTAATCCTATTGAATCACAGTCTTTATTTTTGGATATGCTTCATGTTGCTGAAAAAGAAGTTGGTTTTATTACTAAGGATTATAAAGTTGCTATTGAGGCCCTTGCTACTCCTGACGGAAATTTTGTTTTAACTGTTACAAGATCCTTAGAAGATTCTATAAAACCTAGCAAGAAAAAAGTACATATTAAGAGAAAATCTTTTGATTGTTCAAAAGAATCTTTAATTTATTCTTTTGTATCTTTTGATGATGTCTGTTTGTTTTGTGAATCTATAAAGAGTAATCATAACTATGATAATTTTTCATATAGTGATACAAATTCTCTTTATGAGTATAAGAATAAATACTATTTGTGTTTTGATAATCTGTGTACTACTTTTAATAATTTAAAGGGTTTTTGCTCAGTTCTTACTGAGTTTGGCTCATATGTTGACTTTTCTGAGCTTTTTAAGAGAAAGCTAATGGAACATGGTTCTTTAATAATAAGTAATAATGCTATTAAAACTATTATTGACCATTTTTCTGTTCGTTGATACGCTTTTGTTGAATAAATAAATTTATATTTAGCCATATTAAAACAACATATGCTTAAAAATAAGCATATGTTGTTTTAATATAAGTAATTTTGCGGATTTTGCGCAATTCCATTTACTCTTATTTCTAAATGTAAGTGTGGCCCTGTTGAATTTCCTGTTGAGCCAACTGTTGCTATTGTTTGCCCTTGCGATACTTGCTCACCAGTTGTTGCATATAATTTATCACAATGTGCATAATATGTTTGTACTCCGTTTGAATGTGTAATTATTATTAAATTTCCATATGTACCTTTTGTTCCTGAATATGTAACCCTTCCACTTGCTGCCGCTTTTATTGCAGTTCCTTTGTTTGTTGCAATATCTAAACCTGTGTGAGTGCCTCTTCCCCTACTTCCAAATCGCGATGTAATAACTCCTGATACTGGTTTTGCCAGCGTAATGCCTAAATTAACCTTCGCACCTGTATTTACTGTTTGTGAAGTGTTTGCATACCCTGTGCTTGCATATCTTGTAACTTGAACTACTGGCTTTTCATATAACTTTGAAACTGCTGTTTCTGTATCAGTTAATTCTGCAAGTTCTGTATTATATTTTTCTACATATGCTAATTTGTCTTTATTACTACTATTTTTTTCTTTTAACCCCGCTATTACATTTTCGGCTTCCTCTTTTGTAGCAACATATAGTTTTTCTACTGCACCCTCTGTTACCGCGTAATATTTATAGTATGGTGTTCCTATAGTTTTTATTTTTTCAAAAATTTCTTCATCATTTGCTTTGTTGTCTTTTTTTAGTAGGCATATTTTATATTCTGGTAAAGTATCTATTTGCACAAAAGCAATATTATCTCCGTCTCCATTTTTTATGTACTCATTTATTTCATTTTGTAATTTGCTTTTATCACTTGTATAACCGAATAAATTCCCCATGAATTGTAACACTATACATTGGTTTGTATAGAAGGGTAATTGTAGCCACAATTAAAATTGTTGAAACTGCTACTAATGATATAAACTTTATAAAAGTTCGTATATGAATTAATAACTTTTTCATTTACCTTTTGCCCCTTTTTGTTTTTTTATATTCTATATAATTATTTATTATTGTTCAAGAAAGTTATTCGCCCATTTTTTATATTTACTTTATTTATACTATGTTTTTCTCATTTTATGTCTGTTTTTCTTTTTTTCTCTTTACTTACATGAAGTTTTAAAAGCATTTTGCCACTCTGGTAGCAAAATGCTTTTTTATATATACTTCAGCATATTAAATATTGGTAATTACAGAAGTTAATACATAATTTTTATTTTTGCAACTCATTTTTTACATTTGTAATTTCCATTGGACTTGCTGGTGCTGCTGGCTTATAATATCCCTTTGTTTGGGCCACCTTAAAAAGCTCGTATTGAAATGCTTCACTGCTATTTCTTATTGATTGTATTGTTTGCCTTAAATCTTGATTTGCACTTTCTGAAATAGCACCTTGATATGTTGTAAGTTCTGCTTTTACATTTTCCAAAATATCATTAACCATTGTTTTCTCTTCCATCTTTTACCTCCTAATTGTTTAAAAATGCCATTAACTTCGTTTTTGCATTCAGAGCATCTTGTGCTGATTTTGTAAACATCTGCTTGATTTGTGGATCCACACACTGTGATGCATATGTGTTTAATTTTTCATAGCACGTGTCTTGTGCACCTATTAAGTGCCTTAAGTTTTGTAATTCCACTTGATTTAAGTTTGACATATTTTTTCTTCCTTTCTTTCCAAAATTTATAGTATTATTATGTCTTTTATTTAATTTTTTATTCTATTATTTCTAGTCCTGCAAATTTTGCCATTAGTCTTTTATGTCCTACTTTATCAAAGTTTATATCCACTTTAATGTCATTTCCTTCTTCTTCTATTTTGTTAATTGTGCCTTCACCAAATTTTTTATGGTAAACTCTTTGTCCTTCTTGGTATTGTTTTATATTTATATCTTCTTTGTTTTTGTTTAGAGATTGTAAAAAGCTCTCTGCCGTTTTAAATTCGTACGAAGGCATTTTTATAGGGTCTTTTTTATCAAATATGTACATTTTCACGTTTTCTTTGTAGTTGTTCCTTCCATATGTCCATTCATAATTTGTTTCTTTATCTTTTGTTGATTTTTGTTCTTTAAAACCATCTAATAATTCTTCTGGAATTTCCTTTATAAATCTAGATATTGTATTACAACTAGTTGAGCCAAATATTGTTCTTTGCCTTGCACATGTAAAAAACAAATTTTCTTTTGCTCTTGTTATCCCTACATAGAAAAGTCTTCTTTCCTCTTCTAATTCTTTTGGTTCTCCAATTGATTTATAGCCCGGAAATATTCCCTCTTCCATTCCTACTAAAAAAACTACTGGAAATTCCAAACCTTTTGCACTATGCAATGTCATCATTGTTACTGAGTTTTCTGTTTCTTCCATATTGTCTATGTCACTAGATAGTGTAATCCCTTCTAGAAATACTTCTAAAGAATTTTCTACACTTTCTTCTTCAAATTCCATTGTTACAGTTAAAAATTCCTCTAAATTTTCAATTCTGTTTTCTGCTTCTTTAGTATTTTCGGTTTCTAAAGCTTTTATGTATCCTGTTTTATTCAATATTTTTTTTACAATTTCAGATACACCTGTATTTTCTTTTTCTTTTTGAATCTCTTCAATTATATTTACAAATTCTCTCGAAGCTGTAAATACCTTATTTAGACCAAATTCATTTGATCTTTTTATTACATCATACATTGATATTTCGTTTTCTTGTGCAATTTTTTCTATTGTCTCTAAACTTGTTTTTCCAATTCCCCTTTTTGGCTCATTAATTACCCTTTGTAAGCTTAGATTATCTGAGCTATTTTGTATTAATCTTAAATATGCAATTATATCTTTTATTTCTTTTCTTTCATAAAATTTTTGGCCACCTATTATTTTGTATGGTATGTCTTCCCTTCTTAATATATCTTCTATTGCTCTTGATTGTGTATTCATTCTATATAATATTGCAAAATCTGAATAATGATAATATTCTTCTCTTCGCAAGTGTTCTATCTGCTGTGTAATGTATGTTGCTTCTCCATATTCGCTATCTGCTATATATATTTTTGGTAATACTCCTTCTTCGTTTTGAGTCCATAATTTTTTATCATATTTTTGTTCATTATTTTTTATTACATGATTTGCCACTTTTAAAATGTTCCCTGTACAACGATAATTTTGCTCTAACTTTATGATCTTAGTACCAGGAAAATCTTTTTCAAAGTTTAATATGTTTGATATGTCTGCACCTCTGAATGAATATATTCCCTGATCATTATCACCTACTACTGTAATATTTCCATGCCTTGATGCTAAAAGCGTAATTAGCATAAATTGTGCTTTATTTGTATCTTGATATTCGTCTACTAATACATATTGAAATTTGTTTGAATAATATTCTAATGCCTCTGGTACCTCCGTTAAAATTTTTATGCTAAAATTTATTATATCATCAAAATCAATTGCATTATTATTTTTTAATTTTGTTTGATATGCCTCATATATTTGTGCTATTTTTTCTTTTCTAAAGTCACCATTAGTTTTTGCTAAATACTTTTCTGGCTCTAACATTTCATTTTTTGCATTACTAATTTCTGATAGCACACTTCTTTCTGGAAACATTTTATCATCTAAGTTGAGCTCTTTTAAGCATTGTTTTATTATTGTTTTTTGATCAGTTGTATCGAAAATTGCAAATGATGATTCATAGCCTATGTTGTTTATCCATTTTCTTAAGATTCTAACACAAATAGAGTGAAATGTTCCAAGCCACATATCTTTGCTGTCTTCCCCTATTAACTTTTCCACTCTTTCTTTCATTTCTATTGCTGCTTTATTTGTAAATGTAATAGCTAAAATGTTCCATGGTTTTATTTGTTTTTCTTTTATAAGGTATGCAATTTTATGTGTTAATACTTTGGTTTTTCCACTTCCTGCTCCTGCAATTACCAGGCATGGACCTTCTGTGTTAAGTACAGCTTCTTTTTGTTTGTTGTTTAAATCTTCTATTAGTTTTTGCATTACATTCTCCTTTTTTTTAAACTTTTGTTTGTATATATTATACTTCATTCTTTTTTTTCGTCAAGCTGTTTTTTTACTACTTCTTTTATTGCATCTGTAATTTCTTTTGCACAATTTTCATATGAATTTATATTCTGCCCCCATGGGTCTTGAATATCTTTACTATAACTCCCTATTCCATATGCATACTCTTTTATGGTATATACTTTATCTTTTAATTCTGGAAACATTTGTATTATAATCTGTTTGTGTGCCAATGTTGCACATAATATAATATCAGCTTTTAATATGCATGATTTTTTTAAACTTGTTGCTCTATGTTTTTCTAAGTCAACACCATATTTTTTCATTACTTCTTTTGCTTGTAAACTTGCTTTTTCTCCATCCTGAGCATATATTCCAGCAGAATATACCTCTATTTGTAATTTCATCTCTTCTACTATTTTCTTCATGTAACCCTGTGCCATTGCACTCCTACATGTGTTTCCTGTACATATAAATATTATTTTCTTCAATTTACACCTCTTATTTTTGTTTAATTAATATTTTTATCTGTATTACAGTTTTGTAGCAATTAATCCTAGAATAAATCCTAATATATTGCCTATTGATGCTATTCTTCCTTTGTATAGTTTGTTAGATTCTGGTATTAGTTCTCCTGATACTATGTAAAGCATAGCTCCTGCTGCAAAAGCCAAACATATACTAATAAGCTTTTTTGATACTGTTCCAATTATTGCACCAAAAAGTGCTCCTATTCCTGTGGTTAGCCCTGATGCAAATGTTAATAAAAGTGCTGCTGTACCCGTCATTCCACCAGACTTCATAGGCACTGCCATACTTATTCCTTCTGGTTGATTCCGAAGTAGGCAGTTGGTTAGTTTTTTATTAAACTTCTATTTAAGACTATTTGTTATCTAATAACCAATCAATCATATTTATTTTCCTTATGCCATTGTAGTCTGCCTCTAAATCTCTATCCATTGTTAATAAATATTTAGGATAAAAATCTCCTGTCTTTTGTAATGGTTTTAGCTCTCTTTCTAAGGTTAATTCTTCTCTTGTAGTTAATGATACTTGATAATATTCTAGACCATTCTTATTCTCTGCTACAAAGTCTATCTCTAAATCATCTACTTTTCCTGTATATACTTTATATCCTCTCCTTAACAGTTCTAAATAAACTATGTTTTCCAATATATGCCCCATATCTTGTCCGGCTTTTTTTCCAAGCATATGCTCTCTAAAGCCCATATCAACCACATAATATTTATATCCACTTGCAAGAACATTTTTCCCTTTTGCATCAAATCTATCAACTTTATATAACAAAAAAGCCTCTATTAGTGCAGAAATATAATTTTCTACCGTATGATTGCTAGTAGCTCTATTCATACTTGTTAGTGTATCACTTATTTTTTTAGTACTTATAGGACTTCCTATATTATTAAAAATGTATTTTATAATACTTTCTAGTAACATTTGATTATTTATACCATTTCTTTGCATTACATCCTTATATATAACTGTAGAGAATACACCATCAATATAGCTTTCTATCAAATCTGGGTCTGTTTTAAATAGTTCGACCGTTAGTGGTAATGAACCGTATTTTAAATAATCTAATAATTTTTCTTGCTTATCTATATTTTGTTCAAATGCAGACATATATTCTTTAAATGATAGTGGTAACATTTTTATTTCTACATATCTGCCTGAAATCAAAGTTGCTAGTTCTCCTGACAATAGATATGCATTTGAACCTGTTATATATAAATCTATGTTTTTATTTATATACAGACTATCTATGGCTTTTTGAAATTCTTCCACACGTTGGATTTCGTCTATAAAAACATAATTTTTTTGGTTACTAACTAATCTTTCTTTTATATAATTGTATAATTCTATATAGCTTTCAAAATTATAATCCTGGCTCTCTAAATTTATTTGTATTATCTGCTTTTCTTGAACTCCCTGTTCTTTTAAATAGTTAATATATATATCAAATAAAGTAGATTTGCCACATCTTCTAATTCCTGTCACAATTTTTATTAAATCTTTATCTTTAAAGTCTAATAACTTTTTTAAATAAACATCTCTTTGTATCATAATTGGTCACCTCATATATAGTATACAATAATATTTTTTTCTAGTCAACAAGTGTTGGAAAATTATTTCCAACACTTGTTGACTTTGTATCTTTTTAGATTTTTTTGTCTTTTTCTTAAAATTTATAGAAATTTAATCTCAATGCTTCCATTTTCGATAATTGTTCAAAGTTATTTTGTTTTAGTGAAATAATTCTCCTTTTTGTCGAGTTATTTTGTTTGTCCAAATTAACTTTTGTATTGTCGTAAATTGTTTTGTCAAAATCGTAAACTTTTTGAAATAATATTATTCACCTTTATATCAGATAAATTATTCAACTTTTTGAAATTAAAATATAAATCTACTTGTTTGTCCTGGTGTATTTCTGCTCTGTTTATGAGCACTCTCATTATCTCCGAAGTTGGTTTCTCAAGTTTCAAAAATTCTTTCACAAGCTTTTTTATATCATCGTTTTTATCGTCTACACACTCATCTGCTTCTTTTTTTAAGTCTATGTACTCTGCTTCTTTGTCTTTTTCAGCTTTTTTCAATTTTTTAAAAAGTCTTTCATACATTTCATCACTTAGTTTGTTATTTAGTTTATCAATATACATTTTATCAATATTATTATTTATGTTTTCAATTTCTTTTTCTATTTTATTAAGCATTTTTTTGTAGTCATACTTTGTTTTGCTATTTTTAATGTTTAACATAATTTTATTATTGTCAATATCAGCAAACAATTTCCTTATATAGTCAATTATCTGTTTTTCTAATCGTTCATAACAAAAGCCGTGAGATGTGCATAAATTAAGTTTCGAATTTCTTCGATAATTATTACATATCATATCATAACGGCCATCTTTTCTGCTTCTTACTCCAATTTTGTGTTTACATTCATAACATATTAGCAATCCATCTAATAAAAAATGGTTTTTCTTTTCATTTATATTATATTTCTGCACAATTTGCATTTTTTGCACTCTATCAAAAACATTTTTATCAATAATTGACTCGTGCGTATTTTCTACTATTTGCCATTGATCTTCTGGATTTCCTCGAAGTTTTCTGTTTTTATAGCTTATTCTACTTCTTTTGTTTTGGATTGTAACACCAACATATGCTTTGTTTTGCAATATGAGCTTTACAGTTTTATTTTCCCAAAATGTTGCCCTATTATACCTAATTTGATTTGCTGTAGGCATTTTATTGTTATTTAGATAGTTCCTTATTACACCTACATTATTCCCAGCTAACGCCATATTAAAAATAGTTCTAACAATTTTTGCTTCTTCATCACAAATAATTAAATGATTCTTATCTTTTGGGTCTTTCATATAACCTAAAGGTGTTTTCCCTCCAACCCATTTTCCTTGTTTTTGCATAGTGTGCAATGCTGTTTTTATCTTCTTAGATAAGTCTTTTGAATACATATCATTTAATATTGATTTAAAGGGTGCAATATCATTATTTCCATTATTTGTAGCAAAAGTATCTATATTATCTGTTACAGAAACATATCTAACATTATTTTCTGGAAACCACTTTTCTATATATTCTCCAGTTTCTATGTAATCACGACCAAGACGAGATAAATCTTTGGTTACAACCATGTTTACCTTGCCTAATTCTATATCTCTAATCATTCGCTTAAAGTCTGGTCTATTAAAATTTGTTCCTGTATATCCAGGGTCTATGTAAATATTTACAAGTTCATATTCCCATCCTAACTTCTCTACATATTCTGTTAATAATGCCTTTTGGTTTGTTATACTTTCGCTCTCGTCATATCCTTTATCCATATCTTCTTTCGAAAGTCTAATATATATTGCAACCTTGTATATTGTTCTCTTTATTTTTTCAAGCATTTATCCTCCTTCCCATGCTTGATAAAAATAATTTGAATTCAATTTTAATTATATCTATTTTTGCTTTTTAATACAATGTTCAAGATATTTATTTTTTTATATTATTTTGTGCTAACTATTTTGAATTCAAATTTTAGGCTTTTTTATTGCATAGGAAATTTCGTTAGAAATTTCCGGAGCAACAAGGTTAAGTTTCCTTAGGCCGTGCATATTCGCAAAGCGAAATGCACATGTGGCGAAGCCACCTTTCTTATAAAATCTTATCTTTCTTAATAGTGGAATATTTTTCTAACTGACTAATTAAGAAGTATGATATTATTTTTTCTAACTCATCACCTTTTTCATCAAACTGTACATTAATTTTAAATAAATTACTCATTTTTATTCTCTTTCTTTCCTGAATCACAAATCCAGTTGAAAAAGAATTAAATTTTGACTAGGAAAAAGAGTTTGAAATTTATGAGGCGTACTGTTGGTACGTTGATTAAATTTCAAATGAAGTTTGACAACGTCAAAATTGTAATTATTTTTCAACAATGTGATTCTAAATGATTTATTCAATATATATGCTTAATAAATTCTATTATTCTGGCTTTAAACATATATATTGTTAATGTGAAGAGTTACAATTTGAAGAACACATAACTATACTTTCATTTTATTTTAATAAGCATATAAACCACCTCTCCTTCTTAATTTATTTTAGCAAATTTTAAAATCCCTCTATTATATATACATTAGTTTACTTTAAATTTTTCTACCCTAATTTTTAAATTTATTTAAAAAATTTATTTTTACCCAATGCCCATATGCCATTGCCTCAAAAATTCCAATTTAATTTTGAAATAGTTTTTATTTGCCTTTTATTATATATACTTACAATTTTATAATAAAATACGACCCTGTTATTAATTTTTCATAAGTTTTTCACTAAACGAAACTTGGGTAGGAATATGATAGCTTACGCTCTCATACACCTACCCTTTTTAGTTAATTTTATCTCAAAAATTGCTATAACACTTGAAATAACCGAATTTATGCATTTAAAAAATGTCCTTTTTTAATTTTTAAAACTGCTAAAAAAGGACACTTTAGACTCATATGTTTTTAATTTATTTAATTTTATAAAACGAATTATTTTTGTTATCTATCTTCATCATCATCTCTACTTTTTTCATTTATAACATCTTGTAAAATTCTATCATAGCTTTCATATCTTTCTCTACTAATAATTCCAGCTTTTACGGCTTGTTTTACCTTGCAACCTTCTACTGGCTCTTTGTAGTGTAAGCAATTAGAATATTTGCAACGTCCACCCCAATCTTCAAACTCAGGAAAATACTCTTGTATTTCATTTGGCTTAAAGTTAGATATATCTAGACTCCTTATTCCAGGCGTGTCAATAATAGATGAGTTTTCATCCCAAATATAATATTTGGATGATGTAGTTGTATGCCTACCTTTTCCACTTTTTTCACTAACATGTGATGTTTTTATCTCATCAGTATCCATCAATGCATTTGTTAAGGATGATTTGCCGACACCACTATGTCCTACAAAGATAGCCTGCTTTCCTCTTAAAATATCTTTTAACTCTTCTATACCTGTTCTATCCATCGCCACAGTCTCTATTACTGGTATTTTTATTTTTCTATATATGTCTAATACTTTTTCATCTTCCTCTGTTTTTAAATCTGATTTATTTAAGCATATAGCACAGTCAATGTCATTGTCTTGTAAAATCATTAGGTATCTATCTATAAATTTGGGGTGTAATGGAGGAGTCTTCGCTGATACTACAATGACAGCCATATCAATATTAGCTGCAATATTATGGCTATTACCTGCATTTGGACTATTCCTTGTACTATCTTTTTTAGTTCTTGATAATACATTCTTTCTTGCAATTAAATTGTTTATGTAATATTCTCCTTGCTTTTCCTCTCCTATTACTACAATATCTCCAGGAAATACTGTTTGATTACAAACTGCATTAATACCTTTTTTTAATCGAGCCGTTATTAAATTTCCATTATAAAGTATAGTTGCTTCATTATATCTAGTTTCGATAACTATTCCTGTAGTTTCATTTGCCTTCTTAATAACGAACTGTGTATCAGCTTGTTCTATGTTTCCTTTTCCAGCTTTTGCTTTTGCTCTTTCTTTCTTTTCTTTTGATTTCTTTATTTGTGTACTATCATATCTTTCATAATGTGGCATATTATATTCTCTCCTTCCATAATAATTTATTAATATCAGAAGGTACATCTATTCCTTCATCTAAGTCATAATATTTTACATTCTTTCCATCTCTCGAAAACGTAATGCAATTTCCTTCCCATTTTTTAATATTTTCATATCTAACTTTTCCTATTGTTGTATCCATTACAAATCTTGTAGAGTTGATCCATGATGGAGTATTCCAGTTTATTTCATTCATTATATCTATAATTCTTTTAAAACTAATTCTAAAAGATGCACTATATGCTATTGGGTCAGGAATAAATATTGATAATGGTCTAATATGTAATTCATCCATTTTAGTTAATAATTTTCTCAAAACAAGATAATTATCATTTATTCCTCTTAGCAATGGAAATTGTGCATATAATCTAATGTTATTATTATATAACTCTTTGACCTTATTTTCAACAATTTCACATATTTCATATGGATGGTTAATATGAAATACAAGTCTTACATTATATTTGCTAAAAAGTTGTATTATTTTATCATCAAATACTTTTGATTCGTAAACTATAGCTCTTGTATGTATTCTTATATTCCAGTTTTTCAATTCTTCGAGTGCATATGCCATATTTTCATAACCAATACTTAATGGATCTCCTCCAGAAAAAATAACTTCTTTTACTTCACTATGTTCTACTAAATATTGTTTTAATACTTTTATTTTGTTGTATATAGTTTCTTTTAAATTACTTTTTTTCAACTTTGACAAATTATATGTTCTAAAACAATACTGACAATGTGAAAAGCATACATCTGTAATGATAAAAACTAGTCTATCTTCATACTTTCTTATTACATAATCTACTCCATCGATAGGCATATGCTTATTTTCTTCAACATAATCTCTAGTTTCCACACTTGTTTTTATATTAATTTTTTCTTGCGTTGGTATTACTGACTTATATAAAGGTCCTCCCTTACCAATTTTTGAAATTTCCTCTATAACTTTTTTCTTATAAAAATCTGTTATTTTTATTGGTAAAATAGATTCACTCTCTACTAATTTATTGTATTCTTCCTCAAATTCACTATCAATTATTTCTTCCATTTATAACTCTCCTATTCCTATAGAATTTACTTTACTACCGCTCTCTAGAGCTTTATCAACTATATAATTTATAATTTTATTAAAATCATATCCGTCTTTTTTGCAACAAGTAATAAACTCACCTAATGGCTGAAAACTTACTTGTGAATTAACTTCTATCAAATAATATTTATTATTTTTAACTCTAAAATCTAACTTAGCATATCCTTTAATATCTAATCTTTTTGCTATTTTTATAACAATATCTTTTAAATCCTTATATTCATCTTTTATAGGAGTAATATCGACAGATTCATCTTTTATAGTTTTCATTTCATAATCATAAAATTTTGCATCACAAGCCACTTTGCATGGTCCTAAAGCTCCTAATCCTTCTATATATGCCATACTAACATCTATACCTTCTACATATTCTTCTACTAAAATATTTCTATTGTACTTATCTAACAACCATTTTACTTGTTTTTCTAATTCTTTATAATTATTCACAATAGATTTTTCACTAAGTCCCATACTTGACCCTTCTGAATTCAATTTAACTATAACTGGATATGCTATATTTTTTATTTTTTTAACATCTTCCAATTTCTTTACTGCATACCCGAATGGAACATCAGCTATATCTTTAACTAAGTTTTTAACTAAAAACTTATTATGGCATATCAGTAAGTTTGTACTATCTGGTCCTGAGTAATTTTGATTTAGTTGTTCAAGTATAGCACCATATAATGATTCTCTTGCTGGTCCATTAAATCCTTCACATACATTAAAAACCAAATCTGGTTTTAAATCATCTACTCTTTTTATCCATGAAAAATCTCTTATAGCTTCTATCCTCTTGACATCATATTTATCTTTTAGAGCATCATATATTGAATTTATTGTGTTTTCCGAATCAAATTCAGCTTCATATTCATGTTCTTTTCTATTCAAATTATATAAAATTGCTATTTTCTTCAATCCTTTTCACCTCCATTATATCCTAATGCCAGAAAATGATATAATAACTCACATGCAGTAACAAAAGAACTATGGGAATCATCTAATTTAGGATTTAATTCTACGATATCCATTCCAGCAACTCCTAATTTTTTTAAAGTTCTTAATGCTTCATCTGCCTCGTAAGGAGTTAATCCGTTACATTGAGGAGTACCAGTACCAAATATGTAAGAGCTATCTAAACAGTCGATATCAAATGTAATATAGAATTTTATTTTTTTATTTTTATTTTTTTCAATAATTTCATTGATAATATTTTTAATCCCCTTTAATTTAATTTGATTAGATGTATATAAATTTATCCCCTTTTCCTGTATATATTTAAACCATTGACTATCTATAACCCCTCTTGGACCTATTGTGTAAAGATTGCCTCCATTTAAGTATCCATCTTCAATTAGCTTTCTAAAAACATTTCCGTGCCATACTTCTGGCATGTTTAAATATTCATCTTCAACATCTAAATGTGCATCAAAATGTATAATTCCGACATCATATTGTGGAAATTTTTCTTTTATTGCCTTATAAAATCCTCTAAAACTTCCATATGTTATTGAATGATCTCCTCCACAAACTAATGGAAAACTGTGCTTAGATATTGTATATGTTTTCTGAGAAATAGCATTTTGGTTTTCATTAGGATGAGTAGGATTTACATAAACATCACCTAAATCTGCAATTTTTAAATTATTTGTCTCTAAATATTCATTGTGGTCTAAATCATATAATTCTTCACCATTTACCCTATTCCAAAATGAATATTCTCTTAACTGTCTAGGTGCGTATTTTGCTCCTAATCTATATGATGCACCATAGTCACATGGAACTCCTAAAAAAACAACATTATAATTTTTTATATCATTTTCTTCAATAAATTTTCCCCCCATAAATGTTGGAATGCCAGCATATATGTATTCTTCTTTATCCATAAAATAACCTCTTTCTTATATATATTGTGAAATATCCATACTTTGTTTCTCAATGTGTTTCTGGCAAAAGACCTCATTCAAAACTTGTTCAGTATATTCACCAAAAACTGGTCCACATACAGTTTCTATTACATCTAAACTACTCATTGTTAAATTAGCTTCTATTATAAGTGGCTCATCATTTTCATCTATTGCTATATCCCATCCTATTAATCTAAAGTGAGGAAAACACTGTGCAGCCTCTTTAACTAATTTTTTTACTTTATCCATAAAATCAAACTTAATTTGAGCAAATTCTCCTCCATTAGGATGTGAAGTAAATTTTTCTCCTAAAGTGTTATATGCAACATTTGACAAAGTGCCGTCATCATTTATCTTGCAATAAATACCACCATTACTCGCATTATCCACTTTTGATTTACCTATTCCCATTCTAAACGAGCAAGGCAAAATTTTTACATCATTATCTAAAATTAAGGTCATTATCCTTATTGTATTTAGAGATTCTGGGTGTAACTTAGCTGTTTTCTCTGACTGTTTTATGGTTTCTTGAAAGATTAGATTTTGACATGGTAAATTATTTAAATATTCATTTATTTCATCTTTTGTAGGATTTTCAAAAAATGATACGTTCTTGCCCCCATAGGATGCCATACTTGGTTTTACCGTTATTTTTTTCTGTCTGCAAAGTATATTTAATGCTTCTTCTTTAGGTATAATCTTATAATCCTTATCTTCATAAATGCCATTAATTAAACGTATATAAGTTTTAGGCATTTTAAAGCCACTTAAATATATATCAAAATAATTCTTGTCTGCTATTCCTGGTTCTATGGATCTATTATTCAAATATCCATCAATGTATCCAGCAAATAAATCATCTGGTATAAATCTAACATCAAATATTCCTGTTTTATCAATATAATATCTATGATATGCTATATCAAAGTCATCTGTATATTGGCTCCAATATTTATAAATTTCATCTTCCTGTTCTTTAGTTAATTGTTTTATATTTTTTGAAAATATTTTGTGTGCATCAGTTCTAAAACATTCTTTGCTAAGTTCTGATAGCTTTTCAAAAAAGTTGTTATATAGTTTCGATAATTCTTTAAATGCTTCTTTTTCCCAAGTTTCTAATTCCATGCTAAGCCTCCTCAATCCAACTAGATATTACTTTTTCAATTTTCTTATCTATTAAATTGTTTTTTTCCATCCACTCATCATTAAATACATTATTTAAATATTTCTCTCCTCCGTCGCAAAGAAGAATTACAGTCTTTCCCTCATTAGCTTTTTTGTTAATATCTTCTAATGCTTTATACAACACTCCTCCTGCTGAGCCACCAATCAATAACCCATATTTCTTAGCAAAAAATCTACAGGTATTAAATGCTTCTTTATCTGTAGCATAAAAGTTATTATCTATTAATGAATAATCTATTATTTGGGGTATTGGCGCATCTTTTGGATTTCCTGTCCCAGATTGAAAATATGGTTTTCCTGGTCCTCCAAATATTATTGAGCCGTCTGGTTCTATAGCATTTATAATAGTATTACTATTTCTCTTCTTTAATCCCATCGCTGTACCACATACTGAACCACCCGTACCTATTGCTCCATAAAATGAATCTATTTTTCCTAACTCATCAAGTAATTCTTTTGCCAGTGTATCAATATATGCTCCTCTATTATTATAATTATCTGCCTGATTTGGGAAGAATGAATTTGGAATTTCTTTAGACATCTTAGCAGCTGTTTTTTCTCTTTCAACAACAGCAACTTCGTTATCTTTGTATCCATCCCCTACTATAACAATTTGTCCTCCATATGCTTTTATCATATCTATTTTTTCTTTTGAAGCATGATGGTCTACTACTGCGATAAATTTATACCCTTTAATTGCAGAAGCAATTGCTAAACCTATAGCTGTATTTCCACTCGACGATTCAATAATTGTTCCTCCTGGTTTTAGTTTACCTTCTTTTTCTGCCATTTCTATCATATTGTAAGCCATTCTGTCTTTCATGCTGCCACCAGGATTAAACTTCTCTAATTTTAAATAGACCTGCCATTTATTATTCTTCATTTTTATTCTTAGTAGTGGTGTTTCTCCAATTAAGTCAGTTATTTTATTTACAATCATATAACTTGTCCTCCTTAATTTCATAACTTTTATTATTATTTCTTTTTACTACAATCTTTTCAATAAGTGGTATTTTATGAAAATTACTCTCATTAGAATCCATTTGATAACCTGCTGTATTATAATAAATGAGTAAATCTCCTTTTTCTGGGGTATTTTCAAATTTAATTTTTCTCCATGTTATCATATCTTGCTCTAGACAAAGATTACCAGCTACACTCGCTAAAATGACTTTTTTATTTTTTATAGCTGCTTTTTTGTATAAAAGTGGTTCGATTAGATAATCTGTATTAAACCATTGTTCTGATAAGCAATTAATATTGCCATTAGTTACTATTAAATTATATCCATTGCTTAAATCCTTCAAGTATTGTACTTCATATATGCTAATTCCACAGTTATTTAACAGACTTCGACCAGGCTCTATAATTATTTCTATATCTCCTAACTCTTTTCTTACATTTTCTATAATATATTGTAAAGCTTTATCTGAAGCCAACTCGTTATAATATGGATAAAAATCATTTATTTCTTTTTCCCTAAAATACATTTCTCTATTATTTTTCTTGAGGAAGTTATAATATTCATCTTTAGAGCAATAATTGATTGGTATACCACCTCCTATGTCTATATATTTTATATTTAATTTTTTATTCTTAATAATATTTATTAATTGCTTTATTGCTTTTATCCTATCATTTAAATTATAGTTATTTATATGAAATGAAAAACCAATTAATTGAATTTCACTTTTCTTAATAATATCCATACATTCATCAATTTGAGATATATTTATACCAAATCTACTAACAATCCCAAGTAAGTCGGATATTCTAAGCATTACATTTACTTTTTTTCTAAATTTTTTAATTTCTTGTAATTCTTCAATATCATCTACTGATATAATAATGTCATTTTGAATTGCACAAGATAAATAGTTATATTCTTTTGCTGGTCCTGACGCAATTATTCTTTTTGTATATTTTAGAGCATCAATCAATTCGTAAAAACTTGAAACTTCTATACCACAATCTTCTTCTACTGCAGTTTTTAATAATGCATAACTCTTATTAGATTTACATGAAAAAAAGATATTTTCACGCATATTATTTTGCACAAAAATATCTTTAAAAGAGTCAATATTACAAATAAAATTGTCTAAAAATAATACATTAACTGGAAATTTGTTAAAAATTGCAAATAGATTGTCATTTGCAATAAAATCATCTACTATCTTGTTTTTTAAAGGTTTTACTCCTAAATAATTCATATATAGCATCTCCAATTAAAATTTACTTCTATATCGTATCACCTTTTCCATATTATGTCAATTGCTTATTGTTTAAAATTTTCTCTTGTTCTTAGTTCTCTTAAATATTCTCCTACAACATCCCTAAATTCTATTTCTAATCTGTCTTTACTCTTATCATAACAAATTTACAATAACTCCAATTTTATTAGCTTGTTATCATAAAAATCAAACTCAATCTTTTTCTCTCTAATTAATTGATTCATTGTATCACTAAAAAGTTTCATATCTATTCCTGTTTTCTTGCTCTTTTTCATTATTACTTCCTTGCCCACTGCTTAATGTCATATTGCCACAAACATCGGGGTAAAATCAATATAAATTGTAAAAAAGGTGGTATAAATTATGGCTGTCAGGAAATTAAATAATAATTTAAATGTAATTGGAGAGAATTTAAGAAATTATAGAAAAGAAAAACATTTATCTCAAGCTGATTTGACAATGGAATTAAATTTACTCGGAATAAATCTTCATAAAAATGATGTTTATATGATTGAAAATAATAAAAGAAGTGTTAAAGATTATGAAGTATGGGGTTTTATAAAAGTACTTAATATATCTTATGATGACTTATTTGCTGGCATTGAAGATAAATTAGAAAGTTAAATTTTTTACTTTCTATATAAATAAAATAAAAAAATCCTCCTCTTATTATTATTTATAATATTCATATTTATATTATTAATCTTTATAGTATTCTCTTTGACATTTTTATCAATACCCTATTGATTTTTTATACAATAGGGTATTGATTTTTTTGTATATAGGGTATGTATTATTTAATACATAGGGGATATATATTTTAATAATTTAAATTATTGTAATATTTGTACTTTTCCTATCATAAGTCAACAACATAAATGCGTCTAGATACAACTACTCTTTGTTCATTTCTTATTAATTCTGCATAAATATATCCTAAACTTTGTAGGTGTGGAATCCTTCTACTAACTGTTTCATTACTTACATTATATAGATTGGCAAAATATCTATTTTGTGCATGACAATATCCGTTTTTATTACTAAGTGCTGCTAATTCTCCATAAAGTATCTTTTCAGCTGGTTTTAAATTTTTATCATATCTAATTTTTGCAGGTATTATTGCATAGTAATTTGCTCTATTTTTTTCGTTCATATGATTCCTCCATTTCTTATATGTTTAATTCTCATTATTTTTCATTTTAAGCCATTTTTTGTTTCAAATTATATGAATTTATCAGTTTTAGAATATTCGAATCCAAATCATCTTTATCTCGCACATTTCCACCACTGTCTACTTTGGAATCTATCTTCTGGTATATCATGTAATGCAATTGCAAGTGCTAGGGAAATGCCAAGTTTATATGATGCTTCAAATCCTGAACCG
>CALYAM010000003.1 GCA_944393565.1 uncultured Clostridia bacterium
ACTTGCATGTCTTATGTGCGCCGCCAGCGTTTATCCTGAGCCAGGATCAAACTCTCTTGTTCTTTTCTTCTTATTTTCGTCTCTTCTTGACTCTTTTTTTCTTGTCTCGTTTTGAAATACTTCGTATTTCCGCTTGGTCTCTTAAAGGATTTTATTGTTTACTTTTCAATGTGCTTTTTTAAGTTCTTTGTTCTTCGCCAAAGACGAATTTTATTATACTACCTAAAAATACAAATGTCAACACTTTTGTGAAATATTTTTGATTAAAAAATGACAAAATAAAAATTAGTAATTGCAAGTTTTTATATTATTAATTTTGCTTATAAATTATTACTAATTTTTTCTTTAATATGTGCTTTTTTAAGTGTCTTCTCTTGTTTTTTGGTACATATTTATGATAACATAAGTTAATTATAAAAGTCAATAGTTTTTAAACTTTTTATGTTTACTTTTTACTCTTTATAGTTCCACTAATATAATATCATCTCCTATGCATTTTATGTTTTGCCAAGGAATAACTATATCATTCCCTCCAGAGAAAACATTTAAAAATTTATTAGCCCCTGGTACTATTATTGATGTAATTGTTCCTGTTTCCAAATTTGCTGTTACATCTTGTACAAAACCGTAGTCTTTTTCCATCTACTATGTTAATTACTTCCTTATGTCTAAAATCTAATCCCTTTCCTGCCATTATTTATCCCTCCAGTTTTTATATAATTATATTCATCTTTCTTAGTAAAATGAATAGAAGTTGGAAATTCCAACTTCTATTGATATGTTTTTCTTATTCTTTCTATTGCACTTTTTTCCAGTCTTGAAACCTGGGCTTGTGATATTCCAATTTCTTCTGCCACTTCCATTTGCGTTCTTCCGTCAAAAAAGCGTTTTGTTACTATCATTTTTTCACGCGGATTTAATGTTTTCATTGCTTCGGCTAAGCTTAAGTTCTCAGCCCATCCTTCTTCTGTGTTTTTGCTGTCACTTATTTGATCCATTACATATATGCTATCTGTTCCATCATTATATACAGGTTCCTGCAACGAAACTGGGGATTGTATTGCATCTAGGCTAAACACAATCTCTTCTTTTTCAACTTCTAATGCTTTTGCTATTTCGTCTATACTAGGTTCTTTTTGTGTTTCTTTTAAATTTTTTTCCTTGTATTGTATAACCTTATATGCTAAGTCACGTACAGATCTACTTACTCTTACCATATTATTATCTCTTAGATATCTTCTAATTTCTCCTATAATCATAGGAACTGCATATGTTGAAAATTGAACATTGAGGCTCATATCAAAATTATCAATTGCTTTTATTAGTCCAATACATCCTACTTGAAATAAGTCATCTACATTTTCTCCTCTTCCTCCAAATCTTTGAATAACACTTAATACTAGTCTTAGGTTTCCATGTATAAATTTATCACGTGCTTTACTATCTCCTTGTTTTATTTTAATAAGTAGTTCTTCTTTTTCTTTATTTGTAAGCACAGGTAATTTTGAGGTATTTACTCCACAAATTTCTACCTTGCTTATCATTTATAAATACCCTCCTTTTTTTATGTTTTAATAAAAGTATTTCCAAAGGAAAGTATTTATATTCAATTTCATCCCGTTTTGCTCATAATATCTTTTTTCATCTTTCCAATTATTTTCTTTTCTAATCTTGAAATATAGCTTTGCGATATTCCAAGTATATCTGCAACTTCTTTTTGTGTTTTTTCATTACCACTTTCAAGTCCAAATCTAAGTTCCATAATGTTTTTTTCTCTACGATTTAATTTATCTATTGATGCTTTTAACAATCGTTTATCTACTTCATCTTCTATTCCTCTAGATGTAATATCAGGGTCTGTGCCTAATATATCTGAAAGTAATAGTTCATTTCCGTCGCCATCTTGGTTTAATGGTTCATCTATTGATATTTCACTCTTTATTCTATTACTTCTTCTTAAGTACATTAATATTTCATTTTCAATGCAACGTGAAGAATATGTTGCTAATTTTATATTCTTGTCTGTATTAAACGTATTTATCGCTTTCATAAGGCCAATAGTTCCTATTGAAATAAGGTCTTCTAATCCAACACCCGTATTTTCAAACTTTTTAGCTATATATACTACTAGCCTTAGATTTCTTTCTACTAATATTTGCCTTGCTTCAAAATCATCATTTGATAACTCATTTAGGAGTTTTTCTTCTTCCTCAGGTGTAAGTGGGGGTGGTAACACTTGGCTCCCACCTATATAATAAATAGGAAAATTTTCTATCTCATATTTTTCAATACATTTTGCATAAAATGTGTTAAAACTGTTTTTGAGCAAATCTAGTAAATTCACTGTTTTCTCTCCTTTCTAATATATCTAGACCAATTAATGCAGTATATAGCCCATTTTTCGTTAACCTTTGGCTACATATTCCAACTATTACATTTGGTATTATTATTTTTTCTTCTTCTGTACAAATTGCTATATTTTCTGCCTTTATTCCAAGTAACATTCCATTTTCTTTTCCTATTGACGAAAAAGGAATTACCCTGAATTTTGGTAAATATTCTTCAAAAGTTTCTATCTTTTCTCCTTTTAAAATTTCAGTTATATTCTCTAATATTTTCTCTGGTAGTAATTCTTTTAAACTATATTTTTCTACTATTATAACTGGTGCTTTTGTAATTGGTTCTTTTAACATATTTCCTGTATCAACCATTGCAATCACTTTTGTTTTGTTTTCGCCTATTTGTATTTCGACTTGGCATAGCAATTCTTTTCGAGTTATTTTTCCTTTTATTACTTTAAAGGCAAATTTTATAATTGCAAAACCAACTATTGCTCCTAATAATACAATCTTTATTGGATATGTACCAATATATATTCCATTTTTCATTAATATATCCTGCGGTTTTATAAAATATAACAGTGCAAAGGTTATTCCCCCAAATATAAACGAAGTTAAATAAAAAAGTAATAATTGCTTACTTAATGTTTTAATATTTTTGGGTTTATAAGCCAAATACACCATACATATAGAAAGAATTATTTTCAAAAATAAATTAGAATATATTTCTAATATTTGCATATATGATAAAATTGCATAAATAGCTCCTATCGTGCTTGATAATATTATTCTTAATATATTAGGATTTATTTTATATATTACTGCTGTTGCATATAAAATGATGTAATTCATGCATATGTTTTCAAGTAATACCACATCTAAATAAATTGTCATCTTTTTTTCCTTTTCTAATAGCTGTTTGTCTTTTATTGTACTACTGTTTATTTTAAAAAGTTGTCATATCTTAGCATTAAAAAAAAGAAATCATCTATTCTTTTCGATGATTTCTTTTTATTTTTACTATATTAAATTTCTATATGACAAAATTTAACGGTTATTTCCAAGACCTTTGTTTTTTCTTAAAAAAGATGGTATATCTAAGTCACTTTGCGATGATCCACTATCTGATGGAGTTGGAATAGAATTTATTTTCTTATTCCACGTATTTGTAACTAAATTGTCTACCCCAATACTTGATATTGTCTGCTCTTTTTCGAAGCCAGTTGCTATAACTGTAATTACAATTTCATCACCTAATGAGTCGTCTGTAACTGTACCAAATATAATATTTGCTTCTGGGTCTGCACTTCTTTGTACTAATTCTGCTGCAACGTTTGCTTCATGTAATCCTACATCTGGTCCTCCTGTAATGTTAATTATAACTCCATTTGCTCCTTCTATTGATGTCTCAAGTAGTGGACTTTGTATAGCCTGTTTTGCTGCATCTTCTGCTCTGTTTTCACCACTTGCACGTCCTATACCCATGTGTGCCATTCCTTTATCTAACATAATTGTTTTTACATCTGCAAAATCTAGGTTTATAAGTCCTGGTGTTGCAATTAAATCCGATATTCCTTGTACACCTTGTCTTAATACATCATCTGCCATTTTGAATGCTTCTATAATTGATGTCTTTCTATCTATTACTTGTAGTAATTTATCATTTGGTATTACTACTAATGTATCCACTTTTCCCTTTAGTGCATCTATTCCTCTTTCTGCTTGTGAAAGTCTTTTCTTACCTTCGAATGTAAATGGTTTTGTAACAACTCCAATTGTTAATATTCCCATTTCCTTTGCTGCTCCTGCTACGATAGGTGCAGCACCTGTTCCTGTTCCTCCTCCCATTCCAGCAGTAACAAATACCATATCTGCTCCTTTTAATGCTTCTGCTATTTCTGTTTTACTTTCTTCTGCTGCTTGTGAACCTATATCAGGATTTGCTCCAGCACCTAAACCTCTTGTTATTTTTTCTCCAATTTGAATTCTTGAAGGTGCTTTTGAAAGAAGTAAGGCTTGTCTATCAGTATTAATTGCTATAAATTCTACATTTTTTATTCCTGCTTCTATCATTCTATTTACTGCATTATTTCCTGCACCACCAACACCAATTACCTTAATATTGGCAGTTCCATCCATCATGTAATTGTTATCATCGCTACTATCAAACATAAAATATACTCCTCCTTATTTATATACATGAGTTTCCTCAATTTTTTCATATATATTTATAATTAAATGTTTTATGAATAAAAAAAATCTTTTATTTTTTCCAATGCATTTTTTATAAAGTGTGTTTCTGTTTTAGTGTCAATCCTACTTGATACTGTTTTTGCAAATGGCTTGCCTGCTATATATCTTACTAATGCATAACTTGTCCTATAGCCTTGGCCAATTGTACTAATTAATCTTCCTGTTGCAATCTTGACAGGTATATTTAATATAATCTTTCCTGCCATGTCACTCTTATTTATACTCGTAATTCCCTGTCCTGTCAATATAACATTGTTAATTTTTGATTTTTCTCCTTGTGCTGTAATATCTTTATTTACAAGTGAGAAGATTTCTTCTATTCTTGCTTCAATGATTTCAATCAATTCAGAGCTTTTTATGGATCTGCTTCTTGAATTTCCTTTGTATGTATTTAATATTATATCATTGTCATTATCTATAAAAGATTTTAAAGCTAAAGAGTATTGTTTTTTTAGTTTATCAGCTTCTTCTTCTGTTATATTTAATACCAAAGCAATATCTTTTGTTATATTGTCTCCACCAAGCGGAATTGTATTTGTGTATGTAAAACTATTTCCTTCAAAAATTCCAATTTCCGTATTTCCGGCTCCTATATCTAGCAACATAATGTTGTCTGACATCTCATTGCTATCTAAAACAACGTTTCTTTCTGCAAGTGTGATTGGAACTATCCCATCTACTTCTATTCCTGCTTTTCTAAAAACACTTGAAATTTGCCTTATGTATTCTTTTTCGGCTAATATAACTTGAGCTTTTAGTGTAAAACTTGAGCTAAGATTGCCTACTGGATCTTCTACAATCATTCCATTATCTAAAATAAATTTATCTGGAACAATATCTATTAATGTTTGCTGTTCCGGCATCTCAATATCTTTTATTTGTAATATCGCTGAGCTTACATCTTTTGCTGAAATTCCTGCATATTTATCTTTTACCTCTTTTACTATACTGTTTTGTACTATTGTTACATATTTACCAGGTATCATGGTATATGCCGAATTGATTTTTATATTTGCTTGTTCTTCTGCTTGCTTAATTGTTTTGGAAATGGCAGCTGCTATTTCTTCTTCATTGAAAATTTTGCCTTTTCGCATTCCGCTACACTTTGACATTGTATTGCAAACAACTTCAATTTGGTTGAAATTATTTACTTCACCAACTACAGTGCTAACTCGAGATGTACCTATATCTATGCCGACGATGATATCTCCTATTGCCAAGTTAATTCCTCCATTTCCACCATATTTTTTCTAGTCCTTAGAATATTATATTTTTTAAAAAAAGTCAATAGAATTTGTTATATTTTCGTAATATTTTTGTAACAGTATTGTAACAAATATCGTAAAGCTTTGTGTTCATGCATTACATCATTTTATGAGTTATTGCCTTTTAAAAAAAGGCTAAAATTATTGAAGTGAACATTTTGGGGTTCACTTCATTATCTGCCTTCTTTTTCTTTTTTTCTTCTGTCTAATTTTGGTTTTTCTTCTTTTCCTAATCTAAAATTTGTAATATCTACTACATAGTTGTCTGAAACATCTCCTGGAATTTCCAAGAACTTTATTCCTCTTGAGTAATATTGGCTTACTAAGAAAAGTGCTTTTAATTTGTTATTTATACTATGTTTTTGCACTTTATCTAGTTCCTCCATCCTAACCTTCCAATTTGTATTACATTCAATTATTTCTTGCCTAAGTTCATCTGTTAAAGAAAAATTTGAGTCTTCTAACAAACTCTCGACTCTATCTTCTTTTACTGCGCTAAATATTTCTTGTACAAGCTCTTCTGCCTCTTTACTTCCTAATTTAGCCCCTTTAAGTTTATTAATTATATCATATCTTTTTGTTTGCAAATACATTCGTTCTTCTGTTTTCTTTTTAGCTAGATATTGCAATATAAAGTAATCAGGCATGCATATCTTTTTAATTCCTCTTGTTTTAGCTTCTCCAATAAAATCAAGTAAACTAATTATTGCCAGTGGTTCAATTCCTCTTCCTTTTACAGCTTTTCGTAAATTTTTTATTGTATCATTTTCATTAGCTCTATTATGCAGTTGCTGAATAGCATATATATATGCTTTATCTCCTTCAATACCATAACATATAGAAGGTAAATACTGTTTTTTTCCGTTTTCATCTATGGTAAATAAAGTATATTGAAAAGGTGTTTCTCTTTCTTCTATTGCCTCTTCTACGGTCCTCCATAATTTGGGTATTTTTGTTTGTTCTGGTTTTTTTAAATCTTCCCACTGATTTTCTGTAAGAAAATTTGTATATCTTTTTAAAAAAGTGATTGGATTTTCAAAATCATTTCTTGTTGCATTTGTCCATATATATGACATAGCAAAAAGCATTATATCTTTCCTTTCTTCAGCAATAGCTGGAGTTGTCCACATTATATTTTTACTCAAATATGTTGTAGTATATTCATATAAAGCGTCTTTAAATCCATCTACGTTACTTATTTTAATTATAGGAAATTTTTCTTCACATATTTTTTCTCTTAGCTGTTTTTCTTTATCTCTTTCTTTAAATGTTTTGTTTCCAAAAAATACTGTATCTCTCTTTTGGGAATATTCCAGTAGATTGTTTTGGCTTAATTTATCATCATTGATTATTGCATTTATTGGAAGTAATAGCTCTTCACCATTAATGTATACTTCTCCTTTTCCACATACTTCTTTTAAAAAAATTTTTAATATTTCGTTTTTGCCCGCTTCCACTCTAGTTATTTCCTTTCTTTTTGTTCCATCTTTCTATAAAATATCTTCGAATAATAGATAAATTAGTAAACATTCTACCAACAAATACAATAACTGCAGCAAGATATATATCAACATTTAGTTTTTGGCCTAAGTATGTAAGTAAGATTGATAGTACTGCATTTCCGAAAAAACCTGAAGTAAATATTTTTATATCAAAATTTCCTTTTACAACAGATGTAATTCCACCAAATACTGAGTCAAGTGCTGCAATTATTGCAATTGCAAGATAACTCGAATATGTATACGAAATAATTGGTGCATTTATTCCGAAGTAGTGCGCCTATTACACATCCTACTAAAATAGCTATAAATATCATTGTTTTTTTACCTCCTCAGCATATTCAAAAGTCATATCTACTGTTGATGCTTTTATAGTAATGTTATCTTGCCTTTCTATAACCCCTGTTTTATCGTTACTTTTTATTACATAATCCATGTAGCCATATGTTTTAAGAGTAAGTCCACTTTCCAAATATGTCTGATCCCCAATTGCTTTTATCACATACGGTGATGTCACTGGTGATGAATCAATTCTTATAAGACCATTTGCAATCCATTTTATATCTGTCATTGCTGTTATTCTAATATCATTTATTGAAATTGCTTCTGCTCCTGCTAGTCTCAGTTCATTTACAAGTTTATATAAATCATATGCATCAATATATGCCATATCATTATCTTTTAGTGTTACAACAATTCCGCTTCCTGTTACATCAGTTTTTCCTAGTTTTATCATTGCTTGATTTAATTCTTCTTTCAGTAGCTTTGAACTTTCTTCGTTATTTGCCATTGTTTGTTCATATTCAGAGATTTTTGCTTTGGTTTCCTCAAGTAATTTACTTGCCTCTTCATATTTTGTTTTCCAACTTGAAAGTTCCGCTCTTAGCTCTGTTTCTCTCATAGTTTCTAATGCTTCAATGTCTGTTTCTTCTATTGTTCTAAATTGCATTAACATAACACATACAAGCAATGCTATCATTGCACCAATTGTTACTATTATAGTTCCTTTTCCTTTCAAAATATATCACCTTACTTAACTTAATGTTCTTATATGCTCTATTACAATAACTCCTTCATATTTCGGTATATTTACTGAATTTGATTTTTTTACTTCTTTTACGATTCCTAATCGTTGTAGAGTATCTAAACTTGCTCCTAAGGTTGTAAGTGCTCCCATTATCCCCTCTGGTGAGCCTATGGCTTTTATAACAAATGGTTGGCTTACCTTTTCTCCATTAATTCTTACAACATTTCCATCACATACAATTCCTGTTGTACTCACTATTCTTTGGTTATTTATCGCAATGGCATCAACACCTGCATTTTTTATATCGTTTATAAGCTGAATTAAATCATCATCATGAACTACATAATCCATAATGTTTCCAGTTGTAAGTCCATCTACACTTTGAAGTTTGTTATCCTCTAGTGTTATTTCAATTCCTTTACCTGTTAAGTCAGTAAAGCCAAGTAATCTATTTGCAGTCTTTAGTTCTTCTCTTGTAGTTGTTGCAGACTCATCATTTTCCGTTACTTTTTTCCTTATTTTTTCTAGTTTCTTTTCTTCTTCTTGAACTTTAGCATAAACTATATCATAATTTTCTTTCCATCTTAATACTTCATCCCTTAAACGGTTTTCCGAAAACGAACCTGATGCTGTCTTATTTGCTTCAGCAATTGTTTTAAGCTGTATGCATGTTGCAAATGTTAAAATCATACATACAGCACCTAGCAATATCCCAATTTTCGTTTTATTCATTTTGATACCATTTCCTCCCTCATGCACACAAGATTTTCAAAATTATCTATTCTTTATTATACAACTTTTATTTTAATAACACAATATCATACTTTTTCTCTTGTATAAACATCGTCTTCATTTATATCGCCATTTATAAATACTTCTGATTCAATTCCTTGTTCCATCTCAAGAATTTTTGTCAAATACATAATCCTTGTGTTAATATTACTTGCATCTCCTAAATAAACTATCTTTTTTTCTCCTTCAAGTATTAGTGTATAATTATTCTTATCAGATATATCAATTTTTGTAATTTTTTCTCCAATATCATAACTGTTAGCAGTTTCCATAATTTTTAAAACACTTTCTAATTTGTATAAATCATTATTGCATAGTCTATTTCCAGGTTTTAGCTCCTCTATTGGTGTTTCGTATCCTGTAATTATCGGTGAATTTATTTTGTTTTCATTTGTTTCAAGTATATAGCCTTGATTATTAATATATACAAAACCGTTTATTAATTCTAACATGTATGTTGCTTTTCTTTCCTGTACCGTTATTAAAATTTCATTTGGTAATTTTCTTTTTATTTCTACGCTTTCTATATATGCATTTTCTTTTATGTTTTTTTCTGCTTGTCCTATTTTAATTCTAAAAGTATTTTCTTCCGTACTAATACCAGATAGACTAATAATCTCATTTGTCGAAATTAGGTTATTGTTTTCAACAGTAATTTTCTTTATATTAAATATTGGTGACATCAAAAAATAAACTGTAGAACCCAAGATTAATAAAAATAAAAATATATATTCTAAAATTTTTATTTTATTTTTTTGTTCTTTGTCTGTGATTTTGTTATTTCTTTTTGAATTTTTTTTATTTTCTCTGCTAACAACATTTTTCTTCTTTTTTTCTTTTTTCTTATTTTTTTCTTTTTTTTCTATCTTATGTAATCCAATTACAATCTCATCATCAAAATTAAAAACTTCACTTTTTTGTTTTTTATGTTTTTTCCCTTTTATGGCAGGTTTTGACATACCTGCCACATCTTTGTTTTTTTTCTTATGTTCTTCTGGTACATATAGCAAGTCTATGTCTTTTGCTTTTGATTTTTTCAATTTTTATCACCTTCTTCTATTTTAATATTCGCTCCGATTGAATTTAATTTTTTATCTAAATTTTCATAGCCTCTTAATATATATTCAATATTGTTAATTTTCGTCTTTCCTTTTGCTTGTAATCCTGCAATCACCATTGCAGCTCCCCCTCTTAAATCTGTTGCAAGTACCTCTGCTCCAGATAATCTTTTAACTCCTTTTATAATTGCCATTTTCCCTTCTATTGTTATCTTTGCTCCCATTCTGATAAGTTCATTTGTGTACTTATATCTGTTTTCAAAAATTGTTTCTATAATAACACTAGTTCCTTTAGCAGTTGTAAGCATCGCTCCAAATATTGATTGCATATCAGTTGGGAATCCTGGATATGGCAATGTTTTTATTTCAGTTGAAATTAATTTTCTTGGTGCTATTAGGCTTATCTTATCTTTTTTTACTTCTGTTTTACAACCACATTCTTCAAGTTTACTCAAAATTGGACTTATATGATCTGGAATTGCATTTTTCAGTTCTATTGTTCCTCCTGTAATTGCTGCACTACATAGCAGAGTGCCTGCCTCAATTCGGTCTGGCATAATTGTATAGCTTACCTCTTTTAGCTTATTTACACCTTTTATCTTTATTATATTTGTTCCTGCACCTTCTACAATTGCACCCATTTTGTTTAAAAAATTTTGCAAGTCCACTATTTCTGGCTCCATTGCAGCATTTGTAATTACAGTTTCCCCTTCTGCATAAACAGATGCGAGCATTAAATTTTCAGTTGCACCAACACTTGGAAAGTCCAAGTGAATTTCTGTCCCTATTATTTTATCACAACTACATCTAATAAATCCACCCTCTTCTATAATATTTATTCCCAATTTTCTAAATCCACTTAAATGCAAATCAATTGGTCTCGTTCCAATATCACAACCACCTGGGTATGAAAAAATAGCATTTTTAAATCTCCCTATTATTGCACCTGCCATTATCACAGAAGAACGCATTTGTCGCATTAGTGGATATGGAATTTCATATGATGTTATATTTGAGGAGTCTATTAATATTTTATTGTTTGTTTTCTTTACTTTACATCCCAATATTTTTAGGATTTTTAATGCTATTTGGATATCATGTATAGTAGGTACATTATATAATTTGCTTTGGTTTCCATTTAGCATACTTGCTGCTATTATTGGAAGTGATGCGTTTTTAGAACCTGATACTTTTACCTCACCTTCTAGCTTATTTCCTCCTTGTATTATATAATTTAACATTTTCTCTTCCCCCTTTTACATTTTTGTTATATCTTATGTACTCTTTACATAAAAGGTGTTCCCATTTTTTACAAAAGTTAGTTTTAATTTGATAAATACGTAAAAGTAAGAAAGGCATTTCGCAGGGCTAGTCTCTGGAGCAACTGCGAAATACATGTCCTCGCTTTGTGCTCGGACGGCCCAAGGAAGCCTAACCTTGTTGTATACGGAAAAATCGTTAAAAATATTGAAATATCAAAGAAAAAGTCGATTTTTCCTATACAATAAAAAGTACAAGATAAAGGAGAGAGCCTTTGCAATTTTAGACTCTCTCCTTTATCTTGTATTTTTTGTTGCAGAATGTATTTTTATTTAATAGCTCTACGTCCATACTTTTTTATTTTAGTATAAGGTAACTAATTTATGTGTTTTATTCCAGTACATATAAACTATATGTTGGTTTTAGAATTATAATATTTTTCCAGTCCCTCCCTTATAGCTATATTTAACAGTTTATATACTGATATGTCATATTTTTCTCTTAATGTTTCCAGTTTTTTGTACATTGATTCTCTTATTATTATTGATCTTACTATGTTTATTTCCGTTTTTTCTTTTTTATAAATTATTATTTTATCTGGCAATTCTAAACTGTCTATGCATGCATCTATAATTTTATTTACAGAAGCATCTAGTTCATTAGCTGAAATATTTTTTAGCTTTTCATATAAACTCCCTTCTATTTCAACTGACTTTTTACACCATTTCTCTTTTGCATAAAATCGCTCATACCATTCCATTAAATCGTCTCCTTTTGCTCGAATTATATATTATTTCGTACCTCATTTTAACCATCCTTTTATCTTATTTGGCCAACCCTTAGGGGTTGATTTTTGTTTTTTATTGTTTTATAATTTTAGTAAATATTAATTTAGGAGGTGATTTGTTGTGAATTCTCTAAGACAAGTACGTCTCAATTTAGGCTATACTCTAAGAGAAGTAGCTGAAAAGTCTAATATCTCTGAAGGTTATTTATGTCATTTAGAAAACGGTTCAAAATCCAATCCTAGCAAAACCGTGATGGATTCAATTGCCAAAGCTTTAAATACAAAAGCATATCTATTATTTTACTTATAATGGGAGGAAAATACTAATGAGTAAACTTTATAAGAAGTATAAAGAACTTAAATATAAAAATCCAGATTCTGTCATCTTATTTAAAAGTGGAATTTTCTATATAGCTTTAGAAAATGATGCTATATTTTTGTCTGAAAAATTAGGTTTAAAACTATCTTTTTTTAACAATGAAATATCAAAGTGTGGTTTTCCTGTTTCTCGTTTTTCATTTTACAGTCACTTATTAAATGAGCTTTCTATACCATATGTTGTTTTTGATTCACAATCGTCACTTTCTCCTTATGATATTAATCAGGCTGAATTAAATAGTGTTATTTCATATATTCTAAGTCTAAATTTGAATTGTATTACTTATCGTGAATCTTTTGATATACTTCAGAGAATTCAAGAAATGCTAAAAAAAAATTTACGCGGAGGGTAAAATTTAAAATGTCAGGAAATAAACAGACTAATCTTATTATTTACCAAAAATATCTTGAAATGATTTACTATACAAATGATTTAGTTAGGAAGTATCCAAAATCGGAGACTTTTGCTTTGGTGGAAGAAATTAAACATACCATGTACTCAGGTTTACGTCTTCTAATATATGGTTTAAAGCTTTACAATATAAAAGAGAAATTAAAGTATTTGAATGAGCTTGATATAAATTTAAACTTAATGAAAGTGCATATACGCCTTTCTTATAAGTATCACCATATTAGTATGCAAAATTATACAACGTGGAGTAATAAAATCACTGAAATTTGTAATTTATTAGGAGGTCTTATAAACTCATGCCTAAAAAGATAAAAAATTGCTTCGACAAAAATATTAATTTTTCGAAATTTTTGTCAGCTTTTTACAGAGCCAAAAAGCAAAAGACATATAAAAATGAAGTAATACAATTTGAAATGAATTTAGAAAATAATTTGATAAATCTTATGAATAAAATTAAAAACAACGTATATAAATTAGGAAACTATTATCAATTTAAGATATATGAGCCAAAAGAAAGAATAATCCAAGCTTTGCCGTTTGTTGATCGTATTGTGCATCAATGGTATGTAGAAGAATTCATTAAGCCATATATTGTTCCCAAATTTATTTTTGCTTCATATGCATGTTTAAGCAATAAAGGTACTCATAAAGCTGTTGATGATTTACAAAAGCAAATGAGGATAATGTGGCGAAACACAAAAAATTTCTGGATTTTAAAGTGTGATATAAAAAAGTTTTTTAATTCTATAAGCCCTAACATTTTGTATTCTATTATGCAAAAATACATAAAAGATAAAAAGCTTTTAAGATTTACAAAACTTCTTATTTTCTGTAATAGAGGCTCAGCCGAAGTTGGAATTCCTATTGGAAATTATACATCTCAATTTTTTGCCAATATTTATCTTACTGAACTTGATTATTATATTAAACGCGATTTAAAAATTCGTTTTTATGTACGTTACATGGATGATTTTATTTTGTTATTAAATACAAAAGAAGAATGTAGAACTATAAAAAAGAAAATTGATGATTTTTTAAATAATAAACTTTTATTAGAACTTAATTATAAATCTCGATATTACCCGTTTTCAATGGGTGTTAATTTTTGTGGTTATAGAATCTTTACAACACATAGGTTGCTTAGAAATTCATCAAAGAAAAAAATAAAAAATAATGTTAAAAAGTGGAACAAGCTTTGGGCAAAAAATAATCTTTCTTTTCCAGATACCATTCAAAGCTTAAATTCATGGCTTGGTCATGCTTCTCATTGTAACTCATATCATTTGCAGCAAAAAGTATTAAGCAAGTGTAATTTTTTGTACAAATTATAAGAGGGTAACTCAAAAAGTGCCCCCTTAATTATATTTTTAAAAATTTTAGTTTCAAGCTTTGGACTTTCACATATGTTACTAGAACAAAACTTTTTTTCATGTGTTTATCTCTTATGAGAAAGGAATTAAATTTCTTGAATCCCAAAACTATTCGGAATTTTCCGTAAAAAACTCCCCTCTAAGTCTCTGCTATATTGCAGATATACTGCATTCAAGTACTACACACCGAGCACCGGGCGGAAGCCATAGTTGTTGTTCGTACCGCCGTTTGCGTTGTTGAAAGCAAACACACCTGCGCCAGAACCGTTATTGAAATTGCCACCACGAAGGAAAAACGGGTTCTCGAGGTAAGGAAAGTTAGCGTAGTACAATTTAATCCCTATTATATATAAAAATTTTTCCCGTATTTTTATTTTTATGCTTTTTTTATTAACTGCCGAAAAAAGACAAGCAGATTTTCAGTGTTATAGTACTACACACCGAGCACCGGGCGGAAGCCACAGCCGCTGCCCGTACCGCCGCCCGCGTCGTAGAAAGCAAACACACCTGCGCCAGAACCGTAAAAGAAATAGCCACCACGAAGGAAAAACGGGTCCTCGAGGCAAGGAAAGTAAGCGCAGTCATAATTCCATGATAACCCCCATGTTATTCCTGCATCATTTCGGCTAGTCTCCCATATTGCATCTCCATATTTGTTACTATTTGCCTGATAATTTGCTTTCCTATCCGTTTCATTGTCTGCTACTCCTGTTCCTGCATATTCTTGTTTTTCGCCTAGTTCTAAATTCCTAAAATATTCTACATAGCTCGTTGTTCCATTTGTTAGATAACTTGCCATGTATTCCCATGCCCCTCCTGATAAGTCATATATTCCATATATGTTTCCTGTACTACTTCCTCTTTGCCCTTCTTCTGTTTGGTATCTATAATATGTTCTTGTATATGGGCTTCCACTTTCACTTCCATCTTCTGCATAATTTTGATATGTTATACTTATTGTCTCTGAATTGCTTTTATCTATATCTCCTATTGCTTTACTTGATGCTGATATGGCTTCGTCTCTGCTACTTCCTACCATTCCTGTCATTGTTGTATAATATAAATTGTGTTTGTATGTTGCATTTGCATTTTCTACTATGTCTCCCTCATAATATGGGTTTGCCCATACTCCTGAGCTTGCATTCGCATTTGTTTGCTTGTTTCCATAATCGCTTTGTGTTAAATATGCTATCGCTCCCCATTCACTGTTCTTCATCATATGTGCTTCTATTCCTCTTAGTCCATGTATGTTTCCTTCTGCTGTCATCCTTTTACATGCTTCATATATTTGCTGAACTGTTATCGCCCTCCAACTTGTTACATTTGGTCTTATTGTTATTTCATCTGTTTCATTATTCGTCCTTCCATATTTTACTCCTAAATTTGGGTTTTCTTCTGTTGTTGTGTTACTACTTGCTTCAAATTTTCCTACCCAAAATCCTGTTATTTCTTTCCTTCCACCGTTTTCTGCTTCTCCTGTAAATGCTGGATGTACTACATATTCTTCTCCATTTGTTTGGTTACTCCTTATTGCTTCCCCTCCTTTATACTTATCTTCTACTCCATATAGAAATTGTATCTCTATTTCTCCTTCTATTGGCAAGCTTGCCTCTTCTTCTGGATGATATCCTTTTGTTATTTTATATGCATATCTTGGTATCCATACATACATCCCTATTATATCTTCTTCTAATATACTACTCCCTGTTCCTGCTGCTTTGTATTCTTCCCTTTTTGCTTCCTTTACTGTTACTGCATTTGCCCATTTCTTATTTTGGGTATCATATTCATACCAATTCTTATCTTTGTTACTACTATCTGCTTTTTTCCACCCATTTTCATAATATACCGGTATCATTCCTTCTCCTAGTTTTGGTGGATTTACTCCTTCTGCTTCTGCTTCTAATTTTGCTAGTACTTCTTCTTCCTCCATTACTTTTTCATTCCACTCTCTTGCTGCTTCTTCTGCTTTTTCTATTAATCCTTCTGCAGTTATTGCTAAACTTATTGCCACTCCTGCTAATATTAATAACACTATTATTGTTATTACTAAGCTTACTAGCGTTATTCCTGCTTTTCTCATCTTTCTGCTTTCCTCCTTTGTTTTTTATTATTTTTCCACACTAAAAGCCTAAATATCTTTTAGTATCTTTAACCATTATTTATAATGCATAATATCATATTGAAAAAATGTTGTCAATATTTTTTCCACATTGTGTCGGTTTAAATCACGTTTATTTTTTTTATTTAATTTGCTATTTTTTTATTGGTGATTTTAAATGAAAACTAGCAAAAAGCTAAATATTAAAATTGGTCACATTTTGCAAACAACACGTAAATCATTGGGCTATACTCAAGAGCAATTTGCAGAAAAACTTGATTTGGGACCTAGATTTATTTCTGATATAGAGCGTGATAAAACAAAAGGAAGTATTGATACTTTAGTTAAGTTATGTAATATTTACAATGTTACACCTACTTTTATTTTACAAGATTATATAGACTCTGTTGATGTCCCAAGTGATGAAAGTATTATTGGATTTTATCAATTAGATGAGTCTGATAAAGACATTATTCGTCAATTAATTTCTTATATGAACCAAAAAAAGAGAAAAAAATAATACCTATTTTGCATATGTATTTTAATGCAAAATAAGTAATTATTAGTTGTGTTTTGTATTTTACACTTTTGTTTAATTTTACATATTATAAATTATTTCTTTTATTTCTTTAATATGTTTTATTGTTTCTTCATAGCCAATTTTTTCGCAATAATCTATTTTATCAATTGCAAGTAATCTTGTTTTCCCTGTTTGTATATTTATCGTATAATCACCTGTTTTTAAATTTTCATTTGCTATTTCATTTGTCATAATATCTAGTGTTCTTAATAAAATACTGTATATACTATTTCCCATATATTTTTCAGCAGGCGGAAATGTAACAGAAATTACTTTGTCTGCTCCAAGTTGTCTAACTTCTTTAGTTGGCACGTTGTTTAAGATTCCCCCGTCTAGAAATTGCTTGTTATCTGTTTTACATGGCGCATATATTGCTGGGAACGAAGAACTTGCTCGTACCGCCGTCGCAATAGATATATTATCAATGTATTTTTCTCCTTCTCCTTTTTTGTTTGTAAATATATATTCTTTTCCTGTAATTGCATCTACTGCTGGTATTACAATAGGCATACCAATTTCATTTATTTTTTCTATTTTTTTATACTTGCATGCTTCTTTTACTGCTTTTTCAATATTTTCACCTGAAAGCAATCCTGAAATTCTAAGTCCTCTATTTTGTTTTATTGAAGCAATAAAGTATCGGGGATCTGCTTCTATTACTAGTTTCGAAAAATATGTAAAAAGCTCATGCATTTCTTCTGCATTATAGCCCATAGCGTATAGTGTTGCTACTATACTTCCTGATGATGTTCCTCCAATACAATATGGCTTAATTTTATTTTCTTCTAACGCTCTGATAACACCTATATGTGCCGCACCTTTTACTCCTCCTCCAGATAGCGCAAGTCCGAGTCTCACTTTCATCACCCTTTCTCATATGTATAATTTAAGATAACTTAAAACAATGTGGTAATAAATCTTTCATTGTATATTCTTTTTGGTTTTCTTCATTTTGATATATAATTATTTTAAAATTATCGTCCACAAATTCACTCATGAATTGTCTGCAGTAGCCACAAGGTAAAGGAAATTGCAAGTCATTTTTGTTCACATCTTTAGCTACAATTACAATAGATTCAAATTTAGTTTCTCCTTCTGAAAGGGCCTTTACTAATGCAACTCTTTCAGCACAAATCGAAGATATTCCAGCATTTTCTATATTACATCCTGTATAATATCTACCGCTTCTTGTTTTTATACATGCTCCTACTTTATAGTTAGAGTATGGTGCATATGCATTTTCCATAATGTTTAACGCTTTTTTTATCTGCTCATTCATAGTGTTTCCTCCTATTCTTTTGTTTTATTTTTCTATAAAATTTTACATTGGCAATATCAGTTTATTTATTTTTGATTTTATATAATTTTCTAATTTTTCCATGAATATATCTGGCTTTATTTCTTTTTTTGCTACCATGTCTAGGCCTTTTTCCCAGCTTGCTGTTAATTCAGGGTTTAGCATATCTGGCATAGAATTATTTATAATATCATAAATTTTTTCTCCCTTTTCAGTTGGAGTAATAATTTGTGTTTTTGTATTTATATTTATATAGCCTATTCTTTCAAGTTTTTTTATGATTTCCGCTCTTGTAGCACTTGTTCCAATTCCTGCACTTTTTATTTGCTCTCTTAATTCATCGTTTTCTATTAATTTACCTGCGTTCTCCATAGCAAGTATCATTGCTCCTGAGTTATATCTTATAGGTGGAGATGTCTCTGCTTCTCTTGTTTCATAGTCTTGTACTGAGAGGTACTGTCCTTTTTTTAATGAGTTTAAAATTGCTAAATTTTCATTTATGTTATTTTTTTCTTCATCTTTTTTTGTTCCCAGTACTTCCATATAACCTTTATTTATACATATTTTCCCATTAGCTGTAAATGTTTCATTTTCCACATTAATATTAATAGATACTTTGTTGTACTCTGCTGGTGGATAAAATATTGCAATAAAGCGCTTAACTATTAATTCATATATACTTTTTTCTATTTGAGGTAATTTGTCTAAATTTTCATAGCCCTGCCCTGTTGGGATTAGTGCATAATGATCTGTTATTTTACTGTCGTTTACATATTTTGTTTTTAGCAAATTGGTTGAATACTTTTCCATTATCATTTTATTCAAGTATAGTTGTACTTCTGCATTTTTATAGTTTTTTACTATTCCGTTTAGGTTTTTGTTTATTTCTTTTGCTACTGCTGTTGAGAGCACTCTTGCATCTGTTCTTGGATATGTTACTAATTTTTTTTCATATAAATTTTGCATAATTTCTAACGTTTCGTCTGGTTTTATTTTGAATCTTTTTGTACATTCATTTTGAATTTCAGCTAAGTTAAATAGTAATGGTGCATTTTCCTTTTGTTTAGTTTTTTTGGCTTCCAGTACTATTGCGGTTTTGTTTTTTATAGATTCTATAAATTCTTTTGCATATTCTAGTTTTTTAAAGCCATTATCATTATATAGTTTTACTGATTGATATAAACTAGATTTCTCTGTTACTTTCCATTCTGCATCAAAGTTTGATGTTTCCTCCCCAAACTTTCCAATTATTTTATAATATTTTGTTTTTTTAAAATTATTTATTTCTCTTTCTCTTGATACTATCATTCCTAATACACATGTCATAACTCTACCAACAGAAATTGATACTTTTTCTTCATTTAATTGCTTTGCCATTCTTCTTCCAAATATTATTGATAATAATCTCGAAAAGTTAATTCCTATTAAGTAATCTTCTTTAGCTCTTAAATAAGCAGAATCAGATAAGCTGTCATATTCTGATAAATCTTTTGCTTGTTCTATTCCTTTTTTTACCTCATCTTCTGTTTGTGAATCTATCCATACTCTTTTTTTTATTTTATTGTGTACACCTATCATATCATCAACGAGTCTATATATGTATTCTCCTTCTCGTCCAGAGTCTGTACATACATATATTGTATCTATGTCCTCTCTTGTAAGCAAATTTTTTACTATTCTAAATTGATTTTCGGTACTAGGTATCACTTCATATTTGTATTCTTTAGGTATAAATGGTAATGTATCTAGTCTCCATTGTTTTAATTTTTCATCATATTTTTCTGGATATGACATTGTCACTAAATGTCCAATACACCATGTTATAACCCAATCTTCTGATTCTATAAACCCATTTTTCCTTGTTGCATTAATTTTTAGGACTTTAGAAATTTCCATAGCTACACTTGGTTTTTCTGTAATTAATAATTTTTTTGTCATTTTTTACACTTCATTTCATTAATGCTTTTTTGTCATTATCAGTATATAATATATTGTTTTTAATTGCAATATCTACAATACAACAGTAAGTCCTATTTTACAAATGCCTTTCTTATTTAACTATGTTTATTCAAAACTTTATGCTTTCTTACCGTTTGCTTTTTATGCATTTTTGTAATATAATATGGCAAACAAAAAAGAAAGGGTGCTTATAATGACAACATATGATTTTAAAGCCATAGAAAAAAAATGGCAAGATTATTGGGAAAAAAATAAGACTTTTTATACTGATGTGTGGGATTTTTCTAAACCCAAATTTTATGCATTAGATATGTTCCCATATCCATCTGGGCAAGGGTTGCATGTTGGTCATCCAGAAGGTTATACTGCAACTGATATTATTTCAAGAATGCGTAGAATGCAAGGCTACAATGTACTTCATCCAATGGGTTGGGATGCATTTGGTTTGCCTGCTGAACAATATGCTATTAAAACCGGAAATCATCCAAGTGGATTCACAGAAAATAATATTAAGGTTTTTAAAAAGCAATTAAAAATGTTAGGTTTTTCTTTTGATTGGGATAAAGAGCTTTCTACTGCGGATCCGCATTTTTATAAATGGACACAATGGATTTTTAAACAGCTCTTTAAAGATGGACTTGCAAAATTGGTTGAAATGCCTGTTAATTGGTGTGAAGAACTTGGAACTGTACTTGCAAATGATGAGGTTATTAATGGAAAAAGCGAGCGTGGAGGTTTTCCTGTAGTACGCAAAAATATGAAGCAATGGGTTATGGATATACCAAAATTTGCTGAAACACTTTTAGAGGGATTGGATTATTTAGATTGGCCAGAATCTACAAAGGAAATTCAAAGAAATTGGATTGGAAAATCTGTTGGTGCACATGTTAATTTCACAGTTGCAGATTCTCCAGAATATTCTTTTACAGTATTTACAACAAGACCAGATACTCTTTTTGGTGCCACATATTGTGTTCTTGCTCCTGAGCATAATCTTGTTCCTCATATTACTACCGAAGCGCAAAAGGATTTAGTTAGAGAATATATATGCCAGTGTTCATCTAAATCAGATTTAGAAAGGACTGAATTAAATAAAGAAAAAACAGGTATATTTACAGGTAGCTATGCAGTTAATCCAGTTAATGGGAAGAAAATTCCTATTTGGATTTCAGACTATGTTTTAGCAACATATGGCACTGGGGCTATTATGGCTGTTCCAGCTCATGATGAAAGAGATTATGATTTTGCTAAAAAATTTAATCTTGAAATCATCCCTGTTATAGAAGGTGGTAATATTGAAACATGTGCATATGAGGGGGATGGTACTCATATTAATTCTGATTTCTTAAATGGTCTTGATAAGCAATCCGCAATTGATAAAATAGTTGCATTTTTAGAAGAAAACGGCATTGGAAGCAAGAAAATAAATTACCGCTTACGTGAATGGATTTTTGCAAGGCAGCGTTATTGGGGTGAGCCTATTCCTATTGCCTATGTTGATGGAATTCCATTTGCGCTTTCAGATAGTGAATTACCATTGGTTTTGCCTGAGCTTGAAGATTATAAACCTTCAAAATCTGGTGCTTCTCCTTTAGAGAAAGCATCTGACTGGCTAAGAACACAAATTGATGGCAAACTTGCCATAAGAGAAACAAGTACAATGCCTGGTAGTGCTGGTTCTAGTTGGTATTTTCTACGTTATATAGATCCACATAATGAAAATTCTATTGCAGACTTCAGACTTCTTAAGCATTGGTTACCTGTTGATCTGTACGTAGGCGGTCCTGAACATGCTGTTGGCCATCTGTTGTATTCTCGTTTTTGGAATGAATACTTATATTCTAAAGGCGTAGTTCCTGTAAAAGAGCCTTTTCAAAAATTACGACATCAAGGTATGATTCTTGGTTCTAATGGTGAAAAAATGAGCAAGTCAAGGGGAAATGTTATTAATCCAGATGATATTGTAAAAGCATATGGTGCAGATTCTCTTAGGCTTTATGAAATGTTTATGGGACCAATTGATGCAGCTAAACCTTGGGATCCAAAAGGCATTGATGGGGCAAAAAAATTCCTAGACCGTGTTTGGCGTTTGTTTGTTGATAGTGGAAAAGTTAAAGAATCTGATAATCTGGCTCTAGAAAGAGTGTATCACTATACTGTAAAAAAAGTAACTTCAGATTATGAAAATATGTACTTTAATACAGCAATAAGCCAGATGATGATTTTTATAAATTGTGCTTATAAAGAAGATATTTTACCTTTAGAATTTGCTGAGGGATTTTTGAAATTATTAAATCCAGTGGCTCCTCATATAACAGAGGAATTATGGAATATTCTTGGACATGAAAATACTATTTCATATGAAAAATGGCCTCTATTTGATGAAACTAAAATTATTGAAGAATCACTTGAAATTCCTGTTCAAATAAATGGAAAATTAAAAACTACTATTTGTATTCCTGCAGGAAGTTCTGATGAAATAGTTAAAGAAGCTATATATTCAAATTCTGCTATTATTGAATCATTAAATGGTAAGAATGTTGTGAAGGAAATTTATATAAAAAATAAAATATATAATATTGTTGCAAAATAAGAACAGTAATTCCTATGTTGTTGTTTTTTACTTATATATTAAAAAAGAGTGCATCTATTTTTATTTAGAGCACTCTTTTCTTTTTGCATTATATAGGCTATATGTTTTTTATTTTATTATATCGAATATAAGCTATTGCACCTATAATTATTGTTACAAATATTGCTGGTATAATATAATCATTTATACCTGCATATGGCAATTTATCATTATCTGATATATTTACGATTTGATTTGTATTTGTATTTGTATTTGTATTTGTATTTGTATTTGTATTTGTGTTTGTATTTGTGTTTGTATTTGTGTTTGTATTTGTATTTGTGTTTGTATTTGTATTCGTGTTTGTGTTTGTATTTGTGTTTGTGTTTGTGTTTGTGTTCGTATTTGTGTTTGTGTTTGTGTTCGTATTTGTATTTGTATTTGTGTTTGTATTTGTGTTTGTGTTCGTATTTGTGTTTGTATTTGTGTTTGTGTTCGTATTTGTGTTTGTATTTGTATTTGTGTTTGTATTTGTATTCGTATTTGTGTTTGTATTTGTATCAGGAGCAGGTGTTGTAGATTGATATACTATTTTTAAAGTTCCCGTTACATCTCCAATTGAAATATCCTCTTCTGCATTAGAGCAACTAATTTCTGTTAATGTAATTTGGGTATTCCCCAGTTTAGCTGTATCTAACACTCTGAAGGTAATTTCAAATACAACATTGTCTACTTTTATTAGGTCTGCTGCTGTTCTCTCAACAACAAATAGCCCTTCATTTTCATTATATGTAACAGATGCCCATCCATTACCACTTGAAATACTTGCTTGCATAACTTTTTCAAATACAGTTTCATCATATCCTATTCTTCCCATCATTGAGCCAAGTCCTGGTTCAACTTGTATGTTAGATAGTACAAAAGATATTTTTATTGTTTCCCCTGGTTTTACTTCTGCTGTATCTGCTTGCATAGTTACCTCATAAGTCCCTGCTGCAAAAATTTTATTTACCGTTAAAGCTAATATTGTAACTGCAACTATTAATATAATTAAAGTTTTTCTTTTCATATGTATCTCCTCTTTTATTTTTATATTTTATATTATATTCCATTTATATTAATAAATCAACATATTTTGTATAATTATCAAAAGTTTCCAAAGTTAGTAATTTTACATATTACTTGCTTTATTTGTAATAGGTCTGATGGTGTTATTCCACCACTAAAATTTACATCTCCAGCTTGCTTGTATTCTTCTTCAAGATTTTCGATATTTACAAGATCCCTTTTTATTTTTAATAAATCTGTAGCTGTTATGTCTCCATCTCCATTGACATCTCCTACTACAACTATTTTGTATGAATTATTTGTCTGCAATAATTTAAGTTCCATACCAGTTCCCACTATATCATTCTCTTGCATTTCATTACCATATATATCATATACTTTTAATGTATCTTCAGATGTAAAATTGTTTAGAAAATTCATTACATTTGTTCCTGGTAACACTTTTTTTATTTGTTTCTTGTTTTGTTCTATCTCATATTGTTCGGTTTTTATTAATGTTTTTTCTATATATTCATCAACTGTAAATGCTTTAATACATGCATTTACATTGCTTCTTCCATTCAACTGAAGATTAATTAGGTCTTCCCACTGGTTTCCATCAAATGATCCATAGCTTTCTCCTGAATTACTTTTCGCTGTTTCCCACATTGTATTTTCAATTCTTGATTCTACCGGTGCAGATACTCCCTCACTGTTGCCTATATATTTAATGCAAACTACAAATTCTCTTCCTGTAATTTTCACTGGATTGTCTAGTGTCACTGTAATATAATTAGAATTTGTTTTTCCTATTGATTTTACTTTTACTAAGTCATTTGTATTTAGTACACTATTATTGGCATTTATATAAATTTCATACCCTTCATTATATGTATTATAAAATGAAACTTCTGTTAAGTAACTTATCTCATTTTTATTTTTGTATACATTAGCAAGCCACATCTCTTGCTTTTCATCTGTATATATACTATCATTTGCTCCCAAAGGGTCATATTGGTATATATCATCGTATTTTATGTCGTCTAATTGTATTATTCCAGACATGTATGTTTCAATTAAATAATCATCATACGATACATATAAATAGCCATTGTCAAATACAGGCTGTACTCCGTCTTCTGTTTCAACTTGTGTTCCATAGGAATTTTGGACAATCCAAGCTCCAGTTGATTTTGGTCTATGTTCCTCATTAAAGTTGTATATAGAATAATCATCATCCCATCCTACTATTGCTACTTGATGATTTGCTTCTATATTCTCATTATCACAATAATAAGCTTTTGAATTTAAAAAATTTACTTGATTGCTAAAAAATTCTTTGTGTTCTGCATTTATAACTGCCAATACGCTTCCATATTGCATAATGTGTTCTTTAACATTATTTCTAAATTCTATTATCTGGTCTTTAGTATATTCTATATATTCACCTGAGGTCTGACCATTTGAATATATAATTTCTCCATTTTTTGTTTCTTTATAAATATTTGGAAAAGAAATAAATTCTTTGAGGTGAGCCACAGTCTCTTTCCCTTCGATTTCTGATAAATATATTTTTTTACTATTATTTTCAAATGGCATGTCCTCTTCTATAACTGGGCCTCTTCCACTTGTTAAATATGCATATGCAATATTAAAATTTCCTCCTGCATCTATTTCTCTATTATGTCCTTGTTCATTAATCCCATCTATAAATGTTTTTGCAGTAGAATATTCAATATGCCTAGTTGAATATTCTACATTTGTTGACTTTACCTTAGCCATGTAGCTTTCTAGTTGTGTAGTAGTTGCCATTGCCCAGCATTGGTTGGTATCCATTTGGTTTTTTACCTTTAGATTTATTGTGTCTAATAAGTTGTATTTTGAGTTTATACTCAAAAGTCTTATATTTCTTTTTGCCAAATTATTGTTTGTATTGATTTCTTTTACATACATAGCTGGAGGAATAGTTTTAGCCTTTTCTTCTTCAGATAAACCTAACCATTGTATATATTTATCACTATATTTGCTTGTCTCAACATTAAAATTAGATGCTATAACTTGATTTGTAGTATTTAGCAAGCAATAAAGCATTAATGTACATATAATAATTTTTTTCATAATTTATCTCCTCATTTTTATTATATCATTTTATATGTTTTTTTCAATACAATTATATTGTTGGCTATGCTAACATCAAAGCTCTATACATGTTTTGTCACGCATTTTTTGTTTTTTTATATTTACATTACATTTTTTGTATTTAAACACGTTTGTGTAATATAAATGTAATTTTTTTTTAATAATTTTGAAATATATTTTTTCATTTTTTTGAGATATAATATTGTTAATTATATTATGTGAGGAGATACAAATGAGTATAGAATCTACACTTAGAAAAGAAGGTATCGAAGTAATAAAACAGTTAGATACTTTTCAAGTAAACTCAATTGCACAAAAAATAACAAATAAGCTGTGTTCTGCTTTTCCTGAGCAAAATTTATCTAGAACAGATTTATTTGCTAGCATATCTAGGTTGCCTATGTTTCTTGCAAAAATGTCTGACCCTTTATGTGGTGCAAAATATTTCTATAAAAACAGCTCTATTTATTATAATATTGATTATTCTCTTTCTAATGTTGAAGATTTTGCTCTTCATGAGTGTATTCATTTTTTACAAGAAGTAAAAGATTATAAAGGTAATTTAATTCGACTTGGCTTATATGATTTTGCAAATAATCATGGTCTTGCTATTAATGAAGCTGCTGTTCAATATATGACAATGGAAGCTCTTGAAAAACCAATATATGATGTTAAATATTATCAATTAAATCTCTCAACTAATAGTCCAGAATGTTATCCTTTAGAATGTTCAATTATAAGACAAATGGCATATTTTACAGGGACATATCCTTTATATTATAGTACTTTAAATGGAAATGACATATTTAAAAATACATTTATTACAATCACAAATGAAAAAGTATATAATCAAATTGAAAAAAATTTAGATTCTATGTTAGATTTAGAAGAAAAGTTACATATGTATGTAGAAATGCTAAAGTTAGATGATGAAAATGCTTCTCATATTAGAAAGATAAATGATTTAATTAACTACACTAAAGAAAAAATTTCCAATTTATTTTTAGCTTCGCAAAATACTATTATTTCTAATTGTTTTTCAAAGCAGTTAGAGACAATTCGTAATTTAGATGAAATAAGCCAATTTAAAAATAGTTTATATGAATTTCAGCATTATATAGCTACAAATGATTCATATAGTTATTATAATGATTTTTATAGAAATATGATGGAATCCTTAGAAAAAAAATCTATATGGATTAAAGAACATGGAGCATTTGATTTTGAAAAAGTACTTACTTCTGATATTACAATTTATACTAAAGCTAAAGGTGCCTTTGCACTTATGAAAAGGATTTTAACTCGTTTAGGTTTATTAAAACAAAAAGAATTTTAGGAAAAACACATAAATTTGTGGCTCATTTTCAAACTAGTTTGAAAATGAGCCACAAATTTTACCAAATTCTATGTTCTAATATCTCGCGTTCCATCTTTTCTTATATCTCAATATTATAGATAAAGTGTAGAACTGGACGAATAACTATCACATTCTTCTATGTTCTTTGCTGCTTCTCTTCCAAAGTAAGATGCCCAAGCCACAGTTGTATTTTTACCAATTGAATCTCCTGTTGCATATACCTTTTTTAAATTTGTCTGATATTTGTCATTTATTTTTATATAGCCTTTCTCATTTAATTCTATATTGTCTAGCCCTTCTTTATTTAGTTTTGAGCCTATTGCCATTATAATATAGTCAGCCTCTATATAAAATGTACTATTTGGAATTTCAACTGGTATTTCTCTTTTCTCATCTTCTTTTTTTACAAGTACAGTTCTTATACATTCTAATTGGTTTTTCTCAATACCTTTTACATTTATCTGAAATTTAAAATTGATTTTTTCTTTGATCGCTTCTTCCACTTCTTTTTTTTCTGCTGGCATTTGTTCTCTGGCTCTTCTGTATAGAACTGTTACGCTTTCTGCACCTAAACGTTTTATAGTTCTACTAGCATCCATTGCTACATTTCCCCCGCCTATTACAACAACCTTTTTTCCTTCATAATTTGGATGATTCCCATATTCCAAAAGTTCATTAGCTCCAATAACGTTTTTTTGTTCTTCACCAGGAATTCCCATTTTACTAGGCTGATTTGCTCCAATTGCAAAAAGAACTGCATCATATTCTTCAATTAGCTTTTTTAGTTGCCTATCTCTTCCTAAACTAATTTCTGTGTATATTTTTACATTTAAGCATTTTAGTTCTTCTTCTAATATATCTACATACCTTTCCTCTAATCTAAATCTTGGAATACCATATCTCAAAATTCCACCAATTTTTTCTTTTTGTTCAAATAAATCCACTCTCCATCCCATTTTTGCTAAATAAATGCTTGCTGTTATTCCTGCTGGTCCTGCCCCAATAATTGCAATTTTTTTATCTTTTTCTTTTGCTTTTTCCACATCTAAGTACCATTTATTTTTTATTCCAATTTCACCTACATAGCTTTCAATTTCGCCTATTGAAACAGGTTTTTCTTTTATTCCTCTAATACATTTGCCTTCACATTGCTTACTATGTGGGCATATTTTTCCGCATATAAATGGCATGATTGTTGTTTTACTTAATATTTTATATGCTTCTTTTATGTTTCCATTTTTGGCATTCTCTATAAATGCTGGAATATCATTTTTTAGCGGACATCCTTCCTTACATGGCTTTGATTTACAGTTCAAACAATATTCCATTTTTTGCTGTATTTCTTCCATTTTTATTATTTCTCCTCCATTTTTTCTAGAACTAGTTTCAAGTCCTTCCAGAAATCTATTTTTTTACTTTCATCTCTTAAAAGTGCTGCAGGATGCCATGTAGGCATATACCATATTCCTTTTTTTTGAAACCACTTTCCTCTTGAGGCTGTAATCGAATATTCTTGTCCTAATACATTTTTTAATGCAGTATTTCCTAGTAGCACTATTATTTTGGGTTTTACTAGCATTACTTGTGAGCGCAGATAATTCATACATGATTTAGCTTCTTCAAGTTCGGGAGTTCTGTTTCCAGGTGGTCTGCATTTAACAATATTTGTAATATAGGCCTCTTGTCTTTTTAGGCCTAATCCAATTAATGCTTGGTTCATCAGTTTTCCTGCTTTGCCCACAAATGGAATTCCTTCTCTATCTTCATCTGCTCCTGGTCCTTCTCCTATGAACATTAAATCTGCATTTTTATTTCCTTCCCCCAAAACAATGTTGGTTCTATTCTGATAAAGTTTACATTTTTGGCAATTACAGATATCGTTTTTTATTTGTTCCCATGTTTCGTACATTCATTTCCTCCAATTAGCTTTTATTCTTCTTTTATTTTTTCCAATAGTTCTTCTTTTTTCATTTGCCTTATGTAAAAGTATTCATTTCCTTTTTTATTTGGTGCAAAATTGCATATGCTTTTATATGGGCAATATTCACATGCTGTCTTTTTCGATTTGTCTTTAAATGGCTTCATTATAATATTTCCACTTAATATTTCTCTGCTAATTTGTTTTATAATTTTTTTTATATGTTTTTGTAAATTCTGAAACTCTTCTAATGTTACAACATTAGAACGTGTTTGATTTAAAACACCTTCCTTGTCTACATATGCAGGTATTATATCTGAATAACCATTTTCTATCCTTTTATCCATCATTCTAACAACATGTATATCTGCTAATAAAATTCCTTTTAATTTAAATTGTTTTTTAATTTCTCTTTCTATTTCTTCATCTGTTTTATTTTTTTTAATGTTTATCAAATTATCTATTAGTCCAAAATAGAATACACCAGCAGGTAATGCTTCTTCTAAATATGTTACAGCATCAAGATATGTTAACAATTGAATTTGAATTCCTGCTAATATTTCTCCATAATCTAAACTTTTAGCTGAAGATTTATAGTCAATTATTCTTATATATTTTCCTTTTTCATCTTTTGCAATATCAATGCGGTCAATTTTACCTGTTACTTCTATTTTCTCTCCGGTTTCAAGTGTTAATGTAATTGGCTTGTATTTTGACTCTTTTGAAAATTCTATTTCTGTTCCTGCAATATTAAAGTCACTATTCTTTAGTTGTTCTATAATGTAAAATATTGCTTTTTCTATTAATTTCTCAAGTCTTCTAGTTAAATTCTGAAATTTTGGTGTGCTTTTAAATAAATCATTTTTGCTAAGTGATAGTTCTTCTTGTATAATCTTTTTTATTAGCTTGATTATTTTGCTTTTTTCTAAATTTTTATAGTCTATATTATTCTCTTCTATATTAGTGAAAAACTGTGATATTACTTCATGCATAAATGTACCCGTGTCTATTGTTTTTAAATTAAATTCTGGTGGTTCTTTTAGCTTTAATCCATATTTTAAATAAAATGAAAATGGGCATTTTTGATATTGTTCTAATTTTGAAATACTTGTTTTAAGTGTATTACCATACATTTTTTTTATGTTTGAACTATTTATAGGAGAAGGTATGTTTGTCTCTTCTTTTCCCTTAAGTGCTACCTCTAGTTTTTTATTCCACTTTTCATCTTCTTTGTATATTTCTAAAACCGTTTGCCAAATTTCATCTACTTTATTTGTTTGCAGTGCTATTAGTAAATTGTTAAATGTTATTTGTTTGTTTGCAATCTCTAAGTCCTCTTGAATGATATCACTTTTTTCCTCTATATTTGGAAAAATTTTTTTAACTTTTTTTATAAAGCTAGATGGTCTTGTAGAATTTCCTTCATTATCAGATGATGTATATGATAAATATAATTCCTCTTCTGCAATTGAAAAAGCTTTATATATTAAAAATTGTTCTTCATATAAGTTTTCCATGCTATTTTTTGCAAGTTCCATACCTTTTTTCTTTAGGTTTTCTCTATCTATGTCACTTAGAAAACCTTCATCTTTTTGGTTGCTTGGGAAAACTCCATCATTTATTCCTAGAATAAATACTGCTCTTACTTTGTGACTTCTACTTCTTTCTACATCTCCTACGATAACTTGGTCAAGTGTTGCTGGTATTGCACCTAACATGTTTCCACTAAAACCAATTTTCAGTAATTTAAGTGCTTTTTCGTATGAAATTCTTTCAGCTCCTAATACTAAAACTAAGTCGTCTAATATTTGTATGGCTATATCCAAGCTTGCCTTATACTCTTTTGCAGTTTCAATTTCCCCGAGTTGTTGCAATCTTTGTGTCTTCTCCTCCAATATTGCTTCAATTTTTATTTCCCTTAGAAATTCATATATTTTAGTTGATAATTCATATACCGTTTTTGCTTTTCCAAGACTTTCCTTAAGATGTATAATTGGATTTACAATTTTTTTTCTAATTTCATTTATTTTCTCTTTTTTATCTGTGGTTAATCCATAGACCCAATCATTTTCATACCATTTTTTTCCCTTTATTCCCCAAGAAATTACATATTCTTCAATATCATATTCTTCTTGAAGTGTAATTGGAAAAAAACCTGTTTTTATTGCTGATAAGACATTCTCTGTTTTCCACCCTTTTGCTAATATTTCTATAATAGATAAAATATATCTAATTACTATGTTTTGGCTTAGTTCTTTTTTCTCGTCAATAAAGTTAGGTATATCATATGAACGGAAAATTGCCTTTATGAGTGCAGAATATTCATCTGTTTTCTTTGTAATTACTGCAATATCTCTATACTTATAATTATGATTTCTTACTAAGTTTGTTATAGTGGTTGCTACTTTTTCTGTTTCAGTGTATGGGTTTGAGTTTAAGTACAAATGTATATGTTCTGGTTTTTCTATTTCAAATTTTGGTGGAAATGTAAATAAATTTTCCTCGAGGATTTTGAGTTCTTTGTTTTTAAAACGATATGTATTTCCTAAATAAATAGGTGTTTGTATATTTATTTTATTTTTTTTAGCTAATTCTATTAGTTTTTGTGCTGTTTTATTGTTTGTATAGAATAAATACTCTTCAGACATATTTTCTAAATCGTCACTTGCAATCGTAATTGTAAGTTCTTTTGCTTGTTTTAGAATAGATTCCACCACAGCATACTCTTGCATTGTAAATCCAGAAAATTCATCTATAAATACATTTTTGTTAAAAAATATTTTCTCTTCGTTTAGTTTTTTTGGTAGAATACTCAATATATCGTTTTCTTCTATATACTCATCTGACATCCTTTTTTGAAATTCCTCATAGCAATTGTATATGTCTTTTAATTTTAATTTTAATCTCTCATCTTCTATTTTATCAATTGCTTTTCTTAATATTTCTGTTGTTATACAATGCTTTTTAAATTCTGTTATTGTTTTTGATATTAGCTCGACATTTTCTTCTGAAGGTTCTATAAATGTAAGTTCCTCTTTTTTTTGGGATATAATATAATATAATAGCATTTTTTTACCATTTTCAGAAATTGTTTTTTTACATAAGTTTCCTGTTTGTTCTAATGTTCGCTTGGCTATTCTTTCAAATGTAACAATTTCTGAATATATACTACTTCCGAGTTTCTATGGTTTGTAATAACTTTTGTTCTGCTGTAAAAGAAAATTGCTCTGGAGTAATCATATAACTTGTCTGCTTGTGTTTGGAAAGTTCTTTTATTTTTTCAAAACAATAAGTACTTTTGCCTGTTCCCGCTCTGCCATATATAATTCTTAAGCTCATTTTATTTCTCCTTTTATTTTATGCTTCTCTTCTCCAGTAAAATAAATATTGTTGGGCTATTCCTGCCAAATTGCTAAACTTCTCATGAGCAATTTTCTGAATTTGTTCTTTGCCAAGTTGTGTTTTGTCTGGGAAATATAATTCTTGCATAACTCTTCTTACCCATACATCTACTGGAAATGCATCCAACCTTTTTAAAGTTGAAAATAATAATATACAATCTGCCACTTTTTCTCCTACTCCTGGAAATTGCATTAGTTTTTCTCTTATATGTTTTGTTTCTTTTATTTGGTTAAGCTCTTCTAACCTTATTTCGCCTTGTATTACCATTTGTGTTGTTTTAGCTATATACTTGTCTCTAAATCCAAGTCCAGTTTCCCTTAGTTCTTCTACTGACACATTTTTTAATTGCTCTGGGGTTGGGAAAGTATAATATTGTTTATTTCCCCATTTAATTTTAGTACCATATTTTTTTGATAATTTTTCTATTATTTTTTTTATACGCGGGATATTATTATTTGCGGAAATTATAAAGGAAATTAGCGTTTCCCATATATCTTGATTTAATAAGCGAATTCCATTACCATATAGTACACTCTTCTCCATTGTAGCATCAATTTTACTTAATTGTTTTTTTATAGTTTCATAGTCTCGATCTAGGTCAAAATACTGTATACATAGTTTATCTATTTCTTGATTACATATCCCTTTTATTTTAACATCATTTTGTTCCTTTTTTACATTCAATATATTGTCATTAAACACTCCTGTGTAGCTTCCATCTGCTTCCAAATTCCATCTAAAACATTGCCCACATTCAAAAATTTGTTTTGGTTCAAATGATTTAATGTTTTGTAGTGTGTATGTTTGCTCCTTCATTATAACTTTTCCCTTTCTTAAATGATGTTTTTATGTTTTTTATTTTATCATATCACATTCCTGATTTCAATTCGTTTTCAATTTTATGGTTGTCATCTTACGATACTTTAAAGCCTTTGCCAAAAACTTCTCTTGCATTGCTTATAATCAAAAATGCTTTTTTGTCTATTTGTTTTACAATTTTTTGTATAATAGCTACTTCTCCTCTGCCTACTACACATAATAATAACATTTTTTCATCATTTGTATACATCCCTTTTGCATAAATTCCTGTTGTACCTCTTTCTACTTCTTCACCTATCTTTCGTGATATTTCTTCATATTTTTCTGATACAATATAAATCATTTTTGTAAAATAAATTCCTTCTAAGAAAATATCTATTACTTTTCCCATAATATAAATGGAAATAGCCGAATATAGACCTATTTCTATCTGCTTAAACACCAATACATTTACCCCAACTATAATTGTATCAAGTATTACAATTAGCTTCCCTGTCCTAAATTCTGGCTTATATTTACGTATTATCTGTGCAAGTAAATCACTTCCTCCAGTTGAAGCATTTGCTTTTAGTATAATTGCTGTTCCTATTCCTATAAATATACCACCATATAAACATGCAAGAAGCTTATCACCAGTTAATGAATTATAATTTTCAAACAAATCTATAAAAAAGGATAGCGAAAATGTGCCTATTATTGAGCGGTAAAAAAAAGCTTTTCCATTTCTTAAAAAAGCTAAAATAAATAATGGTATATTTAGAAAAAGTAAACTTGCTCCAAGTGGAATCTTAAATAAATAATATAATATAGTTGCTATTCCTGAGAATCCTCCAGCTGAAAGCTTATTTGGTAGCAAGAAAAAAGATGTCCCTAAAGCCATTATTGCCGTTCCACATATTATTTGTATTAATTCAATTAATATTATTCTTGCTGTCACAATAAAGCGTTTCTCATGCATTTTCATAAAAATCACCTATACTTAAAGTATGGGTGATTTTTATGAATTTATTCCTATATATGTATTTTATTGTTTTTCCTCTCTTCATCTTTAAAATCCGGATATGTTTTTAATATTTCTATTTCAAATTTTCCACTCTTTATTTCTTTGTCTTGTATAATTTTTGCATCTACATCGTATATTTCCTTTAGTTTAATTATATTCTCTTTTTTGTGGCCAATTATATTGTTTACGTTTGATGGATTTACCTTTATTCCAACTTCTTTTACTTTAACATTAAAAGCTTTTATTTTTTCTAATATGCTATCATACCATATTGCATCTTCTACTAATTGTCCAAATGCTTCATGATATGGTCCTGCAATTACCTCGCTTTTTTCAGAATCAGGTGAAGATATAGTTTCTGTGTTTTGTAACCCCATTCTGATTACCGTAATGTTTTTTGCTTTAAAAAAATAATATAGTTCCTTGCAAGTTTCAATGGCCTGCGAAATGGTTAATGGTTCATAGCTTCCATTTTCATATTCTTTGGCAAGTTCTGTTCCTTTAATTACAAGTACTGGATATATACGTACAATTTTGGGTTTCAATTTTGCTATATCTTTTGCCGTATTTAGCTCATCTAATCTAGTACTATCTGGCAAGCCAACCATTATTTGGTGCCCCAATATGAATCCGTATCTTCTTATTAATTTTGATGCATTTCTTACATCTTCATATGTATGCCCTCTTTTGCATCTTTCTAAAATATAGTCATTGGATGATTGTACTCCAAGTTCTATTGTTTTTACTTTATATTTTTTTAGTCGTTTTAATGTTTCTTTTGTTATATAATCTGGTCTTGTTGAAATCCTAATACTGCTTATTTTTTTATTAACTATATATTCGTATGCTACCTCTAAAAGCTCTTCTTGTTTTTTTTCTTCTATTGCCGTAAAGCTTCCACCAAAAAAAGCGACTTCTATATCTTTTACATCTTTTATATTTTCTAAATAATATTCTATTGTATTTTTTACATCATCTTTTGTTACCTGTCTTCCCTCACCAGATATGGCTTTTTGATTGCAAAATGTACAGTTATTTGAGCACCCTAAATGTGGCACAAATATTGGAATGATGTATTGTTTTTTCATACTACCTCCTATCATTTTCTAGTGCTTTTTTTGCAGCCTGCATTTCTGCTAATTTTTTACTTGCACCTTCTCCTGTTGTCAATGGTTTTCCATTAACAACAAGTTCTACTGTAAATTTTTTATCATGGTCTGGGCCTTCTTCTTTTATTGTTTTATATTCTATATTTATATCTCCGTTTTCTTGCAATTTTTCTTGTAATACAGTTTTATAATCCTTTTGCCCAACATTTTTACTTGCGTTTTCCACAATCTCACTTAAATTTTTCAATATGAACTCTTTTGTTTTTTCCAAGCCTGCATCTAAATACATTGCTGCAATTACAGCTTCTACACTATCAGCTAATATAGTTGGTCTTTTAGTTCCATTGCTTACTATTTCGCTCTTTCCAAGGTTTAAGAAATCACTAAAATTATGCTTTATTGCAAGCTTATATAGGCTTTCTTCGCATACACATCCAGCTCTAACTTTAGTCATTTCTCCTTCAGATAGATTATTATAATTTTTATAGAGAAAATCACTAATTACAAATTCTAAGATAGCATCACCTAAAAATTCTAATTTTTCATTGCTTTCTATTGTATGTTCATATGCATATGATGTATGTGTTAATGCTCTTTCAAGAATTTCTTCGTTCTTAAAGTGTATTCCAATTTTCTCTTGAAATGCTTTTGTATTCACTTTTTCACCTCCAATTACTATTTATATATTATATACTGCTTATTTACTTTTGGCAATAGTATATATGGTATGATTCCTCTTTTATATTTGTTTAAAATATTAAGGTAATGCACAAAAACTCACCTCGTATAATAGCATTATTTTTATGCAAAAAAAAAGGCTATTTTATAAGCCTTCTTTTCTTCTTTATTGTGCATTTTCTTTTATGTAATCTACAACATCTCCAACAGTAACTACTTTTTCAGCATCTGCATCTGGAATTTCCATATCAAATTCTTCTTCTAAAGCCATTACTAATTCTACAATGTCAAGAGAGTCTGCTCCTAAATCATCAATAAAAGACGCTTCCATTGTTACAGCTGTATCTGCAACTCCTAATTGTTCAACAATAATATCCTTTACTTTTTCAAAAACTTCTTCTGAACTCATAATAATAAGTTCACCTCCCCTCAAGCTTATCATTTATTTTAATAATCATTTACATGTATACACAATAATATATGTGTTATAAAAAGTCAAGTATTTTTATAATTTACTTCCGGATTTTCTCAAATTCTTCTTTCATTTTTTCAACTGCCCTGCTTTTAGCAAATTGTTCCGCCTGTTTTATCGTAAAGTAAAATAGATATTCATCACTACTTCCATGCGCTTTTACCACTGGTTTCTTTACTCCTAAAAATAATGCTCCCCCATATTCTTTATAATCCATTGTTTTCTTGAAGCGATTAATTGCTGGAAGTGCAGGTGCTGCTGCCAACATGCTTAAAATGTTCTTTTTTAAGCTTTCTGTAAGATTCTTTTTTACTAATTTACCAAATCCTTCTACTGTTTTTAAAAATACATTTCCTGTAAATCCATCTGTTATTATTGCGTCTATCTTCCCTGAAAATGCATCCCTACCTTCAACGTTTCCAATAAAATTTATTCCTAATTTCTTGCCATCATCTGTTAAAATTTTATAAGTTTCTTTTATAAGCTCATTTCCTTTAGTTGGTTCTGTTCCAATATTTAAAAGTCCTATTACAGGTTCTTTAATATTATATGTATTTCGTAAATATATTGTTGCCATTTGTGCAAATTGGACTAAATTCATAGGTTTGCAATTAGTATTTGCTCCTGCATCCATTAGCATTAGTCCTTTTCCATAAGCAGGTAACATCGGTGCTATTGCTGGTCTGTCAATACCTTTTATTCTCCCAACTAAAAGTGTTGCACCTGTTAATAGTGCTCCAGAGTTTCCAGCTGATATAAATACATCTCCCTTATTTTCTTTTAACATATTAAATCCAACGACCATTGAGGAATCCTTTTTGTGTTTTATTGCTTCAGTTGGTATATCCTCCATTTCTATATTTTCTGAAGCATGTTGTATTTTTAATTTTTCTGAAATTTCTTCTATTTTATCTTTGCCATAAAATTCTTTTATTTTTTTTAATATTATATTTTCATTTCCTACTAATAAAATGTTAGATTCAATTTCATTTACTGCCTTTATTGCTCCTTTTATTGCTGCATCTGGTGCGTTGTCTCCTCCCATAGCATCTAATATTATTGTCATACTAATCTTTACTCCTTCCAAGTTATATTTATATCAATATATTTATTACCAGTTTATTTTATTATTTAATTCTAAAAAAAGCAATACTTTTTTATATGATGATCACTTTCTATTTTTTTAATTCATCATGCTTATATATTTCGCACTATTTCATCGTTTGTTATTTTTTTATATAATAAAAAACTACTCAAGATTAAATCTTGAATAGTTTTTTACATAATTTTGTTTTTATTCTATGACTTCAGATACTATTCCTGAACCAACTGTTCTTCCACCTTCACGAATAGCAAATCTTAATCCTTTTTCAATAGCAATAGGTGTAATAAGTTCTATAGTCATTGTTACATTATCTCCTGGCATAACCATTTCTGTTCCAGAAGGTAATTCAATAACACCTGTAACATCTGTTGTTCTGAAATAGAATTGTGGTCTGTAACCATTGAAGAATGGTGTATGACGTCCACCTTCTTCTTTTGTTAATATGTAAACTTCTGATTTGAATTTTGTATGTGGATTAATTGTTCCAGGTTTAGCTAATACTTGGCCTCTTTCTATTTCGTCTCTTTGTATTCCTCTTAGAAGAACACCAATGTTGTCTCCGGCTTCTGCTTGGTCTAATAATTTGCGGAACATTTCTACTCCTGTAATAACTGTCTTTTTACGTTCTTTTGTTAAACCAATAATTTCAACTTCATCAGAAACCTTTACAATTCCTCTTTCAACTCTACCTGTTGCAACTGTTCCTCTACCTGTGATAGAGAATACATCTTCAACTGGCATTAAGAATGGTTGATCTGTTGGTCTCTCTGGTGTTGGAATATAGCTATCTACTGCATCCATTAATTCTTTTATACATTGATATTCTGGAGCATTTGGATCTGTTGAACTAGATTCTAGAACTTTTAATGAAGATCCCTTTACAATTGGAATTTCATCTCCTGGGAATTCATATTTATTTAATAAGTCTCTAACTTCCATTTCAACTAATTCAAGTAATTCAGGATCATCAACCATATCGCATTTATTTAAGTATACAACGATATATTTAACCCCAACTTGTCTTGCTAAAAGTATATGCTCTCTTGTTTGAGGCATTGGACCATCAGCTGCAGAAACTACTAATATTGCTCCATCCATTTGTGCTGCACCTGTAATCATATTTTTTACATAGTCTGCGTGTCCTGGGCAGTCAACATGTGCATAGTGTCTTTTTTCTGTTTCATATTCAACATGAGCTGTGTTAATTGTAATTCCTCTTGCTTTTTCTTCTGGTGCGCCATCAATTTGGTCATAAGCTGTGTATTGTGCTTTTCCTAATAATCCTAAATATTTTGTAATAGCCGCTGTTGTTGTTGTTTTTCCATGGTCAACATGACCTATTGTACCAATGTTAACGTGTGGTTTTGTTCTTTCAAATTTTGCTTTTGCCATTTGAATTTTCCTCCTTTTAATTTAAAGTTAAATTGTAGATTACATCATCTTCCAATTTGCTTTTTTATTTTTTTAATTAATAACCAATTTAATTTGCATTGTTATTTTATAATATTTCTGCTAATTTTGCAAGTAGTTTACTATAAATTTTAGTTTATTTTAGCAATAATTCTAATGGTAATCACATATAGTTACTACTTTATGTTTATATTTTTGTACTCTAGATTTTATCTAATTTTCAGCTTTTTTTCCTCTTGTTGCAACAATAGTTTCTAAAACTGATTTTGGAACTTCTTCATAATGAGATGGTTCCATAGAATATGAACCTCTGCCTTGTGTTTTTGAACGTAGGTCTGTTGCATATCCAAACATTTCTGATAATGGAATATAAGCTCTAATCTCTTGCATTCCATCGTTTGCTTCCATTCCTTCCATTCTTCCACGTCTAGAGTTTACATCTCCAATTACATCTCCCATGTATTCTTCTGGAACAGTAATTTCTACTTTCATAATTGGCTCTAATATAACAGAATGTGCTTGCTTGCAGCCTTCTTTAAATGCCATTGATGCTGCAATTTTAAATGCCATTTCTGATGAGTCTACTTCATGGTATGAACCGTCTACCAATGAGACTTTAAAGTCTATAACTGGATACCCTGCAAGTACACCACTTTCTGCTGCTTCTCTCATTCCTTGTTCTATTGGTTTAATGTATTCTTTTGGAACAGCACCACCAACTATCTTGCTTTCGAATTCAATTCCTTTTCCTGGTTCTAATGGTTCCATTTCAAACCATACATCACCATATTGTCCTTTTCCTCCTGATTGACGGATGAACTTTCCTTGAACTCTTACTTTGTTCCTTATTGTTTCTTTATAAGCAACTTGTGGCTTACCTACATTACACTCCACTTTAAATTCTCTTTTTAAGCGGTCTACAATTATGTCTAAGTGTAATTCGCCCATACCTGCTATAATTGTTTGACCTGTCTCTTGGTTTGTATATGCTTTAAATGTTGGATCTTCTTCTGCAAGCTTTGTAAGTGCGATTCCCATTTTCTCTTGAGCTGCTTTATCTTTAGGCTCAATTGCGATATCAATAACTGGTTCTGGGAATTCCATTGACTCTAATATAATTGGGTGATCTGGATCACACAATGTATTTCCTGTTGTAACATCTTTTAATCCAACTGCTGCTGCAATATCACCTGCGTATACTTTGTCAATATCTTCTCTATGGTTTGCATGCATTTGTAGGATTCTTCCAATTCTTTCTTTTTTATCTTTGCTTGAGTTTAATACTGTCGAACCTGATTCTAGTGTGCCTGAATAAACTCTGAAAAAGCATAATTTTCCAACGAATGGATCTGTAGCAATTTTAAATGCTAATGCTGCAAATGGTTCCTCATCTGATGTTTTTGCCTCAGTTTCCTCTCCATCTAATGTTGTTCCCTTAATATGTGGAATATCAAGTGGTGATGGCATATAGTCTACTATTGCATTTAGTAATTCTTGTACACCTTTGTTTTTATATGAAGACCCACAAGTTACAGGAACTATCTTATTTGCAATTGTTCCTATCCTTAGTCCTTTTTTTATTTCTTCTTCTGATAGTTCTTCACCATCTAAATATTTCATCATTAATTCTTCGTCTTGATCTGCTGCAGCTTCTATCATTTGGTTTCTAAATTTTTCAGCATCTGCAACTAGTTCTGATGGTATCTGGGTTTCTTCTATTTCTTTGCCTAAATCATCTTTGTGGATATAAGCTTTCATTTTCATTAAATCTATAATTCCTTGAAAATTATCTTCTGCTCCTATTGGTAATTGAATTGGAACTGCATTTGCTTTTAGCCTGTTTTTTAATTGATCAACACAAAGCATAAAGTTAGCTCCTGTTATATCCATTTTGTTTACATATACCATTCTTGGAACTTTATATTTATCAGCTTGTCTCCATACTGTTTCTGTTTGTGGTTGTACTCCACCCTTTGCAGCCAATACCGTAACAGCACCATCAAGAACTCTTAAAGATCTCTGCACTTCCACTGTAAAGTCAACATGCCCTGGAGTGTCAATTATATTAATTCTATTATCTCTCCAAAAACATGTTGTTGCAGCAGATGTAATTGTTATTCCTCTTTCCTGTTCTTGTGCCATCCAGTCCATGGTTGCTTCTCCTTCATGGACTTCACCTATTTTATGTGTTTTCCCTGTATAAAACAATATTCTCTCTGTTGTTGTTGTTTTTCCGGCGTCAATATGAGCCATTATTCCTATATTTCTTGTTCTTTCTAGTGGATATTCTCTTCCTGCCATTGTTTTTTACTCATCCTCCTTTTCATTGCCTTTTATTTTTGATTTGGAGGATTTTTATTAAAAACGCACTATAAATTCATTTTCCTTTAATTTACGTTTTTTATAAAAATCTTACCATTTGTAATGTGCAAAAGCTCTATTTGCTTCTGCCATTCTATGCATATCTTCTTTCTTCTTAAATGCATTTCCGTTTCCATTTACTGCGTCTATAATTTCACCAGCCAATTTTTCTGCCATCGTTTTTTCATGTCTATTTCTTGCATATGTTACAAGCCATCTTAAAGCTAATGTTTGTCTTCTTTCTGGTCTAATCTCTATTGGTACTTGGTATGTAGCTCCACCTACTCTTCTTGCTTTTACTTCAAGTACTGGCATTACATTGTTTAATGCTGCTTCAAATACTTCTAGTGGATCCTTTTGTTCTTTTTCTTTTATGATATCAAAAGCTCCATATACTATTGCTTGAGCAACTGTTTTTTTACCATCTAGCATTACATTGTTAATTAATTTTGTAACAACTTTACTATTATATATTGGATCTGGTAAAACGTCTCTTTTTGCTATAAAACCTTTTCTTGGCACTATTCTTCCCCTCCTTTTTTCTTTTCAATATGTGGCACTTTATATAAAATGCCATAGGTACTCTTAAAAATAAATTTTAAGTATAGTGCTACTTTATATATAAAATCATTTATTTGATTATTATTTCGCACTATTGTTTAAATTCCCTAAAATTGTTTATTTTTTAGGTTTTTTTGCTCCGTATTTAGACCTTCCTTGATTTCTGTCTTTTACACCTGCAGTGTCTAATGTCCCTCTTATAATATGGTAACGAACACCTGGTAGGTCTTTTACTCTTCCGCCTCTTATAAGAACAACGCTATGTTCCTGTAAGTTGTGGCCTATTCCTGGAATATAAGATGTAACTTCATAACCATTTGAAAGTCTTACTCTGGCTACTTTTCTTAATGCAGAGTTTGGCTTTTTAGGGGTTACTGTTTTTACAACTGTACATACTCCTCTTTTCTGTGGGCTTCTTGCATCTGTTTGTCTTTTCTTTTTTGAGTTGTAACCTTTTTGTAGAGCTGGAGCTGTTGATTTTGTTGTACTTGTTTTTCTTCCTTTTCTAACTAGCTGATTAATCGTTGGCACTTTTTATTTCACCTCCTTGTTATTGTTATTTATAAGGAAATGTATGTTCCTTATAAATAAAACCGCAAATTGCTTTTTTGCGATTTGCGGTTTGAATTATATCATTTTTTTATTTAAATGTCAAATTCAAAATTTATCTATGAAATTCATCTGCTCCGGTTCTATCTAATTGCTTAATTGTACTTTCTTTTGTATACTCATCCATTGGTTTTCTTCCCACTTTTGCTCTCAGTCTGTCTAGCATCTCTTCTTTTTTTGCTGTTCTTTCAGACTTTAAGTTAGCATATCTTGCAGCTGATTTTGCTAGTTCATATATGCTGTTTTCTTTCTTAGAAAATCCGTTTAAAAATCTTGCAATTGCTCCAAATTTTGATGATGTTTCATTAAGTATTGAGCCAATTCTTATATAGTCTAATTTTCCTTCAAATTCCTCTATCTCTTCAATATTCTTTTTCGAAAAATCTTGATTAAATCTGTCTAGTTCTTCACGCATTACTCTTAATGTTTCTTCTTTCATATTTCTCATTGATTTCATTTCTTCTTTTGTAACAGTTATTTGTGTTCCATCATTTGCAGTAAATACAATTGAATCATATTTCAATTCTTCCATTCTTTGATTCATTATTGTTTCTAATCTTCTTCTATCGAAAGGTCCTAGACGTCTAGCCATTTTCAATATTTCTTCATTACCATTTAATCTTAGCAACTTTCTTTGCCTTTCTGGTGGTGCTTCCATAAAGTCTTTAAACATTGATTTTGCAATCTGTTTAGGTTTATCTTTAACTTGTTGTACTTGCTCAGTTCTTTGTTCTTTGTCGCTTATGTTTTCATTTGCATTTTCTTTTGAAGTATCAGAATTTGTGTTTGCAGCTCTTTCAAATGCATATATGTTTTGTGCTTTTAAAAAAGTTTGGATTTCTACTTTTCTAGCATTAAGCTCTGTCATATACTTTCTTTGCAATTGTTGCAATCCTTGAAGCTCTTTTTGCTTAATTTCTAAGTCGGTTTTCAAGCTTTCAATTTGTTCTTTCATACTAGCCATCGCTTGTGCTTTATCGAACTTGCCACTTACTCTTCCTGCAAACGCAATACTTTCATCATCCTTTCCCATAATTTCTTGTAATTTGTTTTCAGCAGTTTCTAGTTGTTTTTTTATTGTAGAGATGTCTTGTTCTATTAAAGAAATCCTTGATTTATTTTCATCTAATATTGTTTGATACATACTAACAAGTTCTAAAGCTTCCTCTTTAAACTGTTCTTTTGCGTCTTTTTTTCTCTTAGCTATGTCATCTAATTTTACCTCGATTCCATTGTTCCCCTCTAGTATTTGCCTGTTAATATTGTAATCTGTTAATATTTCTAGTTTTTGCTCCAGAGATAATCTTGTACATACAAATTCATCTAATGTACCACTAAATTCTTGAATGTCTCTATAATGTGATTCTAAATATTCTGGTGAAACCACCTTTAATACTTCTGAATTTACATAGTCATCTCTTTCTTTATTAATTTCAGCAACTCTTACAGCTAAATTTTCTTTTAATGCATCCACTTCTGTAAATGATTTTTTCATAGCAGATTTTAGTTCTCTTATCTCGGCCATGTTAATCCTCCTTATTATTCGTATTATTCATTACTTTTTCTATATTAATCATTTTCTTTAGTGTCTCATTGCATTTTTCCATTCTTTTAAAGTTTTCTTTTATCTCATTTATATTTTCTTTATATTCTTTTTCAGTCATAAAAACACCTCTTTCATATGTGTTAACATAACCATATTATATCAGATTTGTACCTTTTTTGCAAGTTATTACAATATTTAGACTCACATCTTTGTTTTATTTTATTAAATTTACCATTTTTTGCAATTTTTCAATTGCCGTATTTGAATATTTTTTGTAACGTTCTTGCTTATCTTTTATTTTTTTATTTAGTTCCGGCAAAATTCCAAAATTTGCATTCATTGGTGAAAAGTTTTCTTTTGGTGATGATATATAGTCTGAAAGTGCTCCAATTATGGTTTCTCGAGGAAAAATTATTTCTTCTTTTCCTAGAAATTGATTTGCCGCATTTATTCCAGCAACAAGGCCAGATGAAATTGATTCAACATATCCTTCTACACCGGTTATTTGTCCTGCAAAGTATATATTAGAATTAAACCTTGTCTTATAAGTATTGTATAAGAGTTTTGGTGAATCAATATATGTGTTTGCATGCATTACTCCATATCTTACAATTTCTACATTTTCTAAACCAGGAATTAATGAAAATACCCTCTTTTGTTCTTTAAATTTTAAATTTGTTTGAAAACCAACTATATTGTATAGCGTTCCTTCTTTATTATCTTGTCTTAGTTGTACAATAGCATATGGTTGTTTACCTATATGTGGATCTATAAATCCTACTGGTTTTAATGGGCCAAATCTTATTGTATCTTCTCCCCTTTTAGCCATAATTTCAATTGGCATACACCCTTCAAAAATTTCTTTTTTTTCAAAGCTATGTAAGTTTACAACTTCTGCTTGTATTAATTCTTTATAAAAGTTTTCATATTCGCTTTTATTCATCGGTAAATTTATATAGCTATTTTCTCCTTTTCCATAGCGCTCACCATAAAAAGCTATATTAAAATCAATACTTTCTTTTGTAACTATTGGTGCTACTGCATCAAAAAATCTTAGCTTTTCTCTTCCTGTTAATCCTATTATCTCTTTTACTAAATTGTCCGATGTTAATGGTCCTGATGAAATAATTGTAATATTATCTAGTAAATTTTCTAAAGGTAAATCTTTTCCGATTTCTGCTTCTATTACATTAATATATTTGTTATTTTTTATTTCTTCTGTTACCTTTTTTGCAAAAACATCTCTGTCAACAGCTAGTGCTTGGCCTGCAGGTATGCTTGTTGTATCCGCAACGCAAATTAACATTGAATCAAGCATTCTCAGTTCTTCTTTTAATAAACCACATGCGTTGGTTATATTGTTTGACTTAAATGAATTACTGCATACAATTTCTGCTAAGTCTTTATTTTTGTGTATTGGTGAAAATTTTTTAGGTTTCATTTCATATAAGTTAACATTTATTTTTCTTTTGGCTATCTGGTATGCAGCTTCACAGCCTGCGAGCCCTCCCCCTATTACATTTATTGATTTTTGCATGTTATCTCCTCTTCACTTTGATATTCAAATCTTTTTTCCAATAGTTCTGGTTTTTTTATATAACGATTAAAGAGTTTAAACGAGTTTGCATAATAGTAACCATCACAAATTCTTTCGTCTCCAACAAATGCTATTGAGATACATTTTTCTTCAACAATTTCTTCATCTTCATGTATGAAGTCTTTTTTCTTTTTTCCCATAGCAAAAAATAAACTTGTTGTTCCAAAATTATATAGATGATGATATATTGCATCTATTCCCAATGATCCAACATTCGTTAAAAATGCACTAGTATGAAATGGGCTTAGTTCAATTATTCTTTTTGGTAGTATACCATACTTATCTAGTATTTTAAAAAGTCCTACTACTGTTTTTAGTATAATATTAGGTGTTTTCTCTAATGCTATTACTAGTTTGTCCATACTATTTTTCATTTTTATGTCTTTATTAGCTGTAATTGCCTTTTCTAATTTTTCCTTTATTTCAAATATTGTCTCTTTTCCAGTAAATTCTAGTTTTATCACTGTCTCTGGCGCTCCATCTTCTAATGTCTTTTTTATGGTTAGTGACATGAAAATTGAATTTCTGTTATATGTCCTTCCATCCATAACAAATCGGTTAAGCCACGGTCTTTGAGCAATTGTTCTTACAATTGCTGCATATATAATATGCATATATGAAAGTTTTATCCCTTCTTCTGCTTTTTTATCAATATATGTGTCCATGTATTTTATGGACACATCTTGGCTAAAATATACTTGCGAATCTTCCCTTGTTTTCATAATATGTGGCATAATTCTAAATAGTAATGATGCATTTTTTACTTTTATTCCATCTGAGCGAAATCCAAACATAAATTAATCCCCTTTTATATTTTTTATTTTTTCTTTGTTTTTGTTGATTTTCTTGTTGTATTTCTTTTTTTCTTTATTTCTTTTTCAATTTCTTCTTTGTCTGTTGTTTCTTTATATTTTTCTCCTGCTTTTGGTTTGTTCCATGATATATAATCACATGAATTTGGATTATTCTCACATATATAATAATTTCTTCTTTTTTTGGTCTTTCTAATTTGAACTTTAGCCCCACATTTAGGGCATGGAACATCGATTATTTCATAATATGGTTTTGCATTTTTGCATTCTGGGTATCCTGGACATGCTAAAAATTTCCCATACTTTCCATATTTTATTACCATATTTCTTCCACATTTTTCGCATATAACATCTGAAACTTCTTCTTCTAATTTGACATGTTCTAATTCCTTTTCAACTTTTTCTACATCTTTTTCAAACGGTTCATAAAAATCCTTTATAACCTCTTTCCATTTTTCTTTGCCATCTGCAATTTCGTCAAATTTACGTTCCATTTTTGCGGTAAACTCTACATTTATAATATCTTTGAAGTTTTCTGTTAATAGTTTATTTACTACTTTTCCAAGCTCTGTTGGGCATAATTGTTTTTGTATTTTTTCAATATAGTGTCTTTCTAAAATTGTTGTTATTGTAGGTGAATATGTGCTTGGCCTTCCAATCCCTTTTTCTTCTAATGCTTTTACTAAACTTGCCTCTGTATAACGTGGTGGTGGTTCAGTAAAGCTTTGCTTACTTTCCAGCTCATCTTTTTTTAGCTCATCATTTATACTTAATTCTGGTATTTTTGTAAGTTCCTCTTTCTTTTCATTGTCTACACCTTCTACATATAACACCATAAATCCTTTAAATTTGAGAGTCTGGCCATTTGCCCTAAAGTTATAATTATTAGCATTTATTTCTACTGTCACTGTATCATAAATAGCTGCAGCCATTTGACTTGCTAAAAATCTTTGATAAATTAGATTGTATAGTTTATATTGATCTGTTGTTAGCGAATTTTTTATTTCTTCAGGTTTGATTGATACATATGTTGGTCTAATACCTTCATGTGCGTCTTGTGCTTCTCCATTAGTTCTATAATATCTGTTTTCGTAATATTCTTTTCCATATATTTTTTCGATCTCTGCTTTTGCAGCTGTTCTTGCTTCCTCTGAAATCCTAGTAGAGTCTGTTCTCATATATGTAATTAATCCTATTGTTCCTCTTTCTTCGATTTTTACACCTTCATATAAAGTTTGTGCAACTGACATCGTCTTTTTTAATGTAAATCCTAATTTTCTCGATGCTTCTTGTTGCATAGTGCTAGTTGTAAAAGGTGGTGCTGGTGTTCTTTTTTTCTCACTTTTTTTTACGTCTGTTACTATATATTGAGCTCTATCAATCTCTTTTATTACTGCATCTACTTCTTCTTTTTTGTGAAATTCTAATTTTTTTCCATTTTTGCCATAAAGTTTTACTTTAAATTTGTTTTTTGTTTTTCTTTCTTGTAGTATTGCATATATGTTCCAGTATTCTTCTGGTACAAAATTTTCAATTTCATTTTCTCTTTCAACAATTAGCTTTACTGCTACTGATTGTACCCTTCCTGCCGATAAACCTTTTCTTACTTTTTTCCATAGAACTGGACTCATTTTGTAGCCTACAATTCTGTCTAAAACTCTTCTTGCTTGTTGAGCATTTGTAAGCCCCATGTCTATTTTTCTCGGTTTTTTTATAGCATTTTGTACAGCTTCTTTTGTAATTTCATTAAATGTTACTCTGCAAACTGCATTTTCTGGAATACCTAATATATATGCTAAATGCCATGCTATTGCTTCTCCTTCCCTATCTGGGTCAGTTGCCAAGATAACAGTATCTGCCGTTTTTGCTTCTTTTTTTAAGCTATTTATTAAGTTAGCTTTTCCTCTAATATTTATATATTCTGGTTCAAAATCGTGCTCTATATCAATTCCCATTTTTGATTTTGGCAAATCCCTTATATGCCCCATAGAAGCTATTACCTTTGTTTTGCCTCCTAAAAACTTTTTTATTGTATTCGCCTTTGCTGGTGACTCTACAATAATTAATTTACTTGCCATGTGTTTTCTCCTTCTTACTTTTGTTTATGCCCCATTATATACTAATTTCCTTTTGATGTAAATACACTTTTAATTCATTAGTAATAAAGACGGTGATTAGAAAACCACCGTCCTTGTTACTTTTATAATATCTCTTTTAAACTTAATTCAATTATTATGTCTTTTAATCCTATTGGCGTTACTTTGTTTTTCTTTAGTAATTCTAATATATAATTTGTTTTATTTTCATTATCCGTATATAAATTAACCTTTTTCTTTTCAATTTTTGTTTTATCCTTTAGATGCTCTGTTTTTACAATTTCTACCGCATAGTTATTGTTTTTATTGTAATGTTGATTAATTTTGTAATAAGCAAGTTCAACTAGATAATCAATTTTAGAGTCTTTTAAGTCCTCTGTTTCCAATATTGCCTGCCCATAAAGACTTTTAGATACTTGCAATTTTCCTCTCCTTTCTTTCTTCATTTGTAATGCTTTTACTATATTCCTTTTGGTTAAAATTTGCAAGTATTTTTCATCGCAAATTAGCTATTTATTCGACAATTTTAATAATTCATCGTATATTTTATTTTCAACATTTTTTATTTCCTTGGTTTTTGCTAGTTTTCCCATCTTTTCTGCTTTTCCGTTTTTCATTTAATATGCTTTCTATTTCACTTGCTAAAGTATTTGCTGTTAAATTTTTATCTAAGATGATTTTCGCTGCTCCTATGTTGCTTAATACCTTCGCATTATATTCTTGGTGATTTTCCGTTGCAAATGGAAGTGGAATGAAAATTCCTGGTTTTCCAACTTTTGCAACTTCTGTAATAGTCATTGCCCCGCTTCTTGCTACTACAATATCACATGCATTTAAAATGCTTTCCATATCATATATATATGGTACAATCTTTGCATTTTTTATGTTTTGTATTTCAATACGTTTATCTTGAAATTTTTCTCTGATTTCATCATATTGGTTTTGGCCTACTGCCCATATAATTTCATAGTTTTTATTTTTTTCATTTAAAATGATGTCTAACATGCTTTCGTTTATACTTCTCGCCCCTTGGCTTCCTCCAAACACTAATACTAATGGCATGCTTTCTTTAAAACCAAGTTCTTTTTTTATATTTTCTATTTGGCTAGTGTTTAAGTTTAAATCCCTTATTTTAGTTGGTGTTCCAGTTGTTATTACTTTTTTTGAATTTGGCAATCTTTTTTTTGTTTCTTCAAATCCAACAAATATTTCATTTACTTTATTAGATAAAAACTTAACAGAAGCACCTGGAAACGCATTACTTTCATGTAATACTGTTGGTATTTTAAGTGAACAAGCTGCCAGTATTACTGGAATAGAAATATAGCCACCAGTTCCTATTACAATATCTGGCATAAATTGTTTTAAATATTCTTTTGCTGTTTTTTTGCTTTTGAAAGTTTTTATTATATTAAATATGTTTTTAATTGTAATTTTTCTATTAAACCCATAAGCTTCTAGAGTTTTTAGTTTGAATCCTGCTCTTGGTATTAAATCATTTTCTAATCCTTCCGTTGTTCCTATAAATAAGATTTCAGAGTCTTTTTGTTCTTGTTTTATTTTATTTGCAATCGCAATCCCTGGATTAATGTGTCCTCCTGTTCTAGCTGCCGCTATAACAACTCTCATATTAAATTTCATTCCTTTCTAAGTCACATATAGTTATAAGAGATTTTCTTTCAGACTACTTTCTTCTCCGAAAAATAAGATTATTTGTTTGTAGATCTTGATATGTTTAATAGCACGCCTACACTACATAGCAATATTGCCAGTGCCGTTCCTCCATAGCTGAAAAATGGAAGTGGCATTCCTGTTACAGGCATTGAGTTTGTTACTACTGCTATATTAATAACGACTTGAATTCCTATTAGTGTAGTAATTCCTATTGCAAGTAAACTTCCAAACATGTCTTGTGCTTTCATCGCAATTAGTATTCCTCTCCATATAAATATTGCAAACAGCAATATAACTACTACACAACCAACAAATCCTAATTCTTCTGCCAACACTGCAAATATAAAATCATTATGTGGAAATGGTAAATATAGATATTTTTGTTTGCTTTGTCCGGAGGCCAGCTCCAAATAGCCCTCCAGAACCTATTGCATATAAACTTTGTATTACCTGCCACCCGTCTCCTGTTTTATCCGCCCAAGGATCTAAAAATGATATTATTCTGTCAAATCTAAATCCACCTTTTCCTGTAAGTTCAGCCATTAATACTAGTGCACCTACTCCAGCTCCAGCTGCACCTAATCCTACTGTAAAAAAATCTCTTAATCTTGTGCCTGCAATCAGCATCATAACTGAAATAATTACTATGATAACTATTGATGCACTTAAGTGATCTTGAAATATTACTAATATAAATATTGGTGGTACTAACCATAAAAAAGGTTTAACAAAACCCTTCCATGTTGTTTTTAAATCATTTTTGTGATTTGTTAAATACCCTGCATAAAAAACTATTAGACCTATTTTGGCAAGTTCAGATGGCTGGAAGCTACCTAGCGGGCCCAAGGATATCCAACGTTTTGCTCCATTTGCATCTTCTCCTATAATCGGAACAAGTGCTAATAATATAATTGAGCCTATGTATGCTAGCATGTATAATTTTTTGTATTCGTGATAATCTATTTTAGAAATAACAGCCATTCCTATTAAGCCCAGCACAGCAGCTAGAGCTTGTTTTGATACATATGTATAGCTGTTTCCTGATTCTGATAAAGCCGCAGGGGAAGATGCTGATAATACCATTATAATACCTAGTGCCAATAGTAATAGCACTGTTATGCATAAAGTAAAATCAACTTGCTTCGTTTTTGATTTTTTTACTGTTTTTTCCACATTCGCCATCTGGCTCTTTTCTTTCCTTTCTTATATAGAATAAAGTCCTAATATGCATGCCATAAGTGTAATTATGCAAAATATTGATACAATTTTGTTTTCATTCCACCCTGATAGTTCAAAGTGGTGATGAAGTGGTGCCATTTTTAATATTCTTTTTCCTGTTATTTTGTAGAAAATAACTTGTGCAATAACTGAAATAGTCTCTATTACAGGAATTATTGCTAGAAGTAATAATAATAGAGGCATCTTTAAATAAACACTTATTGCAGCTATTGCTCCTCCTAGCATAAGTGAACCTAGGTCACCCATGAATACTTTTGCCTTGTGTAAATTAAAAATTAAAAATCCTAAACATGTGCCAACTAATATACTTCCAAATACAACTACTTCCTTTACATCTAATATAATTGCTACTATAGTGAGTGTTGTTAGGATTATGGCACTTACACTTGTGGCTAATCCATCTATTCCATCTGTTAGGTTAATTGCATTTGTTGTAGCAAGCATCACAAAAATGGAAAAAGCTATATAAATTAATGTTGGAAATGTTATTGATTTATTAAAAAACGGTATAATTATATCTGTTCCTATTTTTAAGTCTTGTATTAGATATATTGCAAATCCACCTGCAATCAGCAAAAGACCAATTATTTTAAATATTGGCCTTAAGCCTTTTGTGTTCTTTAATATTAATTTTTTGAAATCATCAACAAAGCCAACCAGTCCAAATCCTATTGTTACTATTGAAAGCAAAAGTATATTTTGTGCTACTGTTGTCTCATCTCCTTTATAATATAAAAATCCGCCTATGCTACACATAATTATGCTTATCATCATAATTATTCCACCCATCGTAGGTGTTCCCTGCTTTTTTATATGTGATTTTGGTCCATCGTCTCTTTCGTTTTGACCTATTTTAAATTTTTTTAGAATTGGAATTATGATGATAGCTAATAATACCGTAATTGTAAATGATAATAACAATATTTTAATTTGAAAATCTAGATTCATGCTTTATCTCCTTTGTGGTTTGAGTTCTTCTATTATTTCTTTTACTATAATTCTTTCATCAAACGGGAACTTTTTTCCGTTTATTTCTTGATATAGTTCATGTCCTTTCCCGGCAAGTAGTATAATGTCTAGTTTGCCTGCCATGTTTATTGCATATTTAATTGCTTCTTTTCTATCTACTATTACAATATATTTTCCGTTTGTTTTTTTCATACCATTTTCTATTTGTTTTACTATTTTTTCTGGTTCTTCTGTTCTGGGATTATCAGATGTTATAATTGAAAAATCTGCTATTTTCCCTGAAATTTCTCCCATTATTGGCCTTTTTGCTGTATCTCTATCCCCTCCACAGCCAAACACACAAATCACTCTGCCCCTTGTGTAACTTTTTACTGCCTTTAAAATACTTTCTAAGCTTTCTGGAGAATGAGCATAGTCTGTCATTATTGTTAATTCCCTTTTGTTTGGTATAAGTTCACTTCTTCCTGGAACTCTGACTTCTAATAATGCCTCTTTTATATTTTCTGTTGTGACTCCAAGTTTTCGTGCTACACAAATTGCTGCAAGTGAATTGTAAACACTAAATCTACCTGGTATGCTTGTTTTTATTCGTTCATTTTTTTCGCCAAGTTTTACTTTAAAATCTACATATGAATTTGTTATTGTTATATCTTTTGCAATTAAATCTGCTGAATTATCAATTCCATATGTTTTAATGTCATTTTCTGGTAGGAGTTTTTTTAGTTTAGACACCTGTAAGTCATCCGCATTTATGAAACCAGTTTTGCACATTTTAAAGAGTTTCAATTTTGAGTTAAAGTAATCTTCCATGTTTGGATGTTCGTTCGGACTAATATGATCTTCTGAGAAATTTGTAAATACCGCTATGTCGAAATCACAACCCACTACTCTATTTAATTTTAGACTTTGTGAAGACACCTCCATAACTACAGTATCTACGTTTTCTTTTACCATTTTTTCAAATAGCCTTTGCAATTCTAAACTGTCTGGCGTGGTTCTATCACTTTCTCCTAAACAAGTATCTCCAATGTATTTTGCGATTGTACCGATTAGCCCTACTTTTTGACCTTGTTTTTCAAGTAATTGCTTTATCATAAATGTTGTTGTTGTTTTTCCTTTTGTTCCTGTTACTCCCACTAATTTGAATTTTTTTGAAGGATTCCCATAAAAATTACAGGCTATAATAGCAAGAGCAAGTCTTGTGTCTTTTGCAACAATTATTGTAATTTCTTTTGGAACGTCTAACTTTTTTAAGTCAAACCCTTCTTCTACCATTATTGAGTTCGCTCCGTTTTCAATTGCTTTGTAAATATATTCATGCCCATCTGTTGTAAATCCTTTTATGGCAATAAACAGGGTATCTTTTGTTACCTTTCTCGAATCACTTTCTATGTTTTTAATATTTATATCTATATTTCCTCGTGCTTTTAGCCCTTCAATTCCAGCTAATACTTTTTTCAGTTCCATTATTCCCCTCCATATTTTTATTCGATTTTATTATATAATTAAATTTATATTTTGTATATAGTTTTACTATGTTTTTTATTCTTTATTCTACATATATTTCAACTTGAATTCCTTCATTAATAGTTATGCCTGGTTTTGGCAATTGTTGGGTTACTAATGTTTCATCTTTATTTATCTCTTTTTCTGTGTTAATAGTAAAATCCAAGCCAACTTCTTTTAATTTTTCTATTGCTTCTTTTACAGTAAGGTTTCGTATTTCTGGTACAGTAACTAATTGCTTAATTTCAATTTCAGATTCGTTGTCAGGCATTATTTCTAGCGCCGGCAATAATTCTCCGAAGTATTTGAGAAGCAACAGGTGCTGCCACTCCTCCTCCTTGGTGTCCCCCTTCTCCTGTTGGATTATATAATGTAATTAGAATAACAACCTGTGGATTAGATATTGGTGCTACTCCTACAAATGATGTAACATATTTATTTGTATTCACTCCATCTTCTGATGTTCCAGTTTTTCCGCCTATATTGTATCCCTTTACTTGTGCATTTCTCCCTGTGCCTTCCGATACAACTGATTCCATCATATTAAGTACTTGTTTTGCTGTTTGCTCTGAAATTGCCCTTGACTGTTCTTTAGGTTCAATGTTTTCAACTTCACCAGTTTGGTTGTCTATTATTTGTTTTACAATTCTAGGCTCCATTAGTATTCCGCCATTTGCTATTGCAGATACCATTCTGACCATTTGTAATGGTGTTACTTCAAATCTCTGTCCAAAACTAATTGTTGCTAGTTCCACTGGTCCCACCTTATTTTCTGGTAAAAATATCCCTTTTGCTTCTCCAGTTAATTTTATGCCTGTTGTATCTAATAAACCAAATTTTTCAAGATAGTCATAGTATTTTTCTTTTCCTATTTTTTGACCGAAGTCCGATAAATACAGGGTTGCATGAATTCATTAATGCTTCTCTTAAGCTTTGACTTCCATGTGGTCTATAATATCTCCAACACCTTATTCTAACACCTGCAACTTCAATTCCTCCTGTACATGAGAATTCACCTTTTTTATCTGTTGTAGTTATTCCTTCCTCTAGTGCTGCTGATGCAGTTAAAAGCTTAAATGTTGAACCTGGTTCATAGCTATCTGCTATTGCCTTGTTTCTCCACATTTGTTGTAATTTGCTTGTTTTTTCTCCGGAAGATAATGTTTCCCAAATTTGCTTTAGCTCATTCGTATTTGGCTCATATGGTTCATTTAAATTGTAGTCAGGATATGTCGCCATTGCTAATATATCTCCTGTTTTTGGGTTCATTACAATAACATTTCCACCATCTGTGCATTTATTGTCAATACATGCTTGTTTTAAATATTTTTCAACTATTGCTTGTGCTGACATATTAATTGATAATACTATGTCCTTTCCATCTACTGCTGGTGTATATCTTTCTTCTTCATCTAGTAATGTTCCTCCTGTTCCGTCTGATATTTTAGCTATTTTTCCTTTTGTTCCTTTAAGTATTTCATCATATGTTACTTCTATACCATCTAATCCTTGATTATCAACTCCGCAAAATCCAATAACATGTGATGCTAAATTATTATATGGATAATATCTTTTTGTGTCTTCATCAATATTAATTCCAATTGTAATTTGATTAGTTTCCATCCATTCTCTTAGTTCATCAGTTTTTTCCTTTTCAACCTTTTTTATAATTGTTTCTATTGATGTATGTTTCTGTACTTTTTTTAATACTGTCTCATAATCTAATTCAAAAATATTAGACAGAGCTGTTGCTACCTTTTCCTTATTTTCTTTAGATATATTAGTTGGGTTTATTGTTACTGTTTCAACTGTGGCACTTACAGCTAATATAGTTTTTCCTGTTGCATCATAAATTGTACCTCTTTTAGGATTTATGCTCCTGTCCATAGTTTGTTGCATATATGCCATTGTTTGTAATTGGCTCCCTTGTACAAATTGAATCCAACCAATTCTTACTGTTAGCAAAACAAATATAAGAAATACTATAAATAAAGAATTTTTTATTCTCCTTTTTCTATTTAAACCAATATCTACCATCTTTTAACTCCTAAAAAAAAAATAAAGATTATCTAGTTTATATGATAATCTTTATTTTATTATATTCTTAAAAAATGCTATTATGCTGTCTAATATCGTTGATTTGTCTTCTATAATTACTTCTTCTGTGCCTGGCTCTACATAATCTTTTTTGGGTAGATCAATATATATTGTTTGCCTACTTGTAAGTTTTTGCATTCCTAGTTTTTCTTTAGCTAACGCTTCTATTTGGCTCAGATTCATATTATTTTGTATATTTACTTCTAATTGTTCATTCTCTTTTTTTATTTGGGAAATCTCACTTTCAAGAGATTGTTTTTTTGTAAATGCTTCATTTATTTGTGAATTTCTGTAACCTATGGCAAATAAAACACTAAAACCTATTATCAAATAACAAACCATTTTTATTTTTTTCTTTGTTTCTGATAGCCCCAATATTTTCTTTTCTTCTTGTTTGTTTTTTTCCTTTTTAGTTCTATTCTGATTGTTTGATTTCTTTTGTGGTTTCTTTATTGGCTCTAGTTTTCGCGGGCTTGTTTCATATTGGTAATAGCTTTTTTCTGCCATGGCTTTTTCACCTCTTTTCGAAAATTCTTAATTTTGCACCTTTACTTCTTGGATTTTCTTTTTTTTCTTTTTCTGTTGGTATAATTGGCTTTTTTGTTATAATTTCCCCTAGCTTTTTCTTATTGCAAACACAATATGGTAAATCTGGCAAGCACGTACATTTTCCTTCTGATTCTATAAATGCTTTTTTAACAGCTCTATCTTCTAATGAATGAAATGTAATTATGCAAAGCCTTCCCCCTGATTTTAGACTTTCTATGCAATCTTTTACAGTTTTTTCAAGAGGTCTAATTTCATTATTTACCTCAATTCGTATAGCTTGAAAGGTCTTTTTAGCTGGATGTGAATTTTTTGTTTTTGCAAAACCAGGAATGCTTTTTTCTATTATTTCTACTAATTGCTTTGTTGTATCAATTGATGCTTTTTTTCTTGACAATACTATATTTCTTGCAATTGCTCTTGAAAATTTTTCTTCTCCATAGTTGAATAGTATATCTGCTATTGTCTCTTCTTTGTACTCGTTTACAACTTGCCATGCTGTTAGTTCTTGGTTTTTGTCCATTCTCATGTCTAAGTTGGCATCTGCCATATAGCTAAATCCACGTTCTTTTTCATCTATTTGATAAGAAGAAATTCCTAAATCCAGTAATATTCCGTCTACTTCTTTTATATGTAGCGTATTTAATATTTCTTTTATTTTGTCATGGTTGTTATGTATATATATAACATTTTTATATTTTTCTAGTTTTCTCCTAGATGCCATTAATGCTTCTTCATCTTTGTCAATCCCTATTAATGTTCCTTTGTCAGTTAATTTTTTTATTATTTCACTGCTATGCCCTGCTCCACCGTAATGTTCCATCTACATATATTCCATTTGGGTTAATGTTTAACCCTTCTATGCTTTCATTTAATAAAACTGGAATATGCTTAAATTCCATCTGTCACCTCTCCTATGTAGGCATTATATAAATTTTGTTTAGACTAAAATTTTAAATAGCACAAACAGTTGGTAAGTTTATAATACCAACTGTCATGCCCCTTTTTGTTTTAAACTTTTCTTTTGTACATTCTAATTTTTTTCTTATGTAAGATCCTCTGTTTTCCTATTTTCTTTTTTGCTTGCATTTTTCTTTTGTAATTTTAATTTTTTTCTTTGGTAAATTATACTTTTTTCTTTTGTGAGTTTATAATTTTACTTTCGTAAATTATACTAGTTTATCATTAGCTATGTTATATAATTTTTTCTTTTGTATATTTTTGTTTTTTGTCATTTGTAAGATTATATAAACTTTTTCAAGTTATATACCAAGCATTGTCATGTTTTCAGCAATTTCATCAACATTTACATTTTCATCTGAATTATAATTTTTCCATTTTTCTTTGTTCCAAATTTCAATTCTAGTGTTTACTCCAATAATCACTACATCTTTTTCTAATTCCGCAAATTCTCTTAAGTTACTACTAATTAAAAATCTGCCTTGTTTATCTATTTCGCATTCAATTGCACCAGATAAGAAGAATCTTGTAAAGTCTCTTGCATTTTTACTACTAAGTGGAAGTGCTCCTAGTTTTTCTTCAAAAGCAGTCCATTCTTTTTTTGAATATGCGAACAAACAACCATCTAAACCTTTTGTCACAATAAATGTTTCTCCTATTTCCTCTCTCAGCTTAGCTGGCATTATTAATCTGCCTTTTGCATCCACAGAATGTTCGTATTCTCCAATGAACAACTTTTGTCACCTCCTATACACTTTCCTCCACTTTGCACCACTTCTTACCACTTCAATTAGATTTTAATACATTACTTTTCCTTTTGCAATAGTTTTTTTAAATTTTTTTTATTTTTTATAAAGAAAATAAATTGATTTTTTCTATGTAAAGAGAAAGTTCAAATTTGTTTTCTACGCAAAATAAGAAAAGGATTCCTAATTATATTATATACTCCAATGAAATAAGCACAAAATAAATACTTATTAATTGGTTGTTTATAATTAGGTATCCTTTTTATTAGCTTTAATAATATTATTAAACTATAAATATTTTTCTTAAATCTTATTATATTAGCTAATCAATTGTTGTACTGGTTCTTCCTGTTCCAACTACATTTTCCTGTAATGAGCGCCATGTATCACATCCAACAATTCCATCTGCACTTAATCCTCTGCTTCTTTGATATGCAATAACAGCATTTCTGGTTCTCGTGCCATATATTCCGTCTAAGCCTCCTGTTGAATAGCCTAATGTGTTTAAATCATCTTGCGCTATTAATACATAATTACTAACACTTCCTTGCTTTAATTGCATATATCCAACAGTTCCACAAGCAGGATTTCCGGAATCTCTTATCAAAATGTACCCAAGTTGGAGTAAGAGCAGCAGGTTCTACATAACTCCATAGCCCAGAATATATTGCACTTTGTCTTAATTGATTTCTTTGGTTATTGCTTAGCCTTTGCCCTACATCAAATGCCACTCCTGCATAATGTTGTGATTGTGAACCATGGCCTCCTTCCCAAGGTCTCTTAAATGCAAATCCAACTGGAATTGGATTTCCGAAAATATACCTTTGTGAATTCCATACTTGCATTGTTCGTTTTGTTGTCCATAATGTTGTGGAGTTGCTAGAACCTCTGAATTCCCTTACTCTTAGTGTTCCATTTGCATTGTATGGCATTGGCTCATCTTCGCCTCTATAATATGTTTCCATCCTATCTGTATCATTATTAAATACTATTATCTTTGCCATAAACATCCTCCATAAAATATTATACTAATATTTTATGGGAATTTATTTTTTATGTGAATGTATTATCTTAATACATCATTTATTAGCTTTATTCCATCCATTATCCCCTGCCTATAATATTTCTCAAAATATTTTTGATTTTTTTTATTTACAATTACAGTATATTCTATAAATTTGTCTATAATATTTCTCCTTGTCTGTCTTAATGCTGTTGGAATATTATTTAAAGCTTCCTTAAATTTTCTTTCACTTTCAATTAATTCATCATTTTCATTATTTATATTTTTTTCTTCAATCTCTATTTTGTTCTTTATTTCTTCAACACGATTTTTAAAAATCTCACATATAATCTTTTCTATACTCATTCCATCCTCAGCCATTAAAGTCTTCCTCCTTCTTTCAGATTTAAATATATTTTATATTCTAGTATCAATATTTTTGTTTGTCAACTCATATGAGTTAATTTTTAAAATGTTTATTTGTTATACTGACAGACAAAGAGGTGTTATAAATGTATTTAGCTAAAGCAATTGAAAAACGTATTGATGAACTTTGTGTTCAAAATAACATAACATTAAATAAGCTATGCACAATTTGTGGCATAACTCAATCTACTTTAAATAATTTAAAACACCGACAAACGAGAAGTGTTACTGTTCTCACGATTGTTCGTATTTGTAGGGGCTTAGAAATAGAAATAAAGGACTTTTTTAACAGCCCTTTATTTTCTGATTTAGATGATGATTAATTTTTTTAGTAAATTTTCTTTTCTCTAAATTTTGCAATCACTCTTTTTTCTCCAGAATTTGTACATGTAATTAAAGTTATCTCTCTTTTCCCATTTGTGTCTTGAGACAAGCAATCTTTATCATTTGGTAGTACTTCATATTTATTATATAGCTCATATGTTATTGTTCGCCCTTTACTATCTGTTAAATTCAATGTATCACCTAATACTAATGTTGGAACCTTACTAAAGAATTTATCATTTCTATAATTGTGCCCTACAATACATAAATTTCCGATTTCATTTGGTTCTGGTCCTCTAAACTTAGTTGGACTTATTTTCAAAAGTTCATCTGAAGTTCTTGAAAGTACGGCATATTCAACATTTATTTTTGATATTGAAATCGTCGCAATTGGGAAATATGGTTCGCCTTCGCTGTCTTTAATTTCTGGCATCATTTGTGCTTGTAATTCCTCTTGTTGAATTAACACTTCATCTGTATCGTAATTTTCTTCCCCTAAAACAAACGTCCATATTATTTCTTCTTCATTTGTAAGTTTAGCAAAATCTGTATTTTCTAACAGCATTTTTCCCACTGCTTCACTTTTATTTCTGTCATACTCAGCATAAATGTAGAAAGAAAATAAAACACATACCAAAAAAATAGATAAAAAGAATTCTATTTTATAAAAATTCTTTTTTCTTTTTAGTTCTGGAGTTACATATATTTTTTTTGTAACTAAAATTTGGTTCAACTATTTTCTCTCCTTATTTTATATTTTTATGTTTTAATTATAGCATGCTTTTAACTTTTTGAAAAGATATTATCTAAAAAGATTTTTTGCATATGCCACTTTCTCTTAACAATTTGGTACTTTGTGTCATAAAATATAGTATTATCAACAAAGGAGACGATGTTTTATGCTTACTCTAGATACTTTATCACTGGGGGAGAGTGGAACCATTAAGGCTTTAAATTGTAGTCGGTAATATTAGAAGAAGAATTTTAGATTTAGGCATCGTTCCAGGTACTACAATAAAACCTGTTTTTGTAAGTCCTTCTGGAGACCCAAGGGCATTTGAAGTTCGTGGTATACTCCTTGCAATACGTAAGGAAGAAGCAATTAACATAGAAATAAATTTTAATGAACATTAGGGATATTCCTAATGTTCATTTCATAAACGCAACCTGCTATACATTTTAATGTTACAAATAAAGTGTGGAACGGGAAGAGTAGTTGTTACCAGCATCGGCACTGGTTGGAGCAATGCAGTTGAGGTTAGTTGCTGGATAAAAAAGACCAATACCAACACTGTAGTAATCACTACCTCGATAAACTCTACCATATGAAAAACCTGTCCCTGCTGTATATTCAATATGGTTACCTTCAAGGTCATATATATTTCTCATACAGTCTAATTTATTTTGTCCTGATAATGCATTTGTGTCTGTTAAGTTTCTATCACTATGTCCATTATCTAGGTCTTCTTCTCTTTCTTTTAAAAATTTTATTACCTGATCATACTGGCATCCCCATATCATTTGTTTATTTGCTTCTATATTTCTTATAGCATCATATAATCCATACCATGTATCTGCTCCTAAATAATTTGTTCCATCACTACTTGCTGCTGTTAAAACTTTCTGCCCCTTTTTGCTACTTCCTCCTTCTCCTACTTCATATCTACTTATATAAAATCCTCCATTCTTGGCTACACTCTTCGCCATTACTATAAAGTCATTTTTTAATTGGTCAATTCCTAAATTATTACTTACATCATCACTTACTGTATTTGGTTCGTGATAGCCATTTTCATCATATGTCTGGTCTGTTTGTTCAAAGTTTATTATATATGAATGAATTTCGTTCCCGGATTCGTCAGTTGTACTACTACCTGTGCCTGTATACAGTCTTCCCACTAAATCTTCTTCTGTTGTTTGGTGAGTTTGGCATGTCAATGTGTCATCTTCTTCATCATATATTAACTCACATACACTATTTACACTATTTTTCTTACACATTACCATATCATTTATTTCTTCTACTGGTATCCATACATATTGATTTACTGTTTCTTGTAAATTTGTTGTATTTCCTTCTATTGTTATTGTACTTTGGTTCTTTCCATTACTGTCTTCATTATCTGTCCAGTTTACTTCTGCTCCTTCTGGTATTTCATATATTACTAATCCTTCTATTACTTCATCTTCTGTACTTATTTCTGATACTCTATACCCGTTTGGTATTGGAACTGCTTCTGCTTCTCCTCCTGTTACTCCTCCTTCTATTTCATTTGCTATCATGAATATGTTTTTTATTGCATTACTTTCTTCTCCTACTGCTCTATTCCAACTCTCTACTGCCTCTTCTGCTTTACCTATTAATCCTTCTTCATCCATTGCTAAATTTATTGCCACTCCTGCTAATATTAATATCACTATTATTGTTATTACTAAACTTACTAGCGTTATTCCTGCTTTTCCTTTGCTTTTGTTTTTCTCTTCCATTTTTGGCTCCTCTCCTTTTTGGCTTTTTACCTTTTTATTTTTTCTTTATCTTTTTTACACACAAAAACTACCCATCTCGTACATGATTTGTTTCATGACAAGATAGGTAGCTTTTTTTTATCTCTTTTTTATTTGCTTTATTGGTTAAATTTAATTGTGTGTGTGTGCACAACCACGCGACTTTCCTCCTCTTTGTCTTTTGTGCTTTCCTTATTTTCTTTTATATATGGCCTTTATCTATTGATAAATAATATATTACGTTTGCTACTTTATTTATTTTATATTATATTTTTCTCATTCTTTTGTCAACACTTTTTTGATTACAATAAATTATTCATTATTATCATCTTCTTCAAAAATGCCTGTATACATTGTATAATAAATTCCTTTTTTTGCAATTAGCTCTTCATGTGAACCCATTTCTCTTATTTGTCCATCATTTACTACAATAATTTTATCAGCATTTCGTATTGTAGAAAGTCTATGCGCAATTACAAAGCTAGTTCTGCCTTTTAACAATATGTTCATTGCTTCTTGTATTTTTACTTCCATACGTGTATCTACATTGCTTGTCGCCTCATCTAATATTAAAATTTGAGGATTGTTTAATATTACTCTTGCAATATTCAGAAGTTGTGCTTGGCCTTTTGATATATTACCTGCATCATCTGAAAGAATAGTGTCATAACCATGTGGTAGTCTTCTTATAAATGAGTCTGCTCCTGCAAGTTTTGCCGCTTCAATAATTTCCTCTTCTGTTGCATCTAATTTTCCGAATCGAATATTTTCTCTTACAGTTTCATTAAACATTACTGTATCTTGAAGTACAATTCCTAATGTTTCTCTTAAGGATTCCTTACTTATCTCTTTAATATTTGTTCCATCAATTAAAATCTCACCTTTATCAATATCATAAAACCTAGTTAGTAAATTAATAATTGTCGTTTTCCCTGCACCAGTAGGTCCAACAATCGCAATTGTCTCTCCTGGTTTTGCTTCTATATTAATATCTTTTAAAATTGGTTTTTCTTTTGTATATCCAAAATATACATGTTTTATTTCTACATGGCCTTTTACATTTTCTATTTCTGGTTTTCCTATATTGTCAGGAAATTCAGGCTGTTCGTCTATTATTTGAAAACACCTTTCTGCTCCTGCTAAACCTGCTTGAATTACATTAAATTGGTTTGTTATTTCATTAATTGGCCTTGAAAATTCTTTCGAAAATCTAGTATAAACCGCAATTGTCCCTACTGAAATATTTCCACTTATTGCTAGTAAACCAGATGCAATCGCTGTAATTGCAGTTGAAATATTACTAATACTTCCCATTGCTGGCATTACTATACCAGCTACTGCTTGTGCTAAAAATCCTTCTTTTCTTAATTCTTGATTTTTTGTTTTAAAGTTTTCTTTTACATCATCTTCTTTATTAAAAGCTTTAATTATCTTTTGTCCAGAAACATATTCTTCAATATAACTATTTACTTTGGCTAGACTTTCCTGGCTTTTTATAAATTGTTTTCTATTTATCTTGGCTATTTTTTTTACAACTATAAGCATAACTGGTAATGTTAGAATACTTATGAGTGCAAGTGTTGGACTAATTACAATCATTGTAATTAATGTTGATGCTATCATTAATATTCCTGAAATTATTTGGTTTACACTAGTGTTTAATGCAATGCTTACATTGTCTATATCATTTACAATTCTGCTCATTAACTCTCCTGTTGCATTTGTATCGAAATAACGAATTGGTAATTTTTCAATTTTAGCAAATAAATCTCTTCTCATATCTGCAACAGCTGTTTGAGAAGCTTTTATCATTAATTTTGATTGTAAATATGAAAATACTGTTGTAAGTAATATTACAATAATATATATAACAAGCATTTTTATAAATGCTATTTTTAAACTTGCATCTTCTGGGTTTTGAAACATTGGTACAATGTAATCATCTATAATTGGCATAAGCATTACAGAGGAAATTAAATTGCATGCTACATATAAAATTATAAATATAAATACCAAAGCCAATGTTTTTTTGTGTCCTTCTAAATATGATAAGATTCGTTTTATTGTAGCCTTTGAGTTTTGTGCCTTATCAAGGTTTACACTCATTGGCCCGCCTCCACCATTTGTTTTTTTATTTGGCATTTTTGTTTCCTCCTTTTATTCTTCTGGCATAACTTCTTTTTGTGATTCACTAATTTCTTGATATGTTTTGTTTTCTTTTATTAGTTCATTGTGTGTTCCTTCACCTACGATTGTGCCATCGTCCATTACTAGGATTTTATCTGCAGTTTTACAAGTATTTATCCTTTGAGTTACCATAAAAATTGTGGTTTCGTTAAATTCTTCATTTAGTGCTTTTCTTAAATTGGCCTCTGTTGTGCTATCAAGTGCACTAACACTATCATCTAATATTAGAATTTTTGGTTTTTTAATTAGTGCTCTTGCTATTGTTAATCTTTGTTTTTGTCCACCTGAGAAATTAGCTCCTCTTTCTTCTACTCTTGATTCGTATTTATTTGGTAAACTCTCTATATAATCTTCTATTTGTGCTATTTTACATGCGTGTTTAATTTCTTCTATGCTTGCATTTGGTTTTCCCCAACGAATATTCTCTTCTATTGTTCCTGCAAATAATCTGTTTTCCTGTGGTACCATTCCTATAGATTGGCGTAATGTTTTTAGGTTATAATCTCTTACATCTATACCATCTATTTTTACATACCCTTCTGTAACATCATAAAATCTAAGCATTAAATTTAGCAAGGTAGATTTTCCTGTTCCTGTTGTTCCTATAATTGCAACAGTTTCTCCCGGTTTTACTGTAAATTTTATATTATTTAAAATAGCATCTCCATCTGAATCCTTAAAGTTAAAGCTTTTTATGTTATATTCAACAAGTCCTTTTTTTATCTCTTGTGTAATTCCTTTTTCTTCTTCTTTGACATCTGGTTCTTCTACTAAAACTTCAATAACACGGTCTGATGATGCTTTTGCTCTTGAGAAATTCATAAATACCATTGAAAGCATAATTAGTGACATTAATGTCATTGAAATATATGTAATGCATGCACTTATTTGACCTACTTCTATGCTTCCATTTCCTCCAATCCACAAAACCGCAGCAACTGATGCATTCATAATTAGCATAACAAGTGGCATTAATAAAATCATTAAATTAAAACTTCGTATTGTTGTATCCCTTAAGTCCTGATTTGCTTTTCCAAAGCGTTCTTCTTCAAATTCTTCTCTAACAAATGATTTTATAACTCTTGCTCCTACAACATTTTCTCTTATTACGGAATTAACTTTATCAATTTTTTGTTGCACCTTTGTAAAAAGAGGAAATGCCTTTTTTATTAGTAGTCCCATTGTTATACCAAGGATTGGTGTAATTGCCAAAAATATCATTGCAATCTTTGGACTCATTGCAATTGTGAGTATTATCCCTGATATAAGCATAAATGGCGCACGGATTAGCATACGAAGCATCATCTGCACTAATTGTTGTATTATTTCTACATCATTTGTAAGTCTTGTTACTAATGACGACGTACTAAATTTATTTATATTACTAAATGAAAATTCTTGAATTTTATTTAATAGTTCTTGCCTTAAATTTGCTGCAAATCCATATGCAGCTTTTGATGAGAAGTACATGGCAAGAAATCCTCCAATTAGCGAAATAATAGCACATACTATCATGATTATTCCTGTTTTTACAATATAGGCTGTATCGTTATTTGCAATTCCTATATCTATTATTTTTTGCAAAAAATATGGTTGAACAACCATTCCTGCTGTGTCTACCATTATTAGTATAGGTGCTAAAATAGCATATTTCCAGTTTCCCTTCATGTATTTTAAATAATGTTTCACTTTTTTTACCTCCAAAACTACTTGTATATTATCTTTTACGGCTTAATATTTGTATTGCATTTAAGTTGCAACCTAAATAGTATACTACTTTTTTTTAGCTAATTCAACCATTTGTTTGTAACTTATTTGTGAAATTTTTATCTCACACTTAAATTTATATTCTCTTTATTTTACTGTATGATTTTTTAATAATTTTGCCAGCATTGCAAATTGTTCTATTGTGATTTTTTCTCCTCGAATTTTTTCACTTAAATTTAATTCTTTCAAAATTTCTATTAGATTTTCTTTTCTAATTAGATTTGCATTATTCAATACATTTAATAGAGTTTTTCTTTTTTGGCTAAATGCAGTTTTTATTAGTTCAAAGAAAAATTTTTCATCTTCTACTTCTATTCTTGGTTTTTTTAGTATTTTTAATTGTAATACTGCAGAATCGACCTTTGGGATTGGCACAAAATTTTCCTTTGGTACATGCATTATTATGCTTGGTTCTGTGTAGTAATATATGGTATGTGTTATAGCCCCTGTGTGTTCGTCTCCCGGTATTGCAGCAAGTCTTTGTGCTACTTCTTTTTGTACCATTACGGTTATGCTTTCTATCTGTAATTTTTCTTCTAACAATTTCATTAGTATTGGTGTTGTTATATAATATGGTAAGTTTGCAACTACTTTTATAGTTGTAAATCCATGCATTTCCTTTTGGTTATCTATTAATTCTTTTAAATCAACTTTTAATATGTCTTTATTGATAAGTTCGAATTTAGGATTCCTTAAGAATTTTTTTTCTAAAATAGGTATCATATTACTATCTATTTCTATGCAAACTACTCTTCCTGCTTTTTTTAACAAGGCCTCTGTAAGTGTCCCTATCCCTGGTCCTATTTCTATGATACAGTCTGAATCATTTACTTTTGCATGTTCTATTATATTTTCTACTATTTGCTCGTTTATTAAAAAATTTTGTCCTAATTTTTTGTTTGCATATAAATGGCTTTCTTTTAATATTTGTTTTGTTTGTTCTTCTAAATTTTTCACACTATTTCTCCTCATAATTAAAGTAAAAATATTTTATCAGTTTTTTCCATCTATTTCAATTGTTTTTTTATTGTGAAATTTTATTGAATTTTATTGCTTTTTAAAATGTAATCTTGTACAATCAACTTGTACAAATATAAAGGAAGTAGTGATGAAATGCAAGATAAAAATAAGGCAAATAAAAAGTTTAAAAGCCAATATAAAGTAAAAAAATTGGTATCAGAGAATTTAATAAGTAAAAAAATGTTAAATAAAAAATTATCTATAACTATGTTTATTGCTTTTTTGCTCTTGTTTACTTTAATTCTACGTCTTTTTTGGATTGATTTTGTAAAAGGTGCTGAATATAAGGAAGCAGCTTACAAGCAGCAGACTATTAATCGCATTATTAGCCCCAAAAGAGGTACAATTTATGATTCAACAGGTATGGCTCTTGCAATAAGTTCTCGTGTTGACACGGTAACTATAAATCCTGGCAATATTCTTTATTCAAATAATAAAAAAGTAGAACCAGAATTTGTGGCTAAAGGTCTTTCTGAGATTTTCAATTTAGACTATAATGAGGTCTTGGAAAAAGTAAATAGTTCTTCGTCTGTTTCAACAATTGCAAGGAAGGTAGAACAAGATAAAATTACCACTTTAAGGGAATGGTTAAGTGAAAATAATATTACTGCTGGAATTAATATCGACGAAGATTCAAAACGTTCTTATCCATATAGCACTTTTGCATCTAGTATTCTTGGTTTTTGTGGTACAGATAATGAAGGATTATGGGGGCTGGAATTTTCTTTGGATGATACTTTAAAGGGTACTCCTGGAAAAATTGTTACTACTACTAATGCTGCTGGGCAAGAAATTATAGATGATAATAAGCAATATATTGCAGCTCAAAATGGTAGTGATGTTGTTTTAAGTATTGATTACAAGATTCAATCTATTATAGAAAAATATTTGAAGCAAGCTGTTATTGAAAATGGATGCCAAGGTGGTGGTAATGCTATTGTTATGAATCCTGAAACAGGTGATATATTAGCTATGGCGAATTACCCTGATTATGATTTGAATTCTCCAAATACACCAAATGAATGGCTTGCAGAAGGTTGGGATGCCCTATCTTCAGATGAAAAGGTTTCTAAATTATATGAAATGTGGAGAAATAAAGCAGTGAGTGCCACTTACGAGCCTGGTTCAACTTTTAAATTAATTACTGCAGCTGTTGCTTTAGAAGAGGGACTTGTATTACCTGATACAGAAAATGAATTTAATTGCCCTGGTTACCATTATGTAGATGGTAAAAAGATAGATTGTTGGAGGAGTTATAGGCCTCATTATGGTCAATCTTTACGAGAAGCTTTGCAAAATTCTTGCAATCCGGCTTTTATACAAATAGGTCAAAAAATTGGTGTTACAACATTTTACCGTTACTTAAGAGCTTTTGGGTTATTTGAAACTACTCATTCTGGCCTTTATGGTGAATCCAACAGTATTATGCATGATGAAGATGAAATTAAGCCAATTGAGCTTGCGACATTATCTTTTGGGCAACGTTTTACAATCACTCCTCTTCAGTTAATTACTGCTGTTTGTTCAATTGTAAATGATGGCATTTTAATGCAACCCCGTATTGTAAAACAAGTTATAAATTCTGACACAGGTGCAGTTACAAATACAGAACCTGTTGAAGTAAGACAGGTTATCTCAAAAGAAACTTCAGAGCAAATGAGAGATATGATGCGTTCCGTTGTTGTGGATGGTACTGGGCAATATGTTAATATTGAAGGTTACTCTATTGGAGGAAAAAGTGGTACTTCTGAGCCTCCAGAAGATAAACCAGAACAAGGTTATGTTTCTTCTTTTATTGGAGTTGCCCCTACAACAGATGTTAAAGTTGTAGTCCTAGTTACTCTTTACCATCCAACAGGTGATAAACATCAAGGTGGAGAAACAGCAGGACCTGTTGTTAATCAAATTTTTACAGAAATATTACCTTATCTAGGTATTTCATCTAACAATCAAGGTTCTGATTTAAATAATTCTGATTCATCTGAAATTTTATTAACTGATGTCAGAAATAAAACTATTGCAGAAGCTGAAAAAATATTGGAATCTGCAGGTTTTAGAGTTGAGTCTAGTACAAATATCGATAAAACCATAACTCTTGTTGCAGATCAAGTACCTAAACCTGGTGTGCGTTTGCTAAATGATTCCATTATTTATCTTTATACTGCAGATTCAACAGTTCATGTCTCTGTTTCTGTTCCTGATTTAAGAGGCATGACCGCACAGCAAGCAATTAATTCAGTAAAGTCTAAAAATTTGAATATAAAAATAGAAGGCTCCGGAAAAGTAATTAGCCAAGACTATGTATTTGGTAGTCAGGTGGAAGAAGGTACGATTATAACTGTTACCTTACAAGATGAGTTGCAAGATGCGCATTAAGTAATTTTTCTAAAATAAAATGCCAATGAAATAAATTTCATTGGCATTTTATTTTAGAAAAATTTTATATCATAAGTTTTACTTTTTTGTTTGTAACAAGTTCTGCAAATCTTTCTCCATATTCTTTTTTTCCTACTATACTACCATAATGTACAGGTATTATTGTTTCTGCTGTAATTTTGTTTGCAAGTTCTGCTGCCTCTTCCACATTCATAGTAAATGTACCACCTATTGGCAAAAATGCCACGTCACACTTAATGTCTTGTATTTCTGGAATATTATCAGTGTCTCCTGCAATATAACAGTTGAGACCATCGATATAAATTAAATAGCCTACCCATTTTTTTTCTTTTTTGTGATATGATTTTTCTAAATTATATGCATATGTGGTTTCCACTATAATCTCTCCTAGTTGGTAATGATGTCCCGGTTCTACTAATCTTATGAGATCATCGTTCACAACGCTTTCTGCCTCTTCAATTGCAGTTTCAGGAACAATTAATAATGTTCGTTCTTTACTTACTTTTTTTATATCTTCCGGGGAAAAATGGTCATAATGTGGATGAGTACAAAAGACATAATCAGCATCTTTTGGTTCTCCTACAATGTTAAATGGATCAATATATAATGTTTTGCTTCCTATCAATTTAATGCTACTATGCCCTAAAATTTCAAATGTTGGAATCATTTATAGCTCCTTTCTTTTTTATTTTACTTCTTGCACATATTTCCATTTATTATTTTATCATATTTTTTTTTATTATGTAAGGGTTATTTTTGTCTAGTTTTGTCGAATATGACATTTTTTTCGTTTACTTCTTTAAAATAACTATTCCCTTTCCATTTTCGCTCTCAAGATTAACTATCGCTCCATTTATAAATGTCATTTGTGGCATTACATGACCTATATCTACATCAAATATAATTGGAATATTTAACTCATCTAACACAGTCATTACTGCATCTTCAAATGATATTTCATAATAGCTTTTTCTTGTTATATTTCTGCCAAAAATAATTCCCTTTGAATATTTAAACCAATTTGCTTCTTTGAGTTGCCAAAGTGCTCTTAAAATAGATTCTGATGATAGCTCACAATTATCAAAAAACCATATGATTCCATCTTCTTTATATTTTTCGCAAAAATTTTCTACATTATCATATTTAGTTCCAACTAGACTAATTAAAATATCTATACAGCCACCTATCAATCTACCTTGCAATATAATTTTTTTCTCTAATCTTGCATTTTTCCATTTCACTGCTTTTGTAAGATTATACTCTTCTTTTCCTGTTATTTCTTCCTGCCATCCATCCTGATATTTACAAAAACTTTTCTGTTTTTTTTCCTTTCCTTCCAATAATGCTAAATTATTTTCAAGTGAAGTATGCCATGGTTCCATGCTAAATTCTGCAAAATTATTTGCATATATGGTTGCAATATCACAAATCGTAGTTATGCAAAATATAAGTCCTGTTGTATCCGAATACCCCTGTACCCATTTAGGATTCTGTTTTATCTCATTAAAATTGATTAGTGGAAGTATTTCTAATAAAAAATCTCCTCCTCTTGCTGTTATAATTGTTTTTATTTCTTTATCCCTTATTAGTGCCATAAATTCTTCCGCTCTTTTCTCTTTTGAGGAACTTCTGCCTTTATTATTGGTTCTAACATTAGGAGTTTCTATTATATTATAACCTCTTTCCTTAAATTGTTTTATGGCATTTTCAAGTTTTCTAATATGAAGTTCATCACCATTTCCAGATGATGTAGCTGTAACTCCAATTTTATTACCTTTCTTTAAGTATTTAGGAAATATCATTATTGGCCTCCTTATCAAAATAGTTACTTATTTCTTGCAAATTTTCAAAATTTTTCTGTCTTAAAACTTCATATATTACAATTGCAACCGAATTTGATAGATTTAGTGAACGCAATGTTTCCCTCATAGGAATCCTAATAGTTTTTTCAATATATTTTTTTAGTAAATTTTCTGGCAGTCCTTTAGTTTCTTTCCCAAACATAATAAATACTTCGCTTTTGTCTGAATAGTTTATATCAGAGTATACTTGTTTTCCTTTCGTTGTAGAAAAAAACATATCATTTTTTTCTGGTGAATATTTTTCTAAAAATTTATCTAATGAATCATGTTCTTCTATTTCTAACTTGTCCCAATAATCAAGACCTGCACGTTTTAAATATTTGTCATTAATTTCAAAGCCAAGTGGCTTTATTAAATGTAGTTTTGCACCAGTGGCTGCACATGTTCTTGCTATATTTCCAGTGTTTTGTGGTATTTCTGGCTCACACATTACAATATTTAGCTTCATTTTTCCCTTTCACTTTTGCTTACAAATTTTATTCTAACATTTTTAGTATTTCTTTCATGCTTTGTAAGCCTACAACTCTTTTTTCTTCTTTTCCATTTTTTATTAAGATTAATGTGGGAATACTCATAATTCCAAATTTTTCTGCTAGTAATTGTTGCTCATCTATATTAACCTTACCCACCTTAACTTTTTCTAAATTTTCGTTTGCTACTTGATCTACTATTGGTGAAAGCGCCCTACAAGGCCCGCACCAGCTAGCCCAAAAGTCTAGTAATACCGGTTTTCCTGAATTGATTACTTCATCATTAAAATTTTCACTTGTTATTTCTATTATCATTTTATATATCCTCCTTTAATTTATTTATTTCTTCTTGAAGCTTTTCTTTAGTAATAAGTCCTACATATTTTTTTCTTATATTTCCATCTTTATCTATAAAAACTGTAACTGGAAAGCTGTATAAATTATAGTTCATAACTGCTTCTAAATTTGTATCATAATATATTGGAAATGTATATGAATTTTTTTCTATATAGCTTTCTGCTTTTTCTTTTGTTTCTTCTTCGCCATCTGTTGCATTAATCATCATAAACTGTATATCTTGTTCTGCTTTATATATTTCTTCAAAATATGGCATTTCCTCTTTGCAATATTGGCACCATGTTGCCCAGAAATTTATCACAACTGGCTTTCCAACAAAGTCAGATAATTTTGTAGCCTCTCCGCTTTTTATTATACACTGTAAAATCGGGAGCTTTGTTTTGTGCCTGTACATTTTGATTTTCGAAAATATCTTTGTATTTTGTAGAAAGATATTTATAGCCTAAAAGCACAAGTAATATAAATACTGTAAAACATATAATTAATATTAAAAATTTTGTTTTTTGTTTCATTTTCTCTCTCCTTATGGTAAAATACCAGTCATCATTAAGATTCCCATTAAAACCAAAGAAACACCACATATTTTATTGATAATACTGTAGTTTCTTTTTATAAACTCAAATGTACCTTTTAACTTTTCTATTAAAATAGATGTTATTAAAAATGGAATGCCTAAACCCAATGAAAATAAAAGTAACATCATTAATCCATGCACTATTTCACCTTGTGATGTAACAAGCAAAAGTGCTGTTCCTAGGAAAGCACCTATGCATGGTGTCCAACTCGCTGCAAATGCAATTCCAAATATCATCGAAGAAAAAAAAGTTAGCTTTTTTATATTTGCATTGATTTGTCTATTCTTGTTTAAAATGTTTAGTTTTACTAAACCCATGTAGTTTAATCCAAATAGTATTATGATAATACCAAATGCAATATTTATTATATTATGATATTTCCTTATTATAACTCCTAATGTACCAGATAACAAGCCTAATAGTGTAAATATTATTGTAAAACCTAATACAAAGCCAATTGAATTTAATAGTGTTTTTTTGGTATCGTTTTTTTGTCCTGCAAAATATGAAATGTATATTGGTATCATTGGTAAAATACAGGGAGATATAAAGCTTACAATTCCCTCTAAGAAAACTATAAAATATTCCATTTTTTCCCTTCTTTTTTTATTCCTTATCTATATTTTTATCAAATCCTTTATTTAGTTAAATTTCTAAGTAGTTTTATTGTCTCTGTTCCTGCAATTGCTCCATCGTGTACCGCTTTTGCTATTTGCATAAGACCTCCTGTACAATCCCCAGCGGCATATAGGCCTGGTATATTTGTTGACATTTTTTCATCTACTTTTATTTTTTCATTTTCTATAATTGCCCCTAATTTTCTTGCAAAATCCGTGCTTCCAGCAACACCTTCTGCAATAAAAATGCCAGAAATCGGCAATATGCTATTGTCCTCAAAAACTATACTTTCTATATTTTTTTTGCCTAAAAATTTGCTAATAGGCTTTTGTTCTATTCTTACTTTTTCGTTTCTGAATTCTATTGTTTTTTTTCCATTAGTTAATACTGTCACTGAATTTACTATCGGTAGCAATTCAGATATTTCATGTATAGCATAATCACCATTGCCTAAAACTGCTACATCCTTGTTTCTGTAAAAAAAAGCATCGCAAACAGCACAATAACTGATTCCTCTTCCTTCATATTCTGTTAGTCCGTGATATTTTAGGTGTTTTTCTATTCGATCCAGTCGCCAAAATAAGTGTTTTTGATTCATATGTGTTTTTTCTTGTTAAAATTTTATAACAATTTTCGTTTTTAATATCTACAACTTCATCAGTAATAATTTCTATATTTAGCTCTTCTGCCTGTCTTATTCCTCTTAAAATAAGTTCTTTTCCAGTTAAAGCTTTATCTAACCCATAATAATTTTCTATTTTCTCTGCGCCTTCAAGAGCTCCTCCATCTTTTCCTATTATAAGCGTGTTTAGTCCCGCTCTTTTTGTATATAAAGAAGCCGAAATTCCTGCTGGTCCTTTTCCAATTATTGTTACATCATACATATTTTTTCTCCTTTTGTAATATTATATCATATATTTTTTTTAAGATACTATTTAAAATAAAAAAACATTTAAAATGTAATTTTTTTTACCTTTTAAATGTTTTTTCTATATAGCGCAGGCTATGTTTACTTGACTCATATACATTTTTAGCGAAATTGCATATGAATCAAGTCTTAATTTTTTTTAGTTAGTCATCATCAATGTTTTCAAATAATTCCGAATCATAAAAATCTTTTAAACTAATTCCAAATCCAATACAAATATAATGAACTGTTTCTGCTTTTGGGGAATCACACCTTTTTTTCATAATGCTACGAATTGTTGATGGATTAATCCCAGCTCTCGTTGCTAGCTGATTAATGTTCATTTTCTTTTGAGTACAAAGTTCATTAATTCGTTTTATCATAGCTTCTGAAAAATCCGTGATTTTCGCCCCCTTTTTATTTTTGGTCAGTATATCAAAAATATTTTTTTAATGTACATAAAGTTTCGCTCATAATCTTCTTGACAAGCACGAAAATTTAGTCATATAATATAGGTGAAGTTTCGCGCACGGAGGTACACATGAATTTCACAGGTATTATTAAACATATAGATTTATTGGGAAGAGTTAAATTTCCAAAAGGCTTATTAAAATCTTGCAATATTTCTCCTGAAGATCTTGTGCAAATTTATCAGCAAAATAATTCTATTGTTGTAACACATATTTCTAATACATGTATTTTATGTTCTTCTAATGAAAATATACATATTTTTAACAATAAGCCTATTTGCAAATCTTGTTGTTTTAAAATTTTAAAAGAACTTAACTTGAGGTAGGTGTTATGTTATGTTGTCAATATCAAAAAGGGAACTTGAATTAAGAAGTCGTGCATGCATGTTATTAGAAAAGACAAAGAATATGCCTAAAAAATATGTAACAGAACGAAATAAGCTTTTATCTCTTGGTAGAATAAAAAAGCTTAAAGATACTGATTATGTATATTGGGATGAATTCATTTCAAAAGTTGAAGACCTTATTTCTTCTCAAGAGGAAAATTAAACTATATAATCGTTTTAATTTCTAAAATTAATTTGCAAGTGAAAAATATATTATATAATTCTTTTTTCAAATACAAGAAAAAATCCTATTCATTAATTGAATTAGGATTTTATATTTTATCTTGCATTTTCTCTTTGAGTTTCTTTGCATATTTCCAATTCTATTTGCCTTAATTTTTCCATTTGATTATATTTATCATCTTCTTCTTGAATTTTACTTCTAATTCTATTTAGCCTACTATTAAGGTTTTCTTCATCTGAAAGCACCTTTTTTTGTTCGCCTGCTCTTATAAATTGTAACATATCTGCTGCCGATTGATAACTATTTTTGTCATCTTTTGAAAATGCTAGGTTAGGTGCTCTTTCATTGTCTCCTCTAGTATATATCTTAATTTTAGAAAACAATCCACTTTCTTCTACAGTTTTTAATGTATCAATCATGCCATAATAAGCCATGTCATGAAATTTCTTTTCTACGCTTCGAAGTGGCATGCCCAATTTTTCCATATAATAAAATCTCTCAATCGTAGATATCATGCTTTCAATACTACCTACAGCTAAAAAATTAAGCTCTATACTATAATTATTTTTTTGAAGGTTTCTAAGAATTGCTAAATAATTCTCTTTGTCTCTAAATGTTCCTTCTGTTAATATGTTAACTCTTTTTTCTACCGCCATTTTGTTTATAGTTCTTAATGCCGGTCCTGTAAATTTTCTTAATTCAGTGTATGTTTCTGTTGGTTTTTCCATTGTTATTTGGGTATAGTATTTATGAAATATACTAATGCGATCTGGGTCAATATGTAAAATAGACTCTGCTTCTCTATTTGCAAATTCTTGAAGTACAAAACCTGTTAGCCCTGTCTTTCCTGCTCCAGGCTGCGCTAAAACAAAAATTGCTTTTGGATTATTTACTGGTATTACATCAATAAATGAACAAATTACCGCCTGTTGCTCACATATTTTATATTCTTCTGGTGTTAAATCTCTAATTTTCACTTTCTGCCTCCATATATTTTTTTATTTCTTCTAAATATATTGTTAAAACTTTTTGAATTGTTTCTATATTGTTTTCATATATTTGTTTTTCTTCTTTATTTAATCCTTTTAATTTTTCTTGTAGTAATGCAAATTCACTTCTTTTAGCTTGCTTTAATAGCATTGCTTTTTTTATTTGCAATATTTCTATTGCTACTTCTTGTTTTTCCATATTTTATAAAATACCTCCTTATAATTAAAGCCAGCTTTTTATTATATCTTTTTCTATTTTTAAATTTCCTTTTCCTGTTGCCAAGTTAATTCCTTTTTTGTGTTCTCCGTGGTAATCGCTCCCTCCACTAATGTAAAGTTTTTCCTGCTTGCAAAAATCTAAAATTTCTTTTGTTTCTTCTTCTGTAAATGTTGTATAGTAAGCTTCTACTCCATCAATTCCATATTCATTCATTAATTTTTTTATATAAATTTTTTTGTCTGTAATCCATTTGTAAAGATATAAATGTGGTAAAAAAACATAACCTCCTGCACTTCTTATAGCATTAATAGCTTCTCCAATGCTAGGATAATCGTTGCTTTTATCTATATATAGTGGAAAGTTCTTGTCTCCACAATATTTCTTTAAAAATACATTGACATCCTCCCATAAATCCTCTGGTAATTTTTTTTGATTTTCTGGGTGCTTTTTTATTTCCTGATATATTGTAATGCTAGCCCAATCCTTTTGGGGATTCCAAGCAATTGATTCTTTTGCATTCATTTTAAGCCCCATCTGAATACTAGTTTTATAAAAATGTTCAAAGTATTTTTGCTGTAAAATGTCAAAAGATTTATCTCGATAAAAATTTTTGAGCCATAAGTTCATTTGAGCTGTATTTATTTTGTAACCTAATATTTCTACTACTCTCCCCTGATAGCAACATTTCATTTCTACACCAGGTATAATTATTCCTGCAAAAATTTTTTCTGCATGGATTTGTTTTAGTTCCTCATAAGCCATGCATGTATCATGGTCTGTAATAGAAATTGCATCTAATTTTAGTTCTTCTGCCATTTTTAATATCTCTTGTACAGTATTTGTACCATCTGAATATGTTGTGTGAATATGTAAATCTATCATTTTTCATCACCTATTTTTAATCTTACCATAAACATGGCTTTTTATCAAGTATATGCTCTTGTTTTGTTTTATTCTTAATGGTATAATTTTCATAGTATATTTTGAGAAAGGATGATCTTTTTGGTTAATCAGACTATTATGCAATATTTTGAATGGTATTTGCCTTCCCCTACTCCATTATGGAATCAGGTTGCACGGGGAAGCAAGTTTATTAAGTTCGCTTGGTATTACTGCTGTGTGGCTTCCTCCTGCATATAAAGGCAGTGGCGGTATTAATGATACAGGTTATGCTGTATATGATTTGTATGATTTAGGCGAATTTAACCAAAAGGGAAGTATTCAGACAAAGTATGGAACAAAAGATGAATATCTAAATGCGATTTCTTCTCTCCATAAGAACAATATTCAAGTATATGCAGATATTGTTTTAAATCATAAATTTGGTGCAGATGAAACAGAGGAAGTTCTAGCTGCAAAAGAGTCTTTTTCAAATCGTAATAATTCTATTGAAATAACAAATAATATTATTCCAATTTTGGCTTGGACTAAATATACATTTCCTGGTAGAGGAAACAAATATTCTGATTTTAAATGGAATTGGACACATTTTCATGGTGTTGATTGGGACGATAGAAACGGAATTAATTCTATATATAAGTTTTATGGTAAAAGATGGGATGAAAATGTTGATAAAGAAAATGGGAATTTCGACTATTTAATGGGAGCTGATATTGATTTGAATAATATTGATGTTGTTGATGAACTAACATCATGGGGAAAATGGTACGTCTCATTTGCAGATTTAGATGGGTTTCGTTTAGATGCTGTAAAACACATTCGTGCAAGTTTTTTTGTTGATTGGTTACGAGATGTTCGTGATAGCACACAAAAAACTTTGTTTGCAGTTGGTGAATATTGGAATTCAAATGTAGATATTTTAAAAAATTACTTAAAAGAAACAAATGGTACAATGTCTCTTTTTGATTCTCCATTGCATTATAATTTTTATGATGCATCTATTTCTGGTGGTTCTTATGATATGTCTAAAATTTTAGATAGAACTTTGGTAAAGGATGAACCATATAAAGCTGTTACATTTGTGGATAATCATGATACAGAACCTGGTCAGGCTTTATCTTCATGGGTGCAAGACTGGTTTAAGCCTCTTGCTTATTCAATTATTTTACTACGAGAAGGCGGAATTCCTTGTGTTTTTTATGGAGATTATTACTCTATACCTCATGAAAAAATTGGTTCCAAAAAAGAAATCTTAGACAAACTTCTCTTGGTTAGAAAAAAATTCGCATACGGTATACAGCATGACTATTTTGACCACCCTGATATAGTTGGCTGGACCAGAGAAGGGGATTTGAGCCATAAAAATTCAGGTATTGCTGTTTTACTTTCCGATTTTTCAGATGGATGCAAAACAATGTATATAGGAAAGCATTTTTCAGGAAAAACTTTTTATGATTATATGAATAACTGTCAAGAAAAAGTAATTATTGATGAAAATGGCAATGGAAATTTTAAGGTCAAATCCGGTAGTGTTTCTGTTTGGTTAGAGCAATTATAATATTTGCTTTATATGTTTTATTTTAATATCATTATTTTGTATATAGATTTCTATAACATCAAATCTTATATTTACATTTTTAATTTTATTTTTATACAAATATTGTTTGGCAGCCCTTATTATATGTTTTTGCTTTGGTATATTTACAGCATCAATTGGGTCTGCCATATTTTAAATTTGTTCTACTTTTTACTTCTATAAATACTAACTCTTTTATTTTTTTCTCCCAAGCTATAATGTCAATTTCTCCGTATTGGCAAGTATAATTTTTCATAATTATTTTATAGCGTAATTTTTGCAAGTAATTACAAGCTTCTATTTCCCCGTAGCTTTCCTAATTCCTTTTTATTGTGCATAATTATTTGTCTCCTTTTATTTTGTATCTACCGTCAGGTAGCTTTTCTATGTAGTCTTCTATTTCCATAAGTAAAAGTATATTTAATATTTTTTGAATAGGTTCTCTTTGTTTTCTTGCTATTGCATTTGCATCTATTTTATTTCTTTTTATCATATTATAAATTTCTTTATATTTTTCAGGAATTATTATTATTTTTTCTTTTTCCTTACAATATTTTAGGTTACAAAAACTTTCTATGATTTCTTTTGGATGTGTTACTAATACTGCACCTTGTTTAAGCAATCTATTCGTTCCGTACTCCTCTATAATTTTCTGATTCATGTGGTATGCAAAACACCTTCCTGTTTTGCATTTTTGCAATTCTTGCTGTGACACTTGTTCCGCTTCTGTGTGCAGCCTCTATAACTAATATTCCTAATGATAAACCACTCACAATTCTATTTCTTGCCAAAAAATATTCTGATTTTGCCTTGACATCTTTTTCATATTCTGTAATAACTGCACCATTATTTTCTACTATTTTTTTATATAGTGTAATATTTTCTTTTGGGTATATATTTTCTAAGCCACAACCTAATACTGCAATTGTCTTACCATTTACTGATAATGCTCCCTTATGTGCTGCACTATCAATTCCTTTTGCCATGCCACTTACAATTGTTAGTCCTTGTAGTGCTAACTCTTTTGCAAAATTTTGCGCAATTAATGCCCCTTCCTTTGAACATGCCCTTGAACCGATGATTGAAATACAATTTGTATTTAATATTTTATCATTACCTTCTATGTATAGTTTAGAAGGAGGATCTGAAATTTTTCTTAACATTTCAGGGTAATTTTTTTCGTTAATTGATATTTTCTTAATAATATTATTCTCCTAATTCCCCCAGTATTTTTTGTCTAAACTTCTATATTGTATGGCCTCTGCTATATGTGTGCTTTCTATATCACTTTTTTGCTCTAAGTCAGCTATTGTTCTTGCAACTTTTAGTATTCTCCCATATGCTCTTGCAGTTAAACCAAGTTTTTCAAATGCATTTTCTAATATTGCATTACTATCCTTATCTATTGCACAATATTGTTCTATCAACTTTGGTGTTAGTTCTGCGTTTGAAAAAATATTATGCTTAGCATATCTGTCTTGCTGTATTTTCCTAGCTTTATTTACTCTGTTTCGTATCTCTTCAGATGTTTCTACTTTCTTTTGACTTTTCAATTTTTCATATTTAACTCCGCTCACTTCAATATGTAAATCTATTCTATCTAGCAACGGTCCACTTATTTTTCCCATATATTTTTTTATTTGTTCTTGTGTACATGTACATTCTTTTTCTTTAGACCCATAAAATCCACATGGGCAAGGATTCATTGATGCTATCAGCATAAAATTACATGGATATGTAAATGTTGCTTGTATTCTGCTAATCGTAATAGTTCGATCTTCAAGTGGGCCTCTTAAGACTTCTAAAGTATTTTTTTGAAATTCTGGTAGTTCGTCTAAAAATAATACACCGCAATGGGCTAAACTTATTTCTCCGTGGTCTGGGTATTTTCCCCCCTCCTACTAAAGATACTCCAGAAATAGTATGATGCGGGCTTCTAAATGGCCTTTGTAAAATAATGGGATTTTCTGTTGATAATAATCCTGCAACACTATGTATTTTAGTTACTTCTAGTGCCTCATCGAAAGTAATTTCTGGCAGTATTGTTGGTATTCTTTTTGCAAGCATTGTTTTGCCGCGAGCCAGGGCTTCCGTATTAATAAGCAGTTATGTCCCCCTGCAGCTGCAATTTCCAAAGCTCTTTTTGCTATTTCTTGGCCTTTCACCTCTGAAAAGTCCACCTTATATGTTTTTTGTATAATTTCTTTTTCATTCCAAACATTAAATGACTTTATTTTTTCTTTTTCTTCCAAAACATCTATTACTTCTCGCAAATCCTCCACCGGATATAACTTAATGCTTTTTACTATTGATGCTTCTTTTGCATTTTCTTTTGGTAAAAAAATGCGTTTTATTCCTTTTTTTACAGCTTCAATGCAAATTGGTAATACTCCATTTACTTTGTTAATTTTTCCATCTAGGGAAAGTTCTCCTAAAAATATTGTTCTGTCTAAAAAGCAACATACATCCCTTTTTTTGATAATTTCCATAGCAATTAATATTCCCACGGCTATTGGCAAATCAAAATTCGAACCTTCTTTTCTAATATTTGCAGGTGCTAAATTAATAATCACTCTTCTACTAAAAAAATCTACTCCTGAGTTTCTTATTGCAGTTTTTACCCTTTCCTTTGCTTCTTTTACACTAGCATCTGGAAGTCCAACAATTTCAAAGCATGGCATTCCTGACGATACATCTACTTGAACGGAAATAAGATAGCCGTCAAGTCCATGTAGTGCCATACTAGATATAATAGATAACATTTTTTCTCCTCTTTTTGAATTTTAGATATTCCTTAAAAGTTTTACAAAGTTGTATAATGAAAAAAATAAAATTGACCTTGTTGTATAAGAAATTTATTTTCCCATACAACAAGAAAATAATTTTGAATCTAATTTTGCATCGTTTTTTAACAATTAATATTTTTATACCATATTTTACCAGATATTGCAAGATATTTTTTACTAAATATTTCGACATTTTTTTCAAAGTTTCAATGTTATACTGTATGTATTATTTTACTCTTTTTTTATGTTTCTCTAAATATTCATGCATTGTGTATGTATAATGTTCTTCATTAATTCTAAATTCTTCGTCTTTTTTTAAATTGGTAATCTTTTTTATAAATTCCTTTTGTTTTGTTGTTAATCCTTCTGCTATTTTCATTGTATTTTCTTCAAAGTATATTAAGCCATATTCAAATAGCTTATCATGATTTGCACACAGCCAGAATCCGTTTTCCCCATCTACAATTTGCCTGTTCTTTTCTTCTAGTGATATTGTATCATTTTTTATATCTGTTACTCTATGAATATGAGACCCTATTATTAAATTTTCAATATCGCACTCGCATAGATAGCACTTTTTTTCATGAAATTTTCTCAATAAATTAATATGATAATGTCTTACATCTCGTTTTACTTTTTCGTCTTCAGGCAATCCTGGTAAGTCCATTATTTCATCTTCAATTTTGACTCCAATTTTTTCTAGTACAGTTAAGTTTGATTTATCTACATCTGTCCCATGTATATCAGTTGTTTCTCTGGTGTTATATAAGATTATGTTTTTATCTGTTAATTTTTTCAATGCCAAACATATTAATACTGTTTCTCTTCCATTTACACCAAATGTTTTGCCATACACGCAAATATTATTCCCTATTTCTTCAAATACTGTTGGATTATTTCTGCTATGTTTTTTTGATATTTCTAAACGGCATTTTCTCATTTGTTTAAAATCTTTAAATGGTGTTTTATAATCAAAAAAGCCTGCTCTTTCTGCTGGTATTACATTATCCAAATTTAAAATGCGTATTTTTGCTGTTACCATGCATTTATACGCGAAAAGTATAGAGTGAGCATGTGGTTTGTTAACACCTCTTATATAATATGAAAATGCTTTTCTACAATCTTCATCATTATAGTAATTAGCTAAAGACGTTGACAAATTTTGAAGTGCAAATACATTTCTTCCTTCTTGTGGATTTTCTCTACTCAAGCATACATATTGTTTTGTTTTATTTCCTTGTATTATTATATATTGCCCAGTATTGCTTCCTCTTTCTTCTTTTTTTATATTGTATTTTTCTACTTTTCCAAATAAATGTTTTATTATTTCTTCTATCTCTTTTTTTGAAATGTTTTTTATCAAATGAATTGGAACTTTTATTTCTAGCATCTTTTCACCTCTAATAATTAATAACTATAATTTCTTTTCTATGACTTCTTATTAGTCCTTTGTATTCTATTGTTTTAAATTTATTTTCTTCAATCCATTTTTTTAAAATTATGTTTTCTTTATTATTGTGTTCTAAAACATTAGAAAGCATGAACTTTCCCTTTTTTTTGTGTATCCTTATTAAAAAATTCAACAATCGTTTCTCTTCTTCTTCGTTCCAGCCATTAAATCCTCTTTTTCCATCATTGTAGCTACCTAGAGTAATAAGATAAGGAGGATCACAGTAGAAGAATGTCTTTTTGTCTATGTATCTATCTAGTTCTTCAAAATCTTCTGAATGGAATATTATATTCTTTTCTTTAATTTTTCTGCTAAATGATATTAGCTTTTCAAGGATTTTATCATTAAATCCAGATTGTCCTATTGGATTATTATATTCTAATGCACTATTAAATCTAATCTGTTGCTGAAATCCATATAATATTAGCAGGTAAAGCAATTTTACTTCTCTTTTAGGTGGTTCAGGATGATTGTAAATTTCTCTTAGCCTTATGTATGGTTCTTTTTGTTCTTTTTCTAAATGATATTTTTTTATATTATTTATTATATATTTATATAAAGACAAAGTATCTTCTTTTCTAAACATTTCTATTAATTCTCTTACTTTATAATTATAATCATTATATATAACTTCTGGTGCATCAATATTTATTCCTACATTGAACCCACCTGCGAAAGCGTCTACAACACGATGTATTCCTTTTGGAACATGGTTTCTTATAAACTCCGCCATTTCCGATTTCCCACCCATATAGTTTAGTGGGGAGTAATAAATTTCATTTCCTTTTGGTTTTTTTTCAATAAAAAATAAATATTCGTAATGGTTTCCCTCTGTTTGAGTATGGTGGTTTAAATATTTCTTATATGTAAACTTTTGAAATTGATATGTTTCTTCTTTGCCATAACGTTTTAATACATTTTCTATATATTCTTTACTCATTATTCCAGCAGAACTGTAACTTACTATGATATATTTAAATTTTGCCTTTGACACGATATTTTCAAATTCAATTTGTGCTTCTCCTACTCTTGAGAATGCGGATATTTGTGGTTTTGTATTCCTTGTTCCTGTAATTCCCTTAATTTCCGGATTATCGTATTTAGCTATTGTTTCTAACAAATGGTATTGCACAGAGTACTGATTTTTAGTATATGGCGGATCTAGATATAAAATATCCCCTTCTATTTTATTAATTAATTCCTCAATATTTTGGTGGTAGACAATATTATTTTCAAGTTCATTATGTTTAGTAGTTTGAATAGGTATAAATTCCATAGGTTTTATAGCTCTTGGGTCCCATGTCTTTAAATATGCACCATATACTCCAGCTACATTTGCTACTTTAGATACTGATTCTAATAAACTTGCAATTAAAAAGTAATATTCATTGTCATTAATGTTTTGGTTTTGCTTCCATTTTTCTATTTGCGAGCGAATAAAATCAATTTTTTTTGCATTTTCCTCTGTAAAATACATTCGTTTTGCCTTGCCACCTGGAGAATAATTTTGACAAATGAAACCGTTTAGCTCACACTTAGTTTCATTAAAATACTCAAATGGGTTAAATCCTAATCCTTGATATTTTCCATCTGGTGTATTCAGTTTCGCCATGCTAATTACATATGATAAATATAAGTTATCATTTGCTATAATCCTAAAACGATCTTTAAAATGTTCTCCAACAGTTGCCGTTCCACTAAATGCATCGCAAAAACTAGTGCAATTTTCTTGTAAGTTGTGACTTAAAAGTATATCTTCAATTTTGCTTAGAATTTTTTCTTTATTTCCTATGTATCTCATTTATTTCTCCTATATTACTTGCAATATTAATACTATTCTTCATAATTTATTTCTTTTCCTTGTTTTTTCCAGTATCTTGCATATTTTTCTTTTGCCGTTTCTGGACTGTAAATTCCAGTAAAGTCTTTAATTGGTGCAAATTCCTCCTCTTCATCTACTCTTAGTAACAGCATTTTGTTAAAATATGAAAAAGCATCAAAAATAAATTTTTCAAACTTAAATGAATTAGGATTTTGGGGCACTTCCTTTACTCCTTCATAGTTTATAAATGGATTTTTTTTGAAAGTTCTGTGATAAGGTAGCGAAACATTTCTTAGCTTTTCTAGTGCTCTAATACTGAATATATGTGCTAAGATGTTTACGTCCCTATATAAGTAGTTCCCCTTTTCGTCTTTCATGTTAGACATTTCTTTTGAAATGTCTTTATACTCTAAAATAGCTGGACGATTATTTTTTAAGCAAAACACACTAATTGGATCTTCAGCAAGTTCTTTAAATGCACTTTTGGATGCAATTTCATAGTTGTTTTCCACAGTCATTCCTATAAACAATGGGTCTACTAGTTTTAAAAGCACATTATCTATTCCACCTACACTTACCCATTTAATTTCTCTTTTTTTCATGTCTTCTAAAATCATGTTTCTGCTTAATGCTTTGAAAACATCCCCATTTCCATTAGATGCTTCTTTTACTTCGTCTTTTTTATTTAAAATAACTTTGCCTTCTATATCTATTATTGGTAATTTAGCCTGTCTGAAAAAATAAATATATTCTTTTGGATAATTAAAGTAATTTTTATGTTTAAAAAAATCTCTTGTTGCCTCATCATTTTCAAAACTTGTCATTATATACCATGGTAATGTTACATTGTATTGGTCTTGAACCATTTTTAAATTATCACATAAAATTTCAAATAATGATTTTTTTGGTATTAAATTTAATTCAAATGTTGCTTTTGGTCCATGGTAGCCTAGCCTAGTTCCGCTGTCCCCCTGCCATTGAAATAACTGCTACTTCACCTGCTTTAATAATTCTGTTTCCAATTTCTATATACTTTTCTTGAGTTTCTTTCGTCATTGCTAATTTATTTATATATGGAATGGGTGAAACTTCGCTTATTGATGTTTCTTCTTGTTTTTTTGAGTTTTCATAAAGTTTTTCTATTTTTTCAAAGTCTATGTTTTTCAATTGCTTTATTAAATTTATTTTTTCATCTTCATCAAGCTCATTCCAAAAATTTAATACATGCTCTTGCCTATGTTTATTTAAAATTATTTTTAGTTTATCCAAATCATCTTCCAAAATTAAATTCATTCCTTCCTCAAGGCCATCAGTGTTGCTAAAAAATTATTTTTAGCTCATCATAATTTTATTTTAATTAATTTACCTCTTAATACACTTTATGTTTTATATTAATTTATGGTTCCGCTGTTTGTAATTTTCTAATCAATTTTTCTTTTCCTGGCATGTCCGATTTTTTTACTCTCTCAATTTCTGTCTCCAATGAGTATGGTACTCTTACAAGCTGTAAACTAAAAGTGCATAGTTCTGTACTTCCATATTCACCTTCTAATATAATATAAGATGCAAGTGTTGAAAATTTACTTGTTTCATTTTCATTAGAATCATTTAGCATTTCTGCCGGCATACCTACACTTCCTGGGTTAAAAATCATTTTATTTTTTAATCTTACTATACTTGGTGTATGTGTATGTCCATATCCTACTATGTCTGGAATTTTATCGTTTTCATTTTTTCCTATAAAACTTGCATTTTCAAATAGGCTTTCCGGATTTTCTATCTTCCTATTAGCATATGTTGAGTCTTGATTATTATACATTGGATTATACATATAGCTTAAGCCAAATGGAGATGCGTGGAATAATCGTATGAGATATCCACTCATATAGAATTCATAACATACTGGTAAGTCTCTTATAAACTTTGCCCTTTCTTCACCTATTTTTATTCTTGACCAGTGTCTTTTTTCTAGGGAATACGGGCTTGATATATATTCATCACAATTGCCTTGTATTATCACTTCGCAACTTTCTCTTATCTTGTCTATTGCAATGTCTGGGCTAACCCCTTTAAGTACAATATCTCCCAAACATATACTTCTAGTTAACCCTCTTTTTTTTATGTCTTGTAATGTTGCTTCTAAGGCAGTTAAATTTGCATGCACATCTGAAAAAATTGCAATTCTTTCCATTATGCTTTCACCTCCATTATTTTACTCTACGCTCTTTAATGATTCTATCATATCTATTTTCTTTAATTGGAAGTATGTCATTATATTTATAATAAACGCAAAAACTCCTGTGATTACTCCCGCATAAATATAGCTTGTTGGTGCAACAATTTTGTTAAACATTATCATATCTGTTTCGCAAGTTTCCAGGATAAATAAATTTAAGAAATACCCCCCTAATAAACCTACAAATATTCCTATAATTGTTAGAATTATTGTTTCTTTTGTAACATAATCATATACTTCTTTATCATAAAATCCTAAAACCTTTATTGTAGCAAGTTCTCTTGTTCTTTCACTAATATTTACATTTGATAAATTATATAGCACAACTAAAGCTAGTAATCCAGCTGATATAATTAAAATCCAAACAACACTGTCTAAGCTTTTCATCGTGTCATCCATAATTGACATAGCATCTGAATTTTTGCTAATACCTGCTATTTTCTCATCATCTTCTAATATTTTTTTTGCAAGTGTTTCTTCTTCCTGGCTAGAAATATTATCTGTTTTTATAAGAAGTATATTTTCTTCTGGCCTTGTACTGTATAAGGATTCATAGAGATTATTAGACATATATACGTAATGGTATATATAATTTTCAGTTATAGCTCCTACTTTTACTTCAGCTTTTTTACCTTCATTGTTCGTTAATTTAATTATGTCTCCAACTTTAATGTTTAATAGCCTTGCTATTTTTTCTGTAATAATAACATTTTCCTCATCTAGAGTAAAGTTTTCATGTGTTTTTATGTTCCTTAATTTGATAAATTCTTGTAATTTTGGGCTATCTTGTGATATTAAAATTTGAATATCCTTTTCCTCATTTTTTTCAATTTGTCCAGATTCCATTGTAGCTGCTAAGATGTCTTTAACTTTGTCCATTGAAGCAATTTCTTCTTTTTTTAGTATTTTTTCTTCTTCTAGTATATCTTTTAAGCTTATCATCATCTGATATTGATATATTTCTTCATATTGCAATGGTATTATACTACTTATGGAATTTCTGAGTCCAAATCCTGCAAGAATCATTGCTGTACAGCCACATATTCCAATAGTTGTCATTAAAAAGCGATTTTTATATCTAAATATATTCCTAGCGGTTACTTTCTTGGTAAAATTTAAATGTTTCCATATTAGCGGGATTTTTTCTAAAAAAACTCGTTTCCCAGGTTTTGGCGCCTTTGGTCTCATTAGTGTTGCAGGCACATTTTTTAATTCTCTATGACACGCATAAATTGTTGCACCAACAATGCAAAAACTTGCAATAACTAATCCTGTTATCGCATAAAGCCAATTAAATTCTGTTTGTATATCAGGCATTGTGTATAGCATTTCGTACATTGAGAAAATAGTCTTTGGTAATAGTACAAAACCTATTGACATGCCAACTATTGCTCCCAATATAGTTGCAACGCTCGAATATAATATATATTTTCCAGCTATTTGTATTTTTGAATAGCCCAGAGCCTTTAGTGTTCCTATCTGCACTCTTTGCTCTTCAACCATTCTTGTCATAGATGTAAGACTTATTAATGTTGCAACAATAAAAAATACTATTGGAAAAACTTTCCCTATGTTTGAAATACGTTCTGTATCTTGCTCATAACTGCTATAACCTGTATTAGCTGTTCTGTCTAACACATACCATGTTGGTTTTTCTATTTTTTCTAATTCTTTTTTAGCATCTGCAAGTTTTGTTTCAGCATCTTTTATTTCCTTATTTGCTTTTTCTTTTTCTTCATTTAAAGTTTCCTTTGCTTCTTCTATTTTATTTTTATTTGAAGCGATTGTTGATTTTGCTTGTGCTATTTGATTATATGTAGAATTTTTTGTTTGCTGTAGTTCCTGTTTGTTCTTCTCTATTTCATTTTTTCCATTTGCAATTTGTTCTTCTGTTTGAGTAATAGTTTTCTTCGCCTCTTCTATTTGTGTTTGCACTCTTGCTTGTTCTTCTTCTAGTTTTTGTTTTTGTTTATTTGCTTCATCTATTTGCTGTTTTTTTTGTTCTAATAAATTCTCATCTGTAATTCCTTCATATTTCTCTTCTATGCTGTTTATTGTTTCTCCTATTTTTGCTATTGCTTCCTTTAATTGGTTAATGCCCTCTTCTCCTTCTGATATTTGAATTAATATAGTTTGCTTTGAGCTATTCCATAAATTAGCTTGTTCATCTAGCTTGTTTTGTGCTTCTAATATTTTTTCTTCAGCTAATTTAAATTCGTTTTCCGCTTTTTTCTCATTTTGGTAAACCGTCTGTTCAGCTGATCTTATTTGGCTTTCTCCTTCTTCAATTTCTTTTTGTGCTTCAGATATTTTTTCATTTGCTTCTTGTTTTGCTTCATTTAGTTTTTGCTCATTCTCCGCAATTTCTCTATTTGCTTCATCCATTATTTCTTGGTAACGTTCTTCTTCTCTTTTATCAGCTACATTTTCAAATAAATTTATTTTCCCCTCTATCAAGTCTTGATATTCATTAGAAAAAGTATTAAGCTCTTTTGCTCCATCTACTGTTATATAACATTGTGTATAAACATCTGAATCAAAACTTTGCTCTGCTATATATAAGTAACAATCAATCATACCATCTCCTAATTTTGTTGAACCTCTTTCTGTTGATATATATAATGGTGATTCAATAGTTCCCACAATCTCAAATGAATTATCCTTTAGTATACTGTTTTCTTCTAGTTTAACAGTAATATAATCTCCAACTTGAATTCCCTCTCTTTGTGCAAAATTTCTTTCTATAACACATTGTTTTTCTTCTGTTGGCATTTTTCCATCTATTAAATTAAATTGGTTTATAGGCTGATTCATATATGCATATGCTTTTGCTATAACAGTTTTTTCTTTTAATTCAACTTCTATGTCTGTACTATATGTAAATAAGACATTATCTATTTCATCAACACTTTTTATGGTTTCTATATCATTTTGATTAAAGCCTAAAGTAGACATGATATCTATATCATATATGTTGTTATCATCAAAATATGTATCTAGTGTTTGTTTCATATCAGGACTTGTTGCTTTAATTCCTGCAAAAAAACCTACACCTAATAAGGCCATTAATAAAATGGAACAGAAACGTTTAAAAGTATGTTTGATTTGCAAAAAGCTATCTTTATGTAATGCTTTCACTACCACTCAATCCTTTCTATTGGTGTTGGATTTTGGTTTAATTCAACACTTTCTGCAGAACCATTTTTAAAGCGTATAACTCTATCTGCCATAGGAGTTAGACTTGTGTTATGAGTAATAATAATTACTGTCATTTTTTGCTGTCTTGCTGTGTCTTGTAATAGCTTTAATATTTGTTTTCCTGTTATATAGTCCAGTGCTCCTGTTGGTTCATCACATAGTAAAATTTTCGGGTTTTTCGCAATTGCCCTTGCTATTGCAACTCTTTGTTGTTCCCCTCCAGATAACTGTGCTGGAAAATTTTTTAATCGTTCTTTTAGCCCAACGTTCACAAGAACTGTTTCAGGGTCTAAAGGATCTTTACATATTTGCGTTGCAAGTTCTACATTTTCCTTTGCTGTTAAATTTTGCACTAAATTATAAAATTGAAATACAAATCCTATATCTTCCCTTCTATAACGAATTAATTCTTTTGGTTTAAATTTAGATATATTTTTACCTGCAACTATAACATCTCCTGAGGTTGCTGTATCCATTCCGCCTATAATGTTTAATGCCGTTGTTTTGCCTGCACCACTTGGTCCAACAATAATGGCGAGTTCCCCTTTTTCTATCTCAAAATTTGTTTTTTTAAGTGCGCAAATGCTTACTTCTCCCATTGTATATTCTTTTACAACATCTTTAAATTTGATATATGCCATAAAATTCTCCTTTTATACTTGACTTTCGATATATAAATTTTAGCATTTTTATATAAAAAAAGATAGTTTTTTTACTATCTTTTTTTATATTTATTCAAGTATATTCTCTACTTTCTAAAAACGTTAAAGTCAAACTCGTTTCGCAAAAATATTTTCTGTTTTTAAATTTATCTTTATAATGCATAAAAATTTGTTAATACGCAAAAATTATTTTGGGGAATGTGGTTTTGTTTTTATCATATTTTTATTTAACTTGCATATAATATAGTAATAATTTTTCATGTTTTACACATATTTTTTTCACAAAATGTTGACAAATCACCTTTTTACGAGTATACTATAAAAGTATTTGTACATCGCGGGGTGGAGCAGTTGGCAGCTCGTTGGGCTCATAACCCAAAGGTCGCAAGTTCGAGTCTTGCCCCCGCAACCAATTATAGCAAGTCTTTCAAGATTTGCTTATTTTTTATTTTATGGAAAAATCTACGAAAAAGCTACGAAAATATTTTTCCGACTACCATAAAAAGAAAAATGAAGCGGAAAAACCGCTTCTAAAAATAATTTTATTAACTATTAACAGATAAAATATTATTCATTGCACTTGCTACTTCTTTAAATTCATTATCAAAGAAATGCGAATATATAGAATGTGTTGTTGAAACACTTGAATGTCCTGCTCTTTTACTTATAATCTGTGCTTGTATTCCACTTGAAATCTGTAAAGAAATACTTGTATGCCTTAATCCGTGAAAAGAAATTCTTTTTAAATCATATTTTTTGATTATCTTTTCTAATATTTGTGAAGGTGTATCAGGGTGCATATCTCCACCAACAATAGTTGTAAATATTCTTTTTGAATTTGCCCATTTGCTACCTAGTTTTAATTTATTTTCAAGTTGTTCTTTTTGATATGCTTTTAATATTTCAATAGTTTTATTTGATAAATATATTATTCTATCACTTGTTTGTGTTTTAGTAGTTTTTTCAAATATTCCAAGTTCTTTTGTATATTGCACACTTTTATTAATATTTAAAGTTTGTTTTTTGAAATCAATATCATTCCAAGTTAGTCCGACTATTTCACCTCTTCTCGCTCCACTATCAATAGCAAGATATATCATAGCTTGATATTTTAAACTTTCATTTTTTATACATTCTAAAAGCTTTTCAACTTCTTCAGGTGAATAACATTGAATTTCTTTTTTTCTTACTTTTGGCTTTTCTATAAATGAATTAGGATTATTTACTATATACCCCCATATAATAGCTCTTTTTAATGAAGTAGTAATTATAGTGTAAAAGTGTTGTATAGTTTTATCAGAATATGTTGTGTTTTCTCTTAATTCTTTGTAAAAATCCTCCAAAATTTTAACATTTATATCTTGTAACTTTATATGTCCTATTGATTTATTTATTATCTCACACCAATGAGCATTTGCAATATAAGTCTTAGGCGACCAAACATCTTTTGAATATTTTAACCATTCTTCAAGCAATTCTTTCATTGTTATTTTTGATTTATTAACAAAAGAGTTGTTTTTTAATTGTGATTTGATTTCATTTTCTCTTAATATTGCTTCTTTTTTTCCACCATAAAAAGTTTCATAATGATTTATTCTTTTATTCCCATTATATCCTATAGCAACTGTTATTTTATATTTTTTGTTCCTTTCTAGTTCCTTCACACTCATTCTTTTCACCTTCTTTCATTTTTATTAATTTATTTTCTATTTCAACAAGAATACCTTTTATTAATAAATCTCCGTTTATAAAAGTTTTTCCACCATAATGTTTATTTGGTACCTTGTTAAAATCATTAAATAATTGCACTATATCGCCTTGAAAAGATAATAAATAATTATCGGGAATTTTAGTATTTAAATAACTATCTATTAATTCTATTAACGAAACTTCTGTCCTACTGCCTATCTTTTCTGACAAGATTTTATTAATCGTATCAATTGTACTTTCTAATTTAAGTTCTTTAAATATATATTTTTTTAAATTGTTCATATATTCAAGATTTTTTAAAGACTCCTCCGTTAGCCCATATTTATCTGTTATTTCTGAGGTTGGAATACTTATATTTTTTTCTGTTCCCAAAATATAGTCAGCTGATACTTTAAGTTTTTCACAAAGTTTAACTAATTGAAAGTCTTTTAAATATCTACCACCATTTCCGTTTTCAATTTGAACATAATTAGGACGTTTTATTCCAATAAAATCAGCTACTTCACTCTGACTTAAATTTTTACTAACTCTAACTTGTGCTATTCTTAATCCCATTTCATCAACTCTTTTTGATACTTTCATAATAATTTTCTCCTCATACTTTTATTATTTTTTTCTTTTTTGATACATGTTATTTTTTTTGTATCATTTCCATTGACATCTTTATTGAAACATTATACTATATAAGTATCAAAAACACAAGATAATGATGAAAATTTTGATAATATGTTATAGGAGGTGAAATAATGAAAAATATTGAAGAAGTAGCAAAACAATTGCGAAATCAAAAAGCTAAAGAATGGCGAGATAAAAACAAAGACAAAGTAAAAGAAATTAATAAAAGATATTGGCTTAATAAGGCAAAAAAAGAATTAGAACAAAGAAAAGAGGTGTAATCAATGAACGAAACATTTAACATTAAAGAACTTTCAGAATACTTAAAATGCAGTATTTCAGGAATTAGAAATTTAGTTAGAAGTAAAAAAATCCCATATTATAGAATACGGAAATAAACTATTTTTTAAAAAATCAAGTATTGATTTATGGATTAATAATCAAGAATTAAAAAATATGCAAATTGATAATTATGAAACCAAAATTAAAACATTAAAAAATGAGGTGAATTAAAATGATTATAAAAAAGATAAAAGAAGTGAATTTTAAAAGCCTACTCTTTCCACTTCTTTTCAACAGCATTTAGAAAAGCTATTTTAAGTATTATACCTCAATATTTCATAAAAATCAACTACAAAGGTGGGATAATAATTATGCCAAGAATGAAATTTACAAAATTTAAAGATTATGAAACAAAATTAAGAGGAGATAATGGGAAAACATTAAATGAACAACATATAAGATTAACTAGAAGTTTGCTCCTAAGTTCTGCTTATAAGGATTTGGGTAAAAATGCAATAAAACTATTAAATGCAATGAAAATTATTGCAAGAGGTGAAAAAGAATTTAATTTTTCTTCTAGTTTAGGATTAATTTATTTAGGACTAAAAAAAGGAAATGAAAAATCTGTTAGAAAAGCTATTACAGAATTAGAAAAACATGGATTTATAAGGCGTATATTCTTTAGCAATGGCGGTGGACATATTCCAAACAAATTTGAATTTATTTCAGAGTGGACTAAATGGAATAATTAATAAGTATTTAGTAATTGATGTATAACTATATAGTGTGGGGTTAAATATCCTAGCTATTATAATACAATAAAAACTATGATGTAGTCATTTAAGTATAAGAGATTTGATAAAATATTATAAGGGTTAAAATTCCCTCTAAATTATAAAAAAACATTAAAATATTTAATTAGGAAGGAACAAATCCCCTAGCAAAAAAGAATAAAAGCCACTCCAAAAAATTAAAGAAAGGAAAATAAATTATGAAATTAATTTCAATAGAAAATTATAAAAATCAAAAAGAAATAATTTTGGAACATATAAAACAATATGGAAATATTTCTACTTTAGAAGGTTATGAAAAATATAAAATAATGAGAGTAGGAAGTGTAATAAATTTATTGAGAAAAGAAGGTTATAATATAATAACTATTATAGAAAAAAATAAGAAAACTAAAAAGAAATATGCTAGATATTACTTGAAAGAAGGTGTAAAAAGTGAAATACTATAATACAAATTTAGAAGAACAAGAAACAATAATAAATATAGATTATTTTGAAAAAACTTTATATATTTATTCATCAAGAAAATCTATAATTGAAAGATTAAAAAGAAAACTAGGCAATCCCAATAAAGAATATTTAACTAAAAACTTATTAAGTGGTGCTAGTTGGAAGATATCATTTCAGGATAATAAAAAAATTAGAGTCGCATTAAGCAAAATGATTTTAATAGGGCAAATGAAATAATACCTAAAAATCAATTTTATAATAATATTTTATTAAAAAACTTAATGAAATTAGTTATATAAGTTTGAAGATAATGAAATTAGTAATTAAAAATATTTATTATTTAAAATAATAAGGAAAATACATAAAATAAAAGTATTTACTCTAAATGGTAAATACTTTTTATTTTTAATACATAGATACTTCAACAATTTTAAATGTTGCACTTTTCATATCCTTTGCATTTTCTGATGAAACATATTGAAAAGCTTTAAATTTTTGTGATTGTCCAGCTGTTAAATTATTTGCGGATATATAATCTGTTGTAATTCTTGTTCCGTCTGATTTAATTGCTTCTATTTGTATTGAAAATGATTTTGTTTCTGATGTTTTATTTGTTACTGTAACAGGTAATTCATATTCGTCAATACCATATTCCCCAGTAGTTATTTTAAAATCGCCTAAGACTACATCACAACTATTTTTTAAGATTTCTTCTGTATTATCCCCTGTCATATCACTCATACTTGAATCAAATTCATTAAAAGCGTTATCAATAGAATCTGAAAGCGATTGTTGAGCAGTAACTACCAAGAAAACTGTTATTATACAGATAATTAAAGCTGAAATAGCCATACCTTTACTAGCTTTTTTTGCTAAAGATACAATAGAAAAAATTAAGCCTATAATAGCTAAAATAAAGGATAAATTATTAACTATTGGAATAAACGAAGTACAAATTCCTATTATTCCAAGTACTAATCCTGCTGTAGCAAAACCACTTTTCTTTTTTGAATCTTCCATAAAAACTCTCCCTTCTTCTATTATTTTGTAATAGTTTATCATAACTTGTAATATTTTGCAATACTTTTGTTATGCAGATAATATAAAGATATTTGCATATACTATCATATATATGTTTGCATTGCAGGAGTGATAAAATGAAAAAATTTAAAATACCTTCTATTCCACCAACAACTAATAAATGTATTAGATTTCCAAATAATATAATTGAAGAAGTAGAAGAAGCAATAAAAGGAAAAGACTGTACTTTTACCGCCTTTGTAGTAGAAGCTGTTAAAGTAGCACTTGAAAACTTAAAAGAAGATGATTTATAAATTAGAAATCATTTTCTTTTTTTATAGGCTATGTTATCTATTTTTTTATGAGCATTTTTGTGCATTATAAATAAACAATTAAAAATCTTTTGAAAAATATAAAGTTTCTTTTTTTGTTCGACTTTTTTCGACTTTTTTATGTACTTTTTTTTACGTTTTTTCGAATACTATTAAAAATTCGAGCTACGAAAAAGCTACGAAAGTTATAAAAACTTATAAAGATATAAGATATTAAAAAGGAAAATAAAACAAGTAAAATATTGAAATATAAAGGTTTATAATAATTCATAATATTTTATAAAAAGTGCTTAAATGCACTCATAACCCAAAGGTCGCAAGTTCGAGTCTTGCTCCCGCAACCAATTATACCAGCATTTTGCTGGTTTTTTATTTTGTCAAAAATTAAATGGAGAATTAGAGACTAAAATTGTTGTTAACAATTCTTTTACATTGCCTATTATAAATATCAGCAAATAATATAATTAGATTAATTGGAAATAGTATTTATTTTTTCTTTGTGTATATAGTTTAATCAACGCATATGCTATCTTGTATTGCTTCGTATTTTGCTTCACCAATACCAGACACATTTTTTATTTCTTCTATGCTTGAAAACTCACCATTTTCGTTACGATATTCTATTATTTTTAGTGCAGTTGATGGTCCTATGCCTGATAGTTCCTCTAATTCCGTTTGAGTTGCTGTATTTATGTTTATTTTCCCGTCTTCTTTGGCTTCATAGTCAAATTCTTCTCCTTCTTGCACAAGTATATATTCCTCGTCTATATTGCTTGGAATATAAAGTTTTTGTCCATCTTTTAATTCATATGCTAAATTTATATTGTTAATGTTTGCATCTGATGTAAGCCCTCCTGCTTTTTCTATTGCATCAGCAATTCTTGAACCTTTTGTTAATTTAACAATTCCCTCTTGTTCAACACACCCAGCAATATGAATAATAATTTCCTGTTCCTCTACATTTTCTTCTGATATTGTGTTTTCAGAAGAAATTATTATTTCTGTTTCGTCTTCCCTTTGCATAAAATAATAGAGAATAGTAATAATCATAATTACAAACATTCCAATAAAAACTATTTTTTGTTTCTTACTCAAATTTTCCACTTTTTATCATCCTTTCTAAAAAAATATTGAAATTATATTGTTTTTTATATATAGTATATTTAAGTTAAAGGAGTTTTTTATGAAGCACATAAAATGTATTTTTGTTTTTATTTTTATAGCATTGCTTTCAAATATTTCATATGCATCAGATATTTCCAGCAGCATAGAATCTCCATCTGCGATTTTAATTCATGCTGATACTGGAGCTATATTATTTGAAAAGAATTCAAAGCAAAGAATGTACCCTGCAAGTACAACAAAAATAATGACTGCCATTTTAGTGTTGGAATCTGGACATTCTTTAAACGAATATGTAACTGTAAGTGAAAGCGCTATAAATAATATCCCTGAAGGTTATTCAACTGCTTATTTAAAAGCTGGTGAAAAATTTACTTTAGAGCAATTGTTAAATGTTTTACTTCTTCCTTCTGCTAATGATGCTGCAAACGTTTTAGCTGAATACATAAGCGGTTCTATTCCAGCGTTTGCAGATAAAATGAATAAAAAAGCTGCTGAACTTGGTTGTATTGACACTCATTTTGTAAATCCAAGTGGTATTCACTCAGAAGATCATTATTCTACCGCTTTTGATTTAAGCTTAATTGGGCGCTATGCTATGGAAAATAATTTATTTAGGAGTTTTGTGAATAAAACATCATGTATGCTACCTGCAACTAGCATCCATCCATATAATAATCGTATTTTTAATAATTCTAATAGGTTATTGTACAGTGATGATATTTACTACTATCCATACGCTATTGGAATAAAAACAGGGTTTACTACTCCTGCTGGAGATTGCTTGGTTTCTGCTTCATCGAAAAATGGTCTTTCTTTTATTGCCGTTATTTTAGGAGGAAAAGAAGATGAAAATAACAAGAGTCAAAGATATTCTGACACAATAGCTCTTTTTAATTTTGGATATGAAAATTATGTATTACATGATTTTAATCACAGCGGTGATGTGATATGTGAAATTCAAGTTGAAAATGCATCATCTGATACAAAAAATTTAAGACTTCAATGTGATAAAAGTATTTCAGCTCTTATTAATATTGATGAAATTAATTTAACTTCTCCAGAAATTTTTTTAGATGAAAATATTCATGCTCCAATATATAAAGACGATATCCTTGGTAAAATAAAGTATACTATTTTGGGAATTAAATATGAAGCAAATTTAGTTGCTTCATATGATGTAAAAGTTTCACCGTTCTTTATATATGTTTTAAAAATCTTTCTTATTGTTTTGCTAGTTGTATTAATTCTCTTAATTATTTTTAGAAATAAAAAAAATGATTCGTTAAAAATTGATAATATTTGTTTATAAAATTCAAAAAAATAGGAGGTAATTAGTATGTTTCTTTTACCCCCTATTTTTTTATTCTTCTATTATGTTATTTGTCTCTTTTACATTATTTGCATTTTCTTCATCTTCTTGCAAAGTTGGATTTAGGAAAATTCTGTTTACTAATTCTTCCGTTTTTTGTGTGTTATGGAAAAACATGTAAGTTCCTGTTGTTTCTACATATTGGTCACTTCCTGGTAGCGTTTCTGTTTGTAAATTTTCTGTTGAAAAGTTAACAGCATATGGTAGATAGTCTTTAATTACATCTAGTGGCATGTTTGTTTTTATATTGCGATATGCTATATCTATAAAACCACCTATTTTTAAAATGTTCTCTGGCTTTAATGTTTGCTGTAATGTTGCTGATATAAATTCTCTTTGTGTTCTCATTCTACCATAGTCTTCTATTCCGTATTCTGGTGGGTAGGTTGTCCAGTTTAGTCTTTCATCATTATGTCTAAACCTTACAACTTGCTCTGCTTGATCTCCATTTAATAGCTGATATCCTTCTTGTAAGTCAATATCTAAGTTTTGGGATGTATCTCTATACAGCATTCTCATTGGTACGTCAAAGTACACACCACCTATTTCGTCTACAATTTCCTTCAATACATTTGTATTTACCCAAACATAATATTCAATATCAAGCCCTGTAATTTTGTTTACAGCCTCTACTGCATTTTCAGGATCTTCTCCCCCTCTATATGCATTATTAATTTTGTAATATGCTGATGCTCGACTTCTATCTGTTCCTGTGTATGTATCTCTTGGAATAGATAACATTGCTGCTGTTTGTGTTTTAGGATCATATTTGCATGCTACAATCGTATCTGTTAGCCTAGAGTCTCCACTAACACTTTCTCCTAATATCAAAAAGTATAATGGTTCCAAATCCTTTAGCGTCTCTGCATCATGCCCTACTAATGTTGCAATCATTCCTTGCATTCCGCCACCATTTTTATTTATTTTATAAACAAAATAAATTGATGCAGCTGCAATAATTATTAATATCACAAGCAGTATCTTTAGCCAAGTCCTTTTTTTCTTACCTGTTTGTTTTTCCCTTGCTATGTTTTTTTTCTCCAATTTTATCAACTCCTATTAATACATGTAATTTAGTATAACACATTCATTTATTATTGGCAACTAGTATGTTCTAAAAAAGAATTTTTAACAGTATATTATTATTATACATCATACTTCCTATATAAGATGCTTGTATTGCTTCTTGAAGATTTGTATTATTTATTATTGGTGCAATAAGAGAAATTATTGTAAAAATCAGGTATATTATAAATAATCCTTTTAATACTCCATATATTAGTCCACCAATTTCATTAAATTGCTTTAATACTGGTATTTTTGCAACTGCTTCTATTAAAAATTTCAAGAAAAATAGTAATATTTTAGCTATTATAAATATTCCTATAAACGCCAATCCATTAATTATTGTTCCTGTTAGATTTGTTGCTACTACCTTTGCTACTTCATTTTGTGCGTTTGCAGTTGCAGTTTTTATCTGTTCTGTTATGTATTGGCTAATAACCTCTGGCATATTTTCATTTTTATATTCTTCTGGATTTTCACTATTATTTGATTCTAATGCTTTTTGAATTGTCATGTGTAAATTGTCATCTATTTCTGTATTTGCAATTATATAATTTGTAACTGGTTTGCTAAGTGCAAATGCCAAAATTATTGCGATAATAAATGATGCTATTTTAAATATAACTCCAATAAGTCCTTTTTTATAGCCCATTATTATTGAAAGTAGCATTACTGCTATAATAACAATATCCACGAAAATACTCATTATTTTATTTTCCTTTCTATCTTATAAATTAACTAATTCTATTTTGTCTTTGTAAACAATTCCTGCCATATTTTCACAAATCACCACATCCTTTATATCCTTTGTTGATGTGTATTTCTTTATAAGCCATCCATTGGTGTGTATGAAATGTACCTCTGTTCCTAAGTTAAGTGCAATTATATTTTTGTATGTTTTAATTTCTTTTGGTAATATGCTAGTATTGTATAAATTTATTCTTCCACTTGATACCTGTTTAATTTCGACATTTGCTTCTGAGCTAAATAATCCTGTTGATCTTTTTTTGATTTCTACCATATAACCATTTAAATTAATATCTGCAAATATTGTATCATTATCAAATTTTATTTCCTCTGTTATAGTTTCACCTACTTTCTTTATAATACCATTATCAAACATGCAAATTAGTGTATTGTTCTCTTGATAATTTATATTAAGAATTATATTTTTGGCTTCTGCTTTATATGTATATATAACAGCATTTTGTGGCTCTGTTTGTGCTTTTTCAATTGATATTACTTTTACACTTGATTGTATTAGGCTTCCTGAATAATTTATTTCTGCTATCGCTAGTTCTTTGTTGTCGTTTGATATTGCAGTATCAGCAGCATATGTCGATGATAAATAAGCAGTTGTTATTTCTTTGCCATCTATATCAAACATTTTTACAATAGTTTTATGGCTTACTGATACATAACCATTATGATTAACATTAATATTGTATATGTCATTTTCAAGTTCCTTTTGCCATATTATGTTTTCTCCAGAAATTAAATATAATTTTTTTCCGCCTTTTTCTGCTATACATAAATATTTTCCGCTTGTATCAAAAAGTGGAGTTGTAATTTCAATGTCTATTTCAAATTCTTTTTTTCCATTACTATTATAATTTTCTAATTTGTTTTTGCTTAAAACAACTATATTTCTAGCATAGCCGTATATATATTTGTCATACTCCATATCTCCTTCGATAATAGCTCCTGTGTTTTCTGTTATTTCTTTTCTGAAAATATTTATATCAATCCAAGCTCTGAAGTCAGCATTTGCAACATATATACTAAAAATAGTCAAAGTAACTATAATAACTCCCAATATCATAATGCACTTTATTAGCTTTTTTTTATTTAAAGTTCGACTTTCTTTTTTTCTATAATCATCTAAAACATAATATTTCATAGTTTGTCTCCTTGATGTTAAAAGTTTATCAATAAATATTTGTTTTTTCAAGCTATATCCAAATTATTTCTGTATTAATATTATCATATCTTATTTTTTATAGAATATATCTATATAAAAATTAGATTTTCTTTATGAAAGGCTAACCTATGGAAGCAATATATTGTTTTGCAATTTCATTTGTTTTAATATTTCTATCAGAACTCGGTGACAAAACACAAATTTTGGTTTTATCCTTTTCATCTAAATTAAAATCGTCAACACTTTTATTTGGAGTAGCACTTGGTTCTTTTTTTAGCCATGGAATTGCAATTTTGTTCGGAAGCACTTTGGGTTACTTATCTAGCGCAAAAATACATTATTACTTAGAAATAGTAACATATTTTTCATTTATCCTAATTGGCATTTTTTCATTGTTGCAAAGGAAAAATCATATTCAAAATGTTGAGAAATCAAGTATTATTAATATAGCCAAACTAAAATTAAACTATATTTTTATTATTGCAATTAGCATTGCAATAGGTGAAATTGGTGATAAGACTTTTCTTGCTTCTGTTGGTCTTGGTATTAAATATCCATTTGCAAAATTGTTCTTGATTTTAGGTGCAATTTTTGGGATGTGCATGAGCAATTTAATCGCAATAGCTTTTGGCAAATTATTGTCAAAGAAAATCCCTTCTAATTTCTTAGAAAAAAGTTCCAGCGTTTTGTTTTTATTGTTTGGTGTTTTAGGGCTTATACGTTTTTTACTAATGTAATTAATAAAGCCTTTTCTCGTAGCTCATACACAAATGCATGCCAATTGTTCCCATTATATGGCTTAATTTCGCCTAAACTGTTGTATAAGCTAATTGTAAAATGCACTGCCATGTCGAGTTTTCTATACGCAAAAAAAGCAATATTACTTTTGCAATATTGCTTCTTATATTATAATTTTCCTGCCTCTTTTAATATGTCTGAAACAAACAAATCATTTCCGCTTTCATCCCTAACTCTAAGTTTTGGAAATGTTTCATACATTCTCACATTTGTAAAATAATTTTCTTCGATATCTGTTAGAATATTATCCGCTTTCTCCGCAGGTTCTCTATTATAATAAATATCCAATGCACGATTTTTGTACACGGCTGTTGCCCAAACCGTAATAATAGCATCTACCACTAAAAAAATTGTTAATATAATTCCAGCAATTTTCCCAACCCTTTTAGGTATGATTTTTATTGCTTTGGCGGTTGATGGTTTTATTATTTTCATCAAAATTAATGATAAAATTGCCCAATATATTGTGTATGTAATACATATTCTACCATTTAAGTTAAATGGAAACTGACTATAATCCCAGAATCTTGAACCATACAATGCCTCAAGTAAAAAACTTATCACATATTCTATGATGCCACCTATTAGCCCTCCATATACAAATATTTTAAAATCATTATCTTTATATTTTTCTAGAAATAGAATCAGGGCAACACCACCTACTCCATATATAGGACAAAACGGACCCCAAAGAAGTCCTTTTCTACTTTCTATAATTCCATTTCTTACATAACAAAATATTGTTTCTATTATTAATCCTAATATACTAAATATTACAAAGTACCAAAATGCTTCGTAAACAGTTACTTTTTTTCCCGCTTCAGTTTTTTCAATTGATTTGTTTTTTAAATTATAGTTTTCCACATTTTATCTCCTCTTAAAATAAATTTTTATAAAACAGGTTGACATTTTAAAATTTTAGTGATAATATAATTGTATTATGGACCGGTAGCTCAGCTGGATAGAGCAACGCCCTTCTAAGGCGTGGGTCGGACGTTCGAATCGTCTCCGGTTCACCAAGGCGCTTTGTTTTCAAAGCGTTTTTTTGTTGTGTGGTTTTTCTGTGTGACGAAAAAATGATATCACGCAAAAAGTTGCATAGAAGTTTTCTCCTTCTGCATATATTTAGATATAATTTAAAAAAGTAGAGAACAATTATGGTGAAATGAGCCTTGTCCTATTTTTTTATTATAGCATGTTTACAATTTTGTTGCAAATTTTATATTTACTTTGTAATTATTGCCTGTTTTTGTGTAATAATATATTTAGGTGATATTATGAATTCATTATGGCAAGATACTTCTTTTACTCCTCATTTTCCTACTCTATGTGAAAATAAAAAAGCTGACGTTTGCATTATAGGTGCTGGAATTACAGGAATTAATTTAGCATATCTATTAAATGCTAATCATCTTAACGTTATTTTATTGGAAAAAGATTCTATTTGCAATCGGAGTAACCGCCAATACGACTGGCAAATTAACAAGTCAACATGGTTTATTTTATTCTTATTTAATAAAAAACTTTGGCAAGAATACTGCTATTTCTTATCTACGTTCTAATGAAAATGCAATTTATGCTATTAAGGATATTATAGATAAAGAACACATAAATTGTGATTTTGAATGGCAAGATTCTTTTGTTTATACAAATTCTAAGGAAAAACTACAAGAAATTAAATTAGAAGTTGAAGCTTTAAATTCAATTGGTTTTAATGCGTTTTTTTCAGATTCTGTTCATTTACCATTTCTCACATTAGGTAGCATATGTTTTCCGAAGCAAGCCCAGTTTCATCCATATAAATATTGTATTAGTCTTGCAAATTTACTTTCTTCTTCTATTTATGAGAATTCAAAAGTTATAGGAGTAAATAAAAGTAAAGGTGGTTATAATGTTATTTGTGAAAATGGAAAATTTGTTAATTGTAATTATGTAGTTATAGCATCTCACTATCCTATTATTAATTTCCCTGGGTTTTATTTTTTGAAAATGTATCAAGACAAGTCTTATTTAATTGCAATTGATACTAAAGAAAATTTATTTCCTGGAATGTATATTTCGGCAGAAGAGCCTATTACTTCTTTTCGTAGTGCAATATTTCAAGATAAAAGGCTCCTTTTATTGGGAGGCTCTGGACATAAAACTGGTGACACAAATTTCGATATTACATCATGTTTTGCAAATCTTGAAAATTATGCAAAAAAACTATATCCAAATTGCGAAATAGTATATAGATGGTCAACAGAAGATTGTGTAACTTTAGATAAGATTCCATATATTGGTGAATTTTCTAGTCTTTTGCCAAATATATTTGTAGCAACTGGTTTTAAAAAGTGGGGAATGACTTCATCTTTTGTTGCAGCTAAAATAATTTGTGACAAAATTTTATGTAAGCAAAATACTGATGCTTTTGTCTATAAAGCTACTCGATTTTCTCCTATTAAAAATAGTTGTGAAACATTTAATATGTTAAAACAAACCGGTTTTTCTTTGGTTGTAAACAAAATAAAACATCCCATTCTTTCTTTTGATAATTTACGAGTTGGTGAAGGTGGCATAGTTTCTTATAATGGTCGTAAAGTTGGAATTTACAGGAAATCTGAAAATGAGACAATCGCAGTAAAGCCGTATTGCACACACCTAGGATGCGAGCTTTCCTGGAATTCTTTAGAAAAAACTTGGGATTGTCCATGTCATGGTTCAAGATACGATTATACTGGGAAGCTTTTAACAGAACCTAGTAAAAAAAATTTAGAGTCTGTTAATCTAGAGTTATAAAGAAAGTAGAAAAATTATTTTGCGAACATATGTTTACATTTCGAATATTATATGATATAATCATATAATATAAGGAGGAACATTATGCAAAATTTAAATCAGCACATTTATGTTTCAATAGATTTGAAAAGCTTTTATGCCTCTGTTGAATGTATAGAGCGCGGTTTAAACCCAATCATCACCAACCTGGTGGTTGCAGATAGTTCAATGACTGAAAAGACAATATGTCTTGCTGTCAGTCCTGCTCTTAAGTCATATGGCATTTCTAGTAGGGCAAGACTTTTTGAAGTCGTTCAAAAAGTACATGAAATTAATTTTAGAAGAAGGCAGCTAGCCCCTAATAATACTTTTACATGTACATCATATGACAATATTGCATTAAAGAAAAATCCAGACTTAGAATTAACTTATATAGTAGCTCCTCCTCGAATGAATCTTTATATTAAATATAGTAAAGCAATTTATAATGTGTATTTAAAATGGTTTTCTCCAGATGATATACATGTATATTCAATAGATGAAGTTTTTATAGATATTACTCCTTATCTAAATACTTATAATATGGAAGCAAAAAAACTTGTAACTAAAGTTATACAAAATGTATATGAAACTACTGGAATAACAGCCACTGCTGGAATTGGTACAAATTTATATCTTTGTAAAATAGCAATGGATATAGTTGCAAAGCATGTAGAGCCTAATGAAAATGGTGTTAGAATAGCAGAATTAGATGAAATTTCTTATAGAAAATTATTATGGAATCATAAGCCTATTACTGACTTTTGGCGAGTGGGAAATGGCTATGCGAAAAAATTGGAAAAACATAATATTTTTACTATGGGAGACATTGCAAAAGTTTCAATAGACAACGAAGATTTATTATATAAATTGTTTGGAGTTAATGCAGAACTATTAATAGACCATGCTTGGGGCTGGGAACCAATTACTATTAATCAAATAAAGTCCTATAAGCCTATGTCAAATAGCCTAAGCTCAGGTCAAGTATTGCATTATCCATATAATTATGAGCAGACAAAATTAATTATAAAAGAAATGGCGGAACTTCTTACTTTGGAATTAGTGGAAAAAAATTTAGTCACAAATCAACTTGCTCTAACAATCGGTTATGATGTTGAAAATTTGAGTAATCCATATATTCGTAATTTATATAATGGCGAAATTGCAGAAGATAGATATGGTAGGCAAATTCCAAAACATTCTCATGGAACTATTAATTTAGATTACTACACTTCTTCTACTAAAATAATAATTACTTCTTTTATGAAATTATATCAAAAGATTGTTAGTAATTTTTTATTAATACGAAGAATAAACATAGCATTTAATAATGTTGTAAGCCTTAAATTAGTTAAATCTAAAGATAATTTTAAGCAATTGGATTTGTTTACAAATTATCAAGAAATAGCAAGCTCTAATAAAGATGAAATGTTGGAAAACAAGTTGCAGAAAACATTAATACATATAAAAAAGAAATATGGTAAAAACGCTATATTAAAAGGTATGAATCTTCAAATAGGTGGAACAACTATTGAAAGAAATTTGAAAATAGGAGGACATAAAGGTTAAATGAAGAATAAATATATGGATATAATAAATTTACCTCATCATACGTCCATTAAATATCCTAAAATGCCTTTAGAAATGCGAGCTGCACAGTTTGCTCCTTTTGCTGCATTAAATGGTTATGATTTAATTGAAAAAAAATTTGTTTGAAAAATATAGTTCTTATAATGCGATTATAAAATAATTACAAAATTCTTTAAAATTGAAGATAATGCTTTTTACTTATATACAAAAAAAACAACTTACAAATCTTTATATTAGTAAGTTGTTATGAAATGGTGCGCCTGGAGGGACTCGAACCCCCGATCTGCAAGTTCGTAGCCTGCCATTCTATCCAGCTAAACTACAGGCGCATATAAGTATTCAGTAATTATGACAAAAGTTAGGTCAATTTTTCATATCACATGGTAAGGTCATAAAAAATTTTCTTAGTATTTATCATCAAAATATTTAGTAACAATATTAAAGTAGCAAAATTACTTTCTCACTACAATTTCTATTATATACGCTATTTATATTTTTTGCAATAATTTTTAAAAAAATATTGCAAAACAGTAAATTATATGTTATTATATATGGGCATTAAGTTTTCGGGGTGTGGCTCAGTTGGTAGAGCGCGTGGTTTGGGACCATGAGGTCGCACGTTCGATCCGTGTCACCCCGACCAAAAGAAAAATGTTCTTGAAAGGCTTGAAATTACTGAATTTCAAGTCTTTTATTTTATCTGAATTTTAGTGTTTTTTTTACCGTATTTGAGAGTGTCTGTAAAAGGCTGTAATATGCTATTTTACTCTATTAGCCTTTGTTAGCCTTTCTCAGCCTTTTTCACAACTGCTTACAGTTAGCTCCCCAAATTTTGAGGAAATATTTTTTGGGGAGCTATATTCAGCTACCCAAAAACAATGTACTGATTTATGCCTAGAATCATTGATATTACTTAATATTATGTATTTTCAAAAAAATATTATTTATATGGAGAGCTGAGATTAGATCTCCATTTTGTTTAGTTACAATTACTAAACAAAATCTTCAAAATCAATATTCATATTATCTCTAAAATAACTATAAACACTTGTTTATTCAGCTTTCCTGTAAATTTGTCTACTTTGTTTTTGCCATTTTTTAATAGTTTTAATACCTCTGTATAAGTAATGTTATTTTTATTTGCTCTTATTTT
>CALYAM010000004.1 GCA_944393565.1 uncultured Clostridia bacterium
TTGCTTATTTTTGTTCTTTTTTATATTATATTTTTTTCCTTCTTTTGTCAACACTTTTTGGCTAGAGAATAAGAAATTATAACCGATAATTTAATTTTATCATTTATAGACAATCTAAAAAAGTTACCAGCATGAACATATGTAGCTGATAACTTTTCAATTTTATAGAACTTTCCTAATTCAAAAATCCTTCTATATTAATTTGCTTTAATTAAATTGCTTCTTTTTTCTCTTCTTCATTTTGATTAATTACTTCCATACTTATAATAGAAACTTCGTATGCTACCTTATTTAAGACAGTTCCATCTTCTAATTTCTTTTCATAGCCTCTTGATTGTACTCTTCCTACGAGCTTAACTTCTGTTCCTACTTCTAAGTTTTGACAAAATCTTGCATTTCTTCCCCATGCAATACATGGAATATAGTCAGATTTATTATATGCTCTATTTACAGCAAGTAGTATATCTGCTATTTCTCTTTTAAATGGTGTTTGCCTATATATCGGTTTTTTACATATGTACCCACTTAAAACAACTTCATTTGAAGTATTTTCTTTACTTACTTCTATTTCTTCATCATCTTGTTTTAATATAATTTCTTTAGCAAAAACAGTAAGTACTAGTTTGTTCTTTTCATTTTCATAGCCATTGTATGAGCGAAATTGTCCTTCAATTATAACTTTTTTTCCAATTTCTAATCCTGTATCTGTTATTAGCCTTTCTGATATTGTAATTGGAATAATGTCAGACGTTTCACTTAGTCTTGGCACCTCTAAGTCAAAAGAATAGAACTTTTCTCCATAAATTTCATGGCTAAATTTCTTTTCGCTTGCAACTTTTCCTACTAATATTAAGTGGTTATTTTCTGAAAAATTTGTAATCAATATAGCTTCCTCCCTTATTTTTTATCTATAGTATATTACTTTGTTGCTTTTCTTTACTTTAGAATATTCATCATTCTTCCTTATTATACTACACTTTTTTGGGTTTGTCTACATAAAATGGCTATTTTTTCAAATATTTTGGATTGTTAACATGTTATGAATATAACAATTTTATAGTTGCAACTGCCATTTCAAGATAATAATTACCTGTGTTTAACCCTTTTTTCATCTTTATTTCTTGCGGTTCAATTCTAGTGTTTTTTATTCCGCATATATTCCTTTGTAAGCAAACCATAACATTTTCTTCTTCCGTACTAGATGCCGTAACTGTGCACTTATTCCCAAATCCATAAGTAATTACAGTTGAGTTTGTTCTTGGTATTTTTTCCATTTGAATTACATCACTGTTAACAATAAAATATTTAGCAGTTCTTAATATTTTTTCAAGTTCTTGCATGGATTCTTCTTCTATATTTTTATTCATTATAACTAGTTCGATTCTAATATTCTTGATATTTTCAATACTTTTTTTGTTAATTCTAATGATAGTAGATTTTAACCCGATTGATTCTATTTGCATTTTTAACATTTTTTCTAAATCATTTTCTTCTTTTTTATCAGCAATAACCCCAATAAAAATCATTTTTTCCCCTCTTCTCTTAGGGTTATTCTTACCAAAACATATTAAATTATTCCTTATGTTGAATTCCATTTGAATCAGTGCGACTATTTTCTTTATAAATTAATTCAGATACTGGTACTATTTGATAGCCTTTTTGTTTAATTTCTTTTATAATTCCATCTAAACTATTTGCTGTATTTTTTGTTCCATTATGCATAAGTATTATGCTCCCATTTTTAAGATTTGGTATAATTCTATTTTTCATTTCTTTTTCTGTAATTCCTGTATAGTCTAAACTATCTATCGACCATTGTATAGCAATATGGTTTTCTGCTTTTACAGCTTCTAACACAGTGTTATTGTATTGACCATATGGTCCTCTATATAATGTTGTTCCTTTCCCTGTTATTTCTTTAATTTTATCACTACAATTGCTAATTTGTTCTCTGTTTTCTATATAGTTTAAGTTTTCAACATGTGGATGTGTATTTGAGTGATTTGCAATTTCATGCCCTTCTTGTGCTATTTTTTCTAGTGCTTTGGAATACTTTTCCGCCCAGTCACCAACAATAAAAAACGTTATCTTGCAATTGTTTTGTTTTAGTATGCTTAATATTTTATCTATATCGTCATCATTCCATGCACAATTTATTGTAAGTGATACTTTGTTTTCTTCTGTATCTACACTGTAAATTGGAACTTGTCGTATATTTGTTGAAGTTTGAACTGTTTTCGTTTGGTTTTGATCCATCATTCCAATTACTAATAATATAAGTACTGTACTAAAAGCAATTATATATGATATGATTTTTTCCTTACTAAATACAAAAAGCATAGTCTATAACCTCCATTTTGTTATAGTTTATGCTTTTCCTTTTCATTTATGCTTTATTTAATCATATATTTCTACTGCTTTTATTATTAATCTTTTTAATGCCCCTATTGTACAAGTAATCAAGGTTACTTCTCTTTCTCCGCCTGTTTCTTGCTCTAAGCACTGAACATTAGAAGGATCTACTTGTGTAATTGAGTAAATTTTGTAGCTTATACTTCTTTCATACATGTCAGTTATTGAAAATTCATCACCAACTTCTAGCTTTCTTAGGTTTGAGAACATATTTTGTTTTCTGTAATTATGCCCTGTAATGCAAAAATTACCTACCTTATTTATTTTTGGGCCACAAAATTTTGTTACAGATTTATTTAAGGTGTCTTTTGTTGTTTCATTTAATATATATGTTGTTAATTTTATTTTTGGAATGTCTAGCCTTCCAATTACCTGCCAGCCTTCGTAATCTTTTGGTATTTGAAGTGTTGCTGTCTTCTTTTTTACGCTTTTTTCAGGTTCAGTATTTTTTTCTTGATTAGTTGATAAAATTTTTTTCTCTTCTGATTTTTCAATTTTTCTTGCTTGTTCTAATATGCTTTCTGTTTGCTTTTGTTTTAAATCATAATATTTAATGTATAAACCAAATGTTAAAAATACAATTATTACGGTTATACATAACAACCATTTGTAAATTTTTCTTATATTTACAACATACATTTTTAAGATTTTATTCTATAATTTCGAGTAATAAAATACCCTACTAAACAAATAGAAACAATTATACCTGCATATGTCATGTATTCTCCTATTGATGTTCCTGTTTGTGGCAAATTTTCTACAACATTTGTGTTTACTTGGCTATTTGTGTTAGTTATATTTGTGCTATTTGCAATATTAGATGTGTTACCTACTATGTTATTAACTTTGTTTTGGCCGGCAAGCACATCATCTAATTCTTGTTGGTCTTTGTACACATATATAGATTCCTTAGATGATGTAATTGTTTTTCCATCAGTTACATTAATTAATGATAATTCTATTTCATATAGACCACTTTCTGGGAAAGTTGCTGTTACTGGCGTTGTATTTGTAAATGTTCCTCCCACAGCAAACCCTTCTGGTGGCCCCCAGTAACCTATTTGAGCAATATCCCATTCAATGTTTTCCGAATCTGTTGCCATTAATTTGGGAGTACCAGGTCCTGAAACGTCTACTTTTATTCGCACATTTTGATATGCTGGTGCATTATTTCCTATTAATTTTACGTCTGTTTTTACAGGCACATTCTTAAGTACATTTTGGCTTGTATCTATAAATAATGTATAATCTTCTGCTGAAGCAAGTACAATTCCTCCACTAATTGCTATTATAATAGCAAGCAGAATTAAAATTCCTCTTTTGGTCATATAAAAACTCCTTTCCATTTTGTTCTTATCACATATATATTTATTTATATGATTTTTATTCTTAAAATGGAAAAGAGTTGTTTATTTTTTGCTAAAGTTAATATTGTCTATTGTGTTTGGTATTAAATTGTTAGCTACTTTTATAAAGCCTTCTTCTATTTCTGTTAGATAAAACTTATAGTTAGGAATATTTTTTGGTTTGCCATTTATTTTTTCTTTATGTAATAGTTCTTCTAAAAATTTTCCAACTTGTTTTCCTGTGTCAATTATTTTTACTTTGTTTCCAAGTTCTTCTTGAATTAAATTTTTTAATAGCGGATAATGGGTGCAACCAAGTATCAAGCTATCAACAGTTTCTTCTTTAAATACTTTAACATATTCTTTTATAACTAATCTTGCTATTTCGTTATCTGTCCAACCTTCTTCTACCATCGGTGCTAATAGTGGACACGCTTTATTAATTACCTTGGCATTTGGCATTAGCTTTTTTATTTCTTTTTCCCAGGAATTGCTTCTTATTGTCCCTGCAGTCGCCATTATCCCTATTTTTCTTATGTTTTTTTCTTTAGCTAGGTACATTACTGTTGGTTTTATAATACCTATTATTGGAATATTATATTTATCTTTTACTTCTTCTAAAGCCTGGCTAGTTGCAGTTCCACACGCAATTACAATTAGTTTTACATTCTTTTTTATTAAAAAATTAATGTTTTCTTTTGTAATATCTATAATTGTTTTTTTTGATTTGTTTCCATATGGAAATTGCTTTGTATCACCTAAATAAATTATATTTTCTGATGGCAATGCTTTTATAATCTCTGAAAATACCGTAAGTCCTCCTATGCCTGAATCAAATATGCCGATTGGCCTGTCATCCATTACATTTCCCCCTATAAAGATATATTAACTACAGACTGATTTTATAATAACATATATTTTCATTGTTTTCAATGTCATCTGGCTATCACATTTTGTATTGTTTTGTCATAATATAGTATTGAGCGTAAGCCAAATAAGAAAGGATTTGATATATATGGATTTTGATAAAAAATTGTGTCCTATTATTAATGTTGATGGATTTGTTGAAAGAGGCAAACAATTTGACATCGAAGTTAATCTTCCTGAAGATAATCGCAATGTTATTTATGGTGTAATAAAAGATTGCTATGGAGAACCGGTGAAAGATGCAGTAGTAAAATTAATAGAAGTATGTGAATACGATAAAAAACCTGTTTCTCATTCGTTTACAAATAAAGATGGTGAGTTTGTTTTTGGTCCACTTTGTCCTGATAAATCATATGAAGTTCAAATATGGGCAAATAAAGTAAAGCACTATAAAATTTGCGCTAGTTGTAATCATGATGGAAAATGTTTAAAAGGTGTTGATATGGATTCTTGTAATTTTGATTGCAGAAGTTCTGACGAAAATCTTGAAGAATCCTAAAAAGTAATTATACTAAAGCCGGCTTTTTCCTATAATAAGAAAAGTGGCTTCGCCACATGTGCATTTTGCTTCGCAAATATGCACGAATCAAGGAAACTTAACCTTGTTATATAGCAAAAATCTGGCGATTTTTCCTATATAATAAATAAGAAGGGTATGTGCTATCACATACCCTTCTTATTACAACATTCCTAATTTTCTTGCAAATTGTTTGCCTTTTTTCATCATCTTCTTTTTACTTGAGCACATTCCATCAGCACATATCATAGCTGTTCCTGCTGCAATCATTCCTCCTACAATCATTCCTTTTATAAACTTCATATTAATATTTGCCCTCCTTTTAAGTTTTATTATGTGTTTTTTCTTTAAAAATATACTGTCTTGTTAGACTATATATCTCATATATCGCTATTATTCCCAAAAATACGCCAAAATATTTTTTTAAATTTTGAGCATCCATTGTCTGTGCAAGTCTTGCTCCTATACTTGCTCCAATAATTCCTGATATTGTTATAGTTATTCCTGTTTTAAATTTAATCATTTTTTGTTTAATACTTACAATAATAGCTATAATAGAAGTTGGTATAAAGAATATAATGTTTGTTGCCTGTGCAATATGTTGTTCTACTCCCATAAAAAGAGATAATATAAGAATTAATATAGTTCCTCCTCCCATACCTGTTCCACTTACAATTCCAGAAAGAATGCCTGCTATGATTTCTAACATTTTTTCTCGCCATCTCCTTATATAACATTTCAATATTTCGATGTTTAAAAAAATATCATTTTAATTGATATATAAGATAAAAAAAATACAAAAGTAATTTTTAGAATTTTATTAGATAATTTTTTTAATGATTTTGCACCAATATACCCTCCTATTATACCACCTAGTGCACATTTTAAGCCTAGGGACCAATCAATATTGTTTTTATTTATATAGAAAAATACACTCGTTAATACCATCGGTAGAATACAAAAAATAGATGTTGCCCTTGCAGATTTTTCATCCAGTTTTATTAGGTAAATAAAAGCTGGCACTAAAATCATTCCTCCACCAGCTCCAAAGAGTCCACTTATAAAACCTGCAAAAACACCAATAATTATTTTCTTTATCATAGATAATCCTACCTGTTTTTATAACAGTATTTCTTTTTTTATGTTTTTTATGCAATTTATTTGTGTAATAATTTTTCTATTAATAATGTTAATGCTTCATCACATTTTAACATTTGTGAAATAATTCTTTTTTTAAATTCCTCATCTTTTATATTTTCTGCTGTATCTAGGAATTTTTGTAATTCAAACAAATATTTTTCATCTTTTTTCTTTTGCTCTCTTATTAAATATAATGTCTTATTTTTCACTATTTCCCTCCAAATTTTCGCTTTTACTGCTAGGCAACTTTTTATTACGTTTATCGTTATATTTCTGATGTCATATGTCATTTTAATACATAAAATGATAAAATACAACTGTAAAACATATTATATTACAAAATTTTACAATTAAGAAAAGGTGGTATAACAATATGATTAAAATTAAGCTCTCAGATTTGCTTGGTAAACACAAGATGAATCAAAAAATGCTATCAAATTTAACAGGCATAAGGCCTGCTACAATTTCTAAAATGTACTATGAAGAAATTAAGAGAATTGATATAAAGCATTTGAATAACATTTGCCATGCATTTGACTGTGAGATTTCAGAACTTCTTGAATATATACCAGATAAAAATAATAAAATTTCAAACTAGTATATTTTTTTAAGATATAATCAAAATGGATGATATTGTAGTGTAGTATTAAATACAAATTACTATAATATCATCCATTATACATATATAGTTTATTTCACTTGTTTTAAAATAATTTCGTATTTTTTTCTATTATTCTTAAATTATTTCTTTTACATTCTCATCTTTTATATAATATTTTGTATCTTTCATTTTATCTGGCAGGTATTGCTGTTCCACTTTATGTCCTGGAAAGTCATGTGGATACAAATAGCCATTTGCATATCCAAACTCTTTCATACCTTCTGCCGGTGCATTTCTTATGTGCATAGGAATTGTTCCCGTATCTTTGCTTCTAACATCTTCAAGTGCTTTTTCAATTGCTAAATAAGAAGCATTCGACTTTTTAGATTCTGCTATGTAAACTGCTGCTTCTGCAAGAATAATACGTGCTTCTGGCATGCCAACTGCTTGTACGGCCTGCATGGCATTTGTTGCTACAACTAATGCATTAGGATTTGCCATCCCCACATCTTCAGCTGCTGCAATTATTATTCTTCTTGCTAAAAATATTGGATCTTCTCCTCCTTCTATGGCTCTTGCCAAGTAAAAAATAGCAGCATGAGGATCACTTCCTCTCATTGATTTTATAAAAGCACTAATGTTATCATAATGCGAATCTCCATTCTTATCAAACATTGCCTTTTTCTTTTGAATGCTTTCTGCAGCTATTTCATCTGTAATTGTTATATAGCCGTCATTATCAATACTCGTTGTTAATACAGCAATTTCAAGTCCATTTAAAGCGGTTCGCACATCTCCGCCTGATAGTTCTGCAATTTTTTCAAGAGTATTTTCTTCTATTTTTATTTTGAAACTTCCTAGTCCTTCTTCTTTTATTAATGCTTGTTTTAAAATAGTTAATATATTTTCTTTAGTTAGTGGCTCTAATTTTACTATCATAGACCTTGATATAAGCGCCTTGTTAACTTCAAAATATGGATTTTCAGTAGTAGCTCCGATTAAAATAACAGTTCCATCTTCTACAAAAGGAAGAAGAGCATCTTGTTGTAGTTTATTAAATCTATGAATTTCATCTATAAATAAAATGCATTTTCCTGTTGGATTTAGCATATAGTTTTTTGCTTCTTCAACAGCATTTTTTATATCTGATACTCCAGAAGTTACAGCATTTATTTTCATAAATTTGTATTTTGTAGTTTCACTAATTACTTTAGCTAACGAAGTTTTTCCACATCCAGGAGGTCCCCATAATATAATGCTCGATAATCTGTCTGCTTTAATTGTCCTATATAAAATTTTATCTTTTCCTATGATGTGTTCTTGCCCTACGAACTCGTCTAATGTTTTTGGCCTTACTCTATATGCCAAAGGCTTGCTTAAATCAACCATTTCTTTCATCTCTTTCTAAAATTTTTTTACTTTCCAAGTATTATAAGTGACTTTTTTATTATGTCTTCCACCTTTAGGCCCTTAATATCAATTTTTTCAAATACCTTTTCTATTTCTTTTCTGTTGTAACCTAACATTTGTAGTGCTGCCAGAGATTCAGAAAATGTTTCTTCTTCTATAATGGCTACTTTCACCTGCTCTTGTTTATTTACAGCCTGTAATGTTTTTAATTTGTCTTTAAGCTCTAAAATCATTCTTTGAGCAGTTTTTGCACCTATACCTGGTATTTTTACAAGCTTTGAAACATCATTTGTAATAATAGCAAGTGTAAAATTAGAAGGAGAAATTTCAGCTAAAATACCCATAGCTGATCTTGCTCCGATTCCACTTACTGAAAGCAGTAATTCGAACATTTTAAGTTCTTCGTCACTTAAAAAACCGTATAAATTAATTGCATCTTCCCTTACATGATAGTGTGTAAAAACTTTTACCTCTATCCCAATTGCACCTAATTTTTCTATACTTGTAATTGGCATATAAATTTTATAGCCTATTCCTCCATTTTCTATTACAACATATGAATTTGCTTTTTGTTCTAATTTTCCCTTTATATATGCATACATCATTAACCCTCCAAACAAATTTTCTTGTTTATTTTATCATATTTTTCTATTTTTTCAAGTGTTTTTTTATATAAATCTTATATCTTGTTATATTACAAAAAAATTCTATTTTCTTAATATAAAAAAAAATATTTTAAAATATTTTTTAATATTTTTTTACTCTTAGCATGTCTTAAATGTCGCTTCATGTCAATTTTTGTCGTCTGCCATAATGTATATTTCTTCCTTTTTTAGCTAATCATAATTTATGCGCTGGGTAAAATTCAATTTCTTAGTTTCTGTAAACTTCTTAAAATACCTGTTATATTGACTTTATCTTTAGATTTTAATTAAAGAGGTGATAATTATGGCATTAGATTATGTTGCTATTGGTGCAAGAATACGAGCAGCTAGAATTGAAAAAAAAATGACACAAGAAAAACTTGCTGAAAAAATTGGAGTTTCTATTGCTTTTTTAAGTAGAGTAGAACGAGGTAATTCATATATTAATCTTAGAAGATTAAATGAAATTTGTTCTGTGCTTGGAGTAACAGAAGGAGAAATTTTAAATGGTGTTGCAACACAAAGGCATACTTACTTAATTCGAGAATTTAGTAAATTATTTAAGCACTGTCCACCTGAAAAATTAAAACTAATCTATAAAGTTGCAAAAACTATAATAGAGGATTAGTATGCATTTTCTATTACTATTTTCTTTAGTGTTGAATTTTTTTAACATTTCATTTAATATATGCAACGATTAATATTAAACTTTGTACTAGATACTTTCAGCAAATCTTACTTTTAAAAATATTATGCAAATAATAATATAAGCTTTAATAAAATTTCAAAAAAATTATTTTATTTTCTTTTATTATTTTTAATTTTATCTAAATTCTACCATTTTTACACATAATATCTGTTTTTTTGCAAATAATAATTGAAAGTTCGTTTGTTTTATGTTATTATGAAATGTGGTATGTATAAAATTATTATAAATGATAGGAGGAAAAACAATGGAATTTAAACAATGGAATGGCTTTAAAAAAGGTGAATGGCAAAAATTAATTGATGTTAGAGACTTTATTCAAATCAATTATAAACCATATGATGGAGATGGCTGCTTTTTAGCTGGTCCAACAGATAGAACCAAAAAATTATGGGAAGAAGTTTTAGAACTTTATAAAAAAGAAAGAGAAAAAGGTGGAGTATTAGACGCTGATACAAAAACACCATCTGCAATAGATGCTTATGAACCAGGATATATTGACAAAGATTTAGAGCAAATAGTAGGTCTTCAAACAGATGCTCCTTTAAAAAGAGCTATTATGCCTGCTGGTGGTATTAAAATTGTGGAAAAATCATGCGAAGCATATGGTTTAAAAGTAGATCCAGAAACAGATTATATATATAATCACTTAAGAAGAACACATAATGATGGAGTGTTTAGTGTTTATACTCCTGACATTCGTGCAGCTAGGAGTTCTCATTTAATTACTGGGCTTCCTGATGGTTATGGACGTGGAAGAATTATTGGTGATTATAGGCGTGTTGCATTATATGGGATAAATGCTTTAATTGATGAGAAAAAAGAAGAATTAAATATTCTAAATGCAGATGAATTTACTGAAGATATTATACGTCAAAGAGAAGAAATTCATGATCAAATTTCAGCATTAGAATCATTAAAATCAATGGCTTCTAAATATGGATTTGATATATCTGTTCCTGCACAAAATGCCAGAGAAGCTGTTCAGTGGTTGTATTTTGGTTATTTAGGTGCAATTAAAGACCAAAATGGTGCTGCAATGAGCTTAGGTAGAGTTTCTACTTTCTTAGATATATACATTGAAAGAGATTTAGAAAATGGTACTATAACAGAACAAGATGCTCAAGAATTAATGGATCATTTTGTTATGAAATTAAGGTTAGTAAGATTTTTAAGAGCCCCTGAATATAATTCTTTGTTTAGTGGAGATCCTGTATGGGTTACAGAAAGTATTGGTGGAATGGGAATTGATGGCAGAACTTTGGTTACTAAAAACTCATTCCGTATGTTACACACATTAACAACATTAGGTCCTGCACCAGAGCCAAATTTAACTGTATTATGGTCAAAAAATTTACCTGAAAACTTTAAAAAATTTGCAACGAAACTATCAATTGAGACATCTTCAATACAATATGAAAATGATGATTTAATGCGTGTTACTCTTGGAGATGATTATGGAATAGCATGTTGTGTTTCCGCAATGAAGATTGGAAAGCAGATGCAGTTTTTTGGTGCAAGAGCAAATTTAGCAAAAGCATTGCTTTACGCAATTAATGGTGGTAAAGATGAACTCTCTGGTAAACAGGTCGCACCAGAATTTGAACCTATATATTCAGAATATTTAGATTATGATGAAGTTATGAGAAAATTCGATATAATGATGGATTACGTTGCTAAAATATATATTAAAGCCTTAAATGCTATTCATTATATGCATGATAAATATTCATACGAAGCACTAGAAATGGCTCTTCATGATAGGGAAATATTAAGAACAATGGCTTGTGGAATAGCTGGTTTGTCTGTTGTTGCAGATTCAATATCTGCTATAAAATATGCTAAAGTAAAGGTCGTTCGTAATGAGCAAGGCCTTGCTGTAGACTATATTCCTGAAGGTGATTTTCCTAAGTTTGGTAACGATGATGATCGCGTAGATACTATCGCTGTTGATTTAGTAAAAATTTTCTTACAGAAACTACAAAAGCATCACACTTATCGCAATTCTAAGCACACTCTTTCTATTTTAACTATTACTTCTAATGTTGTATATGGAAAAAATACTGGTAATACTCCTGATGGAAGAAGAGCTGGGGAACCATTTGGACCTGGTGCAAATCCATTACATGGTCGTGATACAAACGGTGCTTTAGCGGTTCTTAACTCAATTGCAAAACTTCCTTATGAATACGCAGAAGATGGCATTTCTTATACTTTTGCAATTACTCCAAAAACACTTGGAAAAGATATGGACACCAGAATATCTAATTTAGTTAATATATTAGATGGTTATTTTATGAATGCTGGGCACCATATAAATGTTAATGTTTTTGATAGAAAATTGTTAGAAGATGCTATGGAACATCCTGAAAATTATCCACAGCTTACGATTCGTGTTTCTGGATATGCTGTTCATTTTACAAAACTAACGAAAGAACAACAATTAGATGTAATCCATAGAACAATACAAGAAAGAATTTAAAGAAGGAGAAATTAAGGACGTAGCTTATTATATAGCACGTCCTTATAGCTTAATTCATATGGAAAATTTTGATAATTCAAAATACGCTCTAATACATTCTATTGAATCATTGGGTACTGTTGATGGTCCCGGTATACGTTTTGTACTTTTTTTTCAAGGGTGTATTTTACGTTGTAAATATTGTCATAATAGAGATACATGGACACAAAACTCTGGTACATTAATGCATGTAGATGAAATTATTGCAAAAGTAAAAAGATATAAAAATTTTATAGTGCCTTCTGGTGGTGGGGTAACTGCAACAGGTGGTGAGCCTTTGTTACAAGTAAAGTTTTTAATTGAACTTTTTTCAAAATTAAAAAAAGAAAATATACCAACTGCATTAGATACTTCTGGAATGTTTGAGTTAACAGAGGATATAAAAAAAGTTCTTGAATTAACTGATTTAGTTTTGTTGGATATAAAGCATATTGTTCCTGAGAAATGCAAAAATTTAGTTGGTTTTTCAAATGAAAAGGAATTAGCATTTGCTCGTTACCTTAGTGAAAAAAATATTCCTATGTGGATAAGACAAGTAATAATACCAGGCATTACTAATGGTGAAAACGATTTGCTACTTTTAAAAAAATTTTTAGCTACTTTGAATAATGTGCAAAAAATAGAACTCCTCCCATATCATAGTTTAGGTAAGTACAAATGGGAACGCCTAGGAGTAAATTACCCTTTAGAAAATGTGCCAGATGCCACATCAGAAGATATCGAAAATGCGAAAAAAATACTAGAGATTTAATTTTCTCTAGTATTTTTATGTATTAAGTATTAATCTTTTTCAAAATCAGGCACATGGTAAACTATTTCTTCATTGCTATTAGTTTGTGCATTAGAGTAGTTTGAAGTTGTTTGTGTTGTAATATGTTGTTCTTGTCTAAACTGTTGATACTTATTTTGTTCTTTGTTTGGTTCCCATTTTTCTACCATCCCTGCAAGGGCTGAAAGTCCTAGAAACCCTAAAATTCCTAGAATTCCCATAAGTTTTTTCCAGTCTTTACTTTTAGAATGGTATCTTCCCTCCGTATGTTTGTAGCCCGAAATTCTTTGCTGTGGATTTATACCAAGCTGTTTTATATACTCTATATCTCTTCCTGTATAGTCTGCAAGTAATTCAACTGGATCTTTCCATGGTTTGATAGTAGCCATCTCCATCCCAATTCTTCTAGCTTCTTTTAAGGTAGTTATTTGTTTAATTTGATTTCTTAGGCTTTCTTCTTGTTCTTTTTTTTCTTTTAATGTAAGTTCTGGATTGTTATCTAATTTTATTAAACGGTCTTTTACTCTTAGTTCAAGAAATGCAATATTATTATCAATATTAGCATATGAATTATTTTTAGTGTCCTTTGCTCCTTTAATAAATGCTCGCATTTCTTGTGGAGAAAACTTAGTGTTCATAATTTCATCTATCCTTTCACTTTATCTTTTAGTAAAAATGTTACGAAGTAAATTACTCCTGCAATTATTACAATCATTGGGCCTGTTGGAATATCATAATAATAAGATGTAATTAAACCTGCAAGTCCTGACAAGAGAGAAATTATAATTGCAAAAAAATGATATTGTCTCATGTTTTTTGCAATATTTCTGCTAGATGCTGCCGGTAAAATAAGTAATGAGTTTATTAATAGAATTCCAATCCATCTTATTGATATCATAACTACAATTGCAATTAATATAACAAATATATTATCCACAATTATAACATTAATTCTTTTAGATTTTGCAAACGTACTATTTACGCTTACCGCATGTAGCTTATTAAACATATTGTACCATACAACTAAAATTAATACAAATGTAAAAAATAAATAAATTATTTCATTCCAATTAATACTTAAAATGTCCCCAACTAATATATTAGAGTATTGATTAAAACTGTTAACAGATGTTAGTATTGCAAGTCCTACTGCAATAGCGATTGATGAAAATACACTTATAATTGTATCTGCTCCATAGCTTACTTTATGTTTTACCAAATTTAGCAATATTGCAAATAATGCTGCAAAAATAATCATAGATATATTTGTATTTGTTACTCCAAATATCATTCCAATTGCAATTCCACAAATTGCAGAATGTCCTAGACTATCTGAAAAAAAAGCCATTTTGTTGTTAACAACCATAGTTCCCAGTATTGCAAAAATAGGTGTTGCAAGTATAATGGCAAGTAATGCGTTTTTCATGAATGCGTAACTTAAAAACTCGAATGGTAATAATTCCAAAATATTATTTATTAATTCCTGCATTTTCTACTCCTTAAATATTATATGAATTATTTTTCAAATGCTTCTTTATATTCTTCGCTTAAAAAAACTTCCTCTGGTGTTCCTGTTCTTAGGATTGTTTTGTCCAGTAGAATTACTCTATCTGCATATTTTTTTACCAAATCAAAATCGTGTGATACTAGTATAATTGACATGTCATATTCTTTTTTTAGTTTGTTTATATATTCATAAAATACTTTAATTCCATTTCTATCAATTCCTGAAACAGGTTCATCTAAAATCAATAAATTTGGCTCATTATATATGCTAATTGCAAGTAAAACTCTTTGCAATTCGCCACCTGATAAATCGCCTATACTTTTATGTATAAGATTCTCTACTCCGAAATTTGCCAAACTATCTTTTATTTTTTTTTCTGCTTTTTTATCTATTTTTAGCCATATTGGAACTTTAGAAATAAATGATGCAAACAAGTCATATACTGTTGTTGGCATATGTTTTTCTATATTAATGCTCTGTGGTACATAGCCAATTCTCAAATGCCTTGTGATATTTTCTTTAGTATCCATAAATTCAATAGTACCTGTATGTTTTACTTCTCCTAATAATGCTTTAATTAGTGTTGTTTTTCCAGCTCCATTTTTTCCTATAAGCACGGTTAATTCTTTGCAATATATCTGAATATTTATATCTTTTAGGATTTCATCTTTCCCTAGTTTTACTCCAATATGATTAGCTTTTATGCAATGAAATCCACAAGAAATCTCTTTTCCCATTTATTCCTCCATTTTTTCTACTTGTTTTAAATTTTCATTCATAATGTCTACATAGCTGTTTAGATCATCATTTCCGGATAAGCCTGCTTTCATTATATATATTTTAGCGTTTGTTTCACTTGCAATAACTTGTGCATTATTATCTGGAGTATTTTCATCTAAAATAATATTTTTTATATTATTATTTTTTATATATTCTATTGTATCACTTAACTTTTCTGCTGAAATTCCATTGTGCTCATGTTCTGCTGTTATTGTTTTTATTTCAAGGTTCATTGAATTAGATAAATACTCTAATGATTCACTAAAAGACACACATTTTTTCCTTTGTTTAGTTAGTTCTTTAATCCTTTTACTTAGTTCTTTTATTTTTTCTTGGTAAATTTGTGAGTTTTCCAAGTATTTGCTTGAATTTTCTTCATCTATACTAGCAAGTTTATTTGCAATATTTTCTATTTGTTTCATATAATTTTCAATGTCAAGCCAAACATGTGCATTTGTTATGTTATTTTCTTTAATTAAATTTGTAATATTACTACTTGCGTTAATTATTTTCATTTCTGGATAGTTATCTGTTATTGTTGTTGTAAAGTTTTCTATTCCCAAGCCATTTATAATAAAGACATCTGCTTTTTCTATTTTTACCAAATCAGATGTTTTTAATGTATAATCATGCAAGCATCCTATGCTTTGATCTGCCATATTATTTACTTCTATATTTGGAATTCCCTGTACTAGATTTTTAGCAATAATATACATAGGATAAAATGATGTAACAATTGTAAACTCTGAATCTGTTTTTTCCATTTGTTTGCATCCTGTTAATGTTATAATTAGAAAAAGCATAATTATCATGCATGCTATTATTTTTTTCATGATTAATCTCCTTAGAATATGTCCCATAATATGAGTTGAACCCTACTTATTAAACATTCTCTCGTTTAATAATTCGGGTCCTTGCTTTTAATTATACTATTAGTTTTGTATAAATGGAAGAACTGCAATATGTCTTGCTCTTTTTACTGCTAATGTAATATCTCTTTGATGTTTTGCACAAGCACCTGTTGCTCTTCTTGGTAATATTTTTCCCTTATCGCTAACAAACTTTTTTAATTGTTCTGCATTTTTAAAGTCAAGAACTAAATCTTTATTGCTACACAAAGGGCAAACTTTCTTTCTTACCTTACGAAATTTTGGATTAAAATCATCATCCATATTGTTTCTATTTTTTCTATTGTTTTGTTTTTTATCTGACATTTTATTTCCCCCCCTGTCTTTTTAGAATGGTAAATCATCATCTGATGAAACAAAAAATTCTGAATTAGAAGCTACATCTGTTCCAAATGTATTTTCAAAATTTGAAGTGGCTCCATCTCGTTTGCTATCTGCAAAATACGCCTCTTCAGCAACTACTTCTGTAATATAATGCTTTACTTTGTTTTCGTCTTCCCAGTTTCTTGTTTGGATTCTTCCTATTACACCTACTTGTTGGCCCTTTTTAAAATATTTACTACAAAATTCTCCTAGTTTGCTCCATGCTACAATTGGAATGAAATCTGCTTGTCTTTCTTCTCCTTGTCTTGTAAATCTGCGATTTACTGCTAGAGTGAAAGAAGATATTAGTGTATTGTTAGTTTGAGTGTATCTTGTTTCTGGATCTCTTGTAAGTCTTCCCATTAAAATAATTTTATTCATATTTCTTCCACCTTTCTCTTTTATAAGACCACTCTTGATTCTTTTAGTTTTCTTGTTTTACTACTATGAACTTGATTACTTCATCTGTAATACGATAAATTCTTTCAAGTTCTGCTATAAATGAAGGTTCTGCCTCAAAATTAAATACCACATAGTAACCTTCATTTTGTTTTTTTATTGGATAAGCTAATTTTTTGCTTCCCATTTCATTAACATTTTCTACTTTACCATGCTCATTAATTAAGCTAGAGAATTTTTCAATTATTGCTTTTATTTTGCTTTCCTCTAAACTTGAATTAATAATGATAACACTTTCGTATTTATTCATTATAATTCACCTCCTTTTGGTTATTAATAACCCATATTTCTATGAGTAAGGACAAAAATAGCAATGCTATTTTTAACATTGCTATTGTAGCATATTTTTCCTTATTTTTCAAGATATTTTCTAATTTATTTTATATTATAAAAATAGATTAGTATTTATAACCACACTTCGAACATACATCGCCATTTTCTGATGAGACTCTATCATGTGTTTCTGTTTTGTACCCTCCACAAATTGTACATCTACCACTATGAGTAGTATTATTAATTTCTTGCCAACTCGTAATTTCATGATATGCTATATTTGTTTTTCCACAAACAGTACAATTCCTACTATGTTGATTATTATTAACCCTTGCCCATGATCCATATGAGTGGTTTGCTGTATTTATTGCAGAACATACTGAACAGATTCTTTTATGTGTTTGTCCTTCTGATTCTTGGTATGTGCTCCATGTGTGTGCAGCTGTCTGAAGTCTATTGCATAAACTGCATGTCCTTCCATGCATATTTGTGTCTATATTATAAAATCCACTCCATGAATGGTTTGTAGTTTGCTTTGCTCCACATCCAGAACATGTTCTTACATGTGTGTTGTCATCTGAACTAGTATAATCAGACCATGTGTGTTCCAAAATATTTGCATATGAACATTCAGAACAAATCTGTTTATGTGTATTTGAGTTTGCATAAATAAATTTTCCATAATTATGATTAGTAATTACCTTGGCTTTGCACAGCAAACACTCTTTTTGATGTTGCGTATTATTTATGCTAGAACCTACACCAAATGTATGTGATGCATTCTCTGTTGCTCCACATCCTGAGCATATTCTTGTATGTGTATTATCATCAATTTTTATGTAATTTTCCCATGTATGGTTTGCAGTTTCTGTAAGTCCACAAGAGCAACTTCTTTTATGCTGTGTACTATTTAAATTTGTCCACTCTCCCATATTATGCGTATGTGGAGGTGTTGGAATATTAACTGCATTTACTAAAATCTCAGAGGTATTTCCCAATTTATCATACATAATTACTTTTGCTTGGTAACTTCCACTTTGATTTTGGTGATCTGATATTTCTATTCTACTATACCAGTTTCCGTCATCTTGGTATGTCATTTGCTTTCTTACTAGATCATCCGTACCACCACTAGTTGTCCATACTTCAATCTCTACTTTTTCTACTCCAGCTATGTCAGTAACATTATAAATATTTATATCATAACCTGCAGTTGTAATATTATTTGTTTCATAGTTATCATATGTAGGTCCTTGTGTGTCAATATTTGTAACCGGAACTACAATTGATGCTCTCTCTCCTGTATTTTTTACTGTTGATATAAATTCATATTCTCCATTTTCAGTTACTTTATAATATTCTTCTGCTTTTTTGGTTCCATCTTCATATGTTCTTCCTGTATTATTTGGGTAAATTACATTTTCAAGGCCATTTGTTATTTCTTCAATAATTAAATGTATAGTAGCCTCTTTAGTTGGTTCTGCTGGTTCTATAATATAGTCGAAATTAATCGTTGTTTCTATTATAGTATAATCTTCTGGTAATCTATAATATATTGTTCCCTCAAGTTCAACTCCATCTGGAAAATATATAGTGTGTGTCCCCTCATTTATAATATAAGTACCTGCACTCGAAGTTAATGATAAATTTTCAATTGCGTTTAAATCAATTGTATAGTAATTGCCATAATCATTTGGATTTAATACATTTGTTGGAATTTTACTTATCTGTGTATACTCATTTTTAATTGGCAATTTTCCATACTTTTGATAATATATATTTACCTGTTCACTTAATATTCTTAAATTGTTATACATGTTATCTAGTTTTTGATTGTTTGATTGATTCACAACATAAAAAGTTATAGTTGACAGTATAATTAGCATTACAATTATTGCAATTCCCATTGTAAGCAGTGTAACCCCTTGTTGTTTTGCCATTAAAAGCACCTCCCATTTTCTTTTGTTTGATATCTATTATTTTCCCACTTTTTTGTGCTTTCGTCAACTATTGTAAAGTGTTATTTTGTTTTTATTTATAAAACTATTTTTTCTGTATTTTGTTTTATAATTTTACGTACTCTTTCTTTCAGTTTATGTTTTTTGTTTTCTGAAATTCTGATAAACCACAAATATGCAATAATAAAAAAAATAGCTATGTTCTTTATGTATATAATTCCTATGCTAGACAATACTGTTAATAGTATTGTAACAAAGTTTGATGTCTTATTTATAACGTCTTCTGTAATTCCTCGTGAATAAAATTTGCATAAAACTGCACTTAACATTTGACCCCCATCTAGTGGGAAAATTGGTAATAAATTAAATATTCCTATTAATAAATTAGCATAAATTATAGTTTCTTTTAGGGCAAATTGCGGAAAAGGCAATAAAATTATAGCTAAAATAAAATTTATAGATGGTCCTGCAAGTGCAACTAAAAATCTTATTTTTTCTGTTTTATATGGAGTAGTAAATAAAATTGATACTCCGCATTGGCATTATTTTTATCATTTTAGCTTTAAGCCCTAAGCATAGTCCCATTGCTAGGTGCCCAAGTTCATGTAAAAGGCTAAAAGTAAGTATCAGCAAATATATTGTGCTTTGATTAGTAAATAAAAATAATAATATAAAAATAAAAATTTTAAAATCAATTTTTATATTCATTTGGTCTCCTTTTTAACTAATATTCAATTTTATAGTTATAATATTAAAACTCCAATAAATCATCTGGATTTACTAATCTGTCAGACTTCCTTATTTCAAAATGCAAATGAGGTCCAGTAACATTTCCTGTTGCTCCAACTTCTCCAAGTTCTTGTCCTTGTGTAATTATATCTCCTTCATTTACATATATTTTGTTACAATGTGCATATAAAGTAATTACATCATCTTTTTGAATTTTTAAATGATTTCCGAAAGTCTCCTTCTGAAGAAACTTGTACAACAGTTCCAGCCATTGAAGCTATAAATACAGTTCCCGTGTTTGCTGCTATATCTATTCCAGTATGATATTTTGGTACCGTTTCTGTTGTTGGATTTCTAACACCAAATCTTGATGTGATTGTTCCCTCTAAAGGTTTTATAAGAGAATACTTTTCATTTATTTCTTTTGCGTCATTTGCTGTTTGGCTTATGCTGCTACTATCTTCTGCAGTTGCTAGTATTGGCATATTTGTTTCAGGAAGTATGTTTTGACTTTCTTCTATTATATTTAATGTTGTATTACCCATAATGTTATTTTCTGTCTGATTACTTATATTATTTTTCATGTCTTTTTCATAAAATGCTACAAACCAATTTTTAATCTCCTTATATTTTTCGGTTACATTAATATCATATGTTAATAAATCTTTTGATTTTGCCAAAAAATCTTCTGAGAATATGTAATTGCTATTTTTTATTAGGTAAAATATTGAATAAATACATAAGCAAATAGCAATTTGCAAAAACATTTTTCTAAACAAGGAAAAATCTTTTGGCCCTTCACTTACATTTACTCTTGCTTGGTTTATTCTGTTGCTTGAATTTCTTCTTTTTTGATAGATTTCTTCTGCTCTTCTAATTCTTTCATCTGGACTCAGTGTGCGTTCCATAAAAAAAACACCTCTTCCTTTGTAGCTTTATACAATATATGCCTTGAAGAAATGTTTTATTCTTAAATATTTTTAAAAAATAATCGTTGCGATCCAGGCAATGATTATCCCAAATGTAGTCCATTTTAATCTATTATATTTTCTTTGCATTACCTTGTCTGGTTTTTTAAATCTTGATTTATTAGCATTTTCCATCTTAGAAATATAGGTGTTTACTACCATCTCCGCTTCTTTTAAAATATAATCTTTTTCATTGATTTTTATATCTACATGTTCTTTACTTTTCTCTATATGTTCTGGCAACTTTGTTTTATTATGTTTTAATACAACAATAGCTTCTTCAACTAAATTAGATGGCAAATTTTTAAGAACAATTATATTTTTCATTTTATTATCATCCATTTAATTCTCCTCCTAGAAATTCTTTTATTTACATTTTTTCCAGAATTCCTAGAAATATACAATATTTAATTTTCACATTCAATTGAACTGTATATTCCTATTGCTACCGTCTGTGCCATTTGCATAACAATTCCTAGATTTGTATTTTGCAACATTCTTAAATTATGTCTAGAATTCCCCATATTTTTTGCAACAATACCTCTAATACTCATATCACCTACAATCATTCTGTTTCTTCCAACACCTCTTCCTATACATAATCCACCTTCTGATACGACTATTTTCCCAACATGTTCTTTTGCCGATAGTGCGGAATCAATTGCTATTATGAAAGGATTAGTATGTTTTTTTCTTATATAGTTTATAGCTGAATATATATTATTATGGCACACAGGATTGTTTAAATCTCCTATTATTTCTATATTCTTATCATCAAATAGGTCTTTTAATTTATAACCAACAATAGGTCCGAAAAGCATCTCCTGTTATTCTGTCTGTTCCTATGCATAAAAAGATAATATTTGAATATGTCTTGTTTTCAGTAACTTTACAGATAATATTGCTAAAATCAGAAATAAATTGTTCTTTTTCTTCTCCGCATTTTTGCCCTCCTGCTAAAATATATGCAATAATTACAATCATATTCGTTTATTTGGGGCTATTATAATGCGTATTTCTTGATTTGTTTTGTACTTTTTTATTATGTCTTCTGAAAAGCTAGCTACTTCGTTGCTTAAAAAAATTGTTTTATAATCTTTATTTACCATTTTTGCAATTATCTTATCTGTCTTTTCTAAGTCATCTATATTATATATTTTCATTCCAAGTTTTTGAAAAAATTTAAAACCGTCAATATCAGCTTTAGATTTAATAAATATAAATTTCAAATTGATTCACCTATTTTTATTGTTTTCGATTATTGTTTTTTTATTCCTAAGGTATAATGTCAAATCTTATGCAAAGTGCAAAAATCTCTTTACAAAAATTTTTCTTACATCTTTAGCTTAAACTGTATTTATTCAAATTCTAAAGCAATATGTATATATTAGTTATTTCAAAACGTTGCTTTTTCAATACAAAAAAAGAAAATGCTATTTTTTGAGCATCTTCTTTTTTTTTATTAAATAAACGTCAACTTTTTGTTGTAGCTTCCATAGCTAATTTTATCATTTGGTTTAATGAAGTTTGCCTTTGCATTGGCGTTAGCTCTGTCTCCTTGTGTCCAATAATATCTGAAACTGTTAAAATACAAGCTGCTTTTTTTCCAAGTGCTTTTGCATTAGCAAATAACGCAAAGCTTTCCATCTCAACAGCTAAACAGTTATGTTCCATTGGTTTTTCTATATTTTCTTCATTTGTTTTATAGAAAGCATCACTGCATAATACTGTTCCTTCATGTATCTTTATGTTTGCTTCCAGTGCTGCATCTCTTATTTTTTGGTTTAGTCTTTCATCTGCATTTATTGTGTCTTCTTCAATTCCACTTTGTATCTTAGCATATGTTGATTTGCTATATGAATTAGTTACTAATAACACATCTAATATTGAAAGTGCCTTGTCATATGCTCCTGCTGTGCCAATACGAATAATTTCCTCTACTTTGTAAAAATTATATAGTTCATAAGAATATATACCCATGCTAGGAATTCCCATTCCTGAAGCCATTATGGTAATTAGTTTTTTACGATACTTTCCCGTATAAGCATACATGTTTCGCACTGAATTTACAAGTGTTGCATCCTCTAAAAATTGTTCTGCAATATATTTTGCCCTTAAAGGATCTCCTGGCATGAGAACAGTGCTTGCGATTTGTTCTTTTTTTGCTTCTATGTGAGGTGTCATTTTTTTCACTCCTTCTTGTTTTTCTTTAGGAAATTTATTGTAAATAAAGGTGAAATTTCTACAATACATATTGTAACAAGCACTAAGAACCATATATAAATTTTTGTAATATTAAGTGCATAGTAGCATATTATACTTAATATAACTGTTATAGCAATATGAACTGCATAAGTAATTAATAATTTTATATAAGCTTCTTTTATTGGTAGTTTTTCTTTTTTTGCTATTCTAATTTTTTCTCTATAACTTCTAACAAAATTTTCAAATATCATAGAAATTGCAATAATTACAAACATAGAGTAAATAAATGAATTAATTGTGTTCTGATCTAATCTTTGTGACTCAATATTTTCTATTAATTTGTTTACTTCTTCTTGCATATATATTATCTCATTTTCATTACTTGCAAATACAGGTGTTGAAATCAAAAATAATATACTGCATAAAACAACTACCAATTTTCTCATATTTCCCTCCACTTGCTAATATTTCTTATTTAATTGTTACCTTTTTTTAGCTCTGCGTAACGTTTAATTTTCATAGTTGTAGTTTTTTCAAATTCATCTTTTTTTATCTCTAAGTGTTTGATTGCTTTATATGATGTTAATTTTTTATTTACCTTTTTTATTTCCTCCCAAATAATATTATGCACTTTTTCATCAGATAAATCATTACCATATTTTTCTTCTATTTTTTCCATGTTTGGTATTACTTTAACAGATATTGTAAGTTCCTTCCCTTCTTCTTCTTTTCCATATACCATACACTCTTTTATTTCTGGAATATTACCAAGCAATAGCTCAATTTCTTCAGGATAAATATTTTTTCCATTTTGAGTTACTATAACATTTTTTGATCTTCCTGTAATGTATAAAAAACCTTCACTATCCATGTAACCAATGTCTCCTGAATGGAACCAACCATCAACTATTGCTTCTTTTGTGGCTTCTTCATTTTCGTAATATCCTAACATTAGTGTTTCACTTTTTATTAGTACTTCACCTTCTCCATTTTCATTAGGATTATCAATTTTTATTTCTGCACATATAACAGGCTTCCCTGCTGACCCTATTTTAGGATTAAATTCTGGTGTAAGTGCTGCAATTGGTGATGTTTCTGTTAACCCATATCCTTGTAAAAAAGTAATTCCAATATCTTGCACCCATTTACCTATTTTAGCATCTATTGGTGCAGCTGCGGATACAATAATACGAATCTTACCGCCTAAGTTTTCGTAAATTTCATTAAATACTTTTCTTTTGATATCCACATTTACAGATTTTAGGGCGTTTGTTATGTGAATCATTGATTTTACCAATTTATCTTTTTTGCTTTTCACAATATTTTCATTTATTTTTTTATATAAATTTTCTATCAAAAGTGGAACAGCAAGCATTGCTGTTGGATGTGTTTCTTTTAAATTTGGAACTATATATTTTAATCCTTCGCAAACAGCAATTGATGCACCAACTGCCATTGGTAATAAAAATCCAATCGTTGATTCATATGTGTGATGAAGTGGTAGCACTGAAAATAGCCTGTCTTCTTCTGTTAAACGAACATATGCAGAAACCGCATTAATGTTTTGTGCCAAGTTTCTATTACATATCATTACTCCTTTAGCTTGAGATGTTGTACCTGAAGTAAAAATTAGTACCTTAAATTCTTCTGGGTTTATTTCAATGTTTTCAAATTCTTTTTCTCCTGCTTTTATAAATTCTTTCCCTTTTTCAATAACATAATTTGCTCCTACATTTTTTTCATTTATTTCATCATCTGAATACATTTTTATGAAATAATCTACATCTGTTAGATTATCTTTTACTTTTTTTATAGCTTCTTCTTTTTTTGGCGAATATATAACAGCTTTTGCTTTTGAACGTTTTATAACATTTTCAATTTCATTTGGTGGTAATTCCTTATCTACAGGCACTGCTATTCCATCTGAGCAAAGCATAGTCATGTAGCTTACATACCATTGATATGTGTTTTCACCAATTATAATAACTGGTTTACCTTTTAAACCTAATAATTTATCAAGTCCTGTTCCTAACCCTAGTACATCTTCTCTAAACTGTTTAAATGTAATTTCTGTAAATTTTTCATCTTTATGATTAAACTTTTCTAAAATAAATGTTCTGTCTTTGTATAACTCAGTCGTACGATTAAAAATTTCTTTTATTGTTTTATATGCTGTTGGTTCATAGTTTCCATTACGTACTTTCAATTCATTATTTTTTTCTGGATTATATTCTACTTTCATTTCATCGATTTTTTCTAATCCATCCATTTTAAATTTTGGAAACTTAAAATCTGGTATTTTAAATTCTTTTAGTATTCTCATATTTAATTCTCCTCGTATTTGAATATTAATAAACATTATAGTAATTTTTTTTTGTTTTGTAAATAGTTTGCAATTTATTTTGCCATATTTAAAAAATTATGGATATCTACATATACGCAATAAATTTCCTGCATAAATTAAATTTTGGTTTTGTATATTATTGCTTGTTGCTATGCTTTGTACACTAACACCATATTTTTGGGCTATAGAGCTTAAAGTATCTCCCCATTTTATACGATAAATAATATGACCACAATCATGTAATGAATCATCTGATATTCTTATTTTTATTTTTTGCCCTGTAAAAATTAGATTCGGGTTTTGTATATTATTTAATGTAACTATACTATTTACTGTTGTGTCATAATCTAATGCTATTTGGCTTAAAGTATCTCCTCTTTTTACTGTATATATCATTTCTCTACTGTTTGATTGTTTTCCTACTTGTATTAATAATTTTTGTCCAATATAAATTAAATTTGGATTTTGTATATTATTTAGTGTAGCTATACTATTTACTGTTGTATTATAGTCTAATGCTATTTGGCTTAAAGTATCTCCTTTTCTTACTGTATATGTTGTTTCTTCTGGCTCTATTGGTGATACTGGTTCTGGAATAGGAGTTGGTTCTTTTTGAGTAAGCAAAATTTCTCTTGTAAACCTGTTTAAATCTACATAACCATTTACACCATTTATTCTACCCATGCTTGTATATTGAAAACCTACCCAATTACTCCATTTCCCATTATCATATGGTTCTTGTACTCCGTAATTTGCAACCCATAGTGGATATTTGTTAGCTATTTCCTGGTTAAAAACGTTAATTGCATCATTTGTATTACTATATATTACCATATCTTTGCCTGTTATTCTTTCTGTTTCTTCTAAAAATGCAAATGAAATTGTATTTATTTCTTGATTACTTAAGTTGCCAAATTCTTCAAAATCCATCGCAAGTTTGCAATCAATTTCCAAACCAGAAATTGCATTTGCAAAATATCTAGCTTCTGCTTTGGCAGAGGCAACATCTGTTGCTCTTACAAAATGATATACTCCTACTTTTATTCCTTCTTTTTTGGCGTTTTCATAATTATATTGTAAGTATGAGTCTTTATACCATGTTCCTTCTGTTGCTTTTATGTATACATATTCAATTCCAGAATCTCTTGCTTGTTCATAATTAATATAACCTTGCCATGCACTTACATCCATTCCTAGATATGTAGGTGTACTTGCAGGAGCTAAAGCTAATGATACATTTGGTATGCATAGTAACTGAATTAATAATAATATAAAAGAAATAATGTAAAATTTTTTAATTGTTTTTTTCTCCAAATCTCCATCTCCTTCAAATTTATGACCATATAAGCAGCTTATACAGTTCATAAAATCTTTTTGGTTTATTTTATTCCCCTATACTATTTTTTGTTAAAACTTTAGTCATATAGCAATCATGTATTTTCTTACATAAAAGCAAAATCAAACTTCTTTGATTTTTTACTATTTTAAAAAATATATAGCTAGCATCTTTGCACGTGTGGCAGTTTTGCAAATATAAAATTGTATGCAATACTTTTTTATATGGAAAACCTTTGGATTCCTCCTTCACCAATAAAAAACTCCGCAAATTGCGGAGTTTTTTTTATTATTAATCATCAATTGGGATGTATTTTTTTTCTGGTAAATCTTCTTTAACATCTTTTTTTGGAATTTCTATTTTTAGTGTTCCATTTTTAAATGATGCCTTAATGTCTTCATTTTTTATATTCTCACCAACATAGAAGCTTCTTGAACATGAGCCCATATACCTTTCTTTTCTTACAAACTTTCCATCTTCTTTTTCTTCTGTGTTTGAGTCTATTGTTGCATGTACTGTTAGATAACCATCTTCAACTTCGAGCTTAATATTCTCTTTTTCATAACCTGGCAGATCAATATCAATTAGATATTTATCCTTTTTTTCCTTTATGTCAGTTTTCATAACTTTGCTTTCGCTCTCACTAAAAAATGGATCTCTAAACATTTCTCCTAGCAAATCAAATTCATGATTTCTTCTTGGTATCATCATCATATAAATCTACTTCCTTTCATTTTTATGTGTTGACACCTCTTAAGGTAGCACATTTTGATATTTCTATCTTTTATGTGTAAATTATATCATTGTTTTTAGCAATGTCAATACTAGAGTGCTAATATTCACAAAAAATTCACATTCTCTACATTCATGCTCTAAACTCGTTATTTGTTACTATTTTCATATAATCTATTTCTACGAACAGATTACTTTATAATATGTTTTAGTTTTGATTTATGCACTTTTCAATTCAAGCCTTAATTTATCCGCAATCATTGCTATAAATTCACTATTAGTAGGTTTTCCTTTACTTGCTGATACTGTATACCCAAAGATATTTTCTACTGCTGATTGTTCTCCTCTTCCCCATGCTACTTCTATTGCATGGCGAATAGCTCTTTCAACTCTAGATGGAGTTGTTTTATATTTTTCTGCTATATCAGGGTATAATTGTTTTGTTATTTGGTTTATTACATCAATATCATTTATTACCATCATAATAGCTTCTCTTAAATATTGGTAACCTTTTATATGGGCCGGTACTCCAACTTCATGAATTATATTCGTTACTAATGCTTCTAAATTCTTTTCATTCTTTTTTGCATTTGGCTCTAATTCTATATATGGTGCTTTAATTTCTCTACTAATATATACTGGTCTAATTGGTACATTTTGATATATTTTTACTTCTCTTATCCTTTTAATTAGCAGCTCAATATCAAATGGTTTTACAACATAATATTCTGCTCCTAAATTTATTGCTTTTTGCGTTATTTTGTCTTGTCCAACAGCTGATAACATAATACATAACGGTTTCTTATCTATATCTGTTTCTTGTATTTGTTCTAATACTCCAAGGCCATCTAAATGTGGCATTATAACATCCAATAATGCAATATCTGGTTTTCTTGTTTTTATCATATCTACTGCTTCATTTCCATCTTTAGCCATTCCTACTACTTCCATATCATCATGGTTTTTTAAATAACTTGCTAATGTGTTTGCAAACTCGTTATTGTCATCTGCAATTAATACACTAATTTTCTCTTTCAAAACAATTCCTCCTATAAAACAAAATTTTATTTTCTACATTTTGAATTATATTCTTATTTTTTACATTATGCAATAGCTTTTTGGAAATTTTTTCAAGTTTGGTTAATTTTCCTCTATATATCAACGATTTTTTCTTGCAATATTTTTTCATTTTCTGCTTGAAATAATGTTTTTATATCCTTTTTGGTAACTTCAGCAATCTTTTTATTAGGTATAATAATATTTAGTTTAACTTTTTCTTCATATTCAATATTAATAATTTTTGCACCGTATTTTATTTAGATAATATTTCAGTTGTTCTAAATTAGAATAATTTGTTGTTAGTATCATTTCAGTTGCTTTTTGCATTTTTTTTGTTTCTGCACATTTAAGTGCTTCACTCGTTACTTGAGAATAGGCTTTTACTAAACCTCCTGTTCCAAGTAAGATGCCTCCAAAGTATCTTGTAACAATGACTAAAACATTTAAAAGATTATTCCCAATAAGAACATTCATAATAGAACCTCCTGCTGTTCCTGAAGGTTCCCCATCATCACTCATTTTTTCAATAATATCGCTTTCTAAGATTCTATATGCATAGCAATAGTGCTTTGCACCACTTTCTCTCTTTTTTACCATTTTTAGAATGTTTTCCACTTCTAAAATTGTTCCTGTATAAAAGATTTCAGCAATAAATTTAGATTTTTTTATTACTAATTCTACTCTAGCATAATTTTTTATTGTTATAAATTCTTCCATCTAATTTTTATTCCTTTTTATTTGTAGGCTTTTATAGTTAAATTAACATGATTTGCCAGCAGTAACTCCTGTGCTGTAAGCTATTTGCAAATTAAAACCACCTGTATAAGCATCTACATCTATAACTTCACCTGCAAAATATAAGCCCTTTACTTTTTTGGATTCCATTGTTTTTGGATTTATTTCTTTTGTGTCTATGCCTCCACTTGTAATAATGGCTTCTTCTATATCTCTAAATTTTGATATTGTAATAGTAAATTGTTTTATTGCATTAATAATTTTTTTTCTATCTTCTTTTGTTATTTCATTAACTTGTTTTTCTGGTGAAATTCCTGATTGGTTAATAATTGCAGGAATTATTTTTTGTGGCAATAATTTCTTTAGACTGTTTTTAAATTGCTTATTAGTAATTTTATTAAATTCTCTTATAATTCTTGCATTTAGCTTTTTCTCATCTAATGCTGGTTTTAAATCTATTTTTAATTTTATATTTTTGTTTTTAAGTTCTTCTTCTATATTAGATACTCTTAGTAAATGAGCAGAACCACTTAAAATAGTTGGCCCTGACACACCGAAAATGTGTAAATACCATTTCTCCAAAATCTTCATATATAGGCTTTTTTATACCTTGCTTTACAAATTCTATTTTTACATTTTTTAAAGAAAGCCCCTGTGTTTGTCTGCATAAATTCTTTTCGTAACATTCAAGTGGTACAAGTGATGGCATTATTTTTACAATTGTATGTCCCAATTTTTTAGCCAAAATATAACCATCACCTGTTGATCCTGTTGCGGAGTAACTTTTCCCTCCAGTGGCTAATATGATTTTTTTTGAATTTATTATTTCTTGTTTTTTTGTTATAGTATCTTCTACTTTTAAACCAATCACTGTGTCATCTTTTGATAATATTTCAATCACTTTCTTGTTTGTTTTAAGAATTACTTGTTCTTTTTTACATTTTCTAAGTAAAGCTTGTAAAACATCATCTGATTTATCAGAAGCTGGGAAAATGCGATTGCCTCTTTCTTCTTTTACCTCTACACCTTCTTCTTTTAAGAATTTTATCATATCCTCATTTGTAAAATTTTTAAATGCACTATATAAAAATGTCCCATTTCCAGGGATGTTAGAAATAAATTCTGATATTGGTAAACTACTTGTTATATTGCATCTTCCTTTTCCCGTGATTTTTAGCTTTTTTCCATACGTTTCTTCTTTTTCAAGGACAAGCACATCGTTTTCTTTTCCCGCTTCTATTGCAGCCATAAGTCCTGCTGGTCCTCCTCCAATTACTACAACTTGCATTTTTTACTTCCCATATAATATATTTAAGTTTTTACATAAGGCTATACTTATCAAACCTTTTTTATAATTTCCATTGTAATTCGTTGTGCTTCTATTGAAGTATCTCTATTATATAGTTCATTTAGCAATTCGTTATCTGATATTACCCTAAGTCCTAAAACAGGTACTTTAAATTTATTTGCCACTGTGTATGTTCCTATTGATTCCATGTCAGCACATATAGCACCTGTATTTTGGTAGATCCAATCCAACCTATCTGCTTCTTTATTCCAGCAGTCTCCACTTCCAAGAGTTTCTTTAAATACACTCCCTTTGTCATATGACATACATGCTTCTTGTGCAATATTTAGCAAATGATTGTCTGAACACAATTGCTCTTCTTTTTTTTCCTCATCATCAGATGTAAATGTTATAAGCTCCCAATCTAGTGGATTACTTCCTTGCCCTTTTTCTCTTTTTCTTGTTTTATAACAATTTGTATTTGTGCAATTTTTGCCTAAAACAACATCATACTTATGCACATTTCTATTGCACGCTCCTGCAATTCCTTGGTTTATTATTGCATAGGGTCTAAACTTAAGTATACCAATTGTTGTTGCAATTGTTGCATTAATAGAGCCAATATCTGTTTTTGAAACTATTATTAGTTTTCCATACATATTACCTTTCCAAAACTTGTAACCTTGAATGTCCATTTCTGCTTTATTTTCCAATGATTCCAAAATGTGTTTTAGCTCAATTAGCATAGCCCCTTGTATTAGAATAGGTCTTTTCTCATCCATCTTCTCCTCCAAAATTTCTTGTTTTACTTTTTTAAATTTTCTATCGCACGTATTACGCCTAATTTACCATAAGGATATGTAAGTCCACCTTGTAAAAAGGCAACATAAGGTGGTCTTATTGGGGCATCACAAGATAATTCTATTGATGAACCAGATGTAAATGCTCCTGCTGCCATTATAATTTTATCTGTATAGCCTGGCATTTCCCATGGTTCAGGAATAGAATTAGAATCTACTGGTGAACCCATTTGTATGCCTTGGCAAAATTTTATTAATGGCTCTTCTTCTCTAAATTGTATAGTTTGTACAATATCAGATCTTTTATCATTATACCTTGGCTCTACTTTATAACCCAAATTTTCTAGCATGCAACTTGCAAATACTGCTGTTTTTAAACTACTTGCTACTACGCTTGGTGAAAAAAATAGTCCTTGTAAGAAATATTTATTCATTCCAAGTGTAGGTCCAACTTCTTTTCCTAATCCAGGTGCAGTTAATCTTTGGCTACATAGTTCTACTAGTTCTTTTTTTCCTGCAATGTAGCCTCCATTTGGAGCAATTCCTCCTCCTAGATTTTTTATAAGTGACCCAACTATAACATCAACTCCTAAACTTGTAGGTTCTTTTATATCTACAAATTCTCCATAGCAGTTATCACACATTATTATAGCATCAGAGTTAACACTGCGTATTACTTTAACTACTTTTTCTATATTTTCCAATGATAAACTTTTTCTTAATGCATAGCCCCTAGAGCGTTGCATTATAACTAATTTTACTTGTTTTTTTTCTAGTCTTTGTTGTATTGCTTCATAATTAAATTCATCACCTATTAGGTCAATTTGCTCATACTTTATCCCATAAGCTTTAAGTGAACTTGCATTTTCTTCAATTCCTATTACACTATCTAGTGTGTCATATGGCTTTCCATTAATACTTAATACCGTATCTCCTGGTCTTAAAATTCCAAATAAACAAACTGTAAGAGCATGTGTTCCTGAAATAAATTGTGCTCTTACTAGTGCATCTTCTGCACCTAGTACCTCTGCAAATATTTTTTCAATTGTTTCCCTTCCAATATCTCCATAACCATATCCTGTTGTAGAGTTAAAGTGCATTTCAGAAACATTGTTTTTTTGAAATGCTTCTAGTACTTTTTTGCTATTTTTCTCACATGTTTTGTCTATTTCTTCAAAAATTGGTTTTATAGTCGTTTCTACTTGTTTTATTTTTTCCTCTAATTTTATATCCATTTTATTCCCTTCTTTATTGTTCTTCTTTTGGTTTTTCTTCTTGTTCTGTTTCTTCTACATTATTTTTGCATGCCTTTACCCATTTAATCCTTTTATCTTCATATTCTTCAATTTTATAAGTTACATATTTTGTTTCTATTACAGGTTTTTCTTCATCTTCTGGGATTCTTCCTAGTTTTTCTGTTAGATATCCTGAAAGTGTATCATAATCTCCTTCTTCTATTTCTACATTTAATATCTTTCTTAATTCATAAATTGATACACTACCATTTATCAAAAATGTATTCTCGTCTAATTTCTCATAGTCTGGCTCTATTTCATCATATTCATCAAATATATTGCCTACCAGTTCTTCTAATATGTCTTCCATAGTTATAACTCCTGCTGTTCCACCGTATTCATCTACAACAATTGCAATTTGCCTTTTATTTTTTTGTAGTTCTTTAAATAATTCATTAATAAGTTTGTGTTCTGATACAAAGTATGCTTCTCTCATTACTTCTTTTATGTTTATTTTTTTATGTTCTTTTACAAATTTAAGTAAATCTTTTAAATATAAAATTCCTATAATTTCATCAATTGTTTCAGAATATACTGGAATTCTACTATATTTGTATTCATCTATTTTATCTAGAATATTATAAATATCTTCATTTTCATCAATTGCAAACACATCTGTTCTATGGACCATTACTTCTGCTACTGTTTTATCATTAAATTCAAATATGTTATTTATAAGTTCCTTTTCCTCTTCTTCTATTGTTCCTTTTTCTTCTCCTACATCTACCATCATACGTATTTCTTCTTCAGTTACAGTCTCTTCTTCGCTTTCTTTAACTCCAAAAATTTTTGAGATTACATTTGTAGAAGCTGTAAGTAATTTTACAAATGGCGCAGTAACAATTGAAATAAATCTGATAATTCCTATTGTCATAAATGCTAATTTTTCATGGTTTTTCATTGCTATTCTTTTTGGCACAAGCTCTCCAAATACTAATGTAAAATATGAAAGAATCATTGTTATGATTATAATAGAAATTCCTTTCCAAAGTTCTAGCCCAATTGGTATTATTGTTTGTAATAAAGGTGCTAGCTTATCTGCAAAAGCTTCTGATGCAAAAGCGCTTGACAAGAATCCTGCTAATGTAATTCCTATTTGAATTGTTGCTAAAAATTTACTTGGATTTTTTAGCATTTTTAAAATCTGTTTTGCTTTTTTGTTTCCCTCTTTTGCTTGTTTACTTATTTTGGCGTCATTTAAAGATATAAATGCAATTTCTGTTGCTGCAAAAAAGGCATTTAGTAAAATCAATATTATAAGAATTAATATCTGTGAAAACATTAATAATTCCTCTTCCCTTCTTATATTTTATAGTTTATATTATATAGTTTATACTTTTTCATGTCAATGTATTTTCTGTTGAAGAGAAAAGGAATACATAGTGGCTTGTATTCCTTTGTTTTGTTATTGACCTATATGTCTTTACATTCCTGTTTTTGGAAGTTTTATTAACCCATTTAATTTAGAAATGTTGCTGTTTTGAGTATCTGTTTTTGTATTCTGATTTTGAATATTATTATTTATATTTTCATTTTGGTTATTTATATTTGTATCTTGATTTTGTGTATTGTTATTTATATTTTCATTTTGATTATTTATATTTGTACTTTCGTTTTGTGTATTGCTATTTGTATTTTCATTTTGGTTGTTTATATTTGTACTTTCGTTTTGTGTATTGCTATTTATATTTTCATTTTGGTTGTTGATATTTGTGCTTTCGTTTTGTGTATTGCTATTTGTATTTTCGTTTTGGTTGTTTATATTTGTATTTTGATTTTGTGTATTGCTATTTGTATTTTCGTTTTGGTTGTTTATATTTGTATTTTGATTTTGTGTATTATTATTTGTATTTTTGTTTTGATTGTTTATATTTATATTACTTGTATATTCTTGATTATTATTATTTTCATTTGATGTATTAATTTCTGTGTTTGAAATGCTTGCTCCATTATTTGTGATTTCATTGCTACTATTTGAAATTATATTATGTTCTTCTTTTATCGTATTTTCTGTCTCATGTTTTGATGTGTATTGTTGATTATCTTTTACTATAATTTCTTGTTTTGAGTTTTCTACGGTAATGTCTTGAGTATTGTTTTCATATTTAATTGTATTTTCTTGTGTATTGTTTACGGTTATTGTTAAGTTTTGGTTTAGGTCTAATTCAAAGTATATTTGATTTTCATATTTAGTATAGCCATCTTTTTGTTTTACTTCTTCTAGATAGTATGTTCCTGGTAGCATGTTAGTTAATTCAATTCTTCCTTGTGCATTTGTTACTAAATCTGTATAAACGGGATTTTGGTTTTCATCTAGTATTCTAAATTCTACGCCATCTAAAGGAAATAAACTTCCTGTCTCTTGTTTTTTTATTGTAATTTTAGTTTCATTCCTTTTATATGAAATATTTTTGCTTCCTGTTGCATCCTCATAAACTGCAGCTGTTAATGCATAATCTTGCCAAGTACTATTTGGTGCTTTTCCATAAAGTACAGGTTTTGTATTTAGTTTTGCAGTAACATTAACTGTAAAGCTACCTGATTGTTTTAAATTCTTTATAGGCATCATTATTTTAAAACGTTCTCCTGCACTAAATGTTGTTTTTACTTCATTTTGTTCACTCATTATTTTTGTATCTTCTGGATAATAGCCGGTAAGTGAAACAGTATAATTATTATAATTAGTTGATACTCCTACTTGGAATGTTCTAAAAACCCATTTATCCCATGTTGGATCAATCTGCCATTCCTCTTGATTTGCTGTAATTTCAATTAAACCGCTCGGTTTTCCCTCTGTCGAAGATTTTGCATTTGTTAAGATTTTTATCATAGCACTTTTTACCCTTGCTCCTTGCTCTCCTATCGATTCATACCAATTAGGGTCTCTTCCGTAAATCATACAATATACAGCTTGCTTTGTTGCAGCAAACGCTTCTTTATCTGTATTACAGCCAAGCTCTTTAATTGTTTTATATGGATACCCATTTGTAATTACTCTCCAAAGCATTACATCATTTAGTAATGAATCAACACTTACTGTATAACTTCCATTTTCTCCAACACCCGGCATGTTTGCATCTAAGCAATATGCTGGGTACTCTACTCCATCTTTTTTGTATACTACAAAAGTAGTTAATATCTCTACTCCATTATATCGTAGCATATTGCCATATGAACCTTTTGAATATAAATTAGCTTTTTCTATGAAGAACGCAGCATTGACAAAATTTCCAGCTTTTCCTATACTAGCTGTAAATAGCAACACCATTACAATTAATATTTTGGCTATTTGTTTTATTTTTCTCATAATATTCTCCTTCCTATATCTCTATACCTTGAATGCATCTTCTGTATTCAGGTTCATTTTCTACACAAGTAATTAGTGTAATTCTATTATCTTTAGTATTTTCAAGATATGTCCAATCTGTATCTTTTATTTTAGTAATTATTTCAACTTTATATTTTCGTACTTTCCCCTCATTATAATATTCAATTAAATCTCCCTTTTTTAAATTTTTTAAATTTGCAAAATAATTTACAGGATAGCCTCTATTATGTGCTGCCAGTGCTACATTTCCATTCCAAGTATTTGTAACGGAAAAATGGCCTACATATTTATTCATTACATCGTCACTTGTTCCTTCTGCGATATTTGCTTCCAAATTAATGACTGGAATTACAATCTTCCACTCATTCTTATTTATATACATAGTTTTATTTGCTTTTGTCGAAGAATTTTTTTTATTTGAAGTTGTACCATTTGTGGAAGATTTATTTTTATTTGTATTTTGATTTTTTATCACATTATTTTTTTGAATTTCATTAATAGAATTATTTAAGATGGTTTGATTAAAATTTTTTAATTCGTTAGAATTTTCAAAAAATTTATTATGAAAAAAATTGAAAAGATTAAAAATTGAAATCGTTATAATTAGGGAAAGAACTATAATACCTCGGTTTGTATATGCTAACCCATCGGCATTCCTCCCTTGTTTGTCTTATGATTTAAAAAAATTTAATGATTTAAAAATTGCAACTTTTAAAATATAATTTTATGATAATACAGATTTTATAAATTGTAAAGAAAAATCGTTCGACATAGTTTGCTATTATTTTGCTTGTTTCAACAACTGCACATTAAATATAATTATTTAAATAAAAAGATGCAATTAAAATACTATTTGGTATTTATTGCATCTTTTTTAAGGGTAATTAATCTATTTTAAGACTTATGGATTTTTTATCTTTCAGTTGCTTATAGGCATTCACTTCTCTTTCTTTTTTATTTTTATTATATATCATTTTTTGTTTGCTTTTTTAATTATCGATAGGCATTCCTCCTTTTTTAAATTTTATTAATATCTAATTTTTTACACATTGTAACCTCCTTCCATTGTCTCCATTCTATCTAATATGTATGTCTTTTTCGTGAATTAATTTTGAAGTTTAAATGTATTTAATTATTCTCTTCTTTATCTAACTCAAAATAAAATTCTACACCATTTTCTGTGTTAAACACTCCATAATTGTTGTTATAATTTGACATTATGGCTTTCACTAATGATAGTCCTATTCCTGTACCCCCATCCGAGCGATTTCTAGAACTATCTACTTTATAAAACCTATTCCAAATTCGATTTAGGTCTTCCTCATCGATTTTATCTCCTGTGTTATACACGCTAATACGTACTTTATTTATTTCATCCATTTGTTTTATTGAAATCTTAATCTTTTTCTGTCCATTAATTTCTTTTACATGTTTTATTGCATTTGTAAAATAATTTGTTACCACTTGTTCTATATAAAAGTCGTCTGCAAATACATATACTTCTTTAGGAGAATCCAGTTCAATACTAATTTTCTGTTCTTCATACATTATATTGCTTTTCCTTATAACTTCTTGAACAAGTTCTACAATATTAAATTTTTGATTATTAAATTCTCTTTTTCCGTACTCTAATTTCATAAGTTCTAAAAGCTGTTTAACCAAACGGTCCATTTTATTTGCCTCATCTAAAATTACTTCTGCATATAAGTCTCTACTTTCTGGATCTGTATTAACATTCTCTTTTAATCCTTCTGCATAGCCTTGTATAATAGCAATTGGAGTTTTAAGTTCATGTGACACGTCTGAAATAAATTGCTTTCTCATCTCATCTATTTTGGATTTTTTCTCTATATCTTTTTCGAGTTCGATATTAGTTTGTTTTAATTGTTGTATTGTTATTTCTAACTTTTCAGATACAATGTTCATGTTTTTACCAAGTTCATTTATTTCATCATCAGTATCTGAAATTCTATATTTTTTACTAAAATCCAATCTTGACATTCGTTTTGCTATATCATTTAGCTCTACAATAGGTTTAGTAAATTTTTTTGATATAACAAGTACTACAAATCCACCAATAATAATTGCTATCCCACCGATTAAGTAAGAAAAATTATTTGATATTTTTACACTTTCTCTAATTGATGAAATTGGTATTCTAATATAAACAATATAGCCATTTTGCAAATTTCCTGAAAGTAAGATAAAATTCAAGCCATTTTTGCTATCTTGTGTCCTTCTTATTATAATATTGTCATCTTTATATAGCACAGTTTTAGGACTAAACCAGCTACTAGCACTTGTTTCAATTTCAGTAATTTTGCCTATTGTTGAAGAAAAATCTTTGTTTGATGTATATATATTTATTCCTGAATCTGATTTAATAATAATATCAAAGTTATTATTAACAGCTGCCTTCTCTAATTCTAATTCTATATTAATATTGGAGTTTGGATTTGTATAATAAGAATTGATGCTTTGGTACACATTCATTAAATCTTTTTGTTTTGAATATAAATAAAATGTTTCTAAAACAATATTATTCAAAATGATCAAAAATGCAATAATAATTACAACAGCCAAACATAAAGTAATAAACAGTTTAAACCTTATTGATTTAAAGCCATTTTTTATATTTTCCATCCTTTCCTCCTATTTCATTTCAAACTTGTAGCCCACTCCACGCATTGTTTTAATATATTTTCCCTTTTTCCCTAATTTGTGTCTTATTTTTTTTATATGACTATCTATTGTTCTAGAATCTCCATAATAATCATAATTCCATACATTATTTAAAATTTTATCTCTTGAAAGTGCTATGTTTTCATTATCTAATAAGTATTTTAATAGTTCATATTCTCTTAAACTTAGTTCAATAGCTTTTCCATCAACACTAACAGTTCTTCCAGCTTCATCAATTATAATTCCATTGTACTCTTTAACTTCATTTTGCTTGTCACCACAAGTTCTTTTCAAAATGGCTTCTACTCTTGCTACTAATATTTTAGGACTAAATGGTTTTGAAATATATTCATCAACTCCAAGTTCAAATCCAAATAATTCGTCTTGTTCTTCTCCTCTTGCCGTTAACATTATAATTGGAATTTTTGATTCTTGCCTTATTTGCCTTAATACTGACCATCCATCTAATTTTGGCATCATAACGTCTAATAAGATAAGTTTAATTTTATCCTTTTTTCTTTCAAATATTTCAAGTGCCTTTTCTCCATCTTCTGCTTCTAGTATAGAATACCCTTTTGCAGCTAAAAAATCCTTAATAAGTTTTCTCATTCTTTCTTCATCATCTACTATTAAAATATTAACACCATTCATATTATACAACTCTCTTTCTTTAACCATAATTATTATATATTATAAATGTGAATTATGTCTATAATGTGAATTATTTTTGTGTTTTACAGTATACGTTAAAACAAATCCCTCTTTTTTTAACGTTTTTCTATTTTTATCTGATTATCTTTGCTCAAATTTTTACACAAGAAGTATAAAGTGGTTTGTATATAAAAAATTAGAAGAACTGATATTTTATTATCAATTCTTCTAATTTTTAATTATCAATATATACAGTTTTATAAGATTATCTTATATATTCATTTAAAGGTTTTACGCGGTATTTCAATTCATCCATCTTTTCTGTTGTTATATAGCCAGGCTCCGCATTAATTACATCAGGGATTCTGTTTACAACTGTTGCACAAGTTAGTTCAACAGTGCTTGGCCTTGCAATAACCAATGTTGTATTTGGTTCACCTTCGATTGTCCATTCATTTTTATCATAATCTTCTTTTGAATACACTTTTCCTATACATTCTGATTCTATTACAATTCCTTCTTTTGTATTTGTTGTTACAACTGCACTCATTCCTGTTGCCATTCCTGCTTTTACAGTCATACCTAAAGTTGATGATACAATATCTTCTTTATATGTCTGCGGAACACACTTTTGTGTTTGTGAAACTACTGTAAGACCTAATTTTGAACACAGCCAACCATTTACATTCCACATGTATGATGGCAAATACTCACCTTTATTTATTATTTCTTGTCTTTTTTCATCTGATATGTTATCTGCAGAAGCAACCTCTCTTTCAAAGCTATCTAAATCAAGTCCAGCGCCATGAGCTTTTGCAAGTGCAATTCCATAATCTTCTACATTATAGCTAGAACTTCCCTTTATTTTTTTTATGGTGTGGGTAGATCCTGCCATTGCACTAATTAGTTCTCCCCAATATATGTCTTGATATCCACTACCAGTAATTGTACAATGGTTTTGTTTTGCTAATTTATCAATTTCTTCTGTAACATTTGGATTAGAGTTTATTGGATAAAAAGCCTCTTCACAAGTTGTAATTGCATTTAGTCCTAATTTTGCACAAAGCAATAGTGCATCTTTCACGTCTTGAATTAAACTCATAGTTGTTACTATTACTATGTCTGGCCTTGTCTGTTTTAATGTATTTTCTGCCTCTTCAGCTGAAACCACACATACACCTTTCTTTTCCGTTCCCATAATCTCTCCAATATCTTTTCCTATAACATTTGGATTTACATCAATTGCAGAAACAATCTCTCCTCCTTTTTCATAAACATAACGCATAGTATAAACTGACATTTTTCCCGCTCCATATTGAGCAACTTTTACTTTTCTTTCCATAAAACACATTCCTTTCTAGAGCATTTCCGCTCTAAATAATATTGCATAATAAAATTATGTACTTTTAAATTATTTTTATTCAATGTTTCTTTTGTTGGTCCTTTTCGTAAACACGTATTCTAAATCTGCACATCTGATTTCTTGTTTCTATTAATTTTATCTGATGTTCTATTTCTTGAATTTGTTTTTGATATAATTCTTCAAGTAATTTTATTTGCTCTTTTGTAAGTATTTTGGTTGTAATTGTCTTTGCTTCTAGCGCTATTTTGCAATCCGATACATCCATTTTTTTTACTTTTACCTTTTCTATGCTCTCTTTAATGCCATAAATCATCTTTTTTAAAAAAATAGCTATTGAAAAAGACGATTCTTTTTTCAATAGCACTAGTGCATTTGTTTCTACTTTCATGTTTTTCTCCAATTTCTTTTGTACTACTGAATTTTTACTTTTGTATTTTTATTTTTTCTTCTTGTTCTTTAAGTTCTGCAGATTCTCTTTCTAATTTTTTCATTTTTTCTTCTAGTTTTTCTTTTTTATGAATTAAATATCTCAAATATAAATCTTTATCTTCATCTTTTGTTTTTATCATTTTTTTACCTCGATTTTTATTATATCAAACACAATTTTTTTTGACAATATTTTTCTTGTAATTTTATAAAATTATGGTATAATCGGTTTAAAGAAAGAGAGTTGAATTAGCTTATGATGCTTTCATCTGGTAGCAAAAATTTAGCAGAAGGAAAAGTATTAATCTTGTATATTTTAAATAAAATTGATAAACCCGTAACAAACGAAGCATTGTTAAAAATTGTTTGTACATTAACTGATATGAATTATTTTTATTTTCAACAATTTTTGTTAGATCTTGTAGATAGTAATTATGTTATATATTACTCAAATGGTGATGAAATGGTTTATGCAGTTACAAAAGAAGGTAAAGAAACGTTAAAATTAACAATTGATATTATTCCTGGTATACGTAAGCTTAGAATTGATAGCAATTTAAAAGATAATTTAGATAAAGTAGAAGAAGAAATTTCAATTACCGCCGATTTTATTCCACACAGTGAAACAGAGTATAGTGTTAAATGTAAAGTCGTAGAAAATAGTGTTACATTGTTTGAAATTGTAACATTTGCAGGTTCTAGAGAGCATGCAAAACAAATAGCTGATAACTGGAAAGAAAATGCGACTGAAATTTATCCACAAATTTTAGAATTGTTAACAGGAAAGTAGAATTATTTTTATACTCCATTCAAAAATGTTCTGCAATATTATTGTTTCTTTGTTTTTTGCCTTATTGCTTCATATAATACAATCCCAGTCGCAACAGAAGCATTTAGGCTTTCTGTTTTCCCAAGCATCGGTATTTTTGCTTTTTCATCAGCCATTTTTATAATTTCTTTTGAAATTCCGTTTTGCTTCATTTCCAATAATTATAGCTGATTTGTTGTAAGATATATCATAAATGCTTTTGTTTGTATCTAATGATGTTGCAATAACATTAAATCCATTTTTCTTTAATTCTTCTATTGTGTCTTTAAGATTATTAGATTCTATTACATTCACCCTAAATATTCCTGACATTGTAGAGCGAACTACTTTAGGTGAGTAAGCATCAACTGTTTCCTTAGACACTATAATTTGACTAAGTCCTATGCTGTCTACTGTTCTAATAATAGTTCCCAAATTTCCCGGATCTTGTATATTATCTAAAATAACAATTAGATCTTCTTTATAGTTTATTTGTGCCTTCTCCTTTTTTTTAACAACTGCTAAAATGCCCTGTGGGTGCATTACTTCACTTATATATTCAAAAACTTTTTGGTTTACATATATAATATCGTATTTTGCAATTTCATATAACATTTTTTGTTTAAGTTCATTTTGTTCATTGCTATCATCGCAAATTACAATAACTTTTATATCTGCTCCTTCGGTAATTGCTTCATTTACCGTTTTTATTCCTTCTATTATATATAAACTCATTTCGTCACGGTACTTTTTTTCTTTTAGCTTATGGATTTGTTTTATTTGCTCATTTTCTTTGCTTGTAATTACTTGCATCTTTTCACTTCTTTCTTATATATTTAATACTAATTAGAATCAGCCTTTTCCATTCTTACTAGTAATTTTTTTATATTTGTAAGTAAATTATTTTCATTTATTATTTTATATGTTATATATGGATTTTGTCCAGGTGAAAATTTAATTTGATTGCGGAATTCCTTAAATAATGTATCAACCAACTCCATTTGAAACATATCTGGTATAAATTGTAAAATTATATTATAACCTTTTTGTGCAATTTTACTAATGCCTAATTTTCTGCATAAATTTTTAATTCTTGCAATTTCAAGTAGATTTTCTACTTCTATAGGAATTTTCCCATAACGGTCAATCAATTCGTCTGTAATATCCATAACATCTCCTTCATTTTTGCAAAGTGCAATCTTTTGGTATATTTCAATTTTTTGGTTACTGTCTGAAATATATTCATCTGGTAAGTAGCTAGATACTGATAAATCAATTTGTACGTCTTGTTCTTCTTTTATTTGTATTCCTTTTGTTTCTTTAATGACCTCGTCTAGTAATTTGCAGTACATATCATATCCAACTTCATCCATATGCCCATGTTGCATTTCTCCTAGAATGCTACCTGCCCCACGAATTTCCAAGTCTCTCATTGCAATTTTAAATCCTGATCCAAATTCTGTAAATTCCTTAATTGCTTTTAACCTTTTATCTGCAACTTCTGATAATAGTTTGTCTCTTTTATATGTTATATATGCATATGCTTGTTTGTCTCCTCTTCCTACTCTTCCTCTAATTTGATAAAGTTGTGACAAACCTAGCCTGTCTGCATTTTCAACAATGATTGTATTAGCATTTGGTATGTCAATTCCAGATTCTAATATTGTTGTACATATCAAAACATCTATTTTCTTTTGAATAAATTCTACCATGATTTCCTCAAGTTCTCTTCCTGACATTTTACCATGAGCAAATGCCACTTTGGCTTCTGGAACAAGGTTTGCAATTTCTTCTGTTTTTTTTATAATATCTTCCACATTATTAAATAAATAAAAAACTTGCCCTCCGCGTTCTAATTCTCTTGTAATTGCTTCTTTTATAACTTCGTTATCATACTCTAATACATAGGTTTGTACTGGTATTCTATTTTGTGGTGGTTCATAAATAACAGACATATCTCTAATTCCAACAATGGACATATGCAATGTTCTTGGAATTGGAGTAGCTGTCATAGATAGCACATCAACATTTGTTTTCATTGTTTTTATTTTTTCTTTATCTTTTACGCCAAACCTATGCTCTTCATCAATTATTAATAAGCCTAAATTTTTAAATTCGATGTCTTTGCTTAAAATTCTATGTGTTCCTATAATAACATCTATTTCTCCGTAATTTCAATTTTTTTATAATTATTTCTTGCTCTTTTTTCGTTTTAAAACGGTTTAGTAATTCTACTCTTATTGGAAATTGTTCCATCCTTTCTTTAAAGGATTTATATTGTTGATTTGCAAGAATTGTTGTAGGAACAAGGTATGCAACTTGTTTTTGGTCCATACAGGCTTTAAACGCCGCTCTTATTGCCACTTCTGTTTTGCCATAGCCAACATCTCCACAAAGCAATCTATCCATTGGTTTTGGTTCTTCCATATCCTTTTTTACTTCTTCAATGCAACGTAACTGATCTTCTGTCTCTGTGTATGGAAATTCTTCTTCAAATTGTGTTTGCCAAGGTGTGTCTTTCGCGAAGGCATATCCTGTCATGTTTTGTCTTTTAGCATATAATTCAATTAATTCTCTTGCAATTTCTTTTAAATTAGATTTAACTTTTCTTTTTGTGTTCTGCCATTCCTTACTTCCTAAACGGTTTAATTTAGGCTTTGATTCACCGGGTCCTATATATTTTCTTATGTTGTCCATCTGATTAGTAGGAATATATAATACATCATCATCTCTGTAGTTTATTTTAATATAGTCTTTTACAATTCCATCTGCTTTTATTGTGTTTACACCAGCAAATTGACCTATACCATTTGTTCTATGAACAACAAAATCTCCTGGTCTTAAGTCTGAAAATACTATTGTTTCACCCTGCTTAAATACACTAGGAGTTGCTCTTCTTTTCTTAAGCGGTGCAAAAAGCTCTTGCCCACTAATAACCAATAAATTAAAATCAAATGCTTCAAAGCCCGCAGAAAGAACTCCAGTAGTAACTAATACTTCTCCTGGAGTAATCTCTATTTCTGAACCTTTTACTAATTTGCTTGGTATTTCTCTATATGTTAATTCTTCTACTAACTTTTTTGTGTTTTCCAAATTTCCGCCAAGTAGAACTACTGTTTTTCTTTCCAAACACGCTTTTTGTATTTCCTTAAACAGTAAATCCATTGAACTGCGAAAAAAGTTGACCTCCCTATAGCTAAAGCTATATCCGTTTCTTTTTGCATGCATAGTTTGTTTATCTATAAATCCTACATCTTGTTTTTCAAGATATATTGCTTGTTTTACTTTTAATTGATTCGTAAAATCTATATAGTCTCCATAAATACAAAGACTGTCTGGAATAATTTTCTTTTTCTCAATTAAAGTTTTTATTACAGAATTATTATCTTTTATAATGTTTTCTGACCTTGCTTTTATTCTTGAGGCTTCATCTATAAAAATTAAAACATTATCTGGCAAATAATCTAAAAATGTCTGTTTTTGTTTATAAAAACTATTAAAATATCTATCTACTTTTTCAGTATAATCTCCACTTCTTATTATCTGAATATCTTCGTTTGTTGTATTTATATCGCCTTTTGCTTCATTCAAAATGTTTTTGCAAACTTGATCTATTGGTTGTTCTAATACAAATTCATGTACAGGATTTATATTTACTTCATTTTCCAGGTTGTCAGATCGCTGTGATACTAAATCAAAGTATCGTATTGAATCAATTTCATCTCCCCAAAATTCAATTCGCACACCTCTTTTGTTTGATAAAGCTATATCTAGGATTCCTCCTCTGCTACTAAATTGTCCAATAGATTCTACTAAATCATATCTTTCATAGCCTAGTAAAACTAGCTTTTCCTTTAGCTTATCCATTTTTATTGTTTGTCCTACTTTTAAATTAATTTTGTTTTTAAATAGCACTTCTTTTGCGGGTAATTTTTGCATTATAGCTTCTATTGTTGTAACTATCACTTTAGCTTCTTGTGTATAAATTTTGTTTAATACATTCATCCTTTGATAATAGTTTTCATTGCTTTTTGCTATATAATCATAAGCAAATGTTTCTCTTTTGGGGAAAAGTAAAACTTCTTCTGTATAGTATTCTAAATCCTTTTGTATTTTTTTTGCTTGCAACTCATTATATGTGATAACTACAATTGGTCTTTCAGTATAAAAATGAGTGGAAAAAGCAAAATGTACTTTTCCACTATCTGTTAATCCTGATAACATTATAGGGTTTATTCTATTTTTTACGTCTTCTATATATTGACTATACTTTTTAAAGTTAGGTAATATTTTTACACTAGGTTCCATTTTATCTCCTTAGCTATTTATTTGTCTTGTTAAAGTTTAAATAAAGATTTATTGCCGTTTCTGGGCTGTCAGTTCCTTGTGCGTTTTTTATTGGTGCAAATTCCTCTTGTCTTTCAACACTTAGTACTAAAATATCATTTGCATATTTGAAACTGTCAAAAATAAAACTTTCAAATTTATATGCATTAGGTTTATCTGGAATTATTAAATTTCCCTCATTATCAATATAATCGCACTTTTTTAATGCAGTATGATATGGCAATTTTTGAACTCCAATTTTTTCTAAAAGCTTAATGTTATACAATGCACATCCATAATAAGATTGACCATATACTAATTGTCCATTTTCATCTCGAAGGTTTGCAAGTTCATCACTAATTTCTGTATATTCTACTACTCCTGGCTTTCCTCCTATTTTACAAACTACTCCTACTTTTTCTTCTGGATTTGCCTTTGTTACAGTTTTTGTGGATAAAAGCATGTTTTTACTTATTACCATTCCAATCCATACTGGATCTATTAAATTTAATAAAATATTATCCACATTTCCTATCCCAAGCCATCTTATTCCTTCTTCGTTCATTTTTTTTATAAGTCCATTTTTGTATAGTGCCTCAAATATGCCTCCATTTCCATCAGCAGCTTCTTTTATTTTATATTTTTTTTCCATTATAACTTTTCCATCTATATTTACCATTGCAAGCTTTCCTTGTTTGAAAAAAAATATTTTTTCTTTTGGGCAGTTAAAATAATTATTTTTTTCAAAAAAATTAATTGTATCCTCATTATTTTCATCGCTTGTCATAATATACCAATTAACCCATACACCATAATTTTTATATGTTTTTTTTACCTTCTCTGAAAAAATTTCAAAAATTGATTTTGGTTTTTCTAGTTTTATCATATATGTACCCTTTGGTCCACTATGTCCGAGTCTTGTTCCGTTGCCCTCCTGCCATTTGGCACACAGCTATTTTCCCATCTTTAATTGCTTTTTCCCCAATTTTTTTATATGTTAACTTTTCATCTTCTCTTATATTTTTCATTATACTGTATTGTATTGGTTCTATCTTTTCCTCAGTCATTTTTTCTGATTTATTATTATATAATTCATTTATCAATGATAAATCTATACATTCAATTTGCTTTTCTAATAGCAATCTTTCCTTATCTGATAGTTCTTCATAAAATTTAATTATATGGCTTTGTCCATACTTATTTAATTTTTTTTCTATATCTTGTTTCATCATATAACTCCTACTTTATTTTATGCACATGTTTATAATATACCACTCTTAGACGATTTTGTCTAGTTCTCATAGTTACAATAAACACCTTTTTAAAACATTTAGTATGTTTTAAAAAGGTGTTTATTATTACATAATTATTTTAAAAACATTTCATATGTGCGATATGCCTCATAAATGTCGAACTTACTTGTTACTTCATATGGAGAATGCATTGAAAGTACTGGAACACCACAGTCTATTACATCTATTCCTTTATTTGCTAAAATATATGCAATTGTTCCACCACCTCCTACATCTACTCTACCTAGTTCTGAAATTTGGTAATAAATATCATTTTCCTCTAACAGTTTTCTAATTTCTGCTACATATTCCGCACTTGCATCAGAGGCACCAGACTTTCCTCTTGCTCCTGTATACTTATTGAATCCTATTCCTCTGCCCACAAATGCTGCATTATTTTTTTCGGAAACATTGCTATATATTGGATCTAGCCCTGCATCCACATCTGCTGATAACATTTTTGAATTGCAAAATATTTTTTCTAGTAAGTTTGGGTAATTTTGTTCTTTTTTATTTATTAATTCTGATATAAAGTAATCAAACATTTGAGATTCCATGCCCGTGTTTCCCATACTACCTATTTCTTCCTTATCAGATAATATGCATACAGCAGTTCTTTTTGGTTTTTCTATATTTAATATTCCTCTTAATGCTGTATAAGCGCATACTCTGTCATCTTGTCCATAACCTGCAACCATACTTTTATCAAAGCCTAAACTTCTTGCTTTAAAACTAGGTACTACTTCTAGTTCAGAACTTAGCAAGTCAGCTTCTACTATACCATATTTTTCATTGAGTAATTTTAATATATTGTATTTTACTTTTTCTTTAACGTCTTTTTCTTCTGAAGGAATACTACCTACTAAAACGTTTAAGTCCTCTCCAGAAATTCCATCTTTTAGTTTCTTTTCCATTTGCTCTTGGGCCAAATGTGGTAATAGATCTGTAATTGTAAAAATAGGATCTTTTTCATCTTCTCCTATGTTTATTTTAATTTTTTCTCCATTTGTTTTTACAATAACTCCATGTATACTAAGTGGAATTGTCGTCCACTGATATTTTTTTATACCACCATAGTAATGTGTTTTAAAATATCCAAATCCAGTATCTTCATATAATGGGTTTGGCTTTAAATCTAGTCGTGGTGAATCAATATGAGCACCAACAATTTTAAGTCCATTTTCCAGTGGTTCTTCCCCAATTACAGCAATATATAAGCTCTTATTTCTGTTGCATAAATACACCTTATCTCCAAGAGCCAATTTTTCTTTAGAAGAAATATCTTCAAACTGGTTCTTTCTTAGTATGTCTATTGTTTCATCTACAATTTCTCGTTCTGTTTTCCCTTTGTTTAAAAAGTAAATATATTCATCTGCAAACTTGTTTATTTCTCCTTTTTTTTCTTCACTTATTTTTTCCCAACCTGTTTTTTTCTCATTTATTAAATTTTCCATGGTTTTACCTCTCTTTCGTTTTTAAAAAATTATATCATCTTTTTTTATAGCGAGCAAGTATTGTTTTTTGTATTATTTTACAATTCCAAAAAATTATTCATAATTTATATATTGTGAAATATATATATACAAAAAAGGATGTGTTTTTAATGGATAGAAATTCTGATTTCCCACCATTTTATTCTTATACCCCTGGGTTTGATTCTCAAACAGATGATATATATTCAAATCCAATGTTTAACCCTATTGTGCAGTATGAACAAGCATATATGTATTATAAATATATGTGTAAACAACTAGAATATAAAATGAAACTCAAGGAATATGAAAAACTAAGTAAGCAAGATTTAAAAACGGAACGACGTGTTGAGTAAAAAAAAGTCCTAATTTAATAGGACTTAAAATTTAATTTTATTTACTTCTTGCATTGTACTTAATTCTAACTTAACTATTCCTTTTGTAGTACATACATATAAACTATCTTTTATTATTAAAAAACGCCTTATAATTTCATTTTCTTCTAAATTTTCAATATTTATTCTTGCTCTTTCGATTATGCCATTTTCTAAGGATATATCATATAAAATGGCTCCTTGCAATGTTATTTTCGTTTCATTGTTTATTGTTTCCATTACTGTAATTGGGAATGCTAGCAAATTATTATCTTTTGAAAATAGTAGTGCTTTGTAATTATACAAGCTTTCTGAATGTGTTCCCCTTTGCCCAATTGAAGCAGTTGAAATCTCTTTAGGTTGCATTTTGTCACTAATATCAAATAAGGACACTTTAATTCCACCTAATGTAAATTGTTCTCCATCATTTAATACTTCTTGGCCTAATCCTATAATATGATTTTCATCATATGGATGCAAATATGTACTATATCCTGGTATTTCTAATACACCTAAAACAGTTGGTGCATATGGGCTTGATAAGTCAATTACATGTAATGGATCTGTTTGGTCAAAAGTTACTATATAGCCTTTATCTCCTATAAATCTAACTGAATATATGTTTTCTCCTTCAGTAATATTTTCGGTTTTTCCAACTGTATTTAACTGTTTGTTTAATATATATACGGCATTTTTTATTTTTTGCTCAGATTGAGCTATTTCTGTTTTAGTTAATGCTATCCTTAAGTATCCATCTTTCTCGTCAATTGAAAATTGATTTAGTAGACTTCCTGGTACTTCCCCATCTGCCTCATAAATAGCTTTTTTGTTTTTCAAAGCGAATCTATATATTTTTGTTGTTTTAATTATATTATTTTCAAATTGAGGTTTAGTTATATATATGTTTTCTTTTGAAGCATATACTATACTTCCTGCACCTAAATATGCCTCTACATTAAGTTTGTTTTCTTCTTCTAGTGAAAAACTTGCTAATATTAAATAATTGTTTTCCTCCACTTCTCCTGGAAAATATGAAATTTCAGAAAAATCTATAAATAGTTTTTCTTCTGAAATGTTACTATCATAATATGTAGGTTTTAACATGTCTTCATTAGATTTTGTTTGTTCGTTTATTGTTATTGGATTATTTATTATAAGATAAACAGTATCGTCTACCATCCTACTAGTTAGCATGTATCCTTCAATTTCTATATTTCGTACCTCTTTTATGTTTTCTATTTCGGCTACATCATACACTATTATATTTGTATCACCCATATAAGCTATGTCATAATATGCTGTACTATTTTGAACTGAACCATCTATTTTTTCCCCAATTACAATCAAATATTTGTCATACAAATACATTTGTGTAGGCATGAAAAACATTTCCATGTAATTAATTTTTTTTATAACTTGTAGTGTATCTGTTTTTATAATATTTAAGTTTTTTTCTGCAATATAATAAATATAATTGCCATCTGTTTTTACTATATCCGCTTCTGATACTCCAGGTACTTGTTCATTAGTCTGCATATAAAAATCTTTTAGAATATTTGATGATTCTAAGTTTTCTGTTTGTAATAGATTATCTTGTTTTTCTTCTGAGTCTATTAGCATTTCTATAAAATTTTCTTTGCTTCCTATTTTAGGTAAGCTTTTTTCTTGTGAAGCCATATGTGGATTTATTATTGTTTCTATTTGATCTTGTTTGTTACTTTTATTCATATAAAGCCATACAATAGAAAAAATCAATACAAATACTGCCAGTACATTAACGAATTTTATAATCATTGGGTTATTATGTTTTTTGTTTTCAAAAATTTGATTTTTAACTTTTCTTTTCAGCTTCTCATCTGCACTAATTTGATTATTTGCTTTTTTATAAAGTTCCTTATTATTCAATCATTGAAACCTCCTTCCAATCTAGATTTTAGTTTTTCTCTTGCACGTAAAAGTCTTGTTTTTACAGTGTTTTCATTGGTTTTTAGTATAGACGCTATCTGTTTGATTGTAAAACCTTCATAGTAGAAAAGATGAATTACTGTACGATACTTTATTGGTAATGCTAACACATCGAAATATATCTCTTGCTCTTTTTCATCTTCAAATTTTATTTCATCTTCTAGCGGAAATGTATTTTTCATCCAAGATGATGAGAAAATATTCTTGCTCAAATTAATTGTTACTCGAATAATCCATGCTTTTTCATGAGCTTCACTTTCAAAATCTGGCATTTTCTTATTTATTTTTAAAAAAACTTCCTGAAATACATCTTCTGCATCTTCTTTGTTTTTAGTTCTAGCAAGAGCTAGCCTGTATATCATGTTACTATATTTTTCAATTAAAAATTCCATGTATTCTTCCTTAGATTTTTGCATGCCGTACATTGTGAATCCTCCCTTACACAAGTAATACATCTCATCTAGTTAAAAAGTTTCATTGTCTTCTACAATTCCTAAGATTACTTTTGGCTTTCTTATTCTTTCATATATTACTTCATAAGCTTTCTTCAATTTTTCCACTGCATTTTCTGCCTTTTCTTTGTTATTTGAATAAATGATTGCTAATGTTTGTCCTGCATCCACTTTGTCACCTATTTTTTTGTGAAATGTTATTCCAACTTCATTTTCTATTTTATCTTCTTTATTTATTCTACCTGCTCCCAAGGAAGTACATATTTCGCCGACAATTTTTGCATCTATTTTTTTTATATAACCAGCTTTATCTGCATTTACTGGATACTCATATAGTGCTTTTTGAAAACAATCTGTATCTTCAATATAATCTATTGCACCGTCCTTGAATTTTTACTAATTGAATCCATTTTTTATATGCCTCTCCATTTTCTATTTGCTGTTCAATTATTGTTTTATTTTCTTCGATATTTTTCTCTTTTTTAGCTAGTTTTATCATATATGCGCCTAATGTGCATACAATTTCTTTAACATCTGGTGCAATATTTCCTTGTAAACTTTGAGTTGCTTCTATCACTTCTAGATTATTTCCAACACTTCTGCCTAATGGTTCGTTCATATTTGTAAGAACACATATACTCTCTTTTCCAGAAAGTTTTGCAATTTTATTCAATTGCTTTGAAAGTTTAATAGCACTTTCTCTATCTTTCATAAAAGCTCCGCTTCCAACTGTTACATCTAGCACAATTTTATCTGCACCACTTGCTATTTTTTTACTCATAATACTAGATGCTATAAGAGGAATATTTTCTACACAAGATATAGCATCTCTTAAAGCATATATTTTTTTGTCAGCTGGAGCTAATTGTAAAGTCTGACCAATTAAGGCAATTCCACATTCTTTTACATTTTCTATTAGTTTACTATCTCCTATGTTTGTTTTATAGCCTGGAATTGATTCTAATTTGTCTACGGTTCCTCCTGTAAATCCCAAACCTCTTCCCGACATTTTAATAACTGGAATTCCAAGTGACGCAATAATAGGCATAAGAATTAGTGTTATTTTATCTCCTATGCCTCCAGTACTATGCTTATCTACTACAATATCTGTTATATTATGGAAATCCATAATTTCACCAGATTTAGCCATTGACATTGTTAAGTCTAGTGTTTCTTGCAAGTTCATTCCATTTAAATATATCGCCATAATTAATGCTGCTGCATGATAATCTGTAATTTCGCCTGATGTGTATCCATTAATAAAATATGTAATTTCTTCTTTTGAAAGCTCTTCTTTGTCTCTCTTTTTTCTAATAATTTCCTGTATATTCAATTTTATACCAATCCCTTCATAAAATTTTAAATAAAATTTTTAAGGAAACTTTTTCTGTGTAGCATGCAAATTCCATTATTTCTAATTGCAATCATATGCTCTCTTGTTCCATAGCCTTTGTGTTTAGCAAAACCGTATTGAGGATATACCTTATCCCATTCAGTCATAATGCGGTCTCTTGTTACCTTCGCAATAATAGAAGCTGCTGCAATACTATAACTTGTTGCATCTCCTTTTATTATTGATGTATATGGTATTTTCAATGTGTTTATATGATTTAGAGCATCCACTAAAATATGTTCAGGTTTTATTTTCAATTTTTCTATGGAAATTGTAAGTGCTTTTTTTGTAGCATTTAAGATATTTATTTCGTCAATTTCATTTTGGTCAATTACTCCAACACTCCAACTAATAGCCTCATTTGTAATTTGTTCATATAGTTTTTCTCTCTTTTTTTCAGATACTTTCTTAGAATCATTTATTCCTTCTATAAATGAATTCTTTGGCAAAATTACGCATCCTACAACAACAGGTCCTGCAAGCGGTCCCCTTCCTGCTTCGTCAATCCCTGCTATATATGTTATTCCGTTTTTATAAAATTTATTGTCTATTTCTTTTAGTTTAATTAGTCGTTGTTCTTCAATTTCTTTCATACGTGTTTATATTACTCCTTTAATTTTGTTCTTTTATATCAGAAAGTTTGTAAAAAATATTGCCATCTTCTGTTTTGTAACCATTTGAATATATAACTTCTTCTAAATCGTAGTTTATTAAGTAATATTCATTATCTTCTAATATGATATTATTTAGTCCAACCTCTATTAAAACATCTTTAGTCCATTTATAGTAATTTTGTATATTGTCTATTCCAAATTTTTCTTCCAGAGATGTATCTTCTACTTTTTCTCCTTTTAGAGCATTATTATTGTCTACATGATAACGTTCTAATATAATCTTTGATTTTGCTTGTACTTGTAACATCTCTGTTTTTATGTCTTCTTGTTTTTTTATATTTAATTCTTTTTCGAAAAAATCAAATGCAAAAATTGCTATAAATGTTAATATTATTATTCCTATAATCCAAATAATAATTGATTTTCCATCTTGTTTTTTCATCTCTTCCCTCCATAAAATAAGAAAAGTGGCTTCGCCACATGTGCATTTTGCTTCGCAAATATGCACGAATCAAGGAAACTTAACCTTGTTATATAGCAAAAATCTGGCGATTTTTCCTATACAATAAGAAAGGCATTTCGCAGGGCTAGTCTCTGGAGCAACAGCGAAATACATGTCCTCGCTTTGTGCTCGGACGGCCCAAGGAAGCCTAACCTTGTTGTATACGGAAAAATCGTTAAAAACACTGAAATATCAAAGAAAAAGTCGATTTTTCCTATACAATAAAATAACAGTACAATTTGTACTGTTATTTTATCATAATTATTGTCCACAAATCAAGTATTTAGGTACCGTATTGTGTGTAGCAGTTTTGCTTCCGCTTTGTGAAACTGCGTGTGTCTTTCCACATATGCTACAAGTTCCTGATGCTGCTAAATTTAAGTTCGTAGTTTTTCCACATGTTGCACATCTATATGTTTGTATACTCCTTGTAAAATTTTGTGTTCCTGAATGGTAGCCACAGCTCAATCCATATTTTGTCATACTCTTTCCACAACTTGTTCTGTCCATATCTGCTAAGAAAGTATCACTTGCATGTCCTGGTGATGACATATAACGAGTACAATTTGAGCACCAAGTTAATGTTGAAGGAATATTAACAGTAGTTGTTCTTCCGCAGTTAACATTATTACATTTTTTTGTAAACACTGTACCAACTAATACTCTTGCTCCACAACAATCACTATACCTTGAGCTATTTTCTGCGTCTTGGCATCCTGTAATGAGCATTACACCTGAGCATGTATAGCCAATTGCCTTTCCAAAGCATGTGCCAGACACTGTATATGTTGTATCATCAGATTGTCCTGTTCCATCAATGCAGTTTCCTCCTGGATATGTATGAGAGTGAGAACATGTATAATATGTTTGTGAAGTTGTTGAACTTAATGCAAAGCTTCCTCTACATGCTGTTGAGTAACATGATGCATTATGTCCAAGAGCTGCTATTGTTTGTGTTTTTGTTGTATTACATCCTGTACATGTCGCAGTTTGTATACCAGTATTTGAATGTGTTGCTGCTTTTGTTGTCACCCATGAGCCCCATGTGTGATTTTGGTCCTCATAAGCTCCGCATGAGCATGTACGCCTATGAATTTGGTCATTAACTTTTACCCAATTTCCATAGCTATGGACGTGAGTAATTAACGTCATCTGTGTTTCTTTGCTAGATTCATTTCCTGCATTATCTATTATAACTATCTTAAATTTATAATCTCCTGCTACACTCATTGTGAAATTACATGTTGCTGTTTTGCTTGACTGAACTGTTGCTGTTACATCTGATGCCTCTTTATAACTTCCATTTGGTTCTTGAACAAACCATATAGCACTTCTTATTCCAGATAAATTATCCGTAATAGAGCTAGAAGTTATTGTAATATTTTTAGTTCCTGATTCTACTGTATATGTTTGGCCTTCTGTTATATTTGGTATATTAGGTGCTGTTTTATCTATTTTAATATTAAATGGTCCCTTTTGATCTGTATATCTTCCTTTTTCTACTTTTGTGTATGCACTATATGTTCCTTCTGCCGTAAGCAATACTGGCTCTTTTGTAATTGGAACATTTGTAGAACCTTCTACCCAATATCTAGTGTTATTTGTATTTTGTTCAAAATATAAATAAACATTTTTATTTACCCATGTATCTTGTGTATATATGTTCCCAGAACTACCTTCTAGTTTCATTATAAGCTCAGCTGTTTCTAGTTTTAAAGTTTTTATTATGTATTCTTCTGATGTTGTAATATTACCTGCATGATCAATTACCTTATAGTAAATTTTATACTCTGTTTCTTGGTTTAGATCTGGAAATGTATATATATTATCTGTTTGCCATTCATCTCCATCTGAATTCCATTGTCTTTCACCATCTATATAGAACTGATAACCTTTAACTCCACTATATTCATCATATGCATTGACTCCTATAATAATAGTATCTACATCTATATTCCATTCTGGTTCTCTTAAAATTGGACTTACCTTATCATCTGAATATTCTCCTTCGATTAGTCTGTCTGCAATGATTTGAGAAAGTTTATATAGTTTTTCTCCTTTATCATTTTTTACACCGTCTGGCCAAAATATCTCTCCATTTTCATAATCAACAATATAAACTTGATTATTACCTAGTTTAATCCCTTCTAAGCCAATACTGTCTAAAGTTTGTCTATCGTAAATATAAAGTGTATCTTTTTCTATTTCATCTGCTGTAAGGGCATTGCCTGCAATCTCTGCTTTATTTGGATGACTTCTTAGTTTTTGCCCTACATATAGAGAAGTATCACCATTAAAACCTACTTTTTCATTAATTATCTTTACTTTTGTTTGTATTAAAAGCATATCAGATGCAATTGATTGTATGTTCGCTGTATCAAGTATTCCACTTCCTACAATTGTTGCACCTATTAGTATTATAATAACAAGTATAGTTATTATTAAAGATATTAAGGTTATACCTCTCTCTTTTTTATTCATCTAATCTTTCCTCCTTTGTGTAATATAACATTATCTCTCTTTTTTTTATTATACCTCCTTTAATATCTTTTTTCAACATTTTATTTGTTTGTAACAAATTTGTCACACTGTGTAAAACGAAATATAACACTTTTTTCACATTTTTTTCACATTTGTATTGTATTATGATAATAATTTAGGTTATTATAAATATGATATATTGTTTTTGGAGGTAATCTTATGGAAGAAAATGAAACATCTTATAAAAAGGTTATAATTGAGCCAGGGAAAAAATCAACAGGTTTTGGTAAAAGCGTACTTATACCTTTTGCAAGTGGAATTATAGGAGCAAGTTTAGTTATTGGCACATGTTTTGGTGTACCAAATATTAGAGAAAAATTATTTGTTGGAACACGGCTTAACTCAAACTTCAACAACTACTTCAAGTGAAACCAATATTGGAAATACAAACTTAATTTCATTATCTAATTACTCCGATACTGGTGTTGGCGTAGCTGCCAAAGTTCAACCATCTGTTGTTGGAATTACCGTTGAGTACACTGTCAATAGTCTATTTTCTAGGCAACCTTCTTCTGCCTCAGCTGAGGGTTCAGGTGTTATTATTTCAGAGAATGGCTATATTTTAACTAATAATCATATTGTAAATTCATCTTCAAATTCTTCTTTCTATCAGCTTACAGAAGCAACAAAAGTAACAGTCCATTTATACGGAGATGAAACAGTATACGAAGCTGAAATAGTAGGTACAGATTCCGAAACCGATTTAGCAGTTATAAAAATTGACAAAACTGGTTTAACAGCTGCAACTCTTGGAGATTCAGATAGTGTTAAAGTGGGTGAATTTGCTATGGCAGTTGGCAATCCTCTTGGAATGCAAAATAGTGTGACTTCCGGAATTATCAGTGCTGTTAATCGCGAAGTAACTGATAGTGATGGCAAAGAATATACGTTAATACAAACCGATGCTGCTATTAACTCTGGAAACAGTGGTGGTGCTTTAGTTAACAGCAATGGAGAAGTAATTGGAATAAATACATTAAAACTTTCTGGAACTGGTATAGAAGGCATGGGTTTTGCAATTCCAATTAACAGCACAAAAGAAATTTATGAACAATTAATTCAGTATAGCAAAGTAAAAAGGCCATATATTGGTATAAGCGGATTGGATTTAGATGAAGAAACTGCAGAACGCTATGATTTGCCTATTGGTGTATATGTAAGAAGTGTAGAAGATTTTTCTGCTGCACAAAAAGGTGGAATAAAAGCTGGTGATGTAATTTTAAAAGCCGATGATAAAGAAATAAAAACAATGGATGATTTAGATGAAATAAAGCTATCTCATCAAATAGGCGATGAAATGAAACTCACAGTTTCTCGTGATGGAAAGGAAATTGATATAACAATAAAATTACTTGAACAACCTTAAAAGGTTTACCTTTTCTTCACAAAATGGTCATAATCTGTGTATATAATAAAGCAAGAATCAATAATTAAGTTATTCCTTTATTGATTTTCTAATAAAAACATCCCCTTTTGTTTTTGAAAACCGCCGTAAATGGCGGTTTTCTTTTTGTTTTAAAAAATAATCATATCTAATTCACTTGTAAAATTGTTGTTTCCATATGCGTAAATTAAATATAGATAATTGTTTTGATCTAGGAAAAAAGTATCTGTATTTTCTGGGAAATAGCGTTCATCATTTATATCTCTTTTAAACACCTCATATCCTGCTTCTGCAAACAACTCATTTTCTTTCATTACAGACTCAATCTCTTTAATTGTTTTATTATAGACTTCTGTTCTGTCAAGATTTTTCTTTGAGAGTAAATCGTCCAATGAGATGATGTTATTATTTATAATATCATAATTGTATGTTTTTACAATTACCCTTTGTGGATAGTCTTGCTCTTTTAATGTGGCTTTTATTAATATCGACAAAATGGTATCATTTAGATAAGCAATATAATCTAAGTTATATATACTTAGTATGTATTCAGATTGAATTACATCATTAGCTTTACTACCAAATATATTATCTATTTCTTTATTTATTTCTTTAGCTGCTGGGCTATCAATATTTAAATATGGTATATTTAAATTTATATCATATTTGTTTTCTTGGTATAAATCTATTTCATATATTGTATACACTATATCTCTTGTTGCATCGACTCTTTGAATATTTTTCTCTTCAACACTATTTTTTCTTATTGTATTGCTAAAAGATAAGTTAAATTCTGTACGCAGTCTTTCATTTCTTGCTTCTTCAGATTCTACTGATTCGCCATTTTCATTATTTATGTCTGTTAACATATCACTAGAATAAAAAAATTGGAAATATACTGCAATGCCAATTGTAACAACACAAATAATAATTATTAAAACATATATAATAAGTCTTTTATCACTTATGTTCCCTAAAAGTTTCATAAGCACCATCCTTTTCTTTTGTTTTGTTTTTTTAGTATATCATTATGTATTTAATTTTTCAAGCACTAACAATTTATAAGCAATTAAATTTTTTGCATTTTGTTTATATTGTAAATTAATAAGGTTTTAACCTTTATTTTCTTGACTATTCTACTATTTTAGGGTATGATAATCATGTTAACTTATGTAAAAAAGGAGAATTATAAATTTATGTTGTGTTCTGTTTGCAACAAAAATGTTGCTGTTATTTTTATTAACAAAGTGGATAAGGGCCAGTCTTCCCTAGAAGGTTTATGCTATAACTGTGCAAAACAAAGAGGTATTAATCCTTTAGAAGTGCTTTCAAAGCAAGCTAATCTTTCCGAGGAAAATCTTGATGATATGTCAAAGCAATTCGAAGAAATGTTTAAGGATATTTCTAATAATATTTCTCCTGAAGAGATAAATCAAATAGCTTCTACCGAATCTGGCAATATTCCAATAGGTTCTATAATTTCTAACATGTTCAGTTCTCAGCCTCAAGCAAGCGAAAATAAAAATGAAGATGCAGATTCTAAGAAAAAAATAAAAACGGAAAAACCACCTAAAGTAAAAAGGAAGAATTATTTAGATACATTTGGCACTAACTTAACTCAAAAAGCTCGTGAGAACAAGCTAGATGCAGTTATTGGAAGAGACAGAGAAATACAAAGAATGATACAAATACTAAACCGTCGTTCTAAAAATAATCCTTGCCTAATCGGTGAACCTGGCGTTGGTAAAACAGCAATTGCACAAGGATTAGCAATTAAAATTGCCAATCAAAAAGTACCTGCAAAGTTGTTAAATAAAGAAGTATATTTACTAGATATGACTTCTCTAATCGCTGGTACACAATTTCGTGGTCAATTTGAATCCCGCATGAAAGGTATTATTGATGAATGTAAAACATATGGTAACGTTATTTTGGTTATAGATGAAATTCACAACATAATTGGTGCTGGAGATGCAGAAAACTCTATGAATGCAGCTAATATTTTAAAACCATCTCTTTCAAATGGTGATGTACAACTTATTGGCACTACAACTTTAAAAGAATATAGAAAATATATAGAAAAAGATTCTGCTTTAGAAAGAAGATTTCAGCCATTAATTGTTGAAGAACCAAGTATTGAAGATTCTATTGAAATATTAAAAGGAATAAAAAAATATTATGAAGATTTTCACAGGGTTAGGATTTCTAATGATGTAATAGAAAAAACCGTTCGTATGTCTGAAAAATATATTCATGATCGATTTTTGCCTGATAAAGCAATAGATATATTAGACGAAGCTTGCTCACGTATTAACTTAAATAATAAAGAACTTTATCAATTAGAAGTTTTAAAAAATGAACTTGCAAAAGTGCAAGCGGAAAAAGATGATGCAGTTTCCACAGATTCTATTGAGGACTATCAAAAGGCTGCGGATTTAAAAACAAGAGAATGTAATCTAATTGATGCTATTGAAAAAATGAATAAAAAATTAACTGTAAAAAGCCTCACTGTGCAAGATATTGCAGAAGTAATTGAAAATGCCACAAAAATTCCTGTTAAGAAAATTACTGAAGCCGAAACAGCTAAATTATTAAATTTGGAAACTAATCTTCACAAACACATAGTTGGCCAAGATGCTGCAGTGAATGCTGTTGCACGTGCAATTAGAAGAAACCGTGCTGGACTTCAAAGTTCCAAAAGGCCTCCTTCATTTATTTTCGTAGGTCCTACTGGTGTTGGGAAAACAGAGCTTGCAAAATCATTAGCATATGAAATGTTTGGAAATGTGGATTCGATAATTCGTATAGATATGTCTGAATATATGGAAAGTCACTCTACTTCAAAATTAATTGGTTCACCTCCTGGTTATGTTGGTTATGATGACGCAGGTCAATTAACTGAAAAAGTAAAAAGGAAGCCTTATTCTATAATTCTTTTAGATGAAATTGAAAAGGCTCATCCAGATGTATTTAACATATTACTACAAATTTTAGATGACGGCAAATTAACTGATTCTCAGGGAAATACTGTTAGTTTTCAAAATACTGTAATTATTATGACATCCAACGCTGGCTCTAACTTAAACCACAATGCAATTGGCTTTGGTAAGCAAACATTTGATAAATCGAAAGTAGAAGATAGCTTAAAAGAAATATTTCGCCCAGAATTTTTAAACCGAGTAGATGAGATCATTGTATTTGATTCTTTAACACAAAATCAATTATTGGATATTATTGACTTGCTATTAGAAGATACAAAAAAAGCTCTTCGTGATAAAGATATTGATTTTAGTATTACAGATGAGGCAAAGCATTTTATATTAGAAAAAGGAACGGATTTAAAATACGGTGCAAGGCCTTTGCGTCGTACTATTCAAAGATATATTGAAGATGAAATATCTGAAAAGATTTTGCGAAATGAACTAGTAAGTGGAAACAAAGTTGAAGTATCATTAGAAGAAGATCATTTAGCATTTTACATTATATAATTTGGAGGTTATTTATGTTTAAGCATGTACCAAATATATTAACTATTATACGTTTTTTTATAATACCATTTATTGTTTTCTTTGCTTTACAAGATAATTATATAACTGCTGCTTTTTTCCTTATATTATCTGGTATAACAGATATAGCAGATGGTTTTATAGCTAGAAAATATAATTTTATAACAGACTTTGGAAAATTAATGGACCCTTTAGCAGATAAATGCACACAAGTTGCTACTTTAGTTGTTCTTGTTGTACAACATATTGTCCCTTTGTGGATTTTAGTAGTCGTAATAATAAAAGAATTTATTTTAATAGCAGGAGCTTCTTTCCTATATGGAAAAGATTTAGTTGTTTCAAGCAAATGGTATGGAAAAATTTCTACTATCTTATTTTATATTGCTATATTCTTCTCAATGATATTTAAACAGTTTCAATTACCATATACATTTGATACTTATATATACTATCTAGCTGTTGTGTTTACTATTTTTTCTCTTTTCATGTATTTTAAAGCTTTCTATGTGAAAGACTTTTTAAGAAAAACAAAATAACTTCTTAAATCAAAATGTCATCTCAAATATAATTAAAATATATTTGAGATGACATTTTATTATTTACTCATAATCTTCTAATAAACGGTTTAAAGCATCTTTTCCATTCACAAATATTCCATTTTGTATTTGTATTTTATCTGTTTGAGGTAAATATTTAGTAAGTATTCCCGTTCTTTCATATATTTTCTCTTGATTTTCCTCATCAATTCTATAAACAACAATTTGTCCATCTTCATCACGTAGCACATAATGTTCAAAGCAACTTCCATTTTCATGCTTTGTCATTACAATTTCATTATTAGTAAAACTTTCAATTTCCCAGTCTTTATATATTTCTTTAATCTCCTTTTCTGTCTTGTTTATTGCATCATCTGGAGCAGTCAAGTAATTTTTCGTTGTATGTCCACATTCATCATATATTCTTTTAATAACAAATACTGCTTTGGGAGACACTTTTTTTTCTGTGCTGTTTGCCTGTAACAATTCTTCTCCTTCTTTCGTACATTCATCAGTTACTTTTCCATCAGAAATTTCGGTCGTTTGCTTTATATTAGTATTACTTAGCTGATTTAGTCTTGTTATATAAAATCCTATTCCAATACATAAAAAAAATATTAATATGAAAAGTGTTCCAACTACTATTTTTGATTTCATAATTTTTCTCCCCTTACATAAAATTGTTATTTTTAGTATCTGTATAATTAGAAAAATTATGCAAAAAGAAGGTGAAATAAATTTTTTCACCTTCTTTTATATTTAATAATTATAAGATGGCAATCTATTATTAGCCATATTGCATTTCTAAATGACTAAATAAAATCATCATAACTTATCTCTCAAATTTTGGTGTTAAATTCTGTCTTTTGCTGTTTTGACTTCTAGCTCTATTATTTCTATTCTATAAAATATTTTTTAGAACAATTGTTTTAATTCTAGACATTTCTTGCAGTGTTGTAAGCACCCCTTCATTTCCTATTCCTGAATTCTTCCATCCGCCAAAAGGCATTTCGAAAGCACGGTAAAAACTTGAGCCATTTACAACTGCACCACCACATTCTAATCTTGCTGCAATTTGCATACCTTTTTTATAATCTTTTGTAATAACACAACCACATAGTCCAAATGAAGATTGATTTGCTATTTCAATTGCATCTTCAACATTGTCAAATCCTATTACTGGAATGACTGGTCCAAATACTTCCATGTCTTTTGCTATATCCATCTCTTTAGTTACATTATCTAATATTGTTGGCTCATAATAGGCATCTTCTCTTTTTCCTCCGCATATTATTGTTGCACCTGCTGCTACTGTTTGATTTACTTGCTCTTCAATGCGCTTAGCAGCATTTAAGTTTATCATAGGTCCCATATCTGTTTCCATTTTACTTGGATCACCAATTTTTAGTTTGCTAATTACTTCTTTCATTCGGTCAATAAATTCTTGTTTTCTTGAATTGTGTATTAAAAAACGTTTACTTGCGCAACATACTTGACCACCATTGTATAGTCTACCCCATATTGTTTCTTTTACAGCTAAATCCATATCTCCATCTTCTAAAAATAAAAATGCATCATTTCCTCCTAATTCAAGCATAATATGTGCTAAATGCTTTGATGCAGTTCCCATAGTTTGAATTCCTGCTGCTGTACTTCCTGTAAGTGAAACCAAATGGACATCTGGATGTGCTGCTAAAGCTTGTCCTACAATTGGTCCATCTCCTGTTAATACTTGGATACAACCTGCTGGTACTCCAGCTTCTAGCATCAATTTTACATATTCTATTAGAGTTAATGGGTTATAATTTGATGGCTTAACAATAATACTGTTTCCCATCATTAAAGCTGGTGGTACTTTTTGGCAAAACAAATCACTTGGAAAATTAAATGGAATAATTGCTGCTACAACGCCAATTGGCTCTCTTGTAACAATTTGGATTGTGCTCTCTTGTCCCGCTTCTGTTCCAGCTGGGATGTATTCGCCATATAAATGTTTTGCCCTTTCAACAAATGCTCTTACTCCTATTTTGACATTCGCAATCTCTGCTATTGCTTCTTTAATTGGTTTTCCAGTCTCATCAGATAATAATTTTGCAAGTGATTCTTTATCTCTTTCTACCAAATCTACGAATCTATATAGTATATCTGCTCTTTCATGAATTGGTCTTTTACTCCATTTTTTTTGTTCAATCTTAGCTACTTTTACTGCCTCATCAACATCTTCTGGAGTTACATTAGGCACTGTTGCAATTATTTCTTGTTTTGCAGGATTTACTACCTCAATTTTTGCCCCATTAGAAGCTTCCTTCCACTCATAACCTATTAAATTTTTCATGCTAATTAGTTCTCTCCTCTCTTTTTCATTTTCGCGAGCCACTCTTTGCTCGCTTGGTATTCATTTACCAAATGCTGTAAAAGATAACATTAGCCCTCCACATGTATTAGCTCCTTGGTTTTCACTTCCATATTCTCCAAATGTAAATATTGTAATAAAAGGTACCCCTTTTGCTTCTTTTTTTAGCTGTTTTGTTACTTCTTCAATTCTGTCTCCTATTCCTAATTTTCTTCCACCACAGTGTACTAAAAGATATGCTCCAGCTTCTCCTTCAAGACGATTGTTAACTTCTTTTAGAGTTTTACCTGTTGAATTAATTAGTTCATCAACTGTTGTTTCCATTTGGATTACAGCTGTATTTTCTGCAAGGTTATTTCCAATATTCATAGAATAATCATCATTTCCTGACATTGGATGGCGTATTGCAATTAAATCTCCCAATGGGTCTTTAACTCCTAGAGGTGCTAAAATCGTTTGAACTAAAAGATTTCCGTCCTTCCATATCCTTTAATTTCTTTCCTGTCCATTCTGAATATTTTTTCATTGCTGGCATATTATCTATTTCTACTAACGTTCTTTTTCCCTTTATACTTGTAATAATTCCAGAGTTAGTCGTTTCATGATATGCTCCTGTATATACATTTGCCATTTTCTTTCCTGTATAGAAGAAAGCAACTGCAACACCATCCGAAAAGATTTCATCATTCGTAAATATTTTCCACTCTCCACTTACTGTATTATCTGCTGCACTTCCTCCAAAAAAAGGTACTCTACCCACAACATCTTCAATTCCCTTTAGGTACTCTTCTTCTTCACCTGGAGATGCCACCATATAAAAATATGAAGGTACATTCTTAGTTCCAGCCTTCTCCATAGCTTTTAATGCAACATCTCTACCTGTTTGTCTTGCAGTTTTTCCTTTTTTAGAACCTGCCACTCCAACAGTAAGTTCTGGATCTCCTAATGCTAAAATTCCAGCAAAACCATTTTCTGAAGAAATATAGCCATCTGGTACTATAATTCCTCCACTTGAGGTGCACCCTACAATTGGTGCTGTACCTAATTCAGATTTTGCCCCTTCTAGAACATTTTCAATATTGTTTTCTACTGATGTATATAAAAATGCAACTTTTGTTTGGACCAAGTCCACAACCGCTTTCTGAGCAGCGGTTTTTCCTGACATATAGCTATCTGCTTCTGTGCTCCAACCTACATTTGATTTTAACATGTATTTCTCCTCCTTTGTACTTTATTTTATTCAAATTATATCAATATAAAAAAAGTATTGCAATCATTTTTTCATTTTTTTAATTTTGAGCAAAATTTACATCACTGTTTTTACAGTAAAAGCACTATTTTTTTCTACACTTATTATAATTTCTCCCATTAAATCTGTCCTATAAATTTTACAATTGAATTTTTTAAGTCTGTTAATTATGCTTGGGCTTGGATGCTCAAATGTATTCTTTTCTCCCACACCAATTAATGCTATTTTAGGTTTTACTTTTTCTAATAGTTCTTCACATGTAGATGTGTTAGAGCCATGATGTCCTACTTTTAATATGTCTGAAATTATGCTTTTGTTCTTATATAGTTTTAGCAATCTTTTTTCTTGGCTTTCTTCTGCATCACCTGTAAAAAGCATTGAAAAGTTATTATACGTAATCCTTGATATTATGGATGAATTGTTTAGGTTTTCATCGTCTTCCCCTACAAATAAAATTTCTAATTTAGTATTTTTATCAATTTTTATAATTTGTCCAGTTTCTACATAATATATATTTATGTTTTCCTTTATGGCTGTTTTTAAAAAATCATTTCCCTCTTTTGTATCTAAACCTTGTTTTGATATTAATATGTTTTTTACATTTATATTTTCTAATATTGCCAAAAAACCATTACTATGATCTGCATGAAAATGTGATACCAAAATATAGTCTAATTTACTTATTCCTTTTGATAGGAGATATGGAATTAGAACTTTTTCTCCTATATCATAGTCTGTATTGTTTTTGCTTCCCCCACTATCTATCATTATTGTTTTTCCTGTTTTTGTTTTAATAAATGTTGCATCCCCTTGTCCTACATCTATAAAACAAATCTCAAAATTTGAAAAGAGCTTCATTATTGTATGTGTAGCAGTGAATATTATAATTATGAAAATAAACCATTTTTTAAGTATTTTATTTATTATAAATTTTTCTTTTAATTTTCTTAAATAGTTTTTTTGGGTGATACATATAAAATAAATTATAAATACTGTTATATAATACAATACTAAAAAGTATAAACACGGTCTAGTGATATAAAAATTTGAGAATGGAAACATAGCTGAAATTTCAGCTACCATTTGAAATGTGGTTAAAAAAATTTCTAGAATTTTAGATAATATAATACATATAGGAGGAAATAAAAAACTTAGTATAATAAATATAGTTCCTAAATATAATATAATTTCAAATATTGGTGTTGCAAGTAAATTAGATATAAAAAAGCAAGGATAAATTTTTTGAAATAAATATGCTATTATGGGTGCTAATATAATTTGTGCAGAAAAAGAAACTATTACATTTTTAGTAAAATATGTATACAGTTTTCCACAATTTTTTAGATTTACTGCTTCAATCGGTTTTGCAAATAGCAATATTCCTATTGTTCCTCCATATGAAAGTAGTAGTCCTGTATCAAATAATAAAAATGGATTGTAAATTAGCAATAAAATAGCTGATAATGAAATAGAATTTATAACATCATTTTGCTTAAATAATAACTTCCCTATAATCATAAAGCCAGACATAATACTTGCTCTTGCAACAGACCCAGAAAATCCTGTAATTGCATTAAATAGAATTAATATTACAAAAGAAATAATATATTTTTTCTTTCTTCCTATATTATTTAATAATTTTTGAACACCTAACATTAAAAAAGATATATGCGAGCCAGAGACACAAAGTATATGAATTAAACTGCTATTTTGAAAATTTTCAATATTTTCTTTGCTAAGTTCATCCTTACTACCTATTAATATGGCTGATAATAAATTTGCATTTTCCGGCGATAAAAATGTTTTTAATTTCTTTTCAATACTTAGTCTTATTGAATTTCCAAAACTCCAAAAATTGTGTTCTTCCCCAATTTTCATTGTATATGTTGCATATATTTTCCCATATATTCCCTTCGTCTGATAATAAAGTTTTTGATTAAATCCGTTTGTGTTTCTATTTTTTGTTGGTTTTTCTATTTCACCTTTAAAGACTATTTTATCTCCATATTTATATAAACTATTATCAGCTTCTTTATTTATATAAATTTTAAAGGCTAAATTTTTTAGATTTTTTATTTCATCTACTTTTATTGTATATTCTATGTTATACTCATTTTCCTTTGGGTTACTTTGAATTATACCTATTGTTTCAAATACTTTTTCTTCTCTTATCAAAGCATATTTTTTATCGCAAAATTTCAAATATGTATATGTGCAAATTATAGAAAGAATTAAAATAATGCAGCTTGAAAAACTAATATATAATTTTATATAGCGAAAATACTTTTTTGGCAGACATACTAAAATCATAATAATAATAATTAAAAAAAGAGGAATTACTTTTACGTAAATCCCCCCTAAAATTCCTATTATAAATCCAATTGCAATAGTAACAATCGGTCTTTTTTTCAATGTTATCTCCTATATCCCCCAGTCTAATCTAATTAGTTAACAATCTTCTTCCAGATACATATCGTTCGTAATAGTAGCCACTATTTAGAGTATCAATTACAACTCCTCTTTTTGCATTTGCCGCATGAATAAATTCTCCATCTCCTACATATATCCCGCAATGGCCTATGCTTAAATTGTCCCAATCTCTAAATATAACCAAATCTCCTAGCTGTAAATTCTGTTTAGTTATATATATACCATTATTAGACTGTGTAACGGCTGAATGCGATAAATTTATTCCAAATTGCTTATAAACATATTGTGTAAATCCTGAGCAATCAAAACTTGTTGGCCCTGCACCTCCATATACATAAGCATAGCCAAGGTATTGCATTGCATAATCTACGATTTCTTTTCCTGATGTATTGCTCTCATTTTCAGCGCTTGTGTTTATTTCTTCAGTAGCTACATTTTCTGAGTTTTTTTGTTGCTCTTTTTCTATTATTTCTTCTTGCATAGTATTTTCCATACTGTCTTCTCTTCTCATACTTCTACTTGTTTGAGTAACACTATCTGAAACTAATCTTTTTGCAATATATGCTTCTTGCCCATTAAAATTAATTTTGTACCAGTCCCCTTCTTCAGAAATTATCTCAAGTTGGGTATTAAGTGGTCTTTCAGTAATTATTTCTGCAGAAGTACTAGCTCCTTTTCTAATAATAGCTGCTTCAACATTTATGTAGCCTATTTGCGTTTGTGGTTGTTCTTGAGTTTCTGTAATTGGCTTTTCTTCTACTACATTTGTTAACATATCACTTGGTAGCCAAACTTTTTTATTTTGATAATTAATACATGACCATAAATTTTTTATTTCTACTACTGTTACTTTATCTCCTGCTTTTATTTCGCCAACACTACTAGCACATATACTTGGTATTAGCCTAATATGTGTATTTGATAATATTTGTTTTTCACTTTCCTGATTGTTATTTAATTCGGTTTCCTCTTCTATTGTTTCGTTTTGATTTTCTTCATTTATTTCATTTTCTGTCAGTCTTTCTGTATTTTCTACTTGTAGCAAATCTTCACGAATATAGCCCGTATATTCTCCATATTTTACTTGGTACCATTGTCCACTTTTTTCTAATATTTCTACTGTTTCCCCATTATAGGCTATTGTTAAAACCTCTGATTCTGTGTTTGGTTCCCTTCTAATTCTTGCTCCTTCTGTACTAATACTTCCTGTATAGGCATAAGAATTTATAGAATATACAATCAATATCATAAGTGCAATAAAAAATATTTTTTTTACTTTTTTCATTTTTTTCTCCCATTTTTTTATTGCTACTAGTATATACTTTATCATTTTTTTTGTCAATTCTATTTTAAGCCTATAATTTTTAGCTAAGCAATTTTTCTATACACATTGCTTTTCCAAATCTGCCTATTAACCTGGTCGCTACTGTTTTGCTTTTTGTTTGTAATGTCTCTGCTAATATTTCATTAAGTTGTTTTATTGTTTCATCTTTTTCTTGTATATTTTTCAAAATCACCTCTATTGCTTCATTTATTTCTTGTGCACTTATATATACACAGCTTTTAATACTAGGGGCTGTTATAACAGCTTCGCTTAAAATCTCTGTCGCTTCTTCTAAATTCAAAATACATTTTTCCTCCTTTGTTTTAATTTATCACCTTTATTTATCTTCAAACAAAAAGCGAAATAGATTTTAATTCTATCATATTAGTTAAAATATTTCAAGCAATACACATTAATTTACAGTTAAATTTAATAATATAATTCTAAAACCATTCTTTATTTATTTTTTATATATTTGACTTCTATTTTTGATGGCTCAACATTAGTATTTACTTTAATGTTAGTAACATTTTCAAAAGTCTTTATTTTAGGTAAAAATATGTATTCATTTGAGCTTGATTCTAGAGTATAGTAAAATTTTACCGGATTTCCTTCAGCTTGTTTTCCTTTTATAAAGCTATTTAGCTCACTTACCGATGAAAAATACTTCTCCATATTAGTTCTTCCAATAAATATAAAATCATAATTTTTATTTGCAGCTAAAACACCTCTTGGAAAGTAATTTGATAACACTCCTGCTTCCTTTATATTACTAGATGTATAAAATGGCATATTTATGTAATCCCCAGCTTCAAAAAAAAGTAATTCATCTGTATCTATTATTGTTATACCTGTATTTCTTGTTATAGCACCATTTGAATATTTTATATAGTCTTTATCTTCGTTTATATTTCTTAAAGAGCCTTTTGTATTTAAATTTATTACAGTTTTCTCTTCTTTATATTCTTCATATTCTGTTGCATTTTCTCCTATTTCCAATTGTGGGCATGCAAATATGACATTTGCAATGCTTGTTGTATAATTAGAATTTTCAAAATAGTTTGATTCTATTCTGAATGATGTTACATTTAGGATCTCTTCTGTTACTTCAAATGTATAGCTCAATTGTTTCCAGTTGTTTTCTACTCCTTTTTTTATTTCTCCCACTGCTTCATTATAATACACACTGCCACCTGAACCATAATATACAGAATATGTTGAGTCATTAATTGGTATACCATCTAATTTTGCCCAAATACTATATGTTACTATATCACCTGCTTTTATTCCCACTCTTTTTGCTATTTTAGAAAAATTTATTCTATAACCATGCCATGCATTATTTGTTTTTAATGTATAACATTCATTATATAATTCATCTGTTTGTATTTGTCCATAAATACTAAATACCTCATCATTTTTATCTAGCGTATTTGTGCCTTTTAACAAATTTTTCCCATAAGATATTATTTCAATTGTTCCATTTTCTCCAACACTTTCTATCACTGCTTCTTCACTCGGACTTGGAATTCCATTTTGTATTGTTTCTCCATAGATTGTGTAGTCTTCAATGTAGCCATCTATTGTGCCTTCTAATGTTATGCGTCCTGTCTCTGATTCTTTTGTGGCAAGAGCTACATCTTCTTTGTTATACATTGTACTTGCAAACCATTCATATTCTTGGCTATCATTTCCTATATATTTTAATTCTCCATTTACTATTGCATAATTTTGTAGCATGGCTTCTGGGCATCCAGTTAATATATCTTTTATTGTTTTATTTTCTTGTTCTTCACCATTATATATCAAAGTTTGTGCATTTGCATTTAGCTTGTTTTTCTCAAAAACACCTAATTCTTCTAGTTGCTTTTGTGCGATATATAATGTTAGTTCTTCCTGCATTGTACTTACTAAATGCTTGTATGTTGCTTCTTCTGCTTTTTCTGTCAGTCCGTCTGCATTTATTGCTACATTTATTCCAGCTCCAGCTAAAATTAACAACACTATTATGGTTATTACCAAACTTACTAGTGTTATTCCTTTTTGTAAAATTTTGCTTTTCATACTTTTTTCATTTTCTTTGCTTTTGTTTCTCCTTTTCACTTTTATCTTCCTTTCTTTTTGTTTAATTTATCATAATTATTTTTATAATTTAATTATCACACAAAAATTACCGATTTAGCACTTTGCGCAATAACAAAGTGCTAAATCGGTAACTTTTTATTCTATCTTTTATTTTCTCTTTCTTCTTTTCCTTATCTGTTAAATTTAATTGTGTGTGTGTGTGTGTGTGTACAGCCATGCGGGTTTCCTCCTCTTTGCCTTTTGGCTTTCATCTTTTTGTTTCTTTAATTTTACAGCACTACTTATTCTTATGTCAAGTCTAATTTTAGATTTTTATATAGTCCAAATAAAAGAATTCATAAAGTTAATTATTAATAAACTAAAGAAAGTATAGCTGTTTTAAATAAAAAAAAATACATAAAAGACAATCCCATTCTTTATCAGTCTTTTATGTATTTTTTATTTAATTTATATTTTATAAATTAACTCTAAGCTAATTCTATAACAGCTCCTGCTTCTGTGAATTTTGCTTTTAGTTCTTCTGCTTCTTCTTTAGAAGCTTTTTCTTTAACTGTTTTTGGTGCCCCATCTACTAAGTCTTTTGCTTCTTTTAGTCCTAAGCCAGTAGCATCTCTTACTACTTTAATAACAGCAATTTTGTTTGCTCCTGCTTCTTTTAGTATAACATCAAATTCTGTTTTTTCTTCAGCAGCTCCTGCTACTGCTGCTCCTCCTGCTGGTGCTGCTACTGCAGCTGCAGATACTCCATATTTTTCCTCAATTCCTTTTACTAATTCAGATAGTTCAATAACTGTTAAACTATCAATTTCTTCTAATAATTTTGCTATATCAGCCATTTTAATTTCCTCCTAAAATTTCTTTTTAGTGATTATAAGTTCACTACTCTTATTTTTAATATTAATTTCCTGCTTTTTGCTTCTGCACCTGATCAAGCGCAATAGCAAGTTTTGTAACAGTTCCAAGCAAGCTTCCTGCCAATTTTGCAAGTAAAACTTCTCTTGATGGTAATTTAGCAAGTGTAATTAGTTCCTCTTTAGAAACTACTTTACCATCAATTGCTCCACCTTTAATTTTATAAAATTCATTGTCTTTTGAATATTCATATATTATTTTTAGTGGTTCTAGGTAATCTTCTTTGCCAAGTATAACTGCAACTGGGCCTTCTAATTCGTTTTCTAATCCTTCTATTTTGCAATTTTCTAAAGCTCTTCTTGTAATATTATTTTTTATAACTTTGTATTCAGAATTAGCATTTCTTAGCTTATTTCTCAATGTTGTTACATCTGCAACATTAATTCCTCTATATTCTGTTAATAGTATTAATTTTGCATTTTTCATGTTTTCTGCCAAATCCGATACTTGTGCTTGCTTTTGTTTTAAAATAGTCTCGCTAGCCAATTTATTCACCTCCATAAATTTATATATCATTAATAATATTATATTTTAATATAATAAAAACAATCTCTTTATGCCAAAATCTCAAGGCAATAAGAAAGATTGTTTCCTTTTTGCCTCGGTAGGACTTGTTTTTGCCTACTGTCTTTGGCTATTTAAATTATTTTTGGTTTAAATATATTCCTGGTCCCATTGTTGTAGATATTGATACACTTTTAATGTATTGACCTTTGGCAGCAGCTGGTTTTGCTTTTATAATTGCTTCTATAATTGTCTCATAGTTTTCAAGTAATTTATCTACGCCAAATGATAGTTTTCCAAAACCTAAATGTATAATATTTGTTTTGTCTAAACGATATTCTACCTTACCAGATTTAATGTCTTTTACTGCTTTTGTTACATCCATTGTAACCGTTCCTGACTTAGGATTAGGCATTAATCCTTTTGGTCCTAATACTTTTCCAAGTCTTCCTATAACTCCCATCATATCTGGTGTTGCAACAATAACATCATAGTCAAACCAGTTCTCTTTTTCTATTTTTGGTACTAGTTCTTCTGCTCCAACGAAGTCTGCGCCTGCTGCTTCTGCTTCCTTTGCTTTGTCTCCTTTTGCAAATACTAATACTTTAAGTGTTTTTCCTGTTCCATTTGGTAAAACCACAGTTCCCCTTACTTGTTGATCTGCTTGCTTTGAATCTACACCTAGTTTAACGTGCAGTTCCACGGTTTCATCAAATTTCGCCTTAGGTAATTTAGCTATTACCTCTAAAGCTTCTTTTGGCTCATAGCTTTTTTTTCTGTCAATTATCTTTTCTGCTTCTTGATATTTCTTTCCTCTTTTCATTTCTTCCTCCTTTGGTTCAAACGAGTTTTAACTCTCCCATTTTATTAAATTTTATTCAACTATTACACCCATGCTACGAGCTGTACCTTTTACCATGCTCATAGCTGCTTCTAGTGATGCAGCATTTAGGTCTTCCATTTTTTGCTTAGCTATTTCTTCCACTTGTTGCATTGAAATTTTAGCAATTTTTTCTTTGTTAGGTTTTCCTGAACCTTTTTCTATTTTTATTGCTTTTTTTATTAGAACAGCTACAGGTGGAACTTTTGTAATAAATTCAAATGATTTGTCTTTATATACCGTAATTACAACTGGTATTATCATTCCTGGTTGATTTGCAGTTCTATCATTAAATTCTTTTACAAATTGCATTATATTAACACCACTTGATCCTAATGCTGGACCAACTGGTGGAGCTGGTGTAGCCTTTCCTGCTTCGATTTGTAATTTAATTACATTTGTAATTTCTTTTTGTGCCATTTTTAGCACCTCCTTCTTGCTTCTATATCTTTATATAATTATATTTTAACCTACTTTTTGAACCTGTGAAAATTCTAATTCAACCGGTGTTTCTCTACCAAACATTGAAACTAATACCTTCACTTTATGCTTTTCTTTGTTGATTTCTTGAACATTGCCTATAAAATTTTCGAATGGTCCTGTCATAACTCTAACACTGTCTCCTACTTCATAGTCAATATTAACTGGAATTTCTTCAAACCCCATATTACGTATTTCCTCCTGTGTAAGAGCAATCGGCTCTGTACCTGAACCTACAAATCCAGTAACACCTCTTGTATTTCTAACAATGTACCAAGATTCTTCTGTTACAATCATTTTTATTAATACATAACCTGGAAAGACCTTTTTTAAGTTTGTTTTTCTTTTTCCATCTTTTATTTCTATTTGCTCTTCCATTGGTACAACTATGTCGAAAAAATAGTCTTCGAGTTCTCTATTTTTTATAGTCTTTTCTAGATCAGTTTTTACTTTGTTTTCATAACCAGAATATGTATGTACTACATACCAATTTGGTTCTTTGCTGTAATTTTCTCCGAGACATTATTTAGCCTCCTTTTATTTATTCTTGCACTACTTCATTATCATTTACAGAGTTCGTATCAGTGGTTTCTATCGCATTTGTTTCATTTGTTACAAGATTACTATCTGTTATATTAGTTTCTGTTCCTTCTATTACTGTATTATCTTTTACAACTAATTTTCTAATATTATCAATACCATGTTTATTCACTGTTTCAAATATAAGATCCAATGCGAATACAATAACAGCGGTAATTAACACAATTGTAATAACTGCAATAGTATTATTGGCAACCTGCTTCGGTGTTGGCCAGATTACTTTTTTGAGTTCTGCTTTAAAGTCTTTAAAAAAGTGTTTCTTTTCTTTATTCTCTTTTGGTGACTTTTTTTCTACTTCCTTTGCCATTTTAATACCTCCACATTATTTAGTTTCTTTATGTGTTGTACGTTTTTTACAGAATTTACAATATTTTATAATTTCCAATCTATCTGCATTATTTCTCTTGTTTTTTTCTGTCATATAATTTCTTCTCTTACATTCTGTACATTCTAATGTTATTTTTTCTCTTGGTCCTTTTGCAGCCATTTAACTACACCTCCGTTATTATTTATTAAACGATGTGAGCATGTATTATGTTTCAATAATACATGCTCTAATACTTTATCATATTTTCTTAGATATGTCAATCTTTTTCGAATATTTTAAAGTTTTTTTGTGGTTTACCTTTAATATATTATATATTATCGTTCTTCATGAGAATCTGTCATGCTTTCTAGACCATCTGCTGTTTGTCTATATCTTCTACCTTTTATATATACTATGGTCCCTATTGGATGTACTTGTTCAAAACCAGGCACATTAACTGGTTTTTTTAATACATTGTTTTGATTGTTTGCATTATTTGTCGTACTTTGAATATTTTGGTCTAATATTGGAATTCCCATAGGTCTTCTATTATTATTGGCTTCTATATTAGGTACATTATCTCTATTAATACTGGTGCTTGTTTTTTTATTTCTCTCTTTTGGTCTTCCTTTAAGAAAATTGCTTAATTTCTCTAAAAATGTTTCATTTTCTTCCCTGTGTCTTTCTATTTTACCAATTTTACTAGTTTCTATATCGGACTGTAATTTGATTTTATCAGATATATCAGAGATATCAGCCATTACATACTTTATAGCTCTTGCTTCCATTGTACTAGATGTATCTCTAATTTTTTCAGACATTGCCTCTCTTTGCAATAAAAAGTCGCTTCTAATTTTATCAGTAACTAATGTAGGCCCTTTGTCCTTTATTTTTCCAATAATTGATTTTATAACTTGAAATTTTATATCCTCTATTAGTTTTTTTTCTTCCATCTTTCTTCTTTTTTGCTTTTCACCTTCTTCTGGTGTTTGGATATTTCCAGGAGTTAAGTAACTTTTATAGCTTTGCATTAATAGTTTTGTAATAGATTCAACAGCACTTTTTCTTTTTTCTTCTTCATTTAATGGTGCAAATAAATTTACCAAAGTATTTTTTAAAATCCTTTCATCCATTTTTTTATCTTATGATATAAAATATACCATATTCTCCTTTCCTAGATTATTGAATTAAAAGCAAACATCTATACATTTATTATACATCAAAATACATAAATAATCAACGATTAAAAAGAAGAGAAAAAATTCACATGTTTTTAAATTCTTTCTCTTCTTTTTAATTAATTAAATGTCAAATCGTTTTTTAAAAATCCTTTTCTACATTATTATATAATTATATTTATTTGGATCTTTATATAAAAATCAGAATATCCATTAATGCAAGAAAATTTGAAAGTAATTTTCATATAATTTTTATACATTGACGATAAATACTTAATCTCTTATATAACAAAAAAAATCTAGCAACAACCTATGTTTCCAGGAGGGTAACCTCCAAGTATTTTCGGCGCTAAAGAGCTTAACTACTGTGT